>CAZNEV010000015.1:0-79068 GCA_964572085.1 uncultured Maribellus sp. | reverse complement strand
TACCGTAACACCGCCCAATTGATTTGAATGAAAATGATACTCGCCGAATTAATGCATGAACTGCACACATTGCAAAACCGTTAATTTAGAACAGGTCCAGTTTTTTTGAGGCTCACGGCAGGACCTGCTGTTTTTGCTCCCCCTTTTCTTCCGCTTATCATTTTGTTTTAATAATGCGCCAGTTTATTGTGCAAAACCAGGTTGGAAACATGCTAACCTGGGCTGGACACACAAAAAAGCAGGTTAATGGACAGGTACACTAATCATCTGACCAGGCAGGTTTCCTCTTTACATATTCCTCAGTTGCCGGACAAGCTTTCTGATTCTTTTGTATGGGGCGAAAAGTTAATGCCGATAATACAACAAAGAGCCTGTCCCGAGAATCGGGAAGCATTCTGAACAAAGTGAAAGAATGCAACATTTGGTTGTTAAATAGGTGTAGTTGGTGCCAAAGAAATGATATCAATGAATTTATGTGTCCAATCTGCCAGAAAAGACGGGATATTTATTAATCCTTTCTCGTGTTTGAGGTTATTCGTAGAAAATCTTATCCTGATTTCCGGTGCAAATTTAGTATTATAAACCGAAAGACTTTTACCACTTACCCTACTCTCTGACTTTACTTCTATCGGAATAATCAAGGAGGTTGTTTGAACTAAAAAATCAATTTCTGCCTTATTTTCTGAAGTCCAGTAAAATGGTTTTTCATCAAACTGAAGCAAGAGTGATTGCAAAACTGCATTTTCTGCAAGCGCCCCTTTAAACGTTACATTCCTGGATTTCATCAAAAATTATCAGTGTTTTTCCCGGAACAATAGGAACATCGATAAAAAGGGCCAAATCGTTCAGTATCCGCTTTACATCTTTTGTTCTTTCAAAAATTTCGAAGAGTTCTGCAGTTTTGTCGAAGTTAAATTCTGCTGTATATTCAAAACATTGTTTTCCAAATTCGCGCATAACCCAGGTCTTACCTGTCTGGCGCGATCCTATAAGAAGAATTGGCTTTCTGTTTCTACCAATCTTCCATCGCTTGAAAACATGAATTATATCTCTCTTAATTTTCATACTCATCTCATAAATTTTCATACTCATCTCATATTTCGTGCCTGTTGTGTGTAATTATTCACATAAAAGGCATGAAACTAAGGCAAAAATAAAGATACATTAACTATAACCAAATTATTTAAGACAGGTCTCAAAAAAACTTTTTCCAAAAAGGCATCAAATTACAAAGCGGGTGGATTGGATGATTAAAAATGGCTACCTCGAAATTGAATATGCCGGTCGAATGCCCGTGATAGTATTTTCAAAAACAGGTTGGGAAATTGAACGGGAAACTTATGCCGAAGAACTCTTTCAAAAAATGCAATGCCTTCTGGATACCGGGGACTATAGTTTTGTATCTGAACTGAAAGACAGGAACCGGGGAATGATTTTACTGCTCATTGAAAAAATCGGAAAAACGAATAACCCACGGTTTATCCCGCTGTTAAGGGCCTGGCAATTCATTGAATATAAAAAGGTGCGGGCAGCACTTCAACGGGCTATTGAATCACTTTAAACGCTTAGCGGATCAAACCGCTTAGCGCATGATTGAATGTATTTACATTGGCAGCTTAAATTTCATGGTCACCTCGCCGGTCTCTTTGTTTACCTCTATTTTTTGGTTTTCCATTCCCATCTCTTTTCCGGTTGCCATTTTAAACAGACCCGAGAGAAATTGCATTCCGTTGTTCATCACTTTCTCAAAATCTTCAATGTTTCCATTACCGCTTTGGCCATTTCCGCCGGAAGTTGCGGCTGAAACTGGTGTTGATTCTTCCATGGGTTCGGCTGCGTCGTCCGAGAGATCGATTTCATCAATTGGCTTTTGTTCAGCATCCGTTTGCTGTGCCGTTTCTTCTTCCCACGCTTCTTCTGCAACTTCTGTTCTCTCCAGTTCGTGCAATTCGATTTCATTTACAAATTCTTCTAACTGCTGAATAAACTGCGAACGCCCAGTAGAGCTGAAATCGACAAAATTTGTTTGGGCGTTGTCGCCCAGTACGCTATCGAACAGGCTTTGTTTAACGAGCAATCCGGATGCAATTTTTACTTCGATGGAGTTGCGCGTAATGAAATTATAGATGGTGAGTTTGTTGCTTTTCTGTCCAATCCGGTCGATGCGCCCAATGCGCTGGTTCTTTTTGGCCGGATTCCACGGCAGTTCAAAATTAATAAGCGTATCGGCCACCTGCAGGTTCAGTCCCGAGCCGCCGGCCTCGGTCGATAAAAATATTTTGTATTGCGGATTGGTTTCAAACTTACGGATAAGTTCGCCGCGCGATTTTACCGGTATTTGCCCGTTCAGTTCCACAAACCCGATGTTGTTCTTGCGGAGCATTTTCCCGATGAGCTTGTGTACTTTTATCCATTCCGAAAAAATAATGATTTTAACATTCCGGTTGGGCACATCTAATTTTTCATCTTTAGATTTTTTACAGATGATAATAGAAGGTAAAAATAACAAAAACTCAATTTGATCACAAAGCTAAAAACAGAAATTATTCGTATATTTGAACGAACAAATTCATTTTGCTATGAGTGTATTTGAAATATCAGAAAAAGATTTTTTGATGGGTGCGCGAAAAGGCATCCAAAAATCGAGGTTGTTGTCCATTGCCCGCGAATCCGGATTAACGTTGAAAGAGTTGAGTTCGTTTCTGCGGATTTCCACCCGGTCAATTCAGGAAAAAGAACCGGACCAGCTTATTTCACCCGGCGCTTCGGAGCGGGCATTATACATTGCCCGACTATTTAATTCAGGAATTAAAGTATTTGGAAGCCGTGAAAAGTTCTACCGCTGGCTGAATACCAATAATCAGGCTATGGGTGGTGAAAAACCCGTTTCTTACTTAGATACATTCTCCGGAATACAGTTGGTGATGGATGAACTGAATGCCATTGAATACGGATTTTCTGCCTGATGATTGTTTACCGGATTACAAAAAAGGAGTATGCTACGCTTGACGGGACGGGCGGATTGTTTGGTCCCGGAAGATGGCATAAAAAGGGCAATCCGGTCGTTTACACATCGGAACATGCTTCGCTTGCAGCCTGGGAGAAAATCGTTCATGTGGCAAGTTTTGAAAATCTACCTGATGGCCTGATGCTGATAAAAATTGAAATCCCCGGTTCAATAGAAATCCGAACAGTCCCGGAAGACATTCTGGTTGCGGGTTGGGATAATTTTCCGTATAGCAGCGAAACAGTTGACTTTGGAACTTCCTTTTTGCGTAAAAAAGAACACGTGGCTATTAAAGTTCCCTCAGTAATTATCCCCGATGAATTTAATGTGATCCTGAATCCACTCCATCCGGATATCCATAAATGCAAAGTTATCCGATCTGAACCTTTTGTTTTTGATAGACGGATTTTGAAATAACCCACTTTCCTGCCAAATGATAATGAAATCATGCGAGTTCCATCTGATTTGTTATGAAGTAAAAAACCACGCGTGGTTTCACTTCAAACCACGTGTGGTTTGACCCAAAACCTAACGTGGTTTCGATCAAAACCACGTGTGATCCCAACCAAAACCACGTGTGGTTTTTACCGGAAGGACGCATGGTTTGAAAATGAGGCTTTTGTTTTCCTGGATCACCTACTTTTAACTTATTTATAAAGCGAACAAAACTTCATCCGGGATAGTCCGCTTTCCTGCCCAAATTCTATAGCCTGGCACACCCCGCCTGACCGCCCGCCTGAATGACCAAGTCGGGCAGGTTTCTTCTTTACTAAAAGAGAATCAGTTCAGCTTTTTTTAATAACCGACCTGCCGGCTACTTCCAGCGGAGTTGCGGAGTTAAAGCCAAAAAAAACGAATCGAAAACCATCTGCAACAGAGCTTATACCCATCTCAAAGAGCTGGCGGATGATATGCACGAAGCAGGAAAATATTTGCCTGTAAACTCCATCAGCAATTTTAATTTTGAGTGAATTATTCGATGCTTTCCAGTGGCGGCACATTTCTTTCGGCACCATCGTAACCAATATTTTGGTTAATTACTCCAAGCGTATTTGCTGTAATGGTGTTCGACGGTATTGGCCATAAAGCATGAAAAGGAGCCATATTGGCAATATTGCCCAACAATTCTATTTTTTGTTCGTACGTTGGATTGTATTTCATAACCCTGTCGTAATAATAATTTTTTTCACTAAAATTATTCAAGGTATATCCATCCTGATTTGATTTTGCCAGGATGTAAGAAACCCTTATTAATTCTGAATGTCGCGGTTCTTCAGCGAAAAGCTCCCTGGCCCGTTCGTCAAAAATGAAGTCAATTGTTACTTCTCCAGACGGTATTGGGATTGTATTAGCTCTTTGCCTAACAACATTAATATCATTTGCTGCGTTAGCAAGCTGATTTTTCCAGAAGTATGCCTCTGCTCGGAGAAGATATGTTTCGGCCAGTCTGAAAATGTACCAGTCACCGTTACCTCCATATGGGGTAGCTGATGGCTCGTCCTGAGGAACATATAATATGTAATGCGGTACTGCGTACAGATGTTTGAAAGTATCAATCGGGTTTGCAAAATATGCAGGGTTTACCGGTTTTCCAAAGTCAACGGATTTAGGATTATTGTATATGTACTCGTGGTTATCTACCCAATTTATATCAGCTCTTCTTAAATCCTGAGTGTTTCTCCATGTTTGTTCACCGTAATTCCATATATGATATTGATAATGTGGGGTAAGCCGGACATTGGCATTTCCTCTCCCCAGAGAATCGTATTCAGCACCGGCAGCTACCATACCGGGTTTTCCTTCACTATCTTTTACCTGCGACTGCATCCACTGACATCCATATAACCTCATGGTGTATAATCCTTTAGATCTTGCATCAGAAGGGGCTTCATACCTGTCAATAAAGGTCATTATAGTTTCTGTATTCTCAGGAGAATTAAAATTTTTAGGACGATGAAGATCCCATATTAAGTTACGGTTTCCATCGGCCAAATCCACTCCAAATCTTTCTGTCATCAGTGCATAAGGGCCATTAATAACTCTAGTTGCTGATTCGATTGCTTTGTCAAATTCCAAATTTGCAAGATATACTTTTGTAAGTAAATGGTTGGCAGCCCCTTTAGAAACAGCTCCTAACTCAACATTTTCCGGCAGCCAATTTGCAGCGAACTCTAAATCGGATTGTATTTTATGCAGGATAGTCCATCTGCTGTGTGTATAAAAATCAAGTTTTGCCCCGGTTATTTCTTCATTAATAAATGGGACATCCCCATATGTATTAACTAATCGGTAATACCAATATGCCCGGAACCACAACGCTTCCGACAAAATGGCATTTCTGTCATTTTCTGAATTCCATTCAATATCGTCAATCCTAGAAATAACCACATTGGTATTTTTTAAAAACCCATATACGTCTGTAAAAAAAGATAAATAGGGATAATACCTGGATGAATTGGGTGTCATTTTATAAAAGTCCAACTGCGACCATGGCGAACCTAAATCGGAAGCAGCAAATTCGGTAGAGATATAGTGCATATTACCTGTATGCTCCCTTTTCAGATCCTTTCTCATGGTTACTAAAAGGGATTCGAAACCAGCTTTGTCCACATAAACATTTTCCGGACTGAAAAATGATTTTGGTTCCGGTTCCAACCATTCTTCGGAACAGGATACAATACTAAAAATTGATATCCCAATGATTACTAAGTTTATTATGCTTTTCATTTTTATCATTTTTATAAATTTATATACTTCTACAAAGTTAACCTTAGGCCCAAGGTATATGTTCTGGGCATTGGTGAGGTTTGTGATTCCGGATCCCAACCTGGCCAGTTTGAGATGTAGAACAAATTATGTCCCGAAACATATAAACTCATATTGTCAATTTTGTAACGATTGAGAATATTTACAGGAATAGTGTAAGACAAGGATAAATCTTGCAACCTCACAAAAGATCTTGATTTATAAATCATAATACCTCCCCCAAATACATTCTCTTGTGCCGTTAGACGGGCCCATTCGTTTGTGGGATTTTCAGGTGTCCAATACGGGTAATCCGGGCTATTTCTTCTGTCATAAGTATCATTCCCTCCTCTGCGAAGGGCATCGGCAAACTCTCCTAAATGCCCTAAATCTGCTCTAAAGAAAAATGATGCAGTCCAATTTCTCAAAAAACCAAAATCATTTCTTAATCCAATCCTGTAACGTGGCTCACTGTACCCGATAAACTGTTTATCCTGAATTGCTTGATATGCTTCATTGCCGTCATAATCTAAGGCTTTCCAGTCTCCAGGTTTTAATCCATAAAGAGCCGCTTCTTCTTCTTCACCTAATTGCCAGACTCCTAAAATTTTGTAATTCCAGATATGATCGATTGCATGATCGGGAAACCATTCGTTTGTATAATCCGGCACTTCCCTTCTCACCATTTTACCATCGATTTCGACTTCTTCATAATCGCCAAATAACTGGATAATTTTATTCCTGTTTAATGAGAAAACAAGATTTGATTTCCAGCTAAAGTCTTGGTTATCAATATTTGCAGTTCTTATAGTTAATTCAATTCCCTTATTGCCCAATTCACCAAGGTTGGATGTAATACTAGAATAACCTGTTATATCCGGCAATTTCCGGTCCATTAACAAATCTTTTGTAGTGGAAGTATATACATCGCCTGTTAAATTCAACCGGTTGTTGAAAAGCCCAAGATCAAATCCGAAATTTAATGATTCGGTTTTCTCCCATACAAGTCCATAGTTTGCCAAACTATTATTATAGACACCAACCCGCACATTGGTGCCATCATACCATTGAGTGGAATTAAGTCGGGCTAAGGCCGAATATGCCCCAATGTCGCGGTTACCGTTTATACCCCACGAGGTCCTTAATTTCAGTGAATAAACCTTATTTAATTTAAAAAAGTCTTCATCCGATATTTTCCATGCAAAGGCGACTGCGGGGAAATAAGCTCTCGGATTTTCCTTTCCAAATGCCGAGTAACCGTCCCTGCGAATTGATGCTGTTAAAAGGTATTTATCATTCAGCGTATAATTCATCCTGCCCATTACTGCATCACCTGTACTTTCTGAATCATCAGAACTTACAGAAGGATTTGTTCCAAATTGCAGTCCGCCAAACCCTAAATTTTCATTAGGGACAAAACCTTCGTTATCAAGTCTTGAAGACCAATATTTGTTCTGTTCTGCACTATATAGCATCGTAACATTGAAGGAATGAATTCCAATTTCTTTTTCCCATGACAGAATATGATCAAGAATCCAATCGAATGAATTCGATTCGCGCCGTGTTGCTTTACCACCTTGGGGCGTATAAGGAGTATTTGAAGAAGTAAAAGTATAATCTTTCATAAATTCATACCTGGGCTGGAATGAAATTTTATAGTTTATTCCCAACGGCAGAGATATGTTGGCATAAAGATTAGCGAAAAACGAATTGTACTTCCTTAATCTTTCCTGTCCCTCATAATATAGTAGCGGATTAATTAAAGGGAAATCGTTGGGGTACCATTTAAGTGACCCGTCTTCTTCATACATAGACCCATAAGGACTCATTAAATACATTGAATTTAAGTCAGCAGTAACAGTACTTTCATCTCTGTCTGAAAACTGGGAGTTGATTCCAATATTTAACCAATCCGTTATATCGAAATCAAAATTCAATCTTGTCCTGAAAGTGGAAAACTCATCGCCCCTTATTACACCTTCATTGTCCTGGTAATCAAAGGACCAATAGTAGGATATTTTTTCAGTTCCTCCACCAACACTCAAATCATATTTTTGCCTTATTCCTGTACGAACTACTTCATCAAACCAGTCAATAGAATTACCATTCATATAATTTTCCACTTCAACGGGGAAGAATGTCAATCTGGACAACCATTCCCTTGTATTATCCTCTTGCGGGTTTCCACTCTCTTGTCTCCATTGGTCCAAACTTATTCCATCGGGTAACTCCTGAGGATTATTATAATACCATGATGGACTGTTCGGATTTCTTTGCCTCATCACATCCTGCCTCCAGGTAATATATTTGTCCTTATCATTAGGGCGATATTCATTGGTAACATTTGTTATACCAACCTGACTGGAGAAATTAATAGTCGGCTTACCGGTTTTCCCTTTGTTTGTTGTTATTAAAACTACACCGGAAGCCGCCCTTGCCCCAAAAATAGCAGCAGAACTGGCATCTTTTAATATATCAATGGATACGACATCATTTGGATTTATATCGCTAATACTTCCATTATATATTGCTCCATCTAATACAATCATTGGCTCAGTAGAAGCATTGAGTGAATTTGCTCCTCTTATTTGCATTGAGCTACCCCCCTTGGCTGACGTACCTTGAATGGCACTAAATCCAGCGACCGTTCCTGCCAACATATCTGTTAATTGTGTCATGCTTTGGTTCCTGTACATTTCTGCATTTACATTTTCAACAGAACCAGTCAAGTCACTTTTTTTTACGGTTCCATATCCAATTGCAACCACTTCTTCCAAGCCGATCACATCCACCTCCATCGTTACATTGATAGTAGTTTGGTTCCCAACCACGATTTCCTGCGTCCTCATCCCCACAAAAGAAAACTGCAAGGTGGTGTTTTCAGGAATATTAGGAATGGAATATTCCCCATCAACATTAGTAACCGTTCCTTGCGTAGTGCCTTTTACAACCACGGTTACACCGGGCAGTGGCTGGCCGCTATCATCGGTTACAGTTCCGGAAACTGCAGGTTGCTGCTGTTGCGTAAACAACTTTGCATTCCCGCCAACAGGAGTTAAAACGATGTAACGGTCTTTGATTAAAAAGTCCACTTCGTTTTTGTTGAACAACCGGGTTAAAATTTCATCTACCTTTTCTTCCTCAATTGTAATATCAACCTTTTTAGTTACGTCGATTAACTCGCTGTTGTACAGGAAATAAAATTCGCTTTGTTTTTGAATGGCATATAATACGTCACGAATGGCGGCATCGTTCATAGTTAGACTAATGGTTTTGGTTTGCGCATAGCTTCCGGTGGCAAAAACCTGGAAGGCGCTGATGAGTAGTATCAAAACCGTGTTGCGCATAACAATTAGTTTTTTTCGGTGTTGTTTTAACAACAAACACACAAGGTTTAATTTTTTTTTCATAATTTTATCCTGTTTTTAAATTAAATAAAGTTTTTAAGAACTCCCGTGGGATTTACCTCCCCGGGAACGAAGGAAGTGTTCGCTGCGCTTCCTTCTTTTTTACAAGAATTTGGGTTTTGGTTTTTACGTTTCGTTTTGCATAGGCATTTATTTTTTAGTTATAGTTACAACAGAAGGGGAGAACTTTTTGGTCCCCTGAATGGGTTTTCCCATTGTATAACGGATTTTAATTCCCGGAGAACTGATCTCCAGCAACTCGAGCACGCGGTGCAACGGTTCATTGTCGAAAGTAGTGGTAAATTTATACCGCTTAATTTCTTCATCGGCAACAACTACCTTTACGCCGTACCATTGCTCTAACAGCCTGGCCAGTTCGGTCATCGGCGTATCGTCCAGAATCATGATATTCTGGTGCCAGGCAATGTATTTTTCGATGTTGGTGTTTTCGCGGGCAAGGGTTTTGTTTTTTGTATCGAACTCCAATAAATCGTTGGGTTGAAGTTCACAATATTTCGAAGTTCCTTCTTTGCCGGCAAACTGGAATTTTACTTTTCCCTCTTTCAGTGCCACTTGTATTTGTTCAAACTCAGGCCGGGCGTTTACATTGAACTGTGTGCCCAGCACCTCCACTTTGGCATCTCCGGCTTTTACGATAAAGGGCGATTGTTCGTTTTTTACCACATCGAGAAACGCTTCACCTGAGAGTTCCACCTGCCGGCTTTCCCGGATAAAGGGTATGGGATAACTCAGGCTGCTGCCGGCGTTGAGCCACAGGTTGGTGCCGTCGGGCAACACCACGTGCGAACGCATACCCACCGGACTATGAATCTCCTGCCAGGTGATTTCATTCTGAGCAATTTCAACCGGCGCCGTTTTAATTTCCTGAAAAAAGAGGCTCCAGATGGTAAAAGCCAGTAATGGAATAGTAAGCATTGCCGCAATGCGGGTCAGGGTGGTAAAAATACGGGTTGTTTTATTTCCCTGATTGATTTTGCGGCTCACTGTTTGGTATGCTTTGTCAACATTCACCGAAGCGGCCTGATCCATAAGTTTTGCGGCTTCTAATTTTTTATCAAAAGGAGTCAATCCTTTCCGGTATTCAATAAAATGGTTGAAATCGGGTTCGGATTTTTTTATGTGTATCTTTTTATTCATTCAAATTTCTGCCGTTGCATTCACCAAATTTAAACTGGTTTACTGATAATACAATTGTGAAAGGGAGAACACGTAGAAGAATAATGAAAAAAATCACAAAATTATTTTGAAAACGATTAATGTCCGGACTACGAATTAACGAATAAAGTTCTGAATCCCCCTTTAGTTCCCCCTTTGAAATTTAAAACCCTGCTTCAATACGAATTATGTGTTCAAAGGGGGACAAGCTCCGAACAACCATACTGCGTTTCATCAGGGCTCGTCCCCCTTTGACGGTCAATAAAATCGTTTAGCACATTGTTGTATTCAAAGGGGGCCCGGGGGGATTGGTAGCACTAAAAAAAATAATTTCATTTTTTCTCTTGTTCACCTAAAATTATTCTGTTCCAAACATTGAGTGGCATAATCAATTTCTGCCACAACATCATCTATCCTATAAACAACCAAACTTTCTGTGAAACGCAAAACAGTATAGCCAAATGATTCCAGAAATTGTTGCCAAATGTGGTTGAAATCGAAGCCCCAGTCCTGAATCCCCCTTGTTTTCCCCCTTTGGCATGAAACAACCGTTTTTCATAGCAACATCCCAGCCAAAGGGGACGCGCTTCGAACAATTGTCTGCTAAAAACTCTATGACTTTGCGCCTTCGCGCCTTTGCGAGCAACTACTCCCTGCGCCTTCGCACCTTCGCGGTGTAAAAAATTAAAACAACAGCAGCATAAACATGTAATCCTTCAATTCTTCCCTTAAAATTTTCAGGGCATTGGAGATTTGTGTTTCCACGGTGCGTTTTGAGATATTAAGTTGCCCGGCAATTTGATCGTTGGAAAAGCCTCTAAACCGGCTTAAAGTAAAGACTTCGTTCGTTCGGGGGGGCAGTTTCTCAAAGGCTGTTTTAATGCGCGACTGCAGCTCCGATTCAACAAAAAGGTCAGGTTGGTAAAGTTGGTCTGCTTCCATCATTTCCCGAAGTTCTGCCCGTACTTTTTCGTTGATTTTTTGCTTTTTCAGGACATTTAGCGACCGGTTTTTTACAGAGGTGAAAAAGTAGCCTTTCAGGGTTTCCGATTTTCGGATTTCCCCCCTGCCCGACCATAGCTTTACAAAAAAGTCCTGCACAATTTCTTCAGCTTCATCGGTATCGAGAACTATTTGGGAGGCGAAAGTTACCAAACCAGCATAATAAAACCGGAACAGTAATTCAAAGGCAGTCTGGTCGCCGTTAATGAGTCGCTGTATCAGGGTTTCTTCCTTAATCCCGTTAATGACAATCATGAAAACAAACGTACATAAAAAAAATTTAACACTTCGCCATTAGTGGCATTTTCCTCCCAGAACCAAATGCTTTGGAACTCACACGCAGAATTTGAAGAAAAGGTAAAAATAACAAAAACTCAATTTGAATGGTATAAACCGGTATTCCCTTTTTCCCAGAGCGGCATCAGGTTTTCCACAATTTCCGGTTTTTCCCTGGCGATATTTTTGGTTTCATTTGGGTCGGTCTGGTGGTCATACAATTCGACAACCGGTTCTGCATTCCTGAAATATTTAGTCAGCCGATACCGATTTGTACGAACTGAAATACCATTCCTGAAGTAGCTAAAAGCAGCTTCTTCCCAATTGGTAAAAGGATTATCTAAAAGCGGCACCAAACTTTTCCCATCAGTTTGATGCGGCATTGCAACACCGCACAATTCCATTAAAGTTGGATAAATATCAATAGAACCGACTGCTTTTTGCACCTGTTTCCCCGATTTTGAGTTTGGGGACTTAACGATTAAAACACTGTTTACCGCCCGTTCGAAAATGGTGTGTTTCCCCCAAACCAATTGGTCGCCCAAGTGCCAACCGTGGTCGCCCCAAAGCACTACAATCGTCTTTTCGGAAAGCCCTTGTTTTTTAAGTTCTGCAAGCAATTTTCCAACTTGCGCATCAATATAACTCACGCAAGCAAAATAAGCATGTCTCAATTTCCGGGCGTAAGCATCGGAAACGGGCCCGTTGAGCGAAGCCTCTTCATCGCCAAGTTGGTAGCCGTTAAATTCGCCACTGCTATGCAGGCTTGCTTTGTTTACATTTTCTGGGATAAACGGGACGGGTGACAGCGGCAAACTGTCTTCATCATACAAATCCCAATATTTTTTGGGCGAATTAAAAGGTAAATGTGGTTTGAAAAAGCCCACCGCCAAGAAGAAAGGTTTTTCGTTTTTTGCTAATTCACCAAGTTTTTTTACGGCCAATTCAGCCGTTAAGCCATCCGGATAGCCCAAGTCATCAACTTCTCCCATTTCGTAAGGTTTCACTTGACGGTTCAGGCTTTGCCGGTTTTCGCCGCTTGCATATCCAAAAAAGGCATTCCATCCGGTTTCCCATTTCCCGGCGTCAAAAAGCATTTCGTCCCAACTGTGCGGCAATTCATATTCGGTGCCCACGGGTTCAGTGTAACCATACAAAAGGCCGTCGGCTGAATGGCTGATTTTGCCGATACCCACCGTATAATAGCCGTTGTGTCGCAAATGGTGGACAAAGGTTTCAGGTGCTTCGGTTTCCGGCTTCCCAGAAATGAAAGTATGGCAGGCCTCATTGCTCAAATGCCCTTCTGTTTTGGGCAACATCCCCGTCAACATACTAAAGCGTGATGCACCGCAAGTTGGCACCTGCACATAATGATTAGTGAAAACCGCCCCCGATTGAGCCAGCTTGTCGATGTTGGGCGAATGAATGTAATCCTTGTCGTAGCAGCCCAGTTCGGGGCGGAGATCGTCAACAGCGATGAAAAGGATGTTGGGTTTTTGGCTTGAATTCCTTTTCGCGTTGTCTTTATTAGAGCCGTCGGATACAATCACTGTTAGAATTAAAGCAATTAATAGCAGGTTTCTCATGGTCATAAATTAGTTACAACAATTTTAATAGTATGAAACGAGCATGTAAAACATTTACACCCAAGATGATGATTAAAATACATGCGAGTTCCATACTATACCTTAAAAATAAACAATTTTAATAGTATGAAAGCAGTTTTTAAAATTAACTAAATTTATATAAAAATTCATCTTCATCAGTGAATTCTGTTTTTGGAGGCTACAATTGAACCTTATCCTTTTTCAATTTCGTACCGGTTAACTTTTGATCATGAATGATTATATTTGCAGAAAAGATTGAAGAAGGAATTAAACAATCAAACGAAGGCAAGATTATATCAAACGATGATGTTAAGAGCATGATTAAAATTTATTCAAACCAGGTGTTCGGCTTACGGTTTTGAAAAATTATCTGAATGAATGAAACCGCTTATGAATACAGCTAATAAGGATTACAACTCCAATTGGCGCAAAGTTGCGTCAACCATTTATAAAAAACCCATCGACTCAAAAATATACGGCACAGTTGATTTGGATGTGACCGACCTTGAAAAATACATCGCACAAAAACGTAAAGAAGGCGTGAAAACGACGCTCACTTATATTTTAACCTTGATTATCGGCCGTGCTATCCGCGAGGAAGTCCCGGAACTGAATACCTATGTTAAACGCGGTAAAATTGTGCAGCGCGATCAAATCGACGCCACGGTGAGCGTGCTGTTGCCCGGCGGGCAAATGGGGTCGGTGAAGGTGCTAAATGCCGATCAACTGACTATCGACGAACTTTCGGAAGGCATGGCTGAAAAAATCAGCAACTCGCGAAAAGGCGACGAAAACGATACCATGCAATCGAAAAGTTTTTTGGCAAACATCCCCTGGCCTTTTCGCAACTGGTTTTTTAAATTATATCGAACCGTTACCATCCATTGGGGAATCTCGTTGCCCGGTTTAGGATTAGATTCCAATAGTTTTGGCTCTTATGTGGTGTCAAATATTGGCAGCGTTGGCCTCGATACCGGATATGGTTCGTTGCTTCCGTCGTCGAATGTTTCGGTGGTTTGGATTTTGGGAAGCATCGTTAAAAAGCCGGTGGTGGTGAATGATGAAATTGTTCCCCGCCGCATCATGGCCCTTTCGGCAACGTTAGACCACCGTGTGGTGGATGGTTCGCACGGAGGACAAATGTTTCGGAAGATTAAATACTACATAAAACATCCCGAACTGTTGGAAACCCCTCCGGATAAACTTAAAGCAGCATTCTAACAGATTATTGGATTCCTTTTTTTGCAGCATCTGTTTCGCATCAACTCGCAAAAAGATTTTCCGTGTACGAACACGATAACTTAAAAATTTTTGTATTTTTGCTGAAAGGTTAAATAATTCTCCTAAATAACTAATTAAAAAAGAACGAATTATAGAAACGAATAAGCAAATACGGATAAAAGATATTGCTGACCGGGCAAAGGTTTCCATTGGCACCGTTGATCGGGTTTTGCACGAGCGTGGCGAAGTGGCCGAATCAACTAAAAATAAGATACTGAAAATCATCGGCGAAATGAACTATGAGCCGAATATTTTGGCCAGTACCCTGGCATCGAAGAAATCGGTGCAATTTGCAACCTTGTTCCCTCGCCCCCCATCTACCGAAGGATACTGGAACAAACCTTTTCTCGGGGTAAAAAAACGCATTGCCGAACTTCGCCAATACGGTGTTCGGATTCAACCCTTCACATTCAGCCAGACAAATCCTAAAAGCTTTGAAGAGCAGGCCGAGAACGTCCTTGAATTGATGCCAGACGGAGTAGTCTTCGCACCTTTCTACAAAAAGGAATCGATGAAATTTATTGAGGATCTCAAAAAGCAAAATATTCCTTTTGTTTTTGTTGATTCAGAAATAAAAGATGCCGGGCAATTGGGTTACATCGGTCAAAATTCGTTTCAAAGCGGCTTGGTTTCGGGTAAATTATTGGATTTGATGTTGCCGGAAGGAAATATCCTGATTGTTCATTTTGCTAAAGAAATGGACAACCAAAACCATCTTGTTCAGCGCGAAAAAGGCTTTTACGAATGGTTTTTAAAAAAACATGACAACAATCACCTGTTGTTTACCGTAGAAATAGCGGACACAGACAACGAATTCTGGATGGAAAAAGTAGCCCATATTGTATTATCTAAAAATGTGAAAGGGATTTTTGTCACCAATTCAAAAGTAAGCTTTATTGGAAGAATGGTGGAAAGTAAAGGGTTTACCGGGTTAAAAATCATTGGGCACGACCTGCTGAAGGAAAATGTGGCCTACCTGAAAAAGGACATTGTTCAGTTCCTGATTTGCCAGCGGCCCGAGGAGCAGGGTTATAGCGCGGTGAATAAGCTGTTTAGGCATGTGGTGCAAAAACGTGACATTGAGATGGCAAACTACACCTCCATCGACATTATAACCAAAGAAAACATTGATTATTATAACGAATTTTAATTATACAGTATTATGAAGCAATTATCGTTTAACGACTTACAAGGAAAAGTCTGTGTTGTAACAGGCGGAGCCGGTGTTTTGGGCTCGGCCATGATTAGAGGGATTGCATCGGTGGGTGCAAAAATTGCCATTGCGGACCTCAATAAGAAAGTGGCCGACAAAGTGGCTGCCGAAATTTCAGCGGAAACAGGTGCCACGGTAATTGGTGTTGCCGCCGATGTACTTGATAAAGGATCGCTTGAATCTGCAAAAGCAATCATCAACCGGGAATTGGGCGAAATTGAAATCCTCATAAACGGTGCCGGGGGCAACAGTCCGCAAGCCACAACCAAAGTGGAACAGATGACGGAAGAAAACATCGATAATTTGGCAGATACTTTTTACGGCCTCGAAATGGAAGGATTCGATAAAGTTTTTGCCTTGAATTTTAAAGGGACACTCCTGCCCACTATGGTTTTTACCACCGACATGCTGAAAAATCGCAAAGGAGTAGTGCTGAACATCTCTTCCATGAATTCCTATAAGCCATTGACAAAAATTCCTGCCTATTCCGCAGCTAAGGCTTCGGTAAACAATTTCACCGAATGGCTTGCCGTTCACCTTGCAAAAGTGGGAATCCGTGTAAATGCGATTGCCCCCGGATTTTTCATTACCGACCAAAACCGCTTTTTGGTTACCGATGAAAAAACAGGGAACTTCTCCCCTCGCGGTCAGAAAATTGTAGATAACACCCCCATGGGTAAATTTGGTGAACCGGAAGATTTGCAGGGTGCAACACTCTTCCTGATTTCCGATGTTTCGAATTTCATCACCGGAATTGTTATCCCGGTGGATGGTGGATATAGTGCGTTTGGAGGAGTTTAGGAGAATAGAAATGAAACGAAGAGAATTTATAACGACAACGGTTGGAGCAACGGCAGGAGCTGCGGTTTTTTCCAACCCGCTTAATGCATCGGTTGCCAAAGCGCCAAAAAGAAGACTTGCCTTGGTTGGAACAGGAGTACGCGGAATCTCATTCTGGGGAAAACGAATTGTTGAAAACTATGGCGACATCACCGAATTTGTTGGGCTTTGCGACATCAACCCCGGAAGGCTGGAACTTGCAAAGGATTATATGGGCGTTGATTGCCCTGTTTTCAGCGATTTCGATTTGATGGTGAAAGAAACCAAGCCCGATTTGGTAGTGGTTACCACGGTAGATTCAAACCATCATCTGTTTATTATCAGAGCAATGGAGCTTGGTGTGGATGTGTTGACGGAAAAACCGCTCACCACCGACGAGGTGAAGGCACAAGCTATCATTGATGCCGAAAAAAGGACCGGCAAGAAAGTAATTGTTGGTTTTAATTACCGCTACGGAACGTTGTTCTCGGCCATCAAAGAACAATTGGCGCAGAAACCAACCGGGAAGATCACATCGGTGGATTTCCATTGGTACCTTAATACCTATCACGGTGCTGATTATTTTCGCCGTTGGCATGGTGAACGCAATAAGGGCGGTACATTGTTGGTACACAAATCCACGCACCATTTCGACTTGCTGAACTGGCTCATCGACTCTGACCCCGTTGAGGTTACGGCTTATGGTGATTTGGAACATTACGGGAAGAACAATAAATTTCGTGGCGCCAACTGCCGAAATTGTGCTTACACCGACAAATGCCAGTATTACTGGGACATCACCAAAGACCAACGCTCCTACGAACTTTATGTGAAAAACGAAAAATATGACGGTTATATCCGCGATAATTGTTTGTGGCGCGAGGAAATTGATATTTACGATAAAATGGCCGTACAAATTAAATATGCCAACAATGTCCAGGTAAGTTATTCACTCACAACTTATTCGCCATATGAAGGATGGAGGATTGCATTTAACGGCACTAACGGGCGTTTGGAGTCATGGGAGGATATTCCATGGAGGAGGCAGGAAAAAATCAACCAGGCTGAATTGCATTCCGCAGAAATGAGCCAGTCGGCAGCGGGTGACGTACGCTACGATGAGATTTTTTTCCAGGAGAACTTCGAGCCCAACTATGAAATCATTAAAGTGGAAGCTGCAAAAGGCGGTCATGGTGGCGGCGATACCCGTTTGCAAGACAAAATTTTCAGAACTCCTGACATGGCCGACCCCTATAAACATGCAGCAACTTTGCGCGATGGTGTGATGTCGGCAATTATTGGGATTGCGGCCCGTAAATCAATCGAAGAAAAACGGCCGGTGAGGATAGAGGAATTAACCT
This sequence comes from uncultured Maribellus sp., assembly GCA_964572085.1. Taxonomy (GTDB): domain Bacteria; phylum Bacteroidota; class Bacteroidia; order Bacteroidales; family Prolixibacteraceae; genus Draconibacterium. The sequence goes on along the minus strand of CAZNEV010000015.1, from coordinate 61,174 downwards.
CCATTCAACCACATGCAACCCGGGGAGTGTAAGCACCTATTTCCCAATTGGCATTGGAACTATTTTTAACGTTTCCCATTACACATTAACAGAAAAATTAATCATAAAAAATAAAGAAAAATGAGTTTAGAATTAAGAAAAAATTGCAAGTATGCCATGTTGGTGCCTACCAGCATGGGAGTTAGAATAACCCCGGTTAACGGACAACCGGTGCACAGTAGCGATACCTACACGATGTATGCTACCAGTGCAGAAACCAATGTGGCCAGCATTTCATCCTTTCTGGGATTGCCGGTGAAAGTATTGACCACCTTTGTGAAAGACAGCCCGATTGCCACCTTCATAAAAAGCAACCTGAAAAGTCGCTTCATGGACTACGAAGGCCCGGAAGTAGATCAAGGCGGCCCATGGGGTTATCGCCATCAATTCAACATTGCCGACAGCGGGTACGGAACCCGTGGACCACGTGTGCAAAACGACCGTGCCGGCGAAGTGGGTCGTACTTTAAACGTGAAAGACTTCGACCTGGAACGTATTTTTGGCGAAGAAGGCGTTCAAATTGTTCATATTTCCGGATTGATTGCTGCCCTTTCGCCCGAAACCAGCCAGTTTTGCCTCGAAATAGCTCGGGCAGCAAAAAAACATGGAACCCGCATTTCATTCGACCTGAATCATCGTGCCACCTTTTGGAAAGACCGTGAGAAAGAATTACGCGAAAACTTTAATGAAATTGCCGCAGTAACCGATATTTTAATTGGAAATGAAGAAGACTTCCAGCTTTGTTTTGGAATTGAAGGTCCTGCTGCGGGCGGAGAAGACATTACCGCGAAAATTGAAGGCTTTAAGGGCCTGATTACCCGTGTGAAGGAAACATTCCCAAATGCCTCGGTTTTTGCCAATACTTTACGTGAAGTTATCAGCGTAAACCATCACCTGTGGGGTGCTATTGTGCTCGAAGGAAACAATTGGCACGTTGTGGAGCCCCGTGATATAACAGTGCTCGACCGTATTGGCGGCGGCGATGGTTTTGTTGGCGGATTGCTATATAGCATCCTGAAAGGTTGGGAACCTGAAAAATGGCCACAATTTGCCTGGGCAACCGGTGCAATGGCTACCACTTTCCTCACCGATTATGCCCAACCCACCGACGAAGAAATGGTGTGGAGCATTTGGAAAGGAAATGCGAGGGTGACGAGGTAGTAGGAAGAAGGCTTAGGCTAAGGCAAAGGCGGAGAAAGAATAAAAGAGGCAGAGGCAAAGGTGAGGCAAGAGGTTTTATAATTGATTTAAAACAGATTAGAGCAGATGAACAAATACAATGATTTTCGTGATATGTCTGTTTGGCAAAAAGCCTTCGGTTTGCTCATTGAAGTTTACAAAATAATCCGGCTTTTTCCTTCCGAAGAAAAATATGCACTTACCGAGGACCTACAAAAATGTTACGGACGAACTGGGTGCGCTCATTCGTTCATTGGAAAAATAAAAAAAACAGGCTTGGCCAGGCTGGGGCTTCTTTGCCTTTGCCTTCACCTTTGCCTCAAATATTAAAATAATGATTTACTACGAAAATGGCTCAACAAGCACTTCCCTATCGGCGGAAGATTTGAAAAAGGGAATGTTTGAAGCCTTGAAAAATATTGGCGAGAAACAGAAAGTGCTTGCCGTTCCGCCCGATTTCACCCGTTTTCCATCGCGTGCCGGTGAACTCACTGAATTTTGTTGGGAATATTTTGGTGCTAAACTCACCGATATTCTACCGGCATTGGGTACGCATACCCCTATGACCGACAGTCAGATCAGCCATATGTTTGGCAAAACACCACGCAATTTGTTCCGCGAACACGATTGGCGCAATGATGTGCTTACCTTAGGAACTGTGCCTGCCGAGTTTGTAAAAGAAGTTTCAGGCGGTGCTGTGGATTACGACTGGCCCGCTCAGGTAAACAAACTTCTGGTAGAGGGCAATTTCGACCTCATTCTTTCCATTGGGCAGGTTGTTCCGCACGAAGTGGTGGGAATGGCCAACTACAACAAGAACATCCTTGTGGGAACAGGTGGTTCCGAGGGAATCAATAAAAGCCACTACATTGGAGCGGCTTACGGAATGGAAAAAATGATGGGACGTGCCGATACTCCGGTGCGCAAAATCTTTAATTATGCCTCCGACAACTTCATCAACCACTTGCCTATTGTGTATGTGCAAACCGTGGTAGGACTGAATAAAGAAGGTAATTTGCAAACCTACGGGCTGTTTATCGGCGACGATTTCAGCGTGTTCGACAAAGCTGCAAAACTTTCGTTGCAGGTGAATTTTGAAATGGTGGACAAACCCCTGAAAAAAGTGGTGGTCTGGCTTGATCCTACTGAGTTCAAAAGTACCTGGTTAGGAAATAAAAGTATTTATCGCACCCGCATGGCCTTAGCTGACGGAGGTGAACTGATTGTGTTTGCGCCCGCTTTAATCGAATTTGGCGAAGACAAACAAATCGACAAACTCATCCGCAAATACGGTTATTTCGGAACACCGCATACCCTGAAATTGGTGGAGGAAAATGAAGATTTGCGCAACAACCTTGGCGCTGCGGCACATTTAATCCACGGTTCTTCCGAAGGAAGATTCAGCATCACCTATTGTCCCGGAAAAGGAGTCAACAACCTCACCCAAAAAGAAATTGAGGATGTAGGATTTAAATATGCCGATTTTGACGAAATGACCGCAAAATACAATCCTGCGAAACTAAAAGAAGGCTATAATACTATGCACGACGGCGAAGAGATTTTCTACGTTTCGAATCCGGCATTGGGTTTATGGGCGTTTAAGGATAGGTTTGATTATTAGGAGTAATATGAAAGCATTGGATACAATTCGCTGGGGAATCATCGGGGTTGGAAATGTTACCGAAGTAAAGAGCGGGCCGGCATTCTACAAAACCGACCACTCGAAGTTGGTGGCTGTGATGCGGCGCGATGCCGAAAAGGCTGCCGATTACGCGCGGCGTCATGGGGTGCCAAAATGGTATTCAGATGCTTCAGAACTTATCAATGATCCGGAAGTGGATGCGGTTTACATCGCTACCCCACCCGATTCGCACGCCAACTATGCCATTGAAGCCATGCGGGCAGGCAAACCGGTTTATGTGGAAAAGCCTATGGCGCGCCATTTTTCCGAATGTGAGGAAATGCTGAAAGTTTCAGCAGAAGCAGGGGTTCCGATTTGGGTAGCCTATTACCGCCGTACTTTGCCGGCATTCCTTAAAGCGAAAGAATGGATTGAATCGGGCATGATCGGTAAACCGTTGATGATAAACATTAAACTCTACAAGCAAGCCACCGAACGTAATCAGACCTTGGATGAAATGCACTGGCACGTTTTTCCTGAAATTGCAGGTGCCGGCCACTTTTTTGATTTGGCTTCGCACCAGTTCGATTACTTGGATTTTATTTTCGGAAAAGTGGTCGATGTGAAAGGGAATGCTTCCAATTTGGCAGGATTGTACCCGGCAGAAGACACGGTTTCCGGAACGTGGAAACACGAATCAGGGGTGCTTGGAACGGGCAGTTGGTGCTTTGTGGTGGACGAAAATGGAGAACGCGACGAAATTGAAATAACAGGTGAGCTTGGCGTTATTTCACTCCCTTGCTTTTCGCCGGGAGATTTGAAGCTAAAAACAAAAGATGGTCTGGTAGAAATGAAATTCAACAACCCGGAACACATCTCGCAAAACCTGATTAAACAGGTGGTTGACGAATTGCGCGGTGTCGATAAATGCGTCAGCACGGGTGTTTCAGCGGCGAGAACAAGCTGGGTGCTGGATGAAATGGTGAGAGAGTATTATTGAAGGATGGGAAAAGTGGAGATTTGTAGAGATTGAAGGTGATTAATGGAAATTGTTTACAATTAAGATTATTAACAATTTAAAATAACTATTATGAAATTAGAAGATTTGGAAATTTATCGTTTGTCAATGGAAATAGGCGATGAAATTTGGTTTTCGGTTGTTGAATGGGAAAATCTCGCGAAATACTCTATGGGACAGCAAATCATAAAAAGTGCCGATTCAATGGCGGCCAACATTTCTGAAGGTTTTGGCCGGTTTCATTTTAAAGATCGTAAAAATTTCATGTTTTATGCCAGAGGTTCACATTCCGAAACAAAAACCTGGCTTACAAAGGCTCACAATAGAAAAATTATTTCTGATGAATTCTATTTTACTCAAATTCAAAAAATGGATATTTTGGGAGTTAAGATGAACAACTACATTTCAACTTTGAAAGCAAAAACACGATGAATCTCAAAAAATTATAACTCGCTCCCCTATGAAGATAATTATCGACGATAAAATACCTTATATCCAAGGGGCATTGGAACCTTTTGCGGAAGTAGTTTATTTTCCGGGCAGCAAAACTACCCCAGAGATTGTGAAAGATGCAGATGCGCTGATTACCCGTACGCGAACGATCTGCAACCGGAGTCTGCTTGAAGGTTCTTCGGTGAAATTTATTGCAACGGCTACGATTGGCTACGACCATATCGACACCGAATATTGCAAACAAGTTGGCATCCAATGGACCAATGCACCCGGGTGCAATGCCGAAAGCGTAAACCAATATATTGCTTCTGCCCTGTTTTCTTGGTCCATGCGCAACCGCACCGATTTGGCCGGCAAAACCATTGGGATAGTTGGTGTAGGGAATGTTGGCTCACGCGTTGCAAAAACCTGCGAAATACTTGGAATGAACGTATTGCTGAACGATCCGCCACGGGAAAGAAAAGAAGGCTCTGAAAAGTTTGTTTCGCTGGAGACCATCCAAAAAGAAGCGGATATTATCACTTTCCATGTTCCTTTAAACATGACGGGTGATGATTCTACTTTTCATCTGGTCAGTAAAAAGTTCCTGCTAAATCTCCCCAAAACCCCATTGCTCATTAATTCGTGCCGGGGCGAAGTTGTTGATACGAATGCAGTTTCCGTTTCTATTCAATCGTGTAATATATCGGGCTACATTGCAGATTGCTGGGAAAACGAACCGGATATCGATGCAGGATTGCTTAAGTTATCTGTTTTCGGGACACCACACATTGCAGGATATTCAAAAGATGGAAAAGCGAACGGTACAAAAATGAGCGTACAGGCCATTAGCCGCTTTTTCAACCTCGACATTGCCAATTGGGAACCCTCGGGAATTGAATCGCCTGAAAATCCTGTGGTTGATATTGATGGAAATCACCGACGTGAATATTCCATTCTTGCCGAAGCTGTTTTATCTACTTACGACATTGAAACCGATGACGCGGTTCTACGCGAAAACCCAAAACGTTTCGAAAAGCTAAGGGGCGATTATCCGGTAAGAAGAGAATTTGGTTCTTATACGATTAATGCACAAAACGTGGAACCTGAAACTTTAGAGAAATTGCGAAAATTGGGATTTAAAATAAATGAACAACCACAATAGGCACATAGAACACAGTAGAAAGTACTATGTGCCCTATTGTGCCTAATGTGGTTAATAATAATAATAAACAAATTAAAATTTAATAAATATGAAGAAGTTAGCTGACATTGGATTAATTGGATTGGCCGTAATGGGCGAAAACCTCGTGTTGAACATGGAAAGTAAAGGCTTTACGGTGGCCGTTTTTAACCGTACCGTTTCCAAAGTTGATGATTTTGTAAATGGCCGTGGAAAGGGGAAAAACTTTATCGGTGCAAAATCTATCGAAGAATTGTGTGCCTCGTTGGAACGCCCGCGGAAAGTGATGCTGCTGGTAAAGGCCGGAAAACCTGTCGATGATTTTATCGAACAGATAATGCCACATTTGGAACCCGGCGATATTATCATTGACGGTGGAAATTCACATTTCCCCGATACTATCCGTCGTGTCGAATATGTTGAAAGCAAAGGTTTTCTATACATCGGTACCGGCGTATCAGGCGGTGAAGAAGGTGCTTTGCTGGGGCCATCGCTTATGCCCGGCGGTTCACCAAAAGCATGGCCGGCAGTAAAAGAAATTTTTCAGGCTATTGCCGCAAAAGTAGATGATGGAACGCCCTGTTGCGACTGGGTTGGCGAAGGCGGTGCAGGTCACTTTGTGAAAATGGTTCACAACGGCATTGAGTATGGCGATATGCAAATCATCACCGAAGCCTACCAGATTATGAAAGATCTTTTGGGGATGAGCAATGACGAAATGCACGATGTTTTCAAAAAATGGAACAAAGGCAGTCTGGACAGCTATCTCATTGAAATTACGCGCGATATTCTCGGCTACAAAGATGAAAATGGGGAAGAAACCGTTGACTACATCTTAGACACAGCCGGACAAAAAGGGACCGGAAAATGGACGGGGATTACTGCCCTTGATCTCGGAATACCTTTAACCCTGATTGGCGAAGCCGTATTTGCGCGTTGTCTGTCGGCACAAAAAGACCTGCGTGTTAAAGCTTCAAAATTCTTAAATGGTCCGAAAGCGGAATTCAAAGGGGATAAAAAACAGTTTATCGACGATATTGAAAGTGCCCTATTAGGAGCAAAAGTAATTTCGTATGCGCAAGGCTACGATCTAATGATGGAAGCTGCGAAGGAATATGGCTGGCATCTTAACTATGGTGGAATCGCTTTGATGTGGCGCGAAGGTTGTATTATCCGTTCGGTATTCCTGGACGACATCAAAAAAGCATTCGACAATAATCCTGAACTGCTCCATTTGTTGCTTGCACCCTTCTTCAAACAAAAAGTGGAAGAAGCACAGGCAGGCTGGCGACGTGTTTGTGCCACTGCACTTGAAAACGGTATTCCGGTTCCGGCACTCACTGCCGCACTGTGCTATTTCGACGGTTTCCGCAGCGAACGTTTGCCGGCAAATTTATTACAGGCACAACGCGACTACTTCGGTGCGCACACCTATGAACGCACGGACAAGCCACGTGGTGAGTTTTTCCACACCAACTGGACAGGTCGTGGCGGCGACACCGCTTCGTCCACCTACAATGTGTAAAGACTGCTCCTGATCCCTCTAAGGGGACAATTAGAAAACCGTTCTTTCTGAATAAATTCAGAGAGAACGGTTTTTTTGATAAAAACATAATTTCTGAAACTCATAGTATGACTCAAAGTCATGCTATGAGTTGACTTAAATCACGGACTTTGGAAAGTCCGTGTCCCGAAAGTCCGTGTCCCGACGAATCTACTGCACTTCCAGTTCGTCTTTCGACAAAAGTTTTGGGAAAGTTTGATGCGGTTCAGTCTGATACCAATACGCTACGGAAGCAATATCGCTTTGCTGCGGCAGGTAGCGGCCACCACTGCGCCAGCCTAAATCCTGAATAGTGATTTTCATATCTTTTTCAAAGCGAATAGGATCGCTAATGTGCCAGCGGTACAATCCAAAACGCTGGTTTGCTTTGTAGGTGCCATCCGGCCTGATCACCTGGTGTAAACCGGCATAAGCCGTTGAATACTCCGTGTATTTACCGTTTCTGTCAAAATTGTAGGAGCCGCAGAAATAATCCTCGGTTCCCGTGCCGCAGATGGTTGGGAACTCTTTGTCGCCATCCATAAAAAATTTGATTTCACCTTCGCCCCACCAACCGTTATTGTTCACTTGCCACGCCATATAGACGCCAACATACTGGCCTTTCCCTTTCACCCCATCAAGGATTGTATAGGCATCTTTATATTTATTGGGGTTTTCTTTTCTGAATTGGGCGTGAAAATAAGCAGCATCATCCGGCACATTGGTCAAACAATAGTCGATTTGATAATATAAACGCATGGGATTCACATCGATGTTTTCCATCGTAATCCTACACTTTTTGCGGAAAGGCATTTGCCAGTAGCAATTGAAGGCACTTCCGGGATTCACACAAACCGCCATAGAATTTAAGTGGGCATATTCGCCCCAGCCCATTCCAAAAAAATCGCCAACGGGGCATTCCACTGAAGGTTCTTTCTCATCGTCCCAATAAATGCGAAGAATGGAATAGCGCCAATTTCCGGTTGGGGTCATCCAGATGTGCTGAATGCAACCCGATTCATTTATTTCGGCCAAAGTAAACGTTTGTCCTGCTTCAATGTTGATGAAAGGGTTCAACTTCCAGCCTTGACCTAATTCACGGCCGGCATTGGCAGCGGTGCCATTCTCCAAAGTAGCCATACCGCCTTTCCCTTTCTCACCGGTAAAATTTTCAGGACTGATAGATCGTGTTTTTGCATCAGATAAACGGTATAAACTTCCAAGGTCGGTGTTCAATCCGTTGTATTTTTCCTGGGCATTTAACCCGGAAAACAATAAAAATGTTGTGAATAAAAAAACTGTTAAACTTCTCATAATGATTTACTTATTTGATTAATAGGTATAAGAAACAAAAGCTACATGCTTGGAATCAGAGCTCCAGGAAGGCACATTGATGGTGCCTTGTCCGCCATATAAAAAAGCGATCGTTTTTATTTCGCTCCCTTCAACGGGCATTAACCGTAACATAACGCGTTGATTTGGTGGGTGCGAACCGGCAGGAACCTCATACGGGAGGTATGAAATCATGATTAGCTCCTTGCCATTTGGCGAAGGATGCGCAAACCAATTTTGGAAATTGTCGTTTGTGACCTGCTCTTGTTCTGATCCATCGGGTTTCATGCGCCAAATTTGCATCAATCCGGTTCGGGTGGAGTTGAAATAGATGTATTTTCCATCAGGTGAGTATTCAGGTCCATCGTCCAAACCTTCGGCGGTTGTCAGTCTTATTTCTTCACCACCATTCGAAGGTATCTTATAAACATCGTAATTGCCGTTCCTTTCGGCGCAATAGATCAGCCATTTCCCGTCGGGCGACCAACCGTGCCAATACGACGGGCCTTTTTCGGTAATTTGTTTTGGTGTGCCGCCTGTTATGGAGACGGTATAGATTAAGGAACGCCGTTGTCCGGACAAGTCGATGCCGCTGCTGCTGATTGCGAGTGTTTTACCATCGAAAGAAATTCCGTGATCATTATTGTTTGCAGTAATCTCCCCGGTATTTATTTCCGAGATCTGCCCATCTTTCAAATTGAATTTATACAGTTTTCCTCCCGAATTATAGATCAGAAACTTTCCGTCGCGGCTCCAGTTGGGTGCTTCAATGTGTTTGTCGGTTTCATATAGCACTTTGCGAACTCCCGTCTCCACATTAATTGTTTCTAACCGGCTTGGTGACGGTTTTTGGTATCCATCAACGTTTTTGGCTGCGGGTTTTTCAATCCTGACATTCCAAAACTCGGCCTTTTCCAATACATCAATACGATGAGAACAAACAAACATTCCGGCGAAAACTGTTTGGTTCATTTTCATTTCCGTTCGGCCAACTTCGCTTAAAGGTTTTCCGTTCTTGGATATTCTGAAAATGAAACTATCTCCCATTCGTTCTAACTGGACAAAATCAGGAATTTCCTTCTTTTCCATAGGGATTTCAAGCGTTTCCGTCCCTGTTTTTTCACGGTATTGCAATGAGGTCAATCCATCGCCATGAACCGCGCCGTCCATGTAAGCGGCATTTTCGGTTTTGGACTCACGAATCATCAAACCCATTTTGCGGTGGGGATCAATGCCTTCTCCTAAAAATTTCAGGTTAGCGGAAACAATAAAGTCGCCTTCCATTTCTTGCGACACAAAATAAAACTCGTCGCGCTCAAACCACAAATTATAACCAGCTCCTTCGATCGTAAATTTCTGTTCCTCTTCATCGAATTGAAAAGAACCCTTTAGTTTAGGGTTGCCAATATCCTGGCCTGAATACTCCGTAAACATTTGCTGGGCGGTAATCGATAGTGAAAATAATAAAAAAAGTGCGAAAAGTACATCAGCCTTTCTCATTGGTTTAGAATTTTTGAATTAGATACTTTTTAGATATTTCCAAAACTACTCATCTTTTTGTTAATTGCTTTTTCCTTTTGCACCCTGCTTTAGCTGGGTGTTAAGAATGATTAATTGGGCATCGGCTTTAGCCTTTAATCTTGAATGGATTAAACAAAATTAAAGGCTAAAGCCTGTTTTTGCATTAAATAAACGATCACCGCTCTAAAGAACGGTGCAAAAACTTCGAATATCAACTCTGTGCCTAATTCAACAGAATTTTTATACAAAACCAAAGCTAATCAAAATGATTCACAGAAAAATATTTAATTATTTTTTTCTGTGTGCTTGTCCTCCACGTTGTTTTGCAACTTCTTCCAAACGTTTCTGGAAATTCGATTTCTTCACCGGTTTCTTCTTATTGACTTGCATCTGAGCTCGAATTTTATCTTCGTCAACAAATGAGCGGATTAAAAAGGTTTGCCCGATAGTGATTACGTTGGCAAGGAAATAATAATAGCTTAAGCCTGATGAATAATTATTCAATATAAACAAAAACATTACCGGCATCATATACATCATCGTTTTCATCCCGGGCATCGCCTGGCTTGTATTTGCCTGTTGACTCAAATGGGTTGAGATAACTGTGGTAATGGTCATCAACAAGCAAAATAAACTAACATGGTCGCCATAGAAGGGAATTGAAAACGGTAAATCAAGAATGGAATCGTAGGTGGATAAATCAGTTGCCCACAGGAAACTTTCTTGCCGCAATTCAATGGATGTCGGGAAGAAAAAGAACATGGCAATCAAAATCGGGAACTGCAAGAGCATCGGCAAGCAACCGCCCATGGGATTCACTCCGGCTTTTTTGTAGAGGGCCATGGTGGCTTGTTGTTTTTCCAATGCTTTGTCCTTAGGAAACTTCTCGTTCAGCACGTCAATTTCCGGCTTCAATGCTTTCATTTTGGCTTGCGACATGTACGATTTGTACGTGAACGGAAACAATACCGACTTAATGAAAATAGTGAGCAACAAGATGATTATCCCAAAATTATCAATGTATTTGCGCAAAAAGTTAAAAATGGGGATAATCACAAATTGATTGATTTGACGCACCACAGGGTATCCCAGATAAACCTGGCGTTCAAGATCGATGTCGTATTGTTTGAGCGTTTGGTAGTGGTTGGGTCCAAAAAAGAACTGCATCCCAACCGATTCGCGCGGACCGGAGGTGTAAGGCAGTGCAATATCAGCATAAAAGTTAGCTAAATATTTACGGTCGTCTTCTGTTTTAACCTGGCGAATTTGTGCGTTAGGAAACGATTCGTCAGCAATGACCGTTGAACTGAAAAACAATTGTTTGAAGCCAATCCATTTAATGCTGGTTGTTAAATTTTCTTCGTCCGATTTGTTTTGTGCCAAATTATCAACGTCATCTTCAAAGAATTTGTAGGTGATATTGGTGTATCGATCTTCGCCAAATTTTGAGATACGTTCCTGGCGCGGTACGTCATACGACCACGTGAAATTCAGGTACGATTGGTTGGAAGCGATATACCGTTCCATGCCTTGAAAGTTCACATCGAAATCCACTAAAAATGAATTGTATTTCAACGTATAAGCATATTCTAAATAATGGCCGGGTTCTACTTCGAGCCGGAAGAGAAATGTTTCTTCGCCTCCGGGATAGTCCTCGTTGAATTTATTACGTCCTTCACTTCCTTTTTTTACCTCAGGCCCGGAAACAACCGTTATCTTTTTGTCGTTCACCGGCTTGAAAAATAGCTTATCCGTTTGGATGCTTCTGTTCTGTGCGAAAAAATTGAGCCCAAATTGTGTTTCCGGGCCATCAAATAAGATAAGCGGAAGTGAATCGTAGGTAGTGTAATCCTTCAGCTCAACGGAATAGATACGCCCGCCTTTGTTGGAGAAGGTAATCTTCATGAGGTTGTTCTCCAGCGTGTAAAACTCTTCCTGCCCGATAGCAGCCTGCCCAAACGCACCTAATTCATCGGTTTTTTTCTGTAATTCGCCTAAGGAGTCCGGTACAACGGTTTGTGTCTCAGTAAGGGCCTGTTCCTCTAATAGCTTTTGTTGCAGAATTGCTTTTTGAAGTTCAACCTGAGCGATGGAGTCCCTACGGCGTTCTGCAGCCGCTTTTTGCTCTTGAGAAGGTTGATTTATAAGCGAGAAAACAACTAAGATTGCAAAGATCAAGACAATTCCGAGAATCGATTTTTTATCCATTTTTATTTTTCTTCAACTAACGAGTTTTTGATAAAATCAACAAACAAAGGGTGTGGGTTTAACACAGTGCTACGGTATTCGGGATGGAACTGAACGCCGACAAACCATTTAAGTTTCGGGATTTCCATAATTTCCACCAAATCGGTTTCGGGATTTATACCAGTTGGGACCATGCCTGCCGCAATAAACTGCTCCTTGAAAGCATCGTTAAATTCGTAGCGGTGGCGATGCCTTTCGTGTATGGTGAGTTTATTATAGGCCCTACAAACATTCGAGTCTTTTTCGATAATGCGGCACTCGAAGGCACCCAGCCTCATTGTTCCTCCATAGTTGGCAATGCCTTTTTGATACTCCATCAAATCAATAACCGGATGCAAGGTTTTTGGCGACATTTCAGTGGAATCAGCATCTTCGAGATGCAATACATTCCGTGCGAATTCGATCACGGCAACCTGCATTCCCAAGCAGATTCCAAGAAAAGGCACGTCATTTTCCCGTGCATATTTGGCCGTTAGAATTTTACCTTTGATGCCTCTGTGTCCAAAACCCGGAGCAACTATAATCCCGTTTAACTTCGAAAGCGCTTCAGCATAATTTTCTGAATTTAATGTTTCAGAATGAATCCAGTTGATGTTAACCTGGCAACGATTTTCTGCACCTGCATGAACCAATGCTTCCGCAATGGATTTGTAGGCGTCGTGCAACTCCACATATTTGCCAATCAACCCAATCTCTATGGTTTGTGTCGGGTTTTTCAAACGTTCAAGAAAATTGTTCCACCTCGACAAATCAATTTTCTCATTGATGGGAAGATCCAGTTTTTTTAAAACCGTCCGATCCAGTTTTTCTTCCAGCATTTTTAGCGGTACGTCATAAATAGTAGGAACATTAATGGATTGCACAACCGCATTGATTTCAACGTTGCAAAACAAGGCAACTTTTTTTCTGATTGTCAAATCGATATCGTAATCCGTTCTCAATACCAGAATGTCCGGCTGTACACCTTCTTCGAGCAATTGCTTAACAGAATGCTGCGTAGGTTTGGTTTTTAATTCGCCGGTAGCGGTTAGATAAGGAACTAAAGTTAAATGAATTACGAGGGCCTTGGAACCCAATTCCCATTTGAGCTGGCGAACGGATTCGATATAGGGCAATGATTCAATGTCGCCAACTGTTCCGCCTATTTCAGTAATAACAATGTCGTACTTCCCTTTGGAGCCAAGAAGTTTTATCCTTCGCTTAATTTCATCCGTAATGTGTGGAATAATTTGAACGGTTTTGCCGAGGTAATCGCCTTTGCGTTCTTTGCTGATAACTGATTGGTAAATTCGTCCGGTGGTGACATTGTTGGCTTGCGAGGTGGCTTCGTTGAGAAAACGTTCATAGTGCCCCAAGTCCAAATCCGTTTCGGCACCGTCTTCGGTCACAAAACATTCTCCATGTTCGTATGGGTTTAAAGTACCCGGATCCACGTTTATGTATGGATCCAGCTTTTGAATGGTTACCCTGTAACCTCTTGATTGCAACAATTTGGCGAGCGAAGAAGCTAAAATGCCTTTCCCAAGCGAGGATGTAACGCCTCCGGTAACAAATATATATCTTGTGTCAAGCACTTTTTTCAATTTTTTGGATTTTTAAAGGGACAAAAATAATCAACTAAAAGCTATTTGAAAACTAAACCCAGTTTAAATTGAAAATAATCAACTCAACGAGAATGCGATATTTAAAACTTAATGAGCAAAGGGGTATGGAAATAGGACAAAGAATCCAGCCCTTCAAAATCAAGCACATATGTAAAAGCATTGCAATTACCGAAATACACATAAGTGAATAGCAGTTATTCACATATGTGTATTCTGCTATCTATCTGATGTTTTCAAGCTTTGTCTCGAAATCCCGGATTTTATTTTGTTGTGATTCTATTACTTCCCGCTGCACCTCCTGTTCTTTCGTATTGGCTTCAATACCAGAAGTGGATTTGGTAATTTTACGCTGTTCGCTTTTAATTTTATTTTTTAATCCCTTAATTTTTTTCGAGGTCTTTTTACGTTCCTTGGAAAGAGCTTTCATGCTCTCTTTATACGAGGCATACTCAGCACTCTTTTATCAAAAATAATAATTGAAAACAAAAAGGTTGTCGATATTAACGACAACCTTTCAGATTTCCATTGAATTTAATTTTCAACTTTATTTTTTTCCGTTCATTTCTTTTTTCAACTGGGCCACCCATTTATCCACTCTTCCCTGAGTCAACCGGGCTTGATTTTCCTGGTCTAACGGAAGACCAACAAATTTATCGCCTCGCTGTGCTTTTGAGGATTCGAAGGTGTGTCCTTCTAATGGAGTATGTCCAATAATAGTCGCACCACAATTTTCTAATATCTCTACCAAGATACCAATTGCATCACAATAATTTTCGGGATATCCCTTTTGGTCACCCAATCCGAACACTGCAAAGGTTTTATTTTTCAAATCCATGTCCTCTAAAGCAGGTACAAATTCATCCCAGTAGTTCGGTAATTCGCCATCGAACCAGGTTGGAGCACTCAAAATAAAATGGTCATTTTTCTCAAGTATCTCAGTTGTCAGTTCTTCTGCATTGATTTCCGTAATTTTATCCTTCCCAAATGCTTCGATAACTTTTTGGGCAACCTTTTTCGATTTTTGGGTGTGAAAGCTATAAATGATAACTGTTTTGCTCATTACAAATTATTTTAATATTCAACTAATTCTTTTGCGGCCTTGTAAATTTTTGCGGCATTCGGAAGGATTGCTTTTTCCAGGATCGGATTAAATCCAACAGGAGTAAAAGTAGAACCTACGCGGCGAATGGGAGCATCTAAGTATTGAAATGCTTTTTCGGTAATTATCGCACTTAATTCGCCACCAAAACCACCATACACTTTATCTTCATGGGCAATCAATACTTTGTTGGTTTTTTTAACCGATTCAATAATTGTTTCTTCGTCTAAAGGATAGAGACTCCTCAAATCAATTACCTCAATACTATACCCTTCTTCTTTTAGCTTTTTTGCCACGTCAAGGCTAAAATGAGTTGTGTTACCATAAGTTAATAGGGTTAAGTCAGTCCCCTCATGTCTAATCCTTGCCTTTCCGAACGGAACTTCAAAATCATCGGGGATAACGGTTGCAGCCTTCGGATCCTGATAGAGTGCTTTGGGTTCCATAAACATGGTCATGCCCTCTGAGCGCATGGCGGTTCGCAATAAACCCGCAGCATCATCGGCAAATGAAGGATAAACGATTCGAACACCGGGAATGGAGACCAAAGAGCCTTCGATATTCTGCGAATGATACATTCCACCGCCAATGTATCCGCCCGACGCAAGCCTTATCACTATATTTGGGGAAAACTTGCCATTCGAACGCCAGTAGTCGTGGCTCGTATCCACATACTGCTCCATTGCCGGCCAAAAGTAGTCGGCAAACTCTGCACCTTCCACAACAACCCTTATTTTTTCGCTGTATCTTGACATGCCGTTGGCAGTGCCCAATATATAATCTTCGGCGATTGGTGCGTTGAACACGCGTTTTTTGCCAAATTCCTGTTGTAATCCTTTCGATACGTTAAAAATTCCTCCCTTGTCTTTATTGGCCATGTCTTGCCCCCAAATAAAGGTATCCGGATTATGTCTGAATTCTGCCTTTAGAGTTTCATTTAAACCCGTGATCAGTCTTTTCTTTTCTCCTTCCTCGTTGTGCAGGCCATCGGGGTATTTTTCCGGTTTATGCGGTTCGGGAAGAACAAAGTCATAAATTGAATCGGGCGAAGGATCGGGAGCGGCCAGTGCTGCTCTATGGGCAACTTTCACTTCTTCCTTGGCACTTTCCTCCATTTCAACTATTTCTTCTTCGGTAAAGCGGTTATAACGAATCAATAACCTGCGAAATTTCGCTAAAGGATCGTATTGCTGAACATAGTTAAGTTCGTGCTGATTTCGATAAAGAAGATGGTCGTCGGAATTTGAGTGGGAGTGTATTCGCACACAGTTGGCCTGCAAAATAACAGGTTTCGATTCTTCTAATACATAACGCTTGGCCTCGGTCATTGCATTCATTGAATCGAAGACATCCTTGCCATTGCAATGCATAATACGGGTATTTTTAAACCCGATGAAATTGTTTGCGACCTTACGGTTTGCAGTCTGATCTTTCTTGGGCACTGAAATGCCATAACCATTATCCTGAATCACAAATATTACCGGGAGTTTTTCATTGTCGGCACCATTGAATGCTTCATAAACAAACCCTTCGCTCACCGATGATTCACCTTGTGAACTAATTGCCACGGTCTTTTCCCCGTAATATTTAATGGCACGTGCAACTCCGGCGGCGTGCAAGGTATGGTTTCCTGTAGAAGATGAGGTGCTGTGGATGTTCCATTCGGGTTTAGCAAAATGGTTTGACATGTGCCGCCCGGCACTGGAAGGATCCGTTGCTTTGGAAATCCCGTTGAGAATAATCTCTTCGGCAGTTATTCCGCACGACATTGCCGCTAACATATCGCGATAGTACAGAAACATGTGGTCTTTTTTCTTTTCAAACAACTGCCCGATTGCCAGTTGAATGCCATCGTGACCTGCGTAAGGTGCATGATAGGACCACCCAATCGCCTGTTTCAGGTAATTTGGTGCTTTGTTGTCTATGGCACGGCCAACAGTCATTAAGTGAAACCATTCCTTGAGGGTTTCCTTTTCGGTAGTTTTAATGGAATAAATTTTTGGTATTTCCATTTCGTTCAATATTTTTCTATGTGAGTATTTAAATTCAAATTTTACGTTCGATGTCAAATTGTTCAAGGTTATCGGCAATCTTTCTCAGGAATTCACCGCCTAGGGCACCATCAATTATACGGTGATCGTAGGATAGCGAAAGGAACATTTTGTGCCTGATGGCTATGACATCGCCGGTGGGAGTTTCCATAACTGCCGGTTTCTTTTCGATGTTTCCTGTTGCCAGTATGGCCACCTGGGGTTGATTTATAATGGGTGTTCCAATCAGGTTTCTAAATGTTCCAAAATTGGTGATCGTGAACGTTCCATCCTGAATTTCCTCGATAGTGAGTTTGTTGCTGCGCGCGGCAACGGCCAAACGGTTTAATTCTTTGGCAAGCCCAACCAAATTGAGCTGCTCTGAATTTTTTATTACCGGAACAATCAGGTTTCCATCAGGTTTGGCTACCGCGATACCGATATTAATATTCTTTTTCAAGATTATTTTATCCCCATCCACAGAAGAGTTGACCATGGGGAATTCTGCCAATGCTGCGGCCACTGCTTCGATAAATATTGGCATGAAGGTAATTTTCTCACCATATTTTTCCTGGAACGCATCTTTATTCCTATTTCTCCAAAATACGAGTTCGGTAACATCGGCCTCAACAACTGCCGTAACATGTGCCGAAACCTGTTGCGACATTATCATGTGGTCGGCAATAAGTTTACGTACCCGGTCCATTTCGATGATTTGGTCTCCTTCCCCAACGGAAACAGGCATTGCACTTTTGTGTGCGGGAGCTGCGGGCTTAGTTTTTTCCGGTTCCGGTTTTTTGGCAGTGGATTTTTCCTCGATATAACTTAGTATATCCTTTTTTTGAACTCTGCCGCCTGCCCCGGAGCCTTCAATCGATTCAAGTTCTTTGAGTGATATTTTTTCCTGTTTGGCAATGTTTCGTACCAGTGGCGAATAAAACCGGGTAGATTTTCCATTAAGACTGTCTTCCTCAGGCTCGTTATCAGATGCTTCCGTTTCGGGCGTATCTGCAGTTTTCCCCTCTTTAGAAATCTCATCCTCCTTGGGTTGCCCTTTTTCTCCTTTCGAAGGCTTATCTTCAGTTGTTCCCTCAGCAGGTTGATCTTCTCCTCCCATATTGATGATGGCAAGTACCTCCCCAACAGGTACCAAGCTTTGTTCTTCAAACAAAATTTTAGAGATAACCCCATCTACAGGCGATGGAATTTCTGAATCCACTTTGTCCGTTGCCACTTCGAAGAGTAAATCGTCCTCTTCAACCTTATCTCCTTCTTTTACAAACCATTTGGTTATTGTGCCTTCTTGGATACTTTCGCCCAACTTTGGCATTACAATTTGAAAATTTGCCATAATGACTTTAAGCGTTTTTAATTAATTGCAATCTACGGTTTAGACAACAAGTCAAAAATTGAAATGTTCACATTGCAATTTATTTTTCTGCAATCAAAGACTCAATGTTAAAACCGCATTTTATATGATGTGAAATAACTCTCTTAAAATTACGAAAAGATATTCAACAAAAAAAGAATATAGTTTTTATAATTGTCTAATTGCGCATCTTATCTAAAAGTGCAGGGCTCCTATTAAATCTTTCGCCGAATTCATTCCGTGTTTTTCCAAATATTTCTCTATACCCTCAACAATTTGTAAGGGTATAAAAGGGTCTTTAAAAATTGCCGTTCCCACTTGAATAGCCGACGAGCCAGCAAGCATAAACTCAATTGCATCCGTTGCGTTCATTATTCCTCCCATACCAATAATTGGTATTTTTACAGCCTGATATACTTGCCAAACCATGCGTAATGCAATTGGCTTTATTGCGGGACCGGAAAGCCCTCCGGTAACGGTTGACAAAAGCGGTATCCGTTTTTCAGCATCGATTGCCATCCCCAGCAACGTGTTTACTAATGAAACAGCATCAGCACCCTGACCTTCAACCGCCTTGGCTATTTCGGTTACATCTGTAACATTTGGCGATAGTTTTACAATTAAAGTTTTGTTACAAACGCGGCGAACCTCACGGGTAACCGCTTCTGCACTCGGGCAACTTATGCCGAATGCCATCCCGCCTTCCTTAACATTTGGGCACGAGATATTCAACTCGATGGCCGTAATGTTTTCCAGGACATCCAATTTTTCGGTAACTTCAATATATTCCTCAACGGTTGAACCGTTTACATTAGCAATCAGATGCGTACCAAAGTCTTTAATGCGAGGATATATATTTTCAATAAAATAGTCAACACCTTTGTTCTGCAATCCAACCGTATTTAACATTCCCGAAGCGGTCTCTGCCATTCTGGGGTAAGCATTGCCATCGCGATTTTTTAGAGTAAGCCCTTTCAGCAGCACTGCACCAAGCTTTGAAACATTGTAAAATTCGTTCAACTCCTCGGCAAATCCGGATGTTCCCGATGCAGTCATTACCGGGTTTTTTAGCTTTAAATCGTGAATGCTGATGCTTAAATCTACCATTTCAATTTATTTATATTAAATACCGGTCCTTCGGTGCAGACGCACAAGTTGCCGTCAACGGTTGGTTCGATGCAACAAAGGCAGACCCCAAACCCACACGGCATTAGATTTTCTAACGAGACTTCGCAGAATATGCCGGCAGCCTGGGCCGTTTTGGCCACTGCCCTCATCATACCATCAGGACCACAGGCATATATTTTATCGTAATTATTCAGTTGATTAATAAAGACTGAATGCTGCGTGACAAAACCGGATTCGCCCAGTGAGCCATCTTCCGTCGAAAAATGTAATTTGCTGTATTGTTCGTATTCGCTAACGTTAAAATGATCGTTCACGGTTTTTGCGCCAAGCAGAATATCTACTTTGGATGGGTTTAAACCGGATTGTTTTGCCAAGAACAAAAGGGGAGCAACCCCGCTTCCTCCTCCAACCAGCAAAATGCGGTCTTGCTTATCAGGATAGGTGAAAGCCCTGCCCAAAGGAAATATTAGGCTTAATGTATCACCAACTTTTATTTCTGTTAATTTTTTAGAACCCCGTCCTAATATTTTTACAATCAGGGAAATAGAGTTTTCGGTTTTGTTATGCTCAAAAATTGAAAAAGGCCTCCGCAAAAAGGTTTCGGGTGAATTTTTTACCTCGATGTTAACAAATTGGCCGGGATGTAGTTCCGGCAATGTAACAGAAGGTTTCAACCGAATTAAAAAATTCGTCGGATTCAAGGCTTTATTTTCGATTACCTGAAAGTTTTCAACAAATTTTTTACACATCATCTAACAATTTGAGCGCAAATATAAAAAAGATAAATAGATAAATGATGGCTGAATTCGATTGACATGACATGTGCAGCTTAGCAGGTAAAAAAGACCGTCAAAATCACCCTTCTTTTCGGTTTTCATCAAATAAAAAGGCCGCTATAAACAGCGACCTGATTATTCTGCATTTTACTGAAACAACTTAATTGGGTTTGTAAATCTTTTCAGCTATCTTTTTCACATATCTTATTGGCACGTTTCAATTGCATACAAATGTAACAATTAAATCAATTGTTGCAAATACATTTGTAATTTTATTGAATGTAAATCATTTTTTCTTAGTGTAACTTGAATTTTTCTATTTATATAGCATCAAACATCAGAATACCAATCAAGTAGAAAATTCAGTGTTTTTTAGAATTTTTGAAAATATTGAAATATAAGCAGATTAATTTGTTTCGCTTGATTGTTTATCGTAATCAGTGAAGGTGCCGTCGTTAAACAATACTACAATTTTATCAATACTTTTTTTTGGATAACTGCTGCTATCCTTCCTCCGATCCTGACTTTCTGACGAAGTTGCGGCTCTTGCTCCGGTTTTGGGTGTGCCGCTTGTGGGTTCAGTTTCTGTTAAAGTAAGACTTTCCGTAGGCTTTAATACAGGCGGCTCCAAGGTAACCTGTTTTTCCTTGTTTAAAGCGCTGTTATGGTTTACGATCATCGCCCCTACCCCGGTCATCAACCATCTTGCATCAATATCAGGAAAATTCAGTAGCAGCCTTTCAATAAAATTAGCGCCAGGTTTGTTTCTCCCATTTAAAACATGCGAAATGTTGGAGCGTTGCACTTCTAAAATATCAGCTAATTCCCCGGCCGATAAACTTTTGTACTCCATGATTTTTTTTATCCTGTCTTTCATTTTAGCTGTTTTACTATTGTAAATGCATTATTCTACCAGCATACTTAATACTTATCTGCATTGATTTTACGAATGTAATGTATTTTCGGGAAATAGCAATTATAGACTTTTTTAAAATTCCTTAAAATTAATGCAAATAGTCCTTTTAAATGCAAAATATAACTTTAGATAGTAATACTTATTGTACTGGATATAAGGCAAGTACTTATTTAAATATAAAATAATTTTAATTAATTTCTTATGATGTGAAGTTTAGTTGAACTCGATTATGGATAATATATACTAATGAACTGATTTAATGAATATTAATGTTGTAGATTGAAATATAAAAATGATATAATATGATCAATATCCATTCACCAAATAAATACTATAAAAATGTTATTTACCAACTATTAATTTGTTCAATCTTGCGCCCACTTATACATATGTTACATTTAAATTGTAACGATACTGGAAGAACTCTAACGCACAACATTACGCGCAGCAGAAAAACTATGTACCATCTTTATGCATTGGTGTTTTTACGGATTTATACTTTTCTGCAGGTGCTTAAAAGGAATTCTTTAGCGTTATTTGCCTATCATTGCCGGCTAAATTTAAAATAGCTGATTCCCGGAGACTTAATTTACCTCGAATAGGTTCATAATTAGTTGGTATTCAATTCGGTTAAACCGAGACTACAGAGAGTTTGTTATTGTATTTTTTCAACCAAATAGAAAATTTGCGCCAAATGAGATCATTTCAAATCTTTTACTTGCTATTGTTTTGGGGGTTTTATGGATTTATTTCCTACGCCTCCATTACCAGTTTAAAAAAAACCATTTTATCATCAGCAAAAAATTGGGCAGCTAAAATATTGATGTTGTATTCCGTCGCACTGTTATTGAGTTTTTTTATATTGTATGTATGGCCGAACAGTGCACGAAACACCGGAGAATATTCTGTTTATCTTATTTACAACTCGTTACTTTCTTTCGATTTTGTGTTCAAACTCCCGCTTTCAGTTTTTTTTCTTTTAGGTTTCATTTTGCCACGTAAAAAAGTTTTAACTTCTCATTTCATCGGATTGATAATTTCACTTTGTTTAGGAGGCAGCATCGTTTATGGGGTGATGTTTGGGAGGAATAGTTTTGTTGTAAATCGTGTTGAGCTGGATTTTAAAAACTTACCAAAAGCATTTGATGGCTATCGGGTTGTGCAAATTTCAGATACGCATCTTGGGGGCTTTATTCATTCAAAAAAGGTAATGAAAAAGACAAGAAACGAAATTGAAGCGATTAATCCGGACCTGATTCTGTTCACGGGTGATTTGGTTAACAACTTTGCAAACGAGTTGAAGGGTTGGCAAGAACTATTTTCTGAATTAACCCACAACAAAAAAGCATTTTCCATATTGGGAAATCACGATTATGGGAATTACACCAACTGGGAAAGTGATACGGAAAAGGATGAAAATTTTGAAAAAATTGTGGCGGCAAATCAATCCTTTGGGTTTAAACTGCTGCGAAATGAGCACGTTAAATTGTATTCGGACAGCGATTTTATCTATCTTATCGGTGTGGAAAACTGGGGACATCCTCCTTTCCCGCAATATGCCAACCTAAATAAAGCGATGGTAGGTGTTACAGAAAATACGTTTAAGATTTTAATGACGCACGATCCTGCACATTGGGATGCCGTGGTTAAAAACCGCCAGGATATCGATTTAAGCTTGGCGGGGCACACACACGGCATGCAATGGGGAATTAAGAAGGCCGGGATTCTTTTCAGCGTTGCATCGCTGGTTCACACGAATTGGGCAGGATTGTACCGCTACGGAAATTCACAATTGTACGTGAACACCGGTTTAGGTACGGTTGGAATTCCGATGCGCATTAACATGCCACCCGAATTGACAGTGTTTACGCTAAAGCGAGTTGAAGTCGATTGAAAAAAGCAAGTCGAGGTAAACATTTTTTGTTTTTGGCAGGTAGGATGCCCGAAAACCTAATTCAACTGGAGCATAAAACCGCAATAAATTTAAGTCGCAAATGAACTCAGTGCCAAAAGATGAAATACTTGTTGTGTAAGTCCCGGTTTTTTTCCCGTTGTTGAGCAGGTTTGCATTAAGGTGAGCGTAATCAGCAAATAAAGCCGTTTTTAATCTTTTAAAATAAACTAACCCTCCTATACTCTTCTCCGGGTAAAATATTGGCATTTTATAGTCGAACGCAAAGCTGAACATCTGGTTTGTATTTATTCTTCCCCAACCACGAGGGTATCTGATAGCATCGGAAAAACTGAAATCCTCCGCTGCATTTTTATCCTGAATCCCGGAATAGAACCGCATCCCATGATTTTTTAAAATGCCCGGCAAGAAAAGGTAGGATTGCGCTAATTTCAAATTTCCTAAATCAAATTGACCAAACGGTGAATGACGATATATGGCATCCACTACAAAGCCAAAATCAGGAAACATATCTTGCTGACTTCTGCGTCGTAGCTGCTGGTAGTACAAACGATAGGTCAACGATTGGTAGTTGCCGTTTATAAATTGCTTAGGGGTTGATTGGTTATGATCATACAAGGTAAAATCGTATTCCATCTCCGGTTGTAGCAGCCGGGTGAATCTGCCGCGCGAAAAATTAAACGGAACCTTGGTGTTGAGCCCGAGGTTTGTTTCTTTCCAGGTAAAGCGTTGAAATATAGTGTCATTTAGTGCAGGGTTCCCAGGTCGTTTTTCCACTGTTGCATACTTTGACGCCCTTTTTCCGGAATTCAGTTCAACATCGAAAACAGGATACCAACCTTTGAAAGTGCATCGTCCATAATATTTCCCCGTTTTTTCTTCCGTACTCCATTCATAACCAATATTCAAAACGGCTGTACCCAATTTGTTTTGAGACATATAACTTATACCCGGCTTGATTTCATGGCTGGTTGGATCGACCGAAGCCGGAGCCCAGCTATGAAAATTAATAAGATGAGCGGCTTTGTTATAGGGTTTGGTTTTAATGTTTGTGGTGTCTAAATTTGAAAAATTGATGATTCCCGATTCCTGTGCGGCCAGTGCATCTGCCAAAGCATAATTTGCTTTTTTTATGTTTTCAATGAATAGTTGGTTGGCCTCTTCCCTGTTTAATTCAACTAACCTGAATCCATCAGCGGTATAATCGCTTAAAACGATTTTTTTACCATCTGACGAAATGGAAGGCGATTCAACTCCAAATCGGGCATTTCCAATTCTTTGGATGGTTTTTTCCTTCAAATTATACTCATACAATTCGTTTTTCCCTGAATAGGAGGCAATAAAATACAGCATCTCATCTGCTACTTTCAGACTTTTTATTTCACCTAAGTTCCGGTCAACAAGAACTTTCAACTCTTCCGTTTCTAAATTGATTTGGACCAGATGCTTTGTGTTGTTCCGCATTTCAACAGCAAGCAATTCATTTTCATTGAGCCATTCGGGAGAAAAAAGATAGTTGTTTTGAGTTTGAATCCGATGTAAAAGTTTATTATCGGTAATGGAATATACCGACAAATAATAGTTACTCGAAAAGTCGGATTCAACAACTGCAACCCTATCCTTTTGTATTGAAATTGCAGGTGCAAAAGCCGTAAATTCGGTATTTATCTTTGATTTTTCGTTGGTGTGCACATTCAGTAACCTGACAACTGATTTGCCACTGTGTTGCCAGCGAGGATTGGGTACTTGTTCCGACCAAACCACCCATTCGTCTTGATAATTGATCGATTCCTTAAAAATTGGACCGGGGTGAATAATTTTTTCTTCCCTACCATTCGAATGGATTTTTACGAATGATGGAATTTCGTTTAAAGCAGTTTTATAGCTAATAATTGTGGTGTCATTCAACCAATGGTTATGGCGATATGTGGTGTAAGTTTTTTGCTTTGATGTAAAAACTTTAAGGCCTGTTGTAGGCTGGAAGTTTTTATCTTCTTCAATCCAAACGTTGCGTAAGCTGTCGAAAACCGAATTATAGAGCTGAACCTTATTCATTCCCGTTTCTTGCTTCAAAACTTTGTTCACCGGATTGAGGGAAAGAGGCTTCCGGCCTACCCGCTCCAAAACCGAATTCCATAATTCACTCCCGTATTTTACCCTCGATTCGCCAACCAAATAATATCCCAATTGATAATGCCCGGGAACATAATTTTTGAAGGAACCGTTATAGGCAATGTCGTACTTGTAATTTCCTTTTTCCACTGCCAATGCACGGTGTTCCGCTAAAAACGATGGAAACCGTCCGCGTCCGGAGGAGCTAAATGCAGTTTCGGTTACCACAGCATCACCTTCGATAAACCACCAGGGCAGATACGTGCCAAAAAACACCGCTGTGCCTTGCTGCCCCACAACTGCCTTAATTACTTTAGGCAATTCGCTGTTTATTTTATCGATTTGAACTACGTGCCGGAATTCGTGGATAGCCAATTGCTCTATCCAGTTTTGAGAATAAATATCCTGATGAGGGAGGGTGTAAAATTCAACCCGTTTCGGTGCCCAGGCAACCAGGCCATTGGACTGAACGGTTTGAGTGTGCAAAATTATGGATATTTTTTTGGGTTGATGGTGCAGTGTGGTACCTCCTACCTTATAGACCTTTTCCATCATTGCGGCCAATTGTTTGGCCTGAAATTCATAATAATCGGGATAAATAATTTGAAAATTTACGGTATTGATTTGATGCCATTTCAAGTAAGCAGGATCTTGGCCGGTTTGAAAGTATTGCGTATAGGCACTGCTCATCATCACCATAAAAACAAAAAACAGAAAAATTTTCTTCATCCTATTCCAATTAGTTTTCCAAAATACGGAAAGCAACGAATATAAAAACAAAAGCCCGGAAAATTCCGGGCCACCGCAGAATAAAATCCTAACGAATGGATTCGTATATACTTCACTTCGGTATAAAATGCTTACACTTCGTTTACACCGAGAATCGGGATTGGGTTTTCATCGTCCTTTTCATTCAAAACTGCCTGATACATAGCTGCAAATGCCGAATGTACCCAAACAAATGAAAAAACAATTCCAACTCCGCACATCATTAACCCTCCAATAAAAATAAAAAATGAAAGGATGGCCATCGCAAAAATTGACCAGCCGTGGCCGCGCGTTAATTCCCAACTTTTCTCTACTGCCCGCATGGGTTCCATGTCTTTGTCCATCACCAAGTACGATACAAAAGTCAACCTGACGGCGATAATGATGCCCGGTATTATCAATAAGATGAAACCCAAAATCACTAAAGCGGTGACAATCAGGTTGGCCAAAACGATGTTAAGGTATTTGTCCCTGAACCCGTCAAACAGGATTTTTAAATCGGCCTCTTCGTCGCGCATGGCTTTCAGAAACAAAAAATCTTTGCCGTATTCAATAATTGGAAGAAACAGAAATGAGTAGGCCAAACCAATAGATACCACCATTAGCAGGATAAATGCACCTAAACCAAAGCCAAAACCCCCATCCATATTCCACCGTGAGCCACCTGCAAAAGGCCCGTTCAAAAGTCCCACGATAATTACCGCCACAAGTAGCGGTAAAAATGCCTTCCCGAACATCTTTTGCCATGCATAACCGAAACTCCCTCCGGCTGAAGGCATCAAATTGTAATGTTTATTGTTTTCCATTTTGTAAAATTTAAAGTTGCTTTTATGAACATTGTTGAACCAAAAGTAATGGATACCTAAAAAATATCCTTCCTACTTTGGTAGGAATTTTAGTAATCACTACTTTGGTAGTGTTCTGAAATACAGCACTCTTTTTATTTTTGCTTGCACTGACAAAGTTTAAAAAACCATGTGGATTGAATATGCTGCTTATGTTGTAACCTTCGTTGTTTCAGCCGGACTGTCTGCAATCGGGATTATGTTGTCCTACCAACTTTATCAAACATATCAAAAGCCGCATTTGCAAATCATGCTCTACCAGCAAATTTTTCTGATTTCTTTTTTTCTATTTGCCATTTGGGGAAACATAATACTTCATAAAATCATTGCTGATTTACAATTAAACCCCACTATAAACGCCCGGCTACATATTTTAATTCCCTTGCTTGGCCTTCCGTTTTTGATGATCAGTTGGTTTATGCTGCTCCGTTTCAGTTTTGTTTTGAACGAAATAAGCACATCACGCCGATTCGCAGTGATTTATTTCGTTTCATTCTTGCTTGTCGCTTTTCTTATCGTAGTACTCATTCAGTTTGAGAAAATCCATATAAATGAAAACCCCGATCTTTTTATCGTACGAACATTGGTAATTGCAAATCTGGCCGTGCACTTGGTATTTATGGCTCCGTTTCTTCTCAAAAACAAACGATTGCCAGCCGGTAAGGAAAGCGGTTTCTCAAGGCATAGTGGTTATCTCTATTTTGGGGCAACCATTATTTATTCGACAGTCTGGAGCTTTTTCAATGTTTTTGGATTCATTTCCATATGCATTGCCATTATACTACTTTTTGCAGGAAATATATTGATTCCGGCATTTATAAAAATGAACAGCAAAGAACCGATAAAGGAAAACAACGCTGCTTCAAAAATTGATTTTATTGAATTTTGCAATCAGTATGAGATATCGAAACGCGAGGCAGAAATAATTTTGGAAATTTGTTCGGGTAAAACCAACAAAGACATAGCCGAAAAACTGTTTATCACTTTGCAGACCGTTAAAGACCACAATTGCCGTATTTATTCGAAAACGCAGGTCAAATCGCGCGTGCAACTGAGCAATTTAGTACGTGAAAAAATGAGAGGAAATATACATTTAAAAAAATGAACACAGATGAAACTGATATTCGCTGTATATCATTTAGAATCAGTCCTACCAGCGTCATCTGTGTTCAACTGTTTCAACTTATTGCAAAGCAAAATTTATCGGTACTGTGTAGCTCACATTTACGGCTTTCCCTTTTTGTTTCCCGGGTTGCCATTTAGGTAGTCCGTTTACCACGCGCAACGCTTCGGCATCGAGCAATGGATCTACGCCGCGCGCTATTTTCGTATTGGCAACGCTTCCGTCTTTCGACACTACAAAAGTTACATATACTTTTCCCTGAATGCCTTTCTCTTGGGCATCTACAGGATAGTTAACCGCATTCCGAATGTGTTCGCGAAGAGCCAATTCCCCTCCCGGAAATTCAGGCATATCTTCTACAATGAAAAATACCTGTATTTCAGAATCCAATGATTCAGGCAATTTTGCTTCTTTTTTTGATAAGAAAATGTTCCCTACGCTATCAGTAAGCACCTCAAAACCTGAATTTTCATCAAACAAGTTTTTGAGTTTTGCCACGTCCTCCACAGTTCCGTCAATTTTGAGCTTCTCTCCCTGAATGGTGAGTTTTACCATTGCATCTTCAGCGAACGTTTGAACTTCAATACTTTCTTTTTGCTCGCAGGCAAAAGCCACAATCAATGCAGCAGCCACCACAACTCCGAATACTATTTTCGTAATGGCCAATTTCGATGATTTTATTTTTGACATCATTTTAATCCTTTTTTTAATTAATGAATAGCTGAAATTGTTGGCAATAACCAATTGACCACCAACAAACTGGTTTAATAATAACTTTTTGTAGTATCCCAGGTTTACCCCGGAAACGAGAACGGCGCGGTCGGCCAAATATTCGTGATTCTCTCGTACCGAACGGCGCAACATCCACATAAAAGGGTTGAACCATTGAAAAACAGTGAGCAATTCCAAAATGAGCACATCCACAGAATGGCCTTGCTTCACGTGTTCCAACTCATGTGCTATCATGCGGTCGTAGCCGTCCGTTTGCTGCAAAGCACGGCTCACAAAAACAAAATCTAAAAATGAATAGGGACTGATTTCTTTTTCAAGGGTCACCAGTTTAAAATCCTTCATTTGTCGGACCTCGTTTTTACGAATGACCAGCATCAATTGTACAATTCGGAACAAAAACCTTCCGAGAAAGAAAACAACACCGGCGAGGTATGCGAACAGGACAATTCTGGTTGACAGTACCGCCCGTTCTACACTGCCCGAAAATCCCTGACTGTAAACCGTAACTGCTTCAATCATATTTCGGTAGGGCATTACCGTAACTTCTGCCAGCATTGTGGAACGGGGCGATAGGACCCTGAACTTCAATAAGGGCAAAACCACCGAAAAAATTAGAGAACCAAGCAAAAACAGGCGGTTGGTTTTGAAGAATGTTTCCTTCCGCAGAAAGCCAACGTAAATAACCGTCAGCAAGGCCAGGCTCACCCCCGATTCGATAATATAATTAACTGCGTTGTTCATTTTCGTCCGGATTTTCGTTTTGAATGTCCCGTTTCACATCGTGTATCAATTCATCCAAATCGGCCAAACTCATGTTGTCTTCTTTGGCGAAAAACGAAACCATTTCTTGAAAAGAGCCGCTAAAATAGTTGCGCATGAAATTTTTCATGTACGAGCGGGTATAATCTTTTCTGGAAATCAACGGATAATATTCGTGGGTTTTGCCGTACGCCTTGTGCCCTACAAAACCCTTCTTCTCCATAATCCGGACAATCGTTGAAACCGTGTTATAGGCAGGTTTCGGTTCCGGTATTTGTTCGAGCAGGTCTTTTACAAACGCTCGCTCCTGCTCCCAAAGCAGTTGCATAATTTGCTCCTCGGCTTTTGTCAGTTCTTTCATTTCCTGAAATTTTTAAACATTAAACTTTAAACTCATTTCTCTTGGATATCCGCATCAAAGTTAAAACTAATAAATTAGTTATCAAACTAAATTGATAGTTTGTTTAAATAATTTTTTTTGGATTTTGTTGTGAAAGGCTTATTCACAATCATGGTTGCCCGGCAAAAATTAGGCAGGGTTAAGCAAAATATGTCAGTAATGATGAGCAGATAGAGTTTTAACCGTATTTAAAGCCCCAGCACTTCAGCTCCCTGTTCGAAAACAATGTCACGGGGGATACCTGATTGGCCAATTCGGTCAAGGTCGTTTTGAAGGGTTTCCCGGATTACACCCTTTTCCTTAATGGTTTTAGAAGCGGTTTCGTAATCGCCGTCGCCTTGAATTTTTAAAATAGTTTCCGACAACGAAAGCATCGCTTGTTTCATTTTCTCAAAGTCAACACGATAAGTTCCTGTTGCTTCGTCGCGTGAGAATGCACCGTTTTCCTGAAAATGGTAGAACGCCATCATGTTGGCTTTCCCGTGTGCACTGGCAGCGCCAAACCTTACCGAACGGAATATGCCCGCCATAAAAGTGACAAAATTGTCCATCAGGTCTTTTTCACCCAATTCGCCCATCTCGTTTAACTGATACACGCACCACAAGCCCAAAACATCGGCTTTCGCTTCTTCTATGGACGTGTAGGTGTCCTTAAGTGCCTCACGGACAGTCTGGCTTTTGTCAACCGTGTTGCCCAGACCGAGCCCGTGCGACACTTCATGGAACATGGTATTTTCAAAGAATGCATCGAATTTCACATGCTGACGTTGGTCCTCAGCAATCAACAATTCAGAAATTGGAACCACTATTTTATCGAACTTGGCCTGCATCGAATTTTTCAATTGCAATTTGCGGCTACCTTTTGTTTCGCGCACCTTCTCGTCGTTCGGCAGGTTAATGGCGATGGTTTTGCTTCCGGCATTGCTGTCGCCTGCATAGAATATTGCATCATAAACACCCATGTCGGATTCCGTGCCGGGAGTTTCGTCTTTGTATTTTTGTTCGCAGGGCAAGGCTTTTTGCAAACCGGGCAAAAGAGCTTCGAATCGTGATAATTTTTCGCTCCATGCTTTGTCTTTTATTAAAATGAAGGCTTCGTGCGCCGTTTTGTACCCAAAAAGTTGATCTTCGTAGTTTTCAATCGGCCCGATTATAAAATCGATTTGATTGTTTTTCATTTCCATCCATGCCACATCGCTCTCATAATATTCATCGGTGAGCAAGGCCTGGGCGCGTTTCCCCAAATAGTTTTTAAAGCCGGGATCGTCGGCCATTGCAGCGGCTTGCAAAAGCAAATCGGCAGCTTTTTTAATTCGATCTTTGAATGCGATGCGATAAGGAACCGATTCCAATTCTCCCCCTTCGCTCCTTCGGATTAAAGTATATTGGCTTGTTTTGGTCTCGTCCTCCCAGTCTTCAAACTCTGCCTTCGTCATGTCGTCCGGGTAGAAATTTGCCCCTGCAGGTTTTTCGCCATAACCAGGTAGAAAAGGTTTATTGTCGTTTAAACGCTCCCACGGGCCATAATTCAACCGGATGAATTTTTCGGTGAATTGATCCCAATCTTTTGCAAATAATTTGCTTTTATCACCGAATGCTTCTATCCAATAAATATCGTCCATCAAATTTGCGGCCTCCAAAAGCAAAGGAAGCATTTGTCTTTCATTTTCGGTAAGCACGCTCAAATCGGTGGTCAATTTGAAGGAAACAAATTCGTCCGCCTTTTCTTTAATTTCTTGATTCACGTTCATCTCATTGTTTTTATTTGAAGTTGAAACACAACTGATAATTAGTGTTACAAGCAGGATTGGTATAACTATCTTTCTCATCTTGATGTTTTATTTTGAACTCCAAAACTACAAAATGTTTGATGAGATATTCCATTCTATAAAAATTGTTAATTTTTTTAACAGGGATGGCACAAAAGACACTTTTGTCGTAAATTGAAGTTTGAAAAAATTGAATTAGCGTATTTTTCAAAACCTTCGATTCAACTTTGAAATTATAATCATTGGCGAAAGGGTTGGTTTTGTTGGTACTTGCGATGCTCAACGAAGGTAGTTACGACTTCCGGTTTAACTTTGTTTTTTACAATCACATTAAATCAAAACGTCTGATTTTTTTATTTCTCCGCGACGTTTCTTCCCACTATTAAAATAAATTTCATGGAAATTAATCAACTTACCGAGCAATTGGCAGCACTGACGGGGTACTTGCAATCTTCCGGTGCCGACGACGAAAAAAACGTTGAAAAATTGCAGGCATCCATTGCTGAATCCATCCTTCAGCAAGATTTTTCGACCGTGAGAAGCAAAGAATTTGTGTTTGAAGGAAGCGACCTATTTTTGACTTCCGCCATCGATCCTGTCCGTTTGAAAAAAATCACGGATTTGGCCGAACGCGTCACCACCGAAAAGAAACCCGCCAGCACCAATGTTTTTATCCGGAACATACCCATCCGGACTACCCAAGTGACGGGCAGTATCGGTTTGGCCTCCGCCGGGTCGCGGGTAAAAACCGTCGGCCCTATTCTTGACCTGCACGGAATTCCAAAGTGGTTCGATTTCGTGAACATTAAAAAGCTGATAGCAATTTACATTCAGGGACAAAACAAACCGGTGATTTTGTTTGACACCAAATTCCGGAAACCACGATTTCAGTTGCCCAACTCCAAACCCGTGGAGCTGACCAAAAACTATACAGTGATTCCGGAAACCGTTTGGATACAGGGAAAGGTGTTTTCCACTGATGTGCCGGAAAACTTGTATTGCGGAATCAGGGTGACAGGCGGAACGATCACCCTCGACCACGGTCCGACGATGGCAAATAACCGGGTTACCATCTCCCCGGGAACAAAAATGATTTGCGACTTAAAACTGGAACAGAAAGATACGTTTGAAAACGATCCAACGAGTGAATATGGTATCGATGCGCGGAATGCCGAATTCAAATTGCCCGAAACCTTTAAGTTTACCTACCAAAACAGCATAAAAACCATAAACTCTGTAGGCGATGCCGGTTGGAAGGTTTACGGTCAAAAAAGCAAATTCACCTACCAAAATGCGCAGAACTGTGTTTACAATGCTTTTATCGGGCGGATTGCCATCCCGGTTCAATGCGATAATACGGCTTTTGAGGCAAGCATCAGCCAATCGCCTTTCTTTACGCTGAACGGTTCAGCAAAAATAAAAAACAGTTGGTGGGCACTTTCCGTTACTGCCCTCGACGTCGCCAACCCTTTGGAAGCCGACGGGAACGGTGGGCTTATCGTGGAATGCGAAAAAGGGCTGAACGCCAAATGGACCGGCCTTCAAAATAAGCCCATCGCCTTTACCAACCCCTTCATCCTTGGCGAACCCGGCAGGATAGGAATTACCGATCTGAAAAGCGACGGCAGCGGTTCCTTTCAGCAGTTTACCGGCTGGAACGATGAGCAAAACCTATACGGAACAACGCTGGGGTGCAAGTACAACAAAGATTCCTTGCTACTATTCAACACGCTTGCCAACGGCAACGAACTGCTTTTTGGCTTGAGCGATTGGGACATCAAAACCGATCGCCCGTTAAAAGCCAACGGCGAAGCGGTTACCGTAAAATCGAAAAACAGCGCCTTTGTAATTGCCGTCAGCAAAGTGAAATCAATGTTGATTGTAATGGACGAAAATATGTTGTGGGACAATAAATTGCCTGCCGACAAAATACCAAAAGTGAAACCTTACGCTTTGGCCATGCACAACGCGCTTTTTACCGTTACACCGCCCAACAGCATGGTTTTGTTCTCCGATTTGACCAAAGACATGAAAGGGCTTGCAAAGGGGCAAATGTTCCTCGGATTTGGGCTGTATTCCTACCTTCCTACCCTTCCCGACCCGTACGCCGCCAACCTCGGATATTTGAAGCAACAATTTGAGCGAGGCAGATATCCTGCAACAGTTGGCATTTCAAATGTAGCGAGAAAAGGGAGCCAGGTGTGGCTTTGGTTAATTGGACTGGTGAAATGGGACCCCAAAGAAGAAGGTACTTTTAAAGTCGGTGTTTCGTTCCATTTTGCCCCTCTATCTGCACCGTTAAAAATTGAAAAAGAAGTTGAAGAAACAGCAACTGACGACCAGGCGCTTCACGTTGACAACGCCAATGCCCGCACGGATATGTTTTCCCGTTTTACGGGCATAACCAAAAAGGGGAATTCGGCGGATTTCAACAACGACAGCTTTATGCTGATGAACGCTCGTGCTGCGGTAAGCAATCCCGTTGGAACTTACGGTCAAACCGATTTTTCGCTGCTTGATGTGAGCAGCAAAGCCAATCAAATGGGGGTTTCATTTGCAAAACAGAACAACTGGATACAGGTTTCCATTGCCCGGAAATACAAAGTGGACATCGCCGATGAAACCAATGCCAGTCTTTTTCCAATACAGGTTAGCGGCCTTGATGTTGTTACCGCTGGTATGAATGCCCAGGCTTTTACTGTTCCCGCCATTGCGTGGGAGCCGGTGTTCAACCTCACTACGCCTGCCCCCATAGTACCGGGGGAGGTTGACGCTGACGGTGTACTGCTTCCTAACCCACGGCCAAACGACCCACCGGTTGGTTTTAATTACTACCAAAACGACGGTATTGCCACACGTGTGGGAAACCTGAGCAAAAAACACGTTCCGCTCTCCCCCATTCCCATATCAAAGTTTTTGGTTGAAACCTACAAAGGCAAAGACGACGGGAAAACCTTTGCGATTTTCAATTTGCCTTTCGGAATGCTGGCCCTAACAGTTTTGGACAATAAATCGCAGCAAAATAAGAAACCGGTAATCGACAACCCCAAACCTATTTTCGAGAATTATATCAATGGTGGATTGCAACTTGAATTAACGGCAGGAACATCTTTTGCACCCGACGATGAAGGCGATATGTTCGAAGGATTTACCATCCAATTGGTGAATATTAATGATGCAAGCGGAAACTTCACCGGTGGCAGCACTTTGGCAGGAACGCCTACACAAATATTCAACAACGAGTTTTTCAGCAACAACAGCAATCTCCCTGCACGCCCAGGAGTACCGATTGAAGGGATTGGTTTGAGCGGCTATGGGGCAAGCATGTTCAGCGAATGGCAAAACAAAGAAGCACTGTTTGCCCAAACCAGCCAGGCAAAGTTTAACGTGGTAACCGGACGCACCAACCATGAAGTAGTGCAAGTAAAAAGTATGTTATATCCCTGGGGAATACGCGTGGTGCGAACCATAACATTGTTTCGTCTGGCAAATGGATATGTTGCCCGAATTGACAGCGGTTGGAAAGCGGAAAGCGACGGCAAATACGACTTTAGCTACAATAAACCCATTGTGGTGAACAAAGTGGTTACCGGTAAAACTCCAATGCCAAATCCCTTTGAATTTCACCCGGGGATTGTGCGGGGCTTATTTAATGTTCGGAATATCCGCGAGCTGCCAAAAATATTTACCGCAGCACCTGATGCGTTGATGTACGCCGCCACTTTCGACGCCGATGTTCAATTGGAAAACGTATCGGAAGGTGGCCAAATGGACCGCGTTACCTCAAAAGGCATCCTTTCGTACGTGCAAGTTGCCCCGGCAGGAAAACCCATCAACAAAGAGCAATTTGCCAAGCTTTTAAAATCGGAAAACAATACCATTGGCGGCCCGGTGAATTGCATATTGAAAATTGCCGGAACGAAACAACGCATGAAAATCGACCGTTTTGATGTCAGCAGTTCGGTGGATGCCGGCAACAACCCCATTTTTGTCAGTTCGGCACGTGGTTCGGTGATTATGCCGAAAGACGGTAGTTGGACCATGGTGCAGCACAACCGCGGAACGGGAGATGTTTCGCCGCTCCCGGAGCAACTAAGCGTGCCGTTGGTGCGGATTGGAAAATGGGTGAAAGACAAAGTGGTGAGCGAGGCCGATACCTTAAATTTACTGCGGATTGCCAACCCGGCGGATCTGTTGAAGCCAGCCAATGCCGACACCATCAATTTTGGGTTCCTGCAAAACATGGGCACTCAAAAGGTCTTGTTCATGACTCCAGGGTTCAAAAAAGGGGTTGAATCGTTGTTGAGCAAAACCCCGCCACTGTTGGCCGATTCGTTCAGGTTGTTAAACAGCAAAGGCATTTTTCCCAACATTGGCGACATCGACAGTAATTTCGGACAGGCCATTTCCCTGCTGAAAGGAATCGGTGCGGGCAACAACCCCTTGGATGCTTTCAATAAAATCAATGTTCCCGATGCTGGCGACGTTTTGAACGTTCTTCAATTAGCTGCAAAAGAAGAGGCTGGGAAATTGCTCGACCAGGGCTACGAACTGGCGAAAGGCGCTGTGAACGGAATTGTCGATAAAGCGATTCAATTCGATTTGCCGGCATTCGATTATCCGCTCATAAACCTCGACGGAAAACTAATCATCAACATTCAATACAAAGCAAGCAGCAAACCGAAAGATCAGGCACAAAAAAATTATGTCGGGAAATTCGATTTCGATATCGATTCGGCAGTTGATGATTTTAAAGGAACGTGGAAAGGAAGGATGAACAATCTCGCCATGGTGGTTACCATTGGCCCCTTAACGGATGTAATGACCATAAAGGGGAATTTCAATTCGCAAAAAGGGAAGGCGACCGATTTGGGCAGCAGCGACGGTCCCGGATTGAACTTACCAACGCCCGAAATTGAATTCAGCGATGCGCTGAAACCGGTAATTAAAATCCTGGAAATTCTGGCTTCGCTGAGTTCGGGCGAATATGGAGATGCATTAAAAAAAGGATTGAAAATTGCCATGAGCAACAGCGCAAACCTCTGGGAATATAAGTTTGAAGCCAACAAAGACATCCCATTAGTACGCTTCCCGCCAACAAAAGCGGCGTATGACAGTCCGCAAACTCCACTCAAATTGGAAGCCAGTCTTGGTATAGGTGTTTTCTTCAATGCAGCACTGAAAGTGACTTCCGACCCGGCACAATTGCTGCCCACTGCAGGCGGATATTTCAATTTCCACGGAGGCTTGCAGGTGATGTGCGCTTCAGTAGGAGGAGGCTCCATTTACGCCGTGGGCAATGTGGATTTGAAACTCGAAGCCGATACCAGCCCCAAAGTTGCCGTGACCATGAAATTTGGTTTTGGCGCCCAGGTGGCTGTCGGCCTTCCCGTAGTGGGCCACGCAAGTGTACTGTTTATGGTGGGTGTCGAAATTTATGCCGACAGTGGCTCGGTGGTAAGGATTACCGCTTTTATGCTGTTCCGCGGCCATGCCGAATTGCTCGGTGGATTGGTGGGCGTGACCATAACCATTGAAGCAAAAGGCGCCATCGAAAAAACCGGAAAAGATGCTCCGGCAAATTGTATTGCGCAAGTCACTTTCGGTCTCGACATCAGTATTTTCCTGGTCATCGACATCAGTTTCAGCGAAAGTTGGGAAGAAACCCGACAGATTGCATAATTAAAACCGATTCATAACAACTCATTAAAACCTATTGATATGTCATTCGAACAAACAAGGTTTACCATCATGGCGCTCCCGCAAAATGTGGATGCCAACGGGGTATTGTCGTTGAACATCGTTATTGTGCCTCGCAACATTAATCCCTTAAAAGAGGTCAACACAGCTTATAGTCCCACAAATAAAACAACGGCTTTTGTGGACGTGCAACCTCAATTTGCGATTAAGGTTGTGAACAATCCCAATGAATTTCCGGGGAAAATCCCTGCTAATGAAAAGATTGCACCGTCAATTTCACCTCTGGAATATTCCACCCTTGCAAAAGAAATCTACACCACTTTGCGCGATGCCGTTGACGAAAACGGCGTGAAAAAGTATTTCGACATCGATGATTCGCGAAGCACGGATGTTGCGCCGCCGAACTCAAAACACCGCGCTCCAAAGCCTGAAATGAACCGTGATTTGGCTATCCGGAAATACCTGCCGCTCAGCTATCGGAATTCATTCAATTTTACCGCGCCAAGAGTAAAAAACGCTGTAACCGACAGCAGTTACCACTGTGCCATGCGCGAACAAAAACCGCTATTGACAGTGCCGGAAGAGAAGCAAGTGAGTTGGGGCAAGGTGTATGCGCACTTGTTGCGCCAACCGCTTATGGCAAAAAAAGCCGGTTTGATTTATGAAACCCAAATTCAACTTGCCGAAGGTGATTTCGAAAATGGCGGCTGGTTGTATGTGGACATTGATGAAAATTCAGAATACGGCAAAGTGCAACAGAATTCATTGCCCGATGTTGCCGGGCCGTTTATTAAACGATACGCCGCCCGCATCCCCATTTTGGAGAAAAGCGAAGCACGGAGTTTGTTTGCCGCCGTGTTGTTCCCGGTGATGAAAAACGGGGAATCGCCGGTCGGGATTTACGACGAACTTTATATCGAAGCATCGCAATTCAACGAAGGTTTTGCCACCATTGTACACGCCAACCAGCCCGTGAGCGGAAACCTCTTGCAAGAAGAACAAGACGGTTTTCATCCTCAAAAAGAAATAGGGATACGTTTGGGTTGGGAAGATGAGCAGATTTTGGTATGGTACCTGCGCCAACTGGCTGTAGATAAAAATACGAACGAAAGGTTGGATGCTCCGCTCGGCGTTTCGGGCTACCACATCGACGTTAAAAAAAGCACCGCGCCCGACAATGCCTGGGACTCGCTTAATGCAGTGCAAAGCAACGGAAACATGCAGTTGGAAACCATTAATATCGGCGAGTTTAAAGGCGAACTCCCCTACCAGGTGTATCCAACCAAAGTTTTTGACGGCTTAGTTGATGCCAACAATTATTGGTTGCCCATGTATTTTGCCAACTGGAACAATACTTCTGTGGTATTGCCCGATAAAACAGCGGCAAAAATCTATCAAAACGAAGCGGAAATAAAAACCCCCGTAAAAGTCAGCGATACCTATTCGCCATTGACCACAAAAACAAAACTTGAATATGGCAACGAATACCAGTTCAGGGTAAGGCTTTCCGATATTAGCGGCGGCTCACCTTCTCCGTCAATTCCAACGCTCACCGGTTTTTCGGTGAGCCACATTGCCAAAACGCAATTTAAACGCTATGTTGCGCCGAACGCCGTGACGGTTCAAAATGAAAATGACATTAAGTCGAACACGGACGATTTGAATTTTGAAGGCAATTCATTAAAATTATCGAGGCCTTTGTTGGGTTTCCCGACCATAGTTTACACAGGGAAATATACTGACCCGATAAAACGCTTGGAAAAAGCCGTTCAGGATATTTTGGATGAACAGCAGCAATCGGGCAATAGCAAAGGTGGCAAAGCGTTTGGCATCCCTGATCCCGATGCCGTTGTGGTGGAAATTAAAGTGGAAGTGGAAACGCTGAATATGGACAATCTGGCCAGCGATAACGGCCGCGAACATTACATTACTTTGTACCGGACAAAGCGTGAGTTTAAACCATTCAACGAAAATGCGCCTGAAGGCAGTATCGAAGTGCCCATCGCGTTTAAAGACGTGAATGTGATGAACCTCACCAATACTGCCACGCCGTTCCCTGAAGCAGCCGACAACGATTTTATTGCCAAAACACAAGGCGGGATACTTTTGCCAAGTGCACGCAACATCCGATTGACACTACGGGCTGTTGGGGAAGAAAAAGCTAATTACTGGGGAATTGAGAACCTTGCCAACCCCGATTTGGACAGCCGATATGGTAAAACAACGGTTATCCACATGCGGCAAGAAGCAAAATCGGAAACAAATATTTTCACCGATACGCAAAATGCAAAAACCTTGCAGGGAATCTATCTTCAACCCGATCCAATTGTTGTAAAACTCGACCCTATTCTTTTCAAAACCCTTCAAGGTACAAACGGAGACGAAGGCATGACGGATATTGTACAACGTTTAGGGGACCAATTGGACGTAAAAACCAAGGAATTGACGCTGCTTTCGGAAAACGGCGAACGATTGCAATTTTGGTGCAGCAGTATGCTTAGGCACAGCATGTCGCCCGACAACAGCAGCATCACCTTTGCCAATAAACACGAACTCCACGACCATTGGTTGGTATGCACTACGCTTTTTATCGAACGTGACTGGACTTGGGATGGCCTTGAAACCAGCAGTTTTCACATTTCGAGAAAACGAAAAATGGGACGCGACCCCATTGCGAGCGAAACCTTTATTGGCGATTTGGAATTGAAACGAACGGCTTCGTACCAAGCCATTCAAAAAGGAAAAGACGGCTTAGTACATCGGGAATATACGCGAATAATTTTAATCGATGTGGTGGATAATAAACCTGCTATCGGCAAGCTGCCCGACACTATCGAACTGCAATACTCGGTGGAACCCCAATTGAAATCGGGTTCCCCGGCAATGATCGACACCACATTTGAATCGGAAAAAATTGTATTGCCCACGACAATCAACCCAACACAAACGCCCAAATTGATTGCCGCCGGAATCGCTTTGAGCCCGTACAACCGAAATGAGAAATATTCCGCTACCGAAACGCGGACACGTTTTTTATGGCTGGAATTCGACAAATTGCCCACCGACGAAAACGATGCACTTTTCTGCCGGGTTTTGGCCTATAGTCCCGATCAATTGATTAGCAACAATCATCCGTCGTTGATGGAAGTGCCAAACGAACCTCCGCTCCCGCTCAACCCCGAATACATCCGTACGGTAACTCCGGAAAGCGGCCACGACCATAGCGGTTTGGATGCCATGCAACGAATGGAAAAGTCCATCGATACCGATCGGCATTATTACTTGCTCCCCTTGCCGCCTGGCCTGCACCACGAAAGCCCCGAATTGTTCGGAATGTTCACCTACGAATTCCGCTATGGGCATACCGATAAAATCTGGAGCACTGCACAAGGCCGTTTTGGCCGTGCTTTGCGGGTGGCCGGATTGCAACACCCCGCTCCTACTTTAACTTGTATGTTGAACCGGAACGAGAAACATATTTCGGTGAATTCACCCTATGCCACAGCGGTGTTTAATGGCAAAGATGTAACTGCGTCGCCGCCCCGAACGGGCATTTGGGCATTGCTTTATGCTCAAGTGAAACAAGCCGACGGACTGGATTACCGTAATATTTTGCTCGACGAAATGGAGTTGAAACCAAAGCCGCTAAGAAATGAAAAAGAATTGTTGCCGGAAATCTGGGAGTTACTCGAAGAAAAAAATAAAGTTCTGAAAGAGCAAGGCAAGCCGACCATTAATATTACGAACGAACTGGTTTATCAAAACGCAACACAGCAAATTGCCTGGGAAAAGGACAGCACAAAACAGGCATTTGGCCAATGGAAAAATACGGATGTAAATCAATTGCTGGATTTGTATGGTTTATCGCGCGGTTCATCACTCAGCGTTTTATGCGTGGAAGTTTTTGGGCACA
Source organism: uncultured Maribellus sp. (assembly GCA_964572085.1). GTDB lineage: Bacteria > Bacteroidota > Bacteroidia > Bacteroidales > Prolixibacteraceae > Draconibacterium. The sequence continues at coordinate 20,104 of CAZNEV010000015.1, read as the reverse complement.
TTACCAATGCTTTCGAGCATATCGATAAATTCAGGAACAATACTGAAGAGTTGATCGACAAAACTGCATTGGTATTCAACCAAGGTGTTGCCGACCAGTTGAAAAATAACCTTCGGGATGTGAACAACCCACCGCAAAAAGCCCCTATCGACCCGCTGAACAGCCAATTGGGAATGTTCCGCATCCTGCGCACCTCGCCTTTAGTGGAAGTGCCTTTTATTTGCCGGGTTTAAAAAAGAAAAGAGCAGCTCAACAGCTGCTCTTTCAAATGTTAACCCCCAAACACACAATACCGAGAATGGTATTGCACCACAAATATAGGAAATACAATTCTGTAAAAAAAATAAAATTTAAAGTAATTGTAGTTATTACAATTAAAGAACTCTTTCAATCAAATATTCGCAAGTTCCCAGGGATGTAGATGAATGATGCCTTCGTAATTGGAGAATTTTATGTCATCAAGAGAAACAACATATTTGCACGGTGTATCCCAATCTGCGCAATTGCAGATAAACGTAATTTTCAAGGTTGTATCCAATATCTGTCGGCAATACCCCAAAAAGGTAATGTCCTGGGAATAAGAATTTACAAAAGATTCCCATGAATCAATATTTTGAACCTCTTCCAAGAAAAGATATATTCTCCCTTCAACCTTTAATTCAGCTTTGTAAAAAGTAAAAAGCTCTTCCAAATCGGAAGCGGTTTGTATATCATCAAATGCAGTAAATTCCTTATTCACAAAAAATATGTTCTTCGGATTAACTTTTTTATCGGAAACAAGAAAATTCATTATTTGCCGCAGCAGGTAACTTTTCCCTGCGTGACGCTGTCCCACCAATACTTTTACCAACTTGGTGTTCACGTATTCTGTTATTTTTTCGAGATAATCCTTTCGTTCATAACCGGTTTTAATCGTAGCGCCTTCCCAGTTGTTATATCGTTTTGCTTTATTGAATGTGTTTTTTATTAATGAGTTCAGTATAAAAAGCTAAATAATGATAAAAAAGGCGGTTAGCGGATTTTATAATTATTTGTTGTTCAATACGATGAGCCTTCTGCGATTTAGAGAAGTAACCGCTTACCGCCTTTTTAGACCGGACTCATTATTTCAATCATGATTGATTATTTTCAAAAATGGATTGTATTTTCAAATGTACTTGAACTATTTTTTTATAGAATAGGATATGACACGTTTTCAAACAACACTGCTGAGGATTGTAGCATTGGGAGCCGCTAAAAAAACACATCAAGAAATCAAATATTTTAGCTATTTGAGTAAAATGAAACGCAATTCCTTTATTTTAGCCCGACGATTAAACAATCAACTTTCAATATTCAACATATGGAAGAAGAAGACGAAGACTTCAACATCGACAGTCACGAAAAATTGCCCATCTACAAAAAAGCCGAGGAAATTTATGAGGTTGTAAGCCAAATAGCCGATTTAATAACCGATGATCCGGAAGACCCCTTTCGTTTGTCAAAGGCAACATGCTTGGTGATGCCACATTAATTTGTGCAAAAATTGCGGGTGCCGAAGGTGGTGATTTATACGACCTTCGCATGGAAAATGCCGCCATAATCCGAAAAGCTGCCCGCGATTTAATGGTTACCAACCACTCTTTAGACATGTATGGATTTGAAGAAGTGCAATATTTCGATATTGTGCGTGATTTAATCGAAGAATTCCGCTTGCTTTTTATCGATTGGGTAGCCGGTTTCGACCAATGGAACTACATTATCGATCGCTGGGGCCTTTTCAACTCGCCCGGTGTTGGGCCTTTCGACAAAGGCCCTGACGATGATATTCCATTTAATCCAGACGATTTTTTCGAATAAGTTTGGTCAAAATGATACTTTTGCATATAAATTCAGAAAAACACTCAAAATGAACTATAAACTTTTGCTTTACTTTTTTGCTCTAATCATGTTGTTTTCATGCACGAATTCTTCAAAACAGAACGAAGAAAAAGCCAAGCCCAACGTGGTAATCGTTTTCCTTGACGATTCGGGTTATTCCGATTTCACTCCTTTTGGACAAAAAAAAATAATGACGCCAAATGTGCAAACCCTGGCCGAAGAAGGTGTTTCTTTTCGGAATTTTTACGTTCCGCAGGCGATTTGCTCCGCTTCAAGGGCTGCGTTGATGTCGGGATGTTATCCGGAGCGCACCAAGGTTTTTGGAGCTCACGGGCCAAAAGGCCGTGGTTTGGAAACCACTTTCCCCACCATGGGCGAAGTGTTTAAAGCAGCGGGGTACAAAACTGCGGTTTTTGGCAAATGGCACATTGGCGATCAGCCGGAAACCCGTCCAAATGCCCGGGGTTTCAACGAAAGTTGCGGCTTGATGTATTCCAACGACATGTGGAAACACCACCCGGAAAACCCGGAATATTGGGGAAAGTATCCGCTTCAGTTTTGGGAGAACGGCGAAGTGAAAATTGAAGATGTGGATTATCCCGATCAAAAAATGCTGACCAAATGGTACACCGAACATGCCGTTGACTTTATCAACCGGCACAAAAATGAACCTTTTCTATTGTATGTACCTCACAATATGCCTCACGTCCCGATTTTTTGCAGTTCTGAATTTGAGGGAAAGTCAGGTGTCGGTTTGTATGGCGATGTAATGCTGGAAATCGACTGGTCGGTGGGCGAAATCAACAAAGCGTTAAAAGAAAACGGGATCGACGAAAATACCATCTTCATCTTCACTTCCGACAACGGGCCGTGGATTTCGTATGGGGAGCATGCGGGCACCACCCCGTTCCGCGAAGCTAAAGGAACCACTTTCGATGGTGGCACACGCTCGGCTTGCATTATTAAATACCCGGCAAAATTAAAAGGAAACAAAAAGTCGGAAAAGGCTTTTATGACGATTGATTTGCTGCCCACCCTTTGTAAATTGACGGGAGTTCCGCTTCCTGAGTCCGAAATTGACGGGAAGAATGTTTGGGCTTTGATTTCAAATGAAAAAGACGCGAATAATCCGCATGAATATTATGCCTTCACCAATAACACCAATTTTGAAGCGGTGATGAGCGGCGACGGAAAATGGAAGCTGCATTTGCCGCACAATTACCGGTCGTTGCCCGCAGATGGCCCCACTGCAAAAAACGGAATTCCTGTAAAGTATGAGCAGAGAAAAATTGAACTCTCGCTGTTCGACATGCAAAACGACCCGTTTGAAACGACAAATGTGATTCACGAAAATCCGGAAATTGCTGAAAAGCTAATGGCTTTTGCCGAAGCGCATAAAGTGGAATTTTTTGGGGAATAGTGGGTGATGCGGAGTTCGACTTTCTAAGTCGAACTATTTTCGCGGACTTAGAAAGTCCGCGTCCCGGAGACAAAATTCATCCAGTTGCTGTTTTCCTGATACCCTTCAACCACTTCGCTTTTGTTATTGAAACTGAAAGCGGACATCAGTTTTGAAATATCTTGTTGAAGCATGGCTATCCCGCCTTCAATTAAATCTTTACGGAACCCTTTGTTCGCCATTTCCAACACCTGGTTCATCGAAATTACGCGTCCGATTACCCTTCCCATTTCCACCATTTTGCGCTGGGGCATTTGTAAATCGAGGTTGAAATTCGTCAGTTCCTTCAGGTAATCTGCCGCATGAGCTGTTAGATTATAACCTTTTAAAAAACGGAACAAGTTGTTTTCTTTGGCCCGTTTCATCAATTTCACCAGGCCTTCGGAAATTTGAGCATACAAAATATCGTTCGAGCCTTCAAAAATCTGGAACGGACGGCTGTCTGTAGTGCCACGGCCGGCAATATGGTTCAGTTTGTACGCTTTTGCCCCAACCAATTGGACTACCGACTGAGCCGCTTCCTGCATCAAATCGGTAATCACACTTTTCACGGCATTTGCTTCCAGTCCGTGTGGCACCATATCCACATCAAGGCCCGCCTTTTCGCTGCTATTGGCGCACATGGCCGAACAAACCGTGTAGGAGGCCTGTAAATCCGACAAGCGTTGCTGAACCTGATCGTAGGCAAACAGACTTTTCCCGCCCACGAAGCGTTGGTTACAATGCGCTATGGCTTCGTCCAACATTCGTTGAATAAAGCCCATCCCCATTCCGGGGAATTGCATCCGGCTTCGGTGCAAAAGGTCAAGCATCAGCTTTACTCCCGTGGAATGCGGCACTAATTTATAAACCGCCGGGATTTTCACATCAATGCGATTTCGTCCGTAGGGAATGGCATACAAACCTAAGTTTTCGAAAAACTCTTCTACAACGATTTGCTGGCCCGGGGCGTTCACGTCGCAAACAAAAAAATCAATGTCGCGCTGTAAGTTGCCCGATTCGGTTTGTTGACGGGCGGTTAACAACCAATATTCGGCCCAGCCTGTTAAACCGGCCCAGTGTTTTTTGCCTTGAATATGATATTGCCCGTGGTTTTCGGAGAAAGAAGTTTGCATGTTTAGTGCATCGCTTCCAAAATCGGGCTCGGTAATCATCAGGCCGCCCATCGTTTTTTCTTTTAGGAACTTTTTGAAAACCGAAGCTTTTGCTTCCTCCTGCCCATATTTCCCAAGCGGTTGAAGAAACAACGCCGAGTTAATGCCGAGCGTTAATGACAATGCCAACGACTCATAAGAAGCTGCAGCCAGCAAACCGAGGTTTTCGTGCATTAAGCCACCGCGGCCTCCATACTCTTTCGGTATTCCTATTGACAAAGGGTTTACCGACATAATTTCGCGTAAAGCAAAAGGTGGCAACCCACGTTTTTTCGCTAACTGATCGATGTCGGCACGGGAGTGAAAAACCAGTTTCATTTTGGCTTTCAATGCATCAATTAAATCTGAAAACGGTTGGGTTTGAGGTTGGGTTTTTTGAGTTGCCGAAAAATTTCCGGACTGAAATTCAATCATGAATGTACTTTTAAATAATATTCGGTCCAGTTTTTAGCACTGAACTTTATTTAAACACATTCTAAACAAATAAGTTTCGCTGAACAAAGGGGAATGTTTATATTTCCCGAAAAAAAGCATGAAAATCGTATCGTGGAATGTAAACGGCTTGCGTGCCGTGGCAAAAAAGGATTTTTTTAATGACCTTAAAATAATGGCGTCCGACATTTTGTGTCTGCAGGAAACCAAAGCGCAGGACGACCAGGTTGCAGAGGCCCTGGCAAGCGTTGAGAACTACCATATCTACTCCAATTCAGCGAACAAAAGAGGATATTCAGGAACCGCTGTTCTTACGAAAAGCGAACCCTTGAATGTTAACCGCGATATCACCATTGCCGAGCACGATATGGAAGGCCGCGTGCTTTGTTTGGAATACGATCGTTTTTTTCTGGTCAACGTTTATGTGCCCAATTCAGGCAGCGAATTAAAACGCTTAGCGTACCGGCAACAATGGGATTTGGCATTTTTCAACTACCTTAAAAATTTGGAAAAGGCAAAGCCAGTCGTGGTTTGCGGCGATTTAAACGTGGCGCACAGACCCATTGATTTGGCGCGGCCAAAGGCAAACTACAATAAAACGGCGGGGTTCATGCAGGAGGAAATTGATGGAATGGACCGTTACACACAAGGGGGTTTTGTGGATACCTTCCGGCATTTTTACCCTGATAAAACGGATGCTTACACGTGGTGGAGTTACCGCGCAGGAGCAAGGGGGAAGAATGTAGGCTGGAGGATCGATTATTTTTTGGTGAGTGAAGCTTTTCTGCCTTCCGTAAAATCAGCTTTTATCTGGAATCAAATCATGGGTTCCGACCATTGCCCGGTGGGGATAGAATTGACTTAGAAAAGAATGATTCGTTTTCGGAACTTTCACGGACTTAGAAAGTCCGTGTCCTAACTTGCAACTGCGGCTTCTACTTCTTTTAAAATCGCCCTTTTGGTTTTAACGCCTACAATACGCCCGGCTTCCACGCCATTTTTGAATATTAAAAGCGTGGGGATGTTCCGCACCTTATATTTTTTAGCCAGCGGCTGATTTTGGTCCACGTTTACTTTTCCCACCACAATATTTTTTTCGGTTTCGGCAATATCGTTTAAAACGGGTGCTACCATTTTGCATGGCCCGCACCAGGGCGCCCAAAAATCGACCAAAAGGACTTCTTTTTTCAAGGCCAGTTTGAAATTTTTGTTGCCTAACACTACAATTTTTTTGCTATTTTCAACCGGCTTGGCATTTTTCATTTTGTAGTAGTTAAACGTAATCAGGCCAAGAAAAGCCACAATTACCCCTACAATAATAATTACTGTTGTTGTTGACATCTTACTTTGTTTTTATTCTAATTTCTCAAAAATTCCGCAACGCTCAACGCTGCAATGGTACCATCGGCAACGGCCGTGGTAACCTGGCGGTAACGCTTGTTAATACAATCTCCGGCTGCAAATATACCCTTCACATTGGTTTTCATGGCAGAATCCACAATAATTTCATTGCGTTCGTTTAATTGGACATAACCGTGCAAATCCTCAGTATTCGGCTGGTAACCGATAAATATAAAAGCTCCGTCGGTTTTCAGTTCCGAAACTTTTCCGGTAGGTAAATGTTCGATAGCCACTTTTTCGAGTTGTCCGTTTCCATAAAAGCCGTGCAATTCTGATTCCATGACAAATTCAATTTTTGGGTTCTTCCCTGCTTCATCAATGGCATGTTCAAAAGCCTGGAATTTATCGAATTGATGTACGATGGTAACTTTAGTAGCAAAGTTGGTGAGCGCAACCGCTTCTTCCAAAGCAGAATTCCCTCCCCCTACAACTACCACTTCTTTGTCGGTAAAAAAATCGCCGTCGCAGGTTGCGCAGTAAGATATTCCTGTCCCTTTGAATTGCTCTTCGCCCGCGATGTTCAATGAACGTGGCCTGCCACCCGGAGTTAAAATAACCGACTTTCCTTTGAACACTCTCCCATCAACCAATTCAACTTCTTTGATTTCATCTTCAAAAAAATACTTTGCAACTTTTATGTTCGATCTGATTTTGCAGCCGAATGATTTGGCCTGTTGTTTCATAATGTTGGCCAACATATACCCTTTTGTGGATTCCACGCCGGGGTAATTGGCAATTTCTTCGGTGAGCACCATTTGTCCACCAATCGCGCCTTCGTTCAAAATCAGGGTTGAAAGTTTGGCGCGCGAGGCGTAGATGCCAGCAGTAAGCCCGGCTGCCCCTGCACCTATTATTATTGTATCGAAAATTTCGTCCATAGTGATTTGTATGTGTTGAATTGGAACACGGATAACGCTGATGCAACAGATACGCACAGATAAAATCGGCGAAAATCAGCAAAATCTGCGTCATCCGTGTTCTATGATAATTTTACTATGCCCCAAGTTTTTCTTCTAAAATACTGGTAACCTGTTGCATGTTTTGGATGCTGCTTGTAGCATGAACCACTTTCCCATTTTTGTAGTACATGGTGAACGGCAATCCCATAAAACCCCGGCATTCGGGCGCGTTGCGGATAACTGCCGCTTCAGGACTGTCGAAAGCCATAACTTTAAACTTCACATCGCTGCGTTCTTCTTCCAGCTCTTCCATAAGGTCGTAAACGGGGATACACATTGGTCCCATACGACCGCAGCAAACCATTACGTTTTCATTTTCATTGATGTATTTTTCCAATTCTGCGGCAGATACAAATTCCTGTAATCCTGTGTGTAACATTTTCATGATAATAATTTTTATCGTTAATAATTTATGGTGTTAAATCTCTTTTGTTGTGAGTTCTGCAATAACATCCTTGTCTGAATTAAGGGTTCCGTTTAGATAATCTTCAATCAGATTCTCCGAAGTATTGATTGGAATTCCCACGAATAAGTTCACCTTTTTTGATGCGAAAAGTGAAATGATTTCACGGTTCACTTTGTAGGCAATAACATCCGTAATCCCTTGCTTTTGAAGCCAACCCGGCAGGTCGGAAAGTGCAATTCCTTCCGGGATTTGAGCTGAATGTGTCTTGGTCACTCTCTTTTCAATTTCGAAAATTTCGTAATGATTGCACCCGCCGAAATATTCGCTCAATTGGTTGTTTGTTATCGGGATGGCCACTCGTCTCATTACTTATTGTTATTGTTAAAAACTTATGGTGCAAAAGTAGTTTACCTTTGCATGATGAACCAGAAAACAGCCATGAAGTCTGGCAGCTTGGCAACTATGGTTTTACAGGTTTTTTCCTGTCATCCGGCAGTTTTGGTTGGAATGACCGTTTTTTATTGAATGATTTGGTAATTTTGGAAACTTTATAAAAATCGAAAAAATAGTGTCAAAAGAAAATAAAATAAGTTTTGAGGAGTTGTTTTCAGGTGATTTGGAGGTGCTGGAGCAGCATAAAACCAAAATTACATACCTGAAAGGCGAAAACATTTTCAAACAGGGGGCTTTTGCCCCGCATATCATGTTCGTGATAAAAGGCCTTGTAAAGATTTATCTGCAAACGGGTTACGACAAACAAATTAACCTCGGAATTGCCCAAAACGGCGACTTTTTAGCTTTTTCATCGGTATTTGGCGAAAATGTTCATACCTATTCTTCGCAGGCACTTATCGATACGGATGTTTGTATGATTGAAAAAGAGAGCCTGAAAGCCGCCTTGTTGCGCAACCCAAAATTTGCCTTGCAAGTAACCTCTAAAAACTACCGCAACGAAAGCCGCTTGTTGGAAATACTGAAAAATGTTTCGTATAAGCAAATGCGTGGAAAATTGGCTTCTGCCCTGCTCTATCTGTCGCAGGAAGAGTTCGTGAAAGAAGAAGTATTTACTTTTCTAAGCCGTCAGGACATTGCGGATTTTGCGTCTATTTCCACCGAGAGCGCCATTAAATTTTTAAAAGAATTTGAAAAGGAAAAGATACTGGCATTGAAGGGGAAGGACATCGAAATATTGGATTTCGGGAAGTTGGAGAGCATCAGTAAAAACGGGTAAAATGAAACGAGTCCCGAATACTCGGGACGAGTTACATACTATGCCTTAGAAAATAAACAATTTTAATAGTATGAATTTTACGGAAGAACGCAAAAAACAATTGGAAACCGAGTTTGTGTTTTCGGCAACACGCAGCAGCGGACCGGGAGGGCAAAATGTGAACAAGGTAAGTTCGCGCATCGAACTTCGCTTTTCAGTAGATAATTCGCTCTTCCTCTCCGAAACGGAAAAGCAACGTATTCATTTAAAACTCAAAAACCGAATTAATTCCGAAGGCGAACTCTTATTGGTTTCGCAAAGCGAACGTTCGCAACTTGCCAATAAAGAAAACGCAATCAAAAACTTTTTTACCCTGACGGAAAAAGCACTAACACTTCAAAAGAAACGTTTGAAAACCAAACCAACAGCGGCTTCACGCTTCAAACGCTTAGAATCAAAAAAGATGACCGCGTTTAAAAAACAGCTTCGAAAACCTCCGGAGAGATAATTTTTACCCATTTTATTTTAAAAGTAAACCATAAAATAGTTTCTTTATCGTTGAAAACGACAGGCTACAACCATCAATGATCCAATTTCTAAGAAAAATACGGAACGATGTAATTCGAGTTATCGACTGGTTTTACTTCCCTTTTCTGCATTTTATTCCCATCGAAATTTACCGCTACGCTGTTACGGGGGGAATAAATACGGTGTTTGACCTGCTTTTATATTTTATATTCTATCGCTATGCGTTAGACATGCAAGTGGTCGAATTGGGCTTTGTAGCCATCAGTCCGCACATTGCTGCATTCTTAATGGTTTTCCCCATCACCTTCTCCTCGGGTTTCATATTGGCTAAATATGTTACTTTCACTGCATCGGCATTGAAAGGTAAAACCCAACTTTTCCGTTATGGAGTTACCGTGGCCGGTTCCCTTTTCCTAAATTACATTTTCCTGAAATTATTTGTGGAATATTTTGGCCTATACGCCACCCTTTCGAAAGGAATAACGACCGTAATCGTAGTAATTTACAGTTATATTTCGCAGCGTTATTTTTCATTCAAAACCGGCAATTGGCTCTTGGCAAAACACATCGCACATGACAATTGACCTTTTTTTCGCCCTGCTTTTATGCATTAACCAAACAACCACATCCAGTATTGAAGCCAATTTTGCTTATCTTTATGTGTTAAGAATATGAATGAAATCAGCAAGAAATATTATCCCACTATTTTGCAGGCTATCCACCTGATTATCCTTTATATTTTCATTCAAACAGTAGTGGATTTTCCATTGGCGATGATTGATTATTTTAAAGACACCGAATATTTGTACCATCCCATCAAGAAAATAGTGCTCGGAGTAGGCTCTACCCTTTTCATCTTGATTTATGGTTTCAAAAAGTCGAAAGCAACACTGTTCGAGGTTTTTCCGGTCAGGTTTTTCAATCCGCTGCTGTTGATTTTTATCACTACGTTTTTGTGGGCAGCGCATAATTTGTTAGAAATGCCAAGTGCGTTGTTGGACAAATACCTGCCCGCTCCAGCCTGGTTTTGGGAGATGTTCAATAAAATTTTTGAAGGTGATTTTGGCTGGTGGGGTGCATTTATGAAGGTTGCCATAATAGCACCGGTTGTAGAAGAACTAATTTTCCGGGGGCTGATATTACAAGGGTTCCGTAAAAACTACACGGGATTCACAGCGGTTGTCATGTCGGCTTTGCTGTTTGCCCTTTTCCATTTAAACCCCTGGCAATTCCCCGCTACTTTTGTATTAGGCTTGCTTTTAGGGTGGATCGTGTTGCGCACAAACAGCATCGTCCTGGCCATTTTAGGCCATTCTATCAATAATTTTTTGGTGCTGTTGAGCATTACCTATTGGGATAAAATCAGTGCCCATGCTTTTTATTTGATGGAAAAAGAAAATCGGTACTACATCAGTTTGCTGATTGTGTTGTTTTCCTTGCTGTTCTTTTACGTTTTCTCTATCCGAAAGTTAAAAAAAATCAAAACGCCTTAAAACCAGATAAATGGACTATGTTCTGATTGGCTTTGGAATAGGATTGGCCATTGCAGGGATTTTAGGTTGTATGCTTCCCATTGTTCCGGGGCCACCGCTGAACTTCCTCGGGTTGCTCTTGCTTCATTTCACTTCGCGGGTGCAATTTTCTACCCCGTTTTTACTTATTTGGGGAATAATTACCGCAATCGTTTATGGACTTGATTTGGTCATCCCGGTTTGGGGCACAAAAAAATTTGGCGGAAGTAAAAAAGGCGTTTGGGGAAGTATGATCGGCCTGGTATTTCTTCAAAACGCTAGTTGTCGAAATGCTATAAACCTTCTGGTTTTTTATTTGTAGTTATGATAGCATTGAAGAACCAATCAATTTTTATGGTATTTTTGCGCGAACAAAATATACGTGGCAACTAAAAAATCAAATACATCCCGTCGGAAAAAAAAACTGGCAAAAAAGAAGAAAGGCAATAGGAAAAACACATCCTTAAAATGGCGGCTTTTCAAAATTTTTGGCAGTGCCGCATTGGTACTGTTTCTTATCGGTGTTTTATTCTTTATCCTGGTTTTTCTCGGCGTTTTAGGGCCTGTCCCGTCCAGACAGCAACTCCATGAGATCAACAATCCAATTGCTTCCGAAGTATTTTCGGCCGATGGCAAGGTGCTGGGCCGCTATTATGTTGAAAACCGCAGCTATGCCACTTTCGACGAAATTTCGCCCAACGTCATCAATGCACTGATTGCCACTGAGGATGCCCGTTTTTACGAACATCGCGGCATCGACGAAATAGCGCTGATGCGCGTGTTGGTGAAATCAATTTTGTTGCAAAACAGCAGTGCTGGCGGCGGAAGCACCTTGAGCCAGCAAATTGCAAAGAACCTATTCCCGAGAGTTGCATACGGTCCGATTTCGTTGCCCGTGAACAAATTGCGCGAAGCCATCATCGCCTATCGCTTAGAACGGATTTACAGCAAAGAAGAAATTTTGGCGTTGTACCTCAATACCGTTCCTTTTGCTGAAAATATTTATGGGATAGAGGTAGCCGCAGAACGTTTCTACTCGAAGCTGCCCGCAAAGCTCGACGTTAACGAAGCCGCAGTTTTGGTGGGAATGCTGAAAGCCAACAATTACTACAATCCGCGCACGCATCCGGAAAGGGCCAAAGGCCGTCGTGATGTGGTGATCGAACAAATGGAAAAGTACGGTTACCTCAGCGCGGAAGAAGCAGAAATTCAAAAAGCAAAACCGCTGGATGTTGATTATAAACTCATTTCGTACAATCAGGGGCCGGCTCCCTATTTCCTGGAAAAACTACGGCCCGAGTTGCTGCGGTGGTGTGCCAACCACACGAATGAAAAAGGCGAGAATTACAACCTGTTTACCGATGGTTTAAAAATTAAAACCACCCTGGATTATAACTTGCAACGATACGCTCAGCAGTCGGTGAAAGAATACATGAAAACGCTGCAGCAAGTTTTCGACGAACATTGGAAAGATCGTGACATCTTTAGAGGAAAATCCGAAATTATACAAAGTGCCGTTACGCAGCTTAAAAATCAAAGCGGCAACACGGAAATTGATTTGAATGAGGAAATCGATGCGCAATTGTTTACGTGGGATGGCATTGTTGATCGCAAAGTTACGCGCTTAGATTCGTTGAAACATTACCTGAAAATGCTCAATGCCGGGTTTATTGCCATCGACCCAAAAACAAGCGAGCTAAAAGCCTGGGTAGGCGGTATCGATTTTCGCTTTTTCCAGTACGACCACGTTACTGCACAGCGGCAAACGGGCTCCGCTTTTAAACCTTTTGTTTATCTCGCTGCCTTGGAAAACGACGTTCCGCCTGATAAATATTTTACCAACGAAATTAAGGTGTATGACGATTTTCAGGGCTGGTCACCTAAAAATTCGGACAACGATTACGGCGGTTACTACACGATGAAAGGCGCGCTGGCAAAATCGGTGAACACGGTTTCGGTGGATGTTTTGCTCGAAGCCGGGATTACCAACACCATCAAAGTGGCGAAAAGTCTGGGGATTTCAGCCGACATGCCTGAGTTTCCTTCCTTAGCTCTTGGTGTAGCATCGGTTTCTTTAGAAGAAATGGTAGAAGCTTTTGCGGGAATTGTGAATGATGGAAAACCGGTACAATCCCACTATTTGCTTGAAATTTCGGATTTGAACGGGAATGTTTTGGAAACTTTTAAATACAATTTGAATACAAAATCGGTTGTTTCTCCCGAAAACTGTCGTGCTGTAGTCAATATGATGGAAGCAGTTGTGAACGAAGGCACAGGGGCGAGAATCCGAACGATGTTTAAAGTGCCGGGAGATTTTGCGGGAAAAACCGGAACAACCCAAAACAATTCCGACGGTTGGTTTATTGGACTTACCCCAAATCTTGTTACCGGTTGCTGGGTGGGTGCCGACGATCCGCGCATTCATTTCCGAACTACCAGCCTGGGTCAGGGAGCTTATATGGCATTGCCAATCGTTGGTAAGTTTTTTAACAAAACGTATAACGATCCCAAATTTGCGAAATTAAAATACAGCAAATTTGCGCCACCCAATTCAGAACTGCTCGCTATTTTAGACATGCCTTCCTACCGTGAAGTGTTAGAAATCGAAGACAGGGGGTTCAACCTCGCCGACCTCTTTCGGAAAAAAGACCGAACCGCCGATTTGAAAAATATGGAAAAGAAACAGGTTCAATCCAAAGAGAAAAAAACGGAGAAAAAGGATGCTGAACCGATTTGGGAAAAAATCAGGAAAATATTTAAAAAGAAAAAGTAAAGAATATCATGCCGCTTTTCACCTAAAATAAAATGGCATGAATTTAGGATTGTGGAATAAATCATCAAAAAAATAGAAAATGAAAAAGATAATTTATGTTTTGTTGGCCTTAGTCCTATGGTCGTGCGGCACGGTTCCGTTGACCAACCGTAAGCAATTCATCGCCATTCCTTCCGATCAAATGTTGTCGCTGAGCACCGAAAGCTACAACTCCGTGCTGAAAGAGTCCAAGCTTTCAACCAACTCGACCCAAGTTGCCACCATCCGGAGAATCGGGCAAAACGTAACGAAAGCGGTAGAACAATATTTACGGGAAATCAACCGCTTGTCGTTGATTGACGGCTACAAATGGGAATACAACCTGATAGCCGAAGAAACCATGAATGCCTGGTGTATGCCGGGCGGCAAGATTGTGTTTTATGAAGGTATTTTACCGATTTGCAAAAACGACAATGGAATTGCCGTGGTGATGGCACACGAAATTGCGCATGCCATCGCCAAACACGGCAACGAGCGGATGTCGCAACAAATGGTGGTGCAAATGGGCGGCATGGCGCTATCGGAAGCAATGCGGAGTCAAAGGGCAGAAACCACACAACTGGCTATGATGGTTTTTGGTGTGGGGACACAAGTGGGTGTTATGTTGCCTTACAGCCGTCAGCACGAAACCGAAGCCGATGAATTGGGCTTGTATTTTATGGCCATGGCCGGTTACGACCCACGCGAAGCACCGTTGCTTTGGGAACGAATGAAGTCGGAAGGTTCAGGCGGTACACCGCAGTTTTTATCCACCCACCCCACCCCACAAACGAGGATCAACGATTTGAACAAAATTATGCCCAAAGCAATGGAATATTATAATCACAGCAACAAAGAATAAGGGTTAAAATTTTACGTTCAGACGCCTCCTTTCGGAAAAAAAGCGTTATTTTTACCGCCGCTAAAAACGGGGTATAGCGCAGTCCGGTAGCGTGCGTCGTTCGGGACGACGAGGTCGTCGGTTCAAATCCGGCTACCCCGACAGTTAAAAGGGTTAATCTGTTGAAATACAAGTTAATTCTTTTTTTATTATACTTGTACTTAACATTTTTTGGGAGAATGATACATAAAGATTGTTAATTATAAGGTATTTAAAAACAAACAAGTAAAAACAAATAATTAGATGAATATGAAATTAAGAAAACGGTATTTGCTCATTCTTTTAATTGGCATTGGAATGAGTTCGTGCGTGAGCAGCAAGAAATATTCAAGCATGAGGGACGGTTATGAAAGGGACCTCGCAGTGAGAAATGGTCAGTTGCAGGAATGTAACACCAAGGTGGAAGATTACATTAAACAATTATCCGCAAGTAAAACCACGTTGAGCTTGAGAGAGGAACAGCTTGCAGATTTAAGGGAGCAGCTTGCAGATGTGAGAACCCAAAGAGACAAACAGGTTAGGCAGGTGGGCGATTTGGCCGTGCTTTCTCAATCTGCCAGCGACAACATTAAGGAAACACTGAACCAGTTGCAACAAAGAGACCGCTACATCCATTTGCTACATGCGGCAAAATCGAAAGCCGATTCGATTAACCTTGCCCTTGCTTTAAACCTTAAAACTGTTTTACAAGAAGGGATCGAAGACAAAGATGTGGAAATAAAGATAGATAAAACGGTGGTTTTCATCGATTTATCGGACAAGATGTTGTACCAAAGCGGAAGTTATAAATTGACAAAAAGGGCGCATGAAGTATTGGCTAAAATTGCCCGCATTATTGAATCGCGACCTGAATTTGAAGTGATGGTGGAAGGTTATACCGACAACGTGCCGATTAAAACCGCCTGTATGGACGATAACTGGGATTTAAGCGTGAAAAGGGCAACTTCGGTAGTCAGGGTTTTACAGCAGGATTATAACATTAACCCCAACCGTTTGATTGCTGCCGGAAGGGGCGAATACAACGCCAAGGCGAGCAATGAAACCGCCGAAGGCAAAGCAGCCAACCGCCGTACGAGAATAATTATCCTCCCGAAACTGGACCAGTTCTACGATTTGTTGGATCCGGCCATGGCAGCCAAACCGCTGGATTAACTCTATAGCAGTAATCCGATGTGCTTTAATGGTGATTCCGGTGCTTAAATGGTCAGTAAACGATCAGTAATCCGGTAGCGGATTCCGGCGTGTTCAATAATATTTAATGCTGTTCCCAGCACTATTAGGCGGTTTGATGCCCCCTCCTGCAAGGCGTCACCGGTGGGTCGTTTCCACTGTCTTAAATTTATTATCCAGCTTTGTAAATGGATGCGGCCTCGTCGAATGCTGTTGCTGTGGCCGTGATCCCACATCATGGTTAAAGTTTTAATGAATATTTGGCTCTAAACTACGATTAACGATTTGGGATTCATTGAGATTTTAAAAAATATTCAAAAAACTGATAAACTGTTTCATTTGATTCTTTATTTGGTGAATGTTCCGGGCGGTTGGTCATTGCCACGCGGTTGCTGAAGCCTAATAGTTCATTCACCGCAATGCTGTGGTTTAATGCGGCCCAACGTATGGGTGGATCTTCGGAACCACCGGAAACCAAAAAGGGGCGAGGTGCCATCAATGTGTGTAAATCGGTGAGATCGTAGCCGTTCTTCACCAGTTCAGGGTATAAGCCTTTTGCCGGATTTCCTGCTGTAATCAAACCCCGTTTACGCCAAGGTTTGGGATGGTAACCTAAGTACCACGGTTCCCAATAATTTACTGCTTCCCGCGATTCGTCAAACACAATCCCCGGGTCGGACCAAACGGCACACGCAAATTTATCGTACAAACAAGAAGCGAACATGGCCCACTTACCGCCAAAAGAGTGCCCTACAATCCCAATTCGCGTTGAATCCACATCTTCCACTTTTGACAACACCTGCCAGGCATTAGCGGCGGCATAAGCCAACATGGACAAAGGTTGAACTTGTGCGTTTTTAATGTCAGGATAGTAGAGTGAATAGGTTTTTTCTTCGGTGGCTTTGGTGGTTCCAATGGACAGTGTAACAAATCCTCTTTTCGCTAATTGAAGGGCATAATCACGGAAGGGCTTATCGCCACCACCTATTGCCGTTTCGGGTTCATAAAAGACTGTAATTACTGCGGGCTTCTTTCCGTTCCCGTTTGGGATCAACAAATAGCCTTCGGTTTTTTCATCCGGCAGCCAGTTAAATCTTACTTTGTGCTGAGTGAAATTTTCCCTTTTCACACTTTCAAGAAATTCAAATTCCTGATCTTTTATTAATGCAGGCCATTTCCCCATCATTCTGTTCCAACGCCCGGTAATTTCTTTTCTCCTTTTCGTCCAGTCTTCTGGCGATTCTACGGTCTGACCGTCGTAAAATTTTAAAGGGGAACGAAAGTCGCCATAGTTGTTTTGGAAGGAATCTGGTGGGGTGAAAAACGGGGCAATTTGCTGCCAAACTCTTTGCTTCTCCACTTCTTTATTGTGCCCGGCATCTTTCTGTGCTGATGCGGTGATAAAAGATGTGGCAATGAAAAACAATGAAATTGTGAAACGGATGTACTTCATTTTATCAATATTTAGCATGTGTTTTTACTTCAAATTGAAATAGACATTCGCAAAGTTAATAAACTGTTGCCAGTCGTATGGTGTCATATTGTGTTTTCCTTCCCGATTGTGAAATCCCATATGAGGGCGAATGATTTGCTCATTAACCTCTGGCATTTCTGCAGGCAAGTTTGTTTCAATTCCATACAAATTGAATACGGATTGAGACTCTTTTAACGCTAAATACTGTCCTTTCGGATCTGCCCAGGAATCTTCGGCAGCGCTCGCAACATAAACGGCTCGTGGCGCAATGAGGGCTAATAGCATATGTTGATCAATCGGGAGTTCATCCTCATTGTTGGCATATTGTTGATAATTGAGGCAGAACCAATAAGGAAAGCTTTGAGTTATTCGTGCAACAGTTTCTCCAAAATTTCTGCGCGATAATGCAGCACCCGAATTGCCCGACTCATTTGAAATGGTAATCGCTACCCGTTCATCCTGTGCGCCAAACCATAATGAGGATTTTCCACCACGTGAATGTCCTACTGAAATGACTTTCGTTGCATCAACTAATTCATCTTTTTCAAAATAATCTATAGCACGACTTGCTCCCCACCCCCACGCACCTAAACCACGCATTCCATTGCCCATTTTGAGTTGCTCCGGATAAAGCTCTTCTAAAATCCCTTCTTTAAACTTCACTTTGTCGTCAGGAGAAACATCAATCACATCAAAACCCGAAATACCAAACCCTGCATCAATTACCTCTTCTGCGGGCCAAAATCCATCTTTGTTTTGACGAGTTACATCCATGGTTTTCACGCCTCGGTGATTAATAACTAAAAACATTGGCACTGGTTCTTTCACTTTGTTTGGTGTGAACATCACCAGGTTCATACTTACAGACTTGTTGTTTCGCGAAACGGTAATGGCGACTTCTTTTAATGTGGCTTTTCCGTTCATTGCATTTTTATCCTGGTTTGTCACCTTGAATTTGATGTCGTCAAAATCTTTTGGCACCTGACCATACACGTTATCTTCGAATAATTCAATAATCTCCTGCCGACGTACCTTCTCCCATTGAGTTGGGGTGGTAACAATTTCGCCTTTTTGATTAACTAAAAGTTCAGGAAGTGTATATTCACCAACTTTTGATTCGTCATAATTCTGAGAAAAAGATTTGAATGTTATCAGAATAAATAAGAGACCGATAATATTTTTCATAGTTGTACATTTTTAATTAATATTTCTTCTATTTAACAAACGGCATTAGAATTGTTTCTCCAACCATTTATTGGAATAGTTCCTTTTGCAAACGAAAAATGCAAGCGTTGAAATTACAGACGTGACAATCCCAATAGGATACGAAATTTCTTTTGGAAGTGAAAATCCTTCCGGCGCAAAAAATAAATAGGTGATGGTTACGGCTGTCATGAAAATCGCCGGGATTAGTGTAATCCAATAGAATTGCCGTTGCTGCATCAGATAGATTGTAATCGTCCATAGCACAATCATTGCCAGAGTTTGGTTGGACCAGGCGAAATAACGCCAGATAATGCTGAAATCCATCTGGGTCAGTAAAAGTCCGACAGTAAAAAGTGGGATACTGACAAACAATCGTTTTTTTATTGGGCCTTGCCCGTATTTCAAAAAGTCGGCAACAATTAAGCGGGCACTTCTGAAAGCCGTGTCTCCCGACGTAATTGGAGCAGCAACCACACCAAGCAAGGCAAGGATTCCGCCAAACTTACCAAGCAGGGAGTTAGATATTTCGTTAACAACGTAGGCCGCATTTCCGCTATTTTCGGTCATTACAACATTGAGCTGTTGCACACCGCCATAAAAACTCATCCCGATTGCAGCCCAAATTAGCGCAACAACACCCTCTGAAACCATGGCACCATAAAACACCCGGCGGCCCAATTTCTCGTTGGTCAGGCAACGTGCCATTAATGGCGATTGTGTGGCATGGAAACCTGAAATCGCACCACAGGCAATCGTGATAAAAAGCATGGGGAAAATCGGGAACTTGTCAGCATTATCATGGTAATTGTGAATGCTTGAAATATTTAGTTCCGGAATATGATAGCCTTTTGCGAATAGGGCAATTATCAACCCGAATGCCATAAACAAAAGGGCAAAGCCAAAAACGGGGTAAATGCGACCAATAATTTTATCGATTGGCAGCATGGTTGCCAAAACATAATAAGCGAAAACTGCCCAAACCCAAAATGTCATGGTTGCCCAGCCGGGCGTTAATCCGGCGAGGATTTTTGCAGGTCCCATAATAAATACTGTGCCCACCAAAATCATCAGCAAAACCGTGAAAGCGCGCATAAACTGTTTGGTGCCGTTTCCCATATAAATGCCAACAATTTCGGTAATGCTCAAGCCATTGTGTTTTATCGAAAGCATACCCGAAAAATAGTCGTGAACAGCTCCGGCGAAAACGGTTCCCAAAACAATCCACAAAAAAGCCACCGGTCCCCACATAGCACCTGCCACTGCTCCGAAAATCGGTCCAAGTCCGGCGATATTTAAAAACTGAATCAGGAAAATCCTCCACCAAGGCATCGGCACATAATCGACTCCGTCTTTCATTGTAAAAGCCGGTGTTGTGCGTGTTCCATCAACTTCGGCAAAGCGTTCGATGAACCGGGAGTAGAAAATATATCCTAAAATCAAAATAATTAATCCGGAGAAAAAAGTAATCATAGTGGCACAGTTATAAATTTTATTTAAAGCATATTTCGACAATATCAGCCTAACGTTTATCTCTTAGTAAACATCCTCCCCTGCCCGTCCGTTCAGGCGGGGACTACGCTGGAGTACTCGTCACATTGAGCGTAGTCGAAATGTGTTTACTGCTATTCACAATATCTATCAT
>CAZNEV010000014.1:52310-79198 GCA_964572085.1 uncultured Maribellus sp. | reverse complement strand
AATATGAAGCTTCGGGCTGACAGACAGAAGGTTGTGTAAGTAAAATCCGTTTAAAGGTGACGCTAAAGAAGCCATCGCGCTTTTTCCAACACATGTTAATGTGGCGGTAGCCGCAGCTTTGGCATCCGTAGGTCCTGAAAATATAAAGGTTTCCATCAACTCAATACCTGGTTTTGTGGGTGACGATCACCGCATTGAGATAAAGAGTGAGCAGATCCGTGCGGTAGTGGATGTCTATAGCAAAACTGCAGAAATTGCAGGTTGGAGCGTGGTGAACACCTTGCGAAATATCGTATCCCCTATTGTGTTTTAGCGTAGGCACTTAGATTCGCCAATACTTTTTCACTCAAACGTATAAAGGCTTGCCGGGTTCTTCCTGAAGAAACCTGCAGGCAGTTGACGTTAGCGTGTTTTAGAAAGCGCTTATCGCCTAATGCCCCAAGCGTATCGCAATACACCACATTATCTTCCCGGAGCCATTTCTCAAAAGGTTCGGCATCCCAGGCAGGAGACAAGCCCGTGTTGAATAAAATTTTGCGATTGCCCAGGTGTTCAAATTCATCGGTGTGCAAAAGGATGGTATTTTTGTTCAAACACGTGACAATCACTTCATTTTCTGATAGCAATTGCTTTAAAGGTAAAAAACGATACCCTTTAGCTCTGGCATCTTCCTTTTCGCTACGGGCAAAATAGCTAATCTTTGCACCGAAAAAATGTAAGGCATCCGCCACCATGCCACCGGATTTACCGAGCCCCACAATACCTGCCTTGAGTCCTGTAATTTCACGGGGGATACCGCTCCAGGCTGGTCGTGGGCTGCCGTCGGATCTATTGCCAAAACCATGTAAACAACGCACCAACTCACTGATTACATATTCTACCACACCTTCATCGCCATAATCGCGCACACCAGTTACCGTAATGCCCCGTGAATTGGCATAAAGAATATCCACGTTAGCACTCTCTGGTGAATATAGGGAGCAACACATGCCAATGTATTTTATGTTTGGGCATTGCTCCAACGCTTCCCTGCCTAAAGTTGTCCGGTGGCTTAATAAAACGCCATCGGCATCGCCAATACGTTCTACAATTTCTGTAATACTGGATGGTTTATCCTCATGCAGGATGAGCGTCTCGGCAAAAGATTCTAATTTCTTATTCGCCGAAGCAGTCAATTCCAACGGCTCAATTCCAACAAGTTTTTTAAACATAGTATGTGTTTTTATAAAATTTCAAAGCAACTTAAATCCAACTATTCTCACTTTTCCATGTGAAAAGCGGTGTGCGGATGAAAATACATATTCTATGGAAATCAGCAACTCTTTTGGATTCCAATATTGCAAAAGCAGCATATTTGCTGTATGTTTGTAATAAAAATGCAGTTATGACAACAGAAGAGGAAAAAAAAGCTTCCAATATCAAAGTATTTGATCCCAAAAAAAGTATCAAACGCGCAGGAAAGGTGCGCGAGGCAGATTTTAAGTGGGCAACTGCCACTCCAAATGACAAAATTAAATGGGGGAGCAAGCTGGAGAGAGTCGCGCTTATTCGCAGAGGTTTGCCCTACGAGTCGATAGAAGTGCTTGGACAGAAAGCAAACCTGCCTGTTAAGCAAGTATTAACTTATTTGGGACTTGCGCAGACAACCTACAACAAGAAAAAAAGAGAGAAAGATCTCCTGAGTGGCAGGGATAGTGAAGTTGTTTTAGTGTGGTCGGAAGTACTTGATTTTGGACTGGAAGTATTCAATAATGAGATAGATAAGTTTCACCGATGGTTGAAAAAACCAAACGTGTCCTTAGGTAGCGTTGCTCCTGAAAGCTTATTTGATTCCATAACCGGAATACAAGAAGTGCGTAACGCATTGAACAGACTGGAATATGGAAACATGGCATAATGAGGGTATTTAGAGTTGAAAGAGAAAAATACTTAGCAACTACCCTCGAAGGAATTGGTGCAGCCTTAACGGAGGGTTACCGGTGGAATAGTTTAAATACCTATTTGGTTTATACGGCAGAATCAAGAGCATTAGCCACATTGGAAGTATCAGTGCATCTGGATTTAAACGAAGATCTCCCAACGGACAGGCATTATGTGGAAATTGAAATTCCGGATGATATTGTAGTTTTAGAATTAAAAATTGAAGATTTACCAATCGGCTGGAACTCAAAACCACCACGATTAGAAACCCAGTACATAGGGGATGATTTTGTAAAAGAAAAAACCGCAGCAATATTGAAAGTTCCCAGTAGTATTGTCCAGCAAGAATTCAATTATCTTATAAATCCCCATCACCCGGATGCTGCCCGTATAGCGGTTATATCCATAGCTCCTTTTAATTTTGATAGCAGGTTGTGGGGAACCACTAAAATCTAAAATTCAATAAATTGACTTGGTTGAGAAAACTGTTCTTTAGATGACAGGTTTATATCACTAAGAATAAAAACAACACTCAGCAGATCCTTAAACGGGGTTTTCATGTGGTGGTAAAATTTGGATTTCATAACTTTTATTTTATTCTTTTCTTCTGAAACAATTTCATCATTACAAACCCCACCAAGAAAATCACCAGCGTTCCGATAACAATAGTGAGGTTACTGTGGAAGGAACTTCTAAAGGCAAGAAGATTTCCTTCATTAAAATAAAGCGGCGACAGGCTCATCCAAACGATAACAAGCGCCCCGATAACAACGCCCACTGCGGCATCAATGTTTCTGACCTTTTTCGACAAGAAAGCCAGCAGGAAAAGTCCGAGCATCCCTCCACTGAAAATGGACGCTAAGGCCCACCAGGCATCCAAAACACTTTCAACGCCAACTAAGGAAAGGGAGACAATCACCCCAAGTGCTCCAAATATTACAGAGGCAAGGTAGAGCACCTTCATCTCCGATTTTTCACTTGCATTTTTATTAAAATAACGCTTATAATAATCGGATAAAACAATGGTTGCCGTGCTGTTGACACTGGTGGACACGGTGCTCATTCCCGCAGCAAAAATGGCGGCAATCAGCAAACCGGTGATTCCGCGCGGCAATCCGTTCACAATAAAATGCGGAAAAACTTTATCGCCGGCTCCCTCTAATTTCAGTTCAGCAGGTAATAAATCGGGTTGTGCGGTGTAATAAGAAAACAAAGCCGTTCCGATGTAAAAGAAAATCACGGAAACCGGAATATAAAGCAAAGCACCAAACATGGCTGACGATTTGGCTTTTTTATCCGAACTGGTGGTCATGTAGCGTTGTACAAAATTTTGGTCGATTCCGTAATTCTGCAGATTGATAAATAAGCCATAAATTAATACCACCCAAAATGTAGATTCCGAAATGCTTGCACTAAAACTTCCGAGACTGAATTTGTTGTTGGCAGCAGCAATTTCAAAAATCTGCGACGGACCTTCCGGCATCGAAAACGTGAGTACAAGCGCACACACAACAGCACCTACAACCAGCACAATGCCCTGAATGGCATCTGTCCATATCACAGCCTGTATTCCACCCAACATCGAATAGGAGGTAACGGCAATCCCGGTGACAATAATGATGGTTTTTATGTTCCAGCCAAACAAGGCATTTAGCGGGAGTGCGAGCAACAAAAGTATGGCCCCGGTACGCATCAGTTGCGTTAAAATGTAGCAAGCAGAGGCATACATGCGCGCCCAAGTTCCAAAACGCACCTCTAAGTAGTTGTAGGCCGAAATGCTGCCCAGCCCGCGATACAAGGGAACAAAGAATTTTACCGCCATAATGGCTGCA
Organism: uncultured Maribellus sp.; assembly: GCA_964572085.1. Taxonomy (GTDB): domain Bacteria; phylum Bacteroidota; class Bacteroidia; order Bacteroidales; family Prolixibacteraceae; genus Draconibacterium. Next base: position 75,446 of record CAZNEV010000014.1, on the reverse strand, counting down.
ATGGGAATGGCAAAACTGAAAACCAGCGCATTCCAGTTGCTCGCAAACGCTTTCCCCGGCAGTGCCAAAAAGCTGATGCTGCTCACAAAAGTGGCAAAAATCGACATTCCCACCACCCACGAAGGCATGTTCCCACCGCCCGAGGTAAACTGGGTTGAGGTTTTATTTCTAAAATAGAAACTTGCACCAAACAGTACGTTACCCAGTGTAATAACAAAAAATACGATGAGGTCGATGAGTGGAATCTTCATGTTAACCGGATATTTTCAAGGTGTTTAATTCTTCCTGTATTTCAGGAAAAATTGTGCCCAATTCGCGGATGTTGTTTTTCATTTGTTCATTTTGCCCTTTCCCAAAAGGCCGGAACGGTTGCGCTACATAACCGTTGCAAATACCCATAGCCGCGAGGGCACTTTTTATTGTCTTAACATACTTCGAACCGTCGGGGCTAATATTATATATTTTTTTCTCAATTTGAATGACAATTTCGCGTAAGCGGAATATTTTTTCAAGGTCTTTTGCCAGGGCTGCCTCGTATAAATTTACAAAGAGCCGTGGAAAAAGGTTTGCACCTCCGGCCACTCCGCCGTTTCCGCCAAAAATTATGGTTTCGGGGATAAACAATTCCGAACCGCTGAGGATTGAAAAATCGGGAGAGTTTTTAAATTCTTCCAAAAGTTCGTACAAGTAGCCCAAATCGCCCGAACTGTCCTTGATCCCGGCTGCCCCTAATTCTTTGGCTCTTTTAACCGTTTCTATCGACATATGAAATTTTGTGCAATTGGGCATATTATACAGTAAAAATGGCAGGTGTAATTGTGGACACAAATATTCAAGATAAGACACAAATTCCTCTTGAGTCATGGGCAAATAATAGGGTGTGGAGATAACCAAAGCATCGGCGCCAACATCTTTTGAGATTTTGGACAATTCGAGCGAGCCGTCCACACAAGTGTCCGTTATCCCCACAAAGGTGGGTACCCTCTTGTTGATGATGGCACAGGACTTTTCAATAAAATATTTGCGCAAACCGTAGTTTAAACTCATTGCCTCGCCCGTTGTTCCCAGCAGAAACAGGCCGTGAACGCCGCCGTCAATTAGATGCTCTATCAGCCTTTCGAGCCCTGGTTCGTCGATTTCGCTTTCGCTTTTTAAGGGTGTTGCAAGCGGAGGGATAATTCCCCGAAATTGTGCATCCATATGTTTTTGTGTTAATTTTTTTAAAAAATGCTTGGCTGTACCAAGCTTTAAATTAGCTAATGCAAAGGAAAGTCGATTTGAATTGGATTGCTTGTTGAATATTGGTTTTTTTGCATTGAATTTTGACTTAAATTCGAAATATTGCTATTATATTTAGCCCCAGAGGTTAAATATATTTACGATGGAATTCATTCACGAAAAAATTTTTGTTCCCCACAAGCATTCCTTCATTACCCGAAGGCTTAAAATGGATCCACATTCGCATAAAATCCATTCACACAGCAACTTTGAGTTGAATCTGATCACGGCGGGTTGGGGTCGCAGAATAGTTGGAAACCACATTTCCAGTTATGGCCCGGGCGATTTGGTGCTTTTGGGATCAAATGTTTCACATTGCTGGGAGGTCTTGGAGCAGGGAGACGGCACTGAACCCGAATGTGTGGTCACCCATTTTTATGAAAATATCATCAGCTCCGATTTTTTTAATATCCCCGAGTTGGAGAGCGTGGTTGACCTGCTGAAAAAATCAAAAAGCGGCATCCTTTTCAAGGGGCCCAAAACGCAAAAAGTTGCGGTCGCCTTAAATCTTATGGTCGATTTGAAAGGCTTGGAAAGATACATTCAGTTGTTGAAAGTATTTAACTTGCTGCTAAAAATTGAAGATCGCGAGTACCTGGCGCTGCCTTCGGCCATGCCCAATTCGTATGCTAAAGACCGCGAGCAGATCGATAAGATTTATGAATACGTTTTTCAGAACGTGCAGGAAGGAATCAATTTAACGGATGCGGCAAAATTGGTTTATATGGAGCCCAGTTCGTTTTGCCGTTACTTTAAAAAGAAAACGAACCGAACCTTTATTGAATACGTGAAAAGCGTACGGATTGGAATTGCTGCCAAATTACTGGCCGAAACGGATAAACCGGTTACCCATATTTGCTATGAGTGCGGTTATAATAACCTCGCAAATTTTAACCACTACTTTAAAGTAATCATGAAAAAAACACCTTCGGAATACCGCAAGGACTTTAGGTGAAAAGTAAAATAAAAATGATAGAGAAAATCGAAGCTATAATTTTTGATATGGACGGTGTTTTGGTGGACAGTGAACCTCACCATATGGAAATCGAAAAAAAGTTATTCCGTAAATACCGGCTACCGGTTTCGACAAAAGAACACCATAGCTATATGGGAATGGCGGGTAATGAAATGTGGGAAAAACTGAACCAAGTTCATCAAGCCGGTTTGGATGTGCCAGAAATGGTGCGCGTGAATTATCAGGAATGCAACACGCATTTTTCTTCGATGGAAAAAATCGAACCCATGCCGGGCCTGTTGCCTTTGTTACAAGCCATTCAAAAAGCTGAAATTCCTTTGGCAGTTGCGTCGTCTGCAAACATAGAAACTATTGGCATTATTTTGGGAAAAACCGGACTGAGAAGCTATTTTCAGGAAGTGGTGAGTGGCAGCATGGTGGAAAAATCCAAACCGGAACCCGACGTTTTTTTATATACCGCAGGTCTGTTGAAAACAGCTCCCGAGCATTGCCTTGTAATTGAAGACTCCATCAACGGTGTGAAGGCGGCTAAAGCAGCAGGTATGTTTTGTGTGGCCTACTCCGGCAGTCCAACCAGTCCGGCAGAAATCCCTTTGGCCGACGTTCAAATAAAACATTTTAACGAACTGGAACGAATGCTGAAAACCCATGGAATGTTAACGAATTAAGCTTATGAAGAAATCCGCTTTTAATGGGTATGAATGGCGAAACAAACCGGAAACATTTGAATTGACAGATGATTTGCTCAGCATCCAAACTGCACCCGGAACCGATTTGTGGCAACGCACCCATTATGGTTTTCGCAACGACAGTGCACCGGCATTTTTAACAGAAGTTAATGATGATTTTACCTTTCAGGTGAAAACCCGTTTCGACCCGAATTTTTTGTACGACCAATGCGGGATTTTGATGTATTTGGACAGTGATAATTGGGTGAAGGTCTCAGTGGAATACGAAAACGAGGAATATGCCCGCTTGGGTTCGGTGGTCACCAACCTGGGGTATTCCGACTGGGCAAGCACCGACATTCCAGGAACGGTTTCCGAAATGTGGTACCGCTTCAGTCGCCGCGGACAGGATTTTTTGGTTGAAAATTCAGAAGATGGAATCCATTTCAAACAAATGCGGATGTTGCATATACATATTCCTATAAATACTGCCCGGGTTGGGGTTTACGCATGCAGCCCACTGCAGTCGAGTTTTAGGGCCGTGTTTTCCGAATTCGGAATTGGCCCTTGCGAGTGGCCGGAACACAGGTAAAGGGAGGTACAAGAATGCAGTTCAAATTACTCCATTTCATCAATTTTAACGAAAATAATATATTTATATCCTATTGTTTTATCAAAATATTTGCATAAATTGTTATTGAAATTTACTAGAAATTAAATCATTGTTAAAAACAATGCGTGATTTATGCATCCTGCACGTATTCAGCATTTTAGCAACCATATTTTTGTTTGTTGGAAACAATACTAATTTATTCAAAAACAAACAAGTCTTGAATTATACTTAGTCTCTTACGTACGCCAAATATAGTCTGAAAGATGGAAGGGCAGTCAACAGATAAGAACAGGTCTCAATTCCTCAAAACCGATGGAGGAAAGACCAAATCTAATGCGATTGAGGTTCCTTCTATTTCATTGCCTAAGGGTGGTGGAACAATCAAGGGAATTGATGAAAAATTTTCTGTAAATGCTGTTAATGGCACCTCTTCTTTTTCATTACCGCTTCCTTTTTCACCAGCCCGGGGAGCTTCCCCATCGCTTTCAATTTCTTATAATTCGGGAGCTGGCAATGGAGTTTTTGGATTGGGCTGGAATTTAAGCCTTCCATCAATTAAGCGCAAAACCGATAAAAATCTTCCCCAATACTTTGATGTTGACGACTCTGATACATTTCTCTTTTCAGAGGCTGAGGATTTGGTGCCTGAATTCGAGAAAGAAATTGATGGGAGTTTAAAAGTTGATCTTGACGGTGAGTATATAATCAATGAAAAGGATTCCCCGGATGGATTATTTCGAATTAGATTTTACAAACCACGTATCGAAGGGTTTTTTGCACGGATTGAACGTTGGATGGAGAAATCAACCGGCTTGATAAAATGGAGGGTTACAACAAAGGAAAATGTTTCAACACTTTTTGGCTGGTCAGCTAATTCGCTTATCTCCGACCCGAAAAACAAGCTCAAAATATTTGAGTGGCTGCCTGAATTTGTTTTCGATGACAAAGGAAATTGCGCACAATATATTTATAAAAAGGAAGATTCCACAGGTGCTGACAATTCCTTGGTTCACAACCGAAACCGCTTTAAAAATGGTGAGATTACCTACACAAATCTCTATCTTGAAAAAGTAGTTTATGGTAACAAAACACCATACAAACTATTTGGCGATGCCTTTCCGCCCGATTCGGATTATTTGTTCTCAACAGTTTTTGATTTTGGCGAATACAATCAAAATTCGCCATTCGATAAAATAAACGACTGGGATTTCAGGCCCGATGCATTTTCCAATTATAAACCCGGTTTCGAAATCAGGACAACTAGGCTTTGCAAAAGGGTGTTGCTTTTTCATCACTTCAACGGACTAAATGAATATGAAGGCTTGGTACATTCTGTTGATTTTGAATATGATACTTCAACTGAACAAGATTTTACATTTTTGAAATCAATTACTACGGTTGGATACATAAAAAAAGCCGATGGTTCGTATTCGATTAAAAAACTCCCGTCAATGGAGTTTGGGTACCAAAAACACGAATGGAACAGCCAGATACAGTCAATTTCAGCAGGTTCCGTTGTTCATGCACCTGTTGGGATTGACGACCGGCAATACTACTTCACCGATTTGTTCGGCGAAGGATTGTCGGGGATATTGACAGAGCAGGCAAACGGCTGGTTTTACAAACGCAACCAAGGCGGTGGAAAATTTGAACAAGCCAAATTGGTTTCTCCAAAACCCACTTTTGCAGGATACGGAAAAGAGTTGCAATTGGCCGATTTGGATGCCGATGGCGGTAAACAATTGGTTAGTTACGGAACCGAACCAAAGGGGTATTTCGAGCTCAACGACGATAATGTTTGGGAAGGTTTTAAATCATTCAAAGGAATCCCGAATGTTGATTTCGGGGATCCAAATACCCGGATGCTGGATTTGAACGGTGATGGCTTAGCAGAAGTCGTTATTACGGAAGATCGGGTTTTTAGCTGGCACAAATCTGAAGGAAGAAACGGATTCGCGGCAGCCCAAAAAACAGCAAAACCTTATGATGAGGAGGAAGGCCCGCATATTCTATTTGCCGACTCAACCCAGTCGATTTTTTTGGCCGATATGTCGGGCGATGGAATGACAGATATTGTCAGGATAAAAAACGGCGATGTTTGTTACTGGCCAAACCTTGGTTACGGGAAATTTGGCGCTAAAGTGGCTTTTGACAACGCCCCGTTTTTTGACCATCCCGAATCATACAATCCCACGAATTTAAGGTTGGCAGATATTGATGGATCGGGTACTGCCGACATCATTTATCTCGGCAAAAATAAATTTGCTTGTTGGAATAATTTGAGCGGAAATAGCTTCGGTGAAACCCCATTCGAAATTGATGGATTTCCTGAAATTCATGCTTTTTCAAAAATTTCTGTTGTCGATTTATTGGGAAACGGGGTTGCATGTATTGTTTGCTCAAGTCAACTTTCGAAAGATGCCAATTCGCCCGTAAAATATATCGATTTAATGAACTCGAAGAAACCGCATATTTTGGTTTCATACAAAAATAACATGGGTAAGGAAGTTTCGTTGGAATATACGCCTTCAACAAAATTTTATATCGACGATAAATTAGCCGGGAAACCATGGGTTACGAAATTGCATTTTCCTGTCCATTGTGTTTCAAAAACCATAACCGAGGATAAGGTTTCGGGATATAAATTTGTCAGTGAATACAAATATCATCATGGTTACTATGATCACCCTGAAAGGGAGTTCCGGGGCTTTGGAATGGTGGAACAAATTGATTCGGAAACCTTTGAGCACTGGAAAAAAGGGAGCGCGACAAACATTGTGAAAGAACAACTGCACCAGGAACCGGTAGTAACAAAAACATGGAACCATACAGGGGCATTCCTGCAAAAGGACAAAATCTTAAATCAATTTGCCAAAGATTATTGGTTTGAAGAGATGCAAAGAAGTGGGTTTGCCGTTGCGCATCACGAAATGGAATTGCCCGATGCCCGCTTGGAAATTGCACCTGGATTAAATCCTTCGATTTTAGAAAATCTTTCATCCGTAGAATGGCGGGAAGCATTGCGCGCCTGCAAAGGAATGGGGTTGCGAACAGAAATATTTGCAAAAGATGCAGTGAAATCTGGCAATACAGAAGATGCCCTTAAAAAAGAGCTGACCCCGTTTACGGTTGCCACACACAATTGCATTATTGAATTGCTTCAGCCCAAAGGCAAAAATAAACATGCAGTTTTTGTTGTAAAAGAAAGCGAAGCCATTACATACAACTATGAACGTTCTCTCTCCCCCTCCCTGGGAGGGGGTTGGGGGGAGGCCGACCCACGCATTGTCCATAATTTAAATATCAAACTGGATGAGTATGGAAATGTGCTGGAATCGGCTTCGGTGGTTTATCCAAGGGCTTTTGCCGATCTTTCGCTCCCAATAGAAACGCGGCAGGAACAAAGCAAAACTGTCATCATATATACACAAAACCGTTTCACAAACGATGTGATTACAAATAATGCCTATCGTTTACGTTTGCCTTCGGAAGTGAAAACTTTTGAATTGAAGGGGGTTGCGAAAGCCGGGACATTTTATTCTCCATCCGATTTTGAAAACATTCTTTCTGATGTTCGTTCAACAACGGCTTTATATCACGAAATTGATTTGCCTTTAGCAGGAGGTAAGGCGCAAAAACGTTTGTTGGAACACATTCGCTCAAACTATTACTCAAATTTGCTGACAGGCGCTTTGCCATTGCATAATTTAGAATCATTGGCCTTACCTTTTGAAAGTTACCAATTGGCTTTTACCCCGGAATTGATTGTCGATATTTTTGGCGAGAAAGTGAATGATGCTTTGTTGACAGAAGGCAGGTTTACAAACAGCGAAGGCGACAACAATTGGTGGATCCGTTCGGGAACCACACAATTTATATTGGGGGCAGAAAATCAAACTCACGCGCAAAACCGGTTTTATGCACCGGTTTCATATACAGATCCTTATGGTGCTGCAACAAGAGTAAAATATTATGGCAATTATTTTCTTTTTATCGAAGAAACTGAGGATGCCCTGGGGAATAAATCAAAGGTTGATGTTTTTAATTTCCGAACGCTCTCGCCGCAAAAAATCCGCGATATCAACGCTAATTTTTCAGAAGTTATTAATGACGAACTGGGTTTGGTAAAGGCAGTAGCACTTTTAGGAAAAGGCAACGAAGCAGATGATTTAACAGGTATCACTGAAATAACAGATGCAGCCGAACAAACAATAATCAACAATTTCTTCCAGGCACCAAGCTCAAATCAACTTGCAACTATCGGGAAAAGTTTATTGAACCATGCCACAACCCGGTATATTTATGATTTCGATGCTTACCTAAGTAGCGGAAAACCAGCTGTTGTTGCTTCAATCAGCAGGGAAAAACATTTTCGGGATGATAATAATTCGCCCGTGCAAATAGGTTTTGAATATTCAAATGGTATTGGCGAGGTGGTAATGAAAAAAATTCAAGCTGAACCGGGGCTTGCCAAACAGGTTAGCGTCAATCCTGACGATACCATAACAATTACCGAAACTGATACTTCAACCAGCATCCCCAAACAATTGCGGTGGATAGGAAATGGCAGGACAATAAAAAACAACAAAGGAAATGTTGTAAAACAATATGAACCCTATTTTTCAATATCGTTTCAATATGAAAATTTTAAAGAATTAGTTGAAACAGGCGTTACACCTGTGATGTATTATGATGCTGCCGGGCGTTTGGTAGAAACCGAAATGCCCGATGGCACTTTTTCAAAAGTTGAATTTGATTCGTGGAAACAGATTGTTTACGATGCAAATGACACTGTAACAAAAAGTGTTTGGTTTTTAAAACGAACCGACAACACAAGGGCAGATTTTATAAGCGATGTTAAAGAACAACAAGCTGCTGCGAAAGCTGCAAATCATTCAGAAACACCAATTGTACTTCATTTTGATACTTTGGGAAGGGCTGTTTTGTCCATCGAACACAACAAAAATAGTGTAACAAATGCCGATGAATTTTACCGTACAAAAATAAAGCTCGACACCGAAGGTAATCTGCGGAGTATAACAGATGCACGTGAAATTGCAGAGAATGCCAACAAAGGCAACATAGTGATGCAATATAAATACGACATGCTTGGAAACCAGGTCTATCAAAACAGTATGGATGCCGGGCAACGCTGGTTGCTCACAACAATTTTGGGGAAACCGCTCCGTACATGGGACGAACGCGCACACGAATTCCGCTATTTTTATGATGTCCTGCAAAGGCCAACTCAAGGAATAGTTCTTGGAGGCGATGGGATTGTACCGTTAAACCACATTTTTGACAGGGTATTTTATGGCGAAAATTTGTTGACAGCAAACCGGGGAAACGAAGCAACATTGCAAGCCCAAAATGTGCTGGGACAGGTAATTCAGCATTACGATACGGGCGGTTTGGTTGACATTCCAAATTATGATTTTAAGGGAAACCTCATAGCAACTACCCAAAAATTATTCAGGAAATACAAGGATGTTGCCAACTGGACAGATACAAATTTACTCATTGATTTAGAACCCGGAACAGGATTTACTTTTACAACAGAAACTGATGCGCTTGGCAGGATTACCCGGCAAGTATCGCCAGACGGCAGTATTGTTACCCCATCGTACAATGAAGCCGGTCTTTTGGATGGGGAAACGGTTTTGCATCCCGGGGCTGCACTTTCTACAAACTATATCATAAACATTGCTTACAATGAAAAAGGGCAACGTGAAAAAATTACTTACGGAAACAATGTAAACACCAAATTTTATTACGATAAGGAAACTTTTCGGCTGAAAAGCTTAGAGAGCAAAAGACAAAACGGCGATCCATTGCAGGATTGGTTTTATACCTATGATCCTGTTGGAAACATAACCCACATCGAAGACAAAAATATACCGGTACAGTTTTTTGACAACCAAAAAATTGTTGGTATTTCTACTTACACCTACGATGCACTTTACCGTTTAATTGAGGCAACAGGTAGGGAAAACAATGCCGCACTCACTTTTGGGAACTGTGATAACTGGAATGATCAAACATTTTTTCAGCAATTAAAATCCGGCGACCCAATGGCAGCTCGAAATTATACGCAACGCTACCGATACGATGCCGTGGGTAATATCGTGGAAATGAAACATCTTGCTGTGGGCGGCAATTGGACAAGGAATTATGAATATGAAACGGTCAACAACCGCTTGAAAACCACCCATATTGGAGATAATGGAAATCCTGCAAATTATACAAATTACAGGCATCATGTAAAACATGGCTTTTTGGAAGAATTGCCCCACCTCGAAAACATAAGTTGGAATTTTAAAGAGGAGGTAGTTTCTACTACACGTCAGCGTTGCACCGACGACAATATTCCGGTTGTTACCTATTATCAATACGATGGAAATGGGCAACGCATCCGAAAAATAACCGAAAACCAGTCAGTTGCGGGTGGCGTGCCAACTATTAAAGAAGAACGGATTTACATTGCCGGTTACGAACTCTATAAAAAACACAGCGGCGCAAATGTTGGCCTGGAGCGGGTCAGCCTGAGTTTACTGGACGAAGGCCACCGATTTGTGATGGTGGAAACCCGCAATGATGTTGACGATGGCACTGAAAAACAGCTCGTGCGCTACCAACTGCACAACCACCTCGGTTCTGCTGCCCTTGAATTGGATGGAACACCCGCAGCAAGAGTAATTTCTTACGAAGAATACCATCCGTTTGGCACAACTGCCTTCCAGGCAAAAAACAGCGACATTAAATCTGCCGCCAAGCGATACCGGTACACAGGAATGGAACGAGACGAAGAAACCGGATTAGAGTACCACAGCGCAAGGTATTATATGCCGTGGCTGGGGAGGTGGATTTCTACTGATCCGGAGGGATTGATTGATGGGGGAAATTTATACTCTTATGTTCGCAACAATCCAGTAAAAAATAAAGATAAGACAGGTACCCATGTAACGGATAATCCACAGGGAAGAATTGGAAATATTGAGCAATTTTTAAACGATTCGGGGGCAACGGGAAGATATATATTTACCAGGGGTGGTGGATGGATCGACAGAACTCACTTAGCAATAGCGCCAACCATTCGAGCACTACAGGACATTTCGGCAGGGCGGCCAGTAACCCTCTCTAACAATGGGCTAACCAGAACCTATACTCCCGATTCACCAATTAGTGATCCGATTGATCAGGAGGAGGCCGCGATTTCAATTGTCAATGATTTTTTCTATCGGTACGAGCAGTATCAACAGACAAGAACTCAAGATGTAATAGCAAGGACACCGTTTTCATATGAAGATCTGACTTCAAATCGTGTTGGAATCGAGATCGGCGTCAGGTTCTATCAAAGAGCTCAAGACGAGGGCATTGATGTTTCAGTCCCATACGGAGAATTGATCAGTGATCCAGACACAGCTCAACTTCTACAGGATGTTCAACGTGAAGTTATTGAAGAATTGGATCCCGTGTCCAGAACCGAGGCGAGAGGCCATTATTACGATTATATAGCGGAACAAGCAGGGCCACTAACCTCTTCTGGCATACAGCGTACTTCCGATACCATTTTGGATTATTTAGGTCCACTGGAACATTTAAGGACAGCAAGGGATATGAGTCCCGTTATAGATATCCCCCAAAATTATACTGCCACACCGTATTATCATGCCACCTTATCACCGGTAGTAGAAGCTAGCAGGCCAGCTTATCTTGATAGTAACCCACCATCTCCGGGTAGCATTGGAATAAGCAGTACAGGCAGTCAACTACCTCCTGATTTTGGTGTGAGAATAATGAGGACTCCTGAAAGGATTGAATCAGGGGTAAGAGAAGCTCTTGGTCAGCTTGAGGCGTGTATTTGGAGGGGAGGGGCTGGATGCTTTTATTAAGAATCTTAGTACCATCAAATTATGGAAAAATATAGTTATGGAAAGGCGACTGTTGATAGCTCAGATTTTACATACCGGGCTCATCGTATTGAACAACAAATAATTATAAAATCCGCTAACCGCCTTTTTTATCATTATTTAGCTTTTTATACTGAACTCATAAATAGGTAAAAAACAGATGCCGATATAAGAAAAATTGAAAAGCTGCCCCGGATGAAATGAGAGAACTATTAGTAAAAAACAACTAAAATCATTTAAAATCAAATATCATGGCAACACAAATAACTATTACAGGCCAAATCATTGATCAGTCAACAACCCCCATAGCCAATCTTCGCATTGAAGCCTGGGACAAAGACCTAATTATTGATGACTTTGTAGGCGAAGCCATCTCTGATAGCAAGGGCAGTTTTACCATTAGTTTTACAGCCAATCGCTTTAAAGAACTTTTTTTTGATCGTAAGCCTGATTTATATTTTAAGATTTACCGCAACGACAAGCTAATATATTCCACCGAAAAAGATGTAATATGGAATATTGATAAACAGCGTGAACCAATAGTCATCACCTTGCCGCTGAAACGAAATGATACCTCGGGGGATAATATATATAGCGGAACTTACCGGGTTCAGGGCAGAGTAACCGATAATAATGGCGTTGCTTTGAGCAATATCATCGTTGAAGCGTTGGTTAAAACTTTGGTCAGAGATATCTCCATGGGGAAAACGCAGAGTGACAAAGAAGGGAACTATGTAATAAATTTTACCCATACCGGCAGTAAAAGTTCCCCTGTCATACAAATGAAGGTCTATTACAAAGGTCATGAAGATGATTTTACTCTTTCTTCTGTTGTATACGATGCGTCTAAAAGTGAAATTTTGGATGTTATTGTAAATGTTGATAAAGTTTTTAAACCCAGCGAATTTGAAGCTATTCTTTCAGATGTGGAAAGCTTTTTGGGTCAGTTGAAATGGGCTGACCTCAAAGAAGAACAGTATATTACTTATCTCTCCAATAAAACTGGTTGGGACGCTCGCATAACGGCTATGCTTGCCAGGGCTCATCAATTGGGGAGCGCTTTAAAAATAGATCCTTCTCATGTGTATGCTTTGTTGCGCTCCGGCGTTGGGGGGACCACGGAAGCACTACTTTCCGTGTCGCTTTCCTCTGCCGAAACTGCTTTAAAATCCGCAATGGGCAATAATATCATCCCAACTGCAGGGAATATTCAGGAAACTATAAAAAATTTAAGCGCCCAATCTGTAAATTTTGTGCTCACAAACAAGCCTTTCGCGTCGGTTTCGAGCATGGACGAGATGCTGGGGCTGCAATTAAACCAGGCACAAAAAACTGTTTTTGCCCAAACTTACAAACAGGTGGGCAACAATTCCGCCGAGCTTTGGTCAACGCTTCAGCAAAAGGGTTTTTCAAAGGAGGTGATTTCAAAATTGCAGTTAGACGGGAAATTGGGTTTTTTGACCGGGAACAATGTTCCGTTAATGAAAAAAGTAAATGAAAAATTTAAGATTGCAAATGAGCTTGAATTGGTCAGCAGCGGACTATATAAACCCGAAGAATGGAAAAAGCTGATTGGCGCTGAAATTCCGGAAGGCCTTACAGCCGATGAATACGCCAAACACCTTGCAGATCAGGTAGAATTGAGTTTTCCAACTGCTTTAGTCGCCGAGAGGTTAAAGCGATCGGAAATAAATCTTGGCGACAATGTGCCCAAAGATGAACTGGTTAGCTTCATTACAGCAAATCAATCGAAAAATATAATTGGAAAACAACCCATAAAAAACTGGGATGGGTTTAAGGAGTTGAGTGTTCCGGCCAAAGCTGCCGCCAAAACCTACGAAAGGTTGTATCAAATCACGCCATCCAACCACGCAATGACGGTGTTGGCCGACAAGCAGATTTATTCAGCCTATCAAATTGCAAAATATACAAAAAACGAATTTCTCACGGCACACGGCGACAGCTTTGCCGACCTGAAACAAGCCGAACTTACCTATACAAAAGCAAGTGAGGTTTACAGTGCTTCGCTGGGAATTGCGACTACATATATTGCGAGCCGGACGATGCCCAATGTGTATGCCATTACAGGCACATTGGAACGGGTTGAAAACGAAACTATTGCATACCCAACGCTTGAGGAACTTTTTGGGAACATGGATTATTGTTCGTGCGAACATTGCAAATCGGTTTTAAGCCCGGCTGCCTATTTTGTTGAACTGATGCAGTTTATTGATTTGAATGACGTTCCGCACCTTAAATCAAATCCAATCGATGTTTTGCTTGAACGACGGCCCGACATTCAGCACATACAATTAACCTGCGAAAACACGAACAAAGCCTTGCCTTACATCGACCTTGTAAACGAAATACTTGAATACTACATAATCAATGGCAACCTAACCGATTTGAAAGGCCACGATGTTACAGATGAAATTACCCAAAGCGAGCTGCTTGCCGAACCTCAATTTGTTGAAGAATCGGCCTATGATTTATTGAAAACGAAAGTATTTCCCTACAACCTTCCTTACCACCAACCACTTGAGATTTTGGGGAACCTGTTTCAAATTTGGGATATTTCTTTGGAAGATGCGCTGGGTGTTTTTTCAACATCGCTTTCATCAAGAAAAGAAGCATTGGATTTGAACGAAGAAGAGTACAAAACACTGACAGACATTGCTTTTAAAAATCTCCCGGCCTATTTCGATCAGCCCGAAGGAAATACGCTGGCGCAGTTGAATGCCGCCGTTGCCGATGGAAAAACCTTCTCAAGAACGGTTGGGATAAGTTATGAAGATTTGGTTGTTCTGTTAAAAACCAATTTTATAAATCCGGGATACGCGATTGTCTCCTTATTTCAGAAATTAAAAATAAACCTTGTTGACTTACAGCAGTTTTATGAAGGTACGATTACTGACGATCAATTGGATGCACTCATTCCCGTCGATATTGTTCCCGCCGATTACGAAGGCGATGTAAAACAATGGTTAAGGGATCGCGAGCAACTGATTATGGGATTGATTACCCTTACCGATGTTGGCAGCGAAGCCGCCGAATGTAATTTTGCCGATGTAGAATTGCGATTTGCCCTTCCCGATAACACTGCAAACCGGTTAACAGCAATTGCATACCACAAATTCCATCGCTTCCTGCGTATTTTAAGGAAAACAGGGTGGGGGATTGAAACGCTTGACAATTTATTAAAAGTAATGTTGCCAATCCCCTCGGAACAAATTACAGAAATAAATATAGATGCAACATTTGTTACGGTTTTAAACAGGCTGGCGAATTTCAAAAAACTGGCCAGGCTATTGGCATACTCCGAAAAAAAATATGCCAATCTTTTATTGGTCTTGGATCCAAGTTTGGCCTTGTCGCTTCGGATTGAACAATGTGCTAAAATACTTAAATTGAGCATCCCCGACCTGTTGGAACTTGCAGCAATAACCGGGATAGATTTTCTGGCCAACGATTTCGAAACCGATGAACCCTCGTTGCAAAAGTTAATTGTGGTTGCCAAAAGTTTAAAAGAACAATCACTCAAAGTTGTTGATTTGGCTTACATTTTACATCATGTCGATTTAAACGGGAAACTTACCCCAACCGATGAATCGCTTCTGAAAAATATCAAACTATTGCGAAGTGCAATTAACACTGTTGAAGCCGAAAACAGCATCGCCCCTGATAATGCCGATTTCAATTTCGCTAAAAGCAAAATGTTGCAGGTTTATGATGCTGCAACAACCGATGAATTTTTTGGATTGCTGCTGAATACGAAAACATTTTCAGCACCGTTTATCACCGATGAAGAAAGTTTGCCGGCCCCGCTTTTAGCCACCGATGCCAACCTTGGTTTCGACCCGTTTAAAAAGGAGCTGATTTATACCGGGATACTTTCAAATCAAAATAAAATTTTATTGGATGCCGCCGCCGATGCTTTGGTTTTGGCCGATATGGAAATTATTGCGCTCCAACCTCAACTAAACGTGTTTATTGCCGATTTGAAAACTGCATTGAATAGCATTGAAACGGGCAGCAACGCCGAACTTCTGGCGTTTGCAACAAATTTCCCCGATTTGAAAACCATTTACGACAATGTAAAACTTCAACAAACACCATCGGCACAGGCGCAAACGCTTGTCAACTCGGTGATGCCTGAACTGAAAAGCAAACTGAAAAAAAATGTGCTTCAACAGGTTTTGTCCGGGGTCCTGAAATCGGATCCCGATACTGTGAATGTGCTAACCGCGCAAAAGGAAATCATTAAATCGGCTGCCCTTGCTTCGGAACCGGTGTTGTTCGATTTTACCCAACTGGAACAAAAAGTTGCCTTCAACAGTAACCTTACTTACCAATTTTATATTGATGTGCCTGTCAGCGACGATTACCTGCTATATATTTCGGCGCCCGAAAATACTGTCGTAACGTTGAATGTTGATGGTCAAACAATCATCAACAATGTTACAGTTGGCGCGAGCAAAGAGGTAAAAAATGCGTCGCCCTTATCTTTAAGAACAGGCTCGCTGATATTGGCTGAGTTGACAATTTCTGCACTTCCCGTTGGCGAAACAGCCCGAATTTTATGGCGGACAAAAGGGCTTGCAAAAACCACAATTCCTGATAATAATATTTACGAAGCAAACAATGTGAATTTTGCAAAAACCTCGCTGATTCGGCTTTTCAAGGCATCGCAGGTTCAACGCTTGTTTAAGTTTACACCATTTGAGTTGGAGTATTTTGCCTCAACAAATTCCGAAACAAAAGACTTCCTAAACGATCTGGATACCGACGGCACAATTTCAGGTGGCGTTTTGACTGCGCTATGGAAAAAATTCGAATTGCTTGTCTATTTTAATTCGCTTAAAAAAGAAAACGAACCCGAAGAAAATACTTGGTTGCAGGTCTTAATCAATCCTTCCGTGTTGAATGCCCAGGGCAAATTGCTGCTCGAAAGTTTCAACCTCTGGCAGGAAGCCGATTTGACTGATATACTGGCCCATTTTACGTTTTCCCGTGCCGATATTTCAAAATTAAGCGATTTTAAAAAGGCAAAATCCGCGATGGATTTGGTGACGTCAACCGGGTATTCGGCTTTGCAAATCATTGGCTGGACGAGCAACAACCCAACTTATGCTTTGGTGGCGAACGTGAAAGATGCAATAAAAAATAAAGTAACCGAAGCAGTTTGGCTCGAAACCATGCAATCGGTAAGCGATCCGGTACGCAATTCATTGCGCGATGCGCTTGTAAGTTACATCCTTCATTATCAAAAACCATCCGCCGAAATCGTAAACCCCGACAAGCTTTACGAGTATTTCCTTATCGACGTTGAAATGGATGCCTGTATGAAAACCTCGCGAATCAGGCAGGCATTGTCAACCGTGCAATTATTTATCCAGCGTTGTTTGATCAACCTCGAACCTTCTGTCGATCCTTCATCTATCCGCGCCGACCATTGGGCATGGATGAAGCGGTACAGGGTTTGGGAGGCAAACCGCAAAGTATTTCTTTACCCCGAAAACTGGTTGGAGCCTGAATTGAGGGACAACAAATCGTCACTTTTCAAAGAATTGGAAGGCGAATTGTTGCAGGGCGAGGTTACCGACGAATCAGCCGAACTCGCGTTTTTGAACTACCTTAAAAAATTGGATGACATTGCCAAATTGGAAATGGTGGGAATGTACCTTGAGGAAGATGAAGCCAACAACCAGGACGACGATATTTTGCATGTTTTTGGCCGCACGAATGGCAGCACCCGACAATATTACTACCGCCGCTACGAATATGGTTATTGGACACCATGGGAAAAAGTGAGCCTGAATATCGAAGGGGAGCATATATTCCCGGTGGTTTGGCGAAAACGTTTGTTTGTATTCTGGTTAAATATATTTGAAAAACCTGCACCGGTAAGTGGCTCAAAATCAGCAATTGGTATGCAAGGTGATACGTTGGATACGAATGCAAAGAAAAATGTGGAAATAAGCATGAGTTGGGGCGAATACTACAAGGGCAAATGGACTTCTCCAAAATCTACCGATTTAAAACGACCAATGATCATTAAAAACCTTACATGGTTTAACAGTAACTTCCTTGTAATTTACGGACGAAAGGAGCTTACTGAAAACCCGGCAGGTAAGTTTAGGGAACGTTTAATATTCAATATTAACTATTGGGGAGCGGGAGGCCAACAAAAAAATGGGGTATTTACATTTACATCCAAAAATGCTTCTCCTTATCTTGAATACAAATTTGACTCAAAACTGGCACAGCAAGTGATAAATCCTTTGTATTTTTCTTTTCATAAACCATATGAAGGTACTCCCGAAGCGACAGAATCAAATAATACCCAAATTTTAATGCCGGGAAAAAATTTCAAGGTAAATGTTGAACAACCCGCCGGTGCCAGTACAACCGAGATAACGGAAAGTGTATTGACAAAAAAAGACGTGCTTACAAAAGGGTTTGCTATACTTCCTACTTTTCACCCTGTTGAAAACCAGTTTGAAGCGCCACTTTCTTACGCCGATGAGCACAGCACCTTCTTTGTTAAGCCCGATGAAAAAGTCTTTACACCCATTTGGGGTTTTGATTTTTATTATCCGATTAAAGAAGCACCTGTTTTAATCGACATACCAATCCTTGTTGAAAAACCGATCAAAGATTGGATTCCCGAAGAAATATTGACCATTGATGAAACATTGATTACAGGCAATCCATGGGAAAAGAATACGGAGCTAATTAATGTCAATTCGAACTACACAAAAGTGCTTGCAACATCACAAACATTTGCTTTTGGCGATGCCATGTTTGGGGCAGGGGGCAAAATGGCAAATGCAGCTGGAAATATTATTAACAAATAAAAACTCAAAATCATGGCATACGAAACAAATTTCCATAATACCGAGATAGTAAAAGTAAGTGGTTCCGACACCTACAAAAACTGGGTGATTAAGAAAAAACCAAGCAGGGAGGTAAAATACAAGTTTTCAACCCACTATCATCCTTACACCGATGAGTTGATAGAAACGCTCAACCGCGACGGTTTGCCCGCTTTGCTGGATGCAAAATACCATGAATCTTTGGCCCAAAACCTTACCAATTGGTATGTCCCGGGCAGCTTTGCCCTTTTGCCTTTTCCAAAAGAGGAAATTGATGTGAGCGATGATGGCCCATATTCAATTTATAACTGGGAGCTTTTCTTTCACGCTCCGCTCACCGTTGCTGTGCATTTAAGCAAAAATCAGCGTTTCGACCAGGCGCAAAAATGGTTTCATTTTATTTTCGACCCTACAAGCAACGACAAAACAGTTCCTTCGCCACAGCGGTTTTGGAAATTCCTTCGTTTCAGGAACGAAACAAAAACCGAGTTTATCCAGGAAATGCTTACAGAACTTGCAAAAGGCGACGACAACGAATTAAAGCAACGGATGGAAAAAAGCATTCAGGCATGGCGCGACAAACCTTTCCAACCGCATGTCATTGCCCGCACCCGTTATTTGGCCTATCAAATAAACGTGGTGATGAAATACCTCGACAACCTGATAGCGTGGGGCGACAACCTTTTCAGGCAGGATACAATTGAAACCCTGAACGAAGCGACACAGATTTATGTTCTGGCTGCCAATATACTTGGGCCAAAACCGCAAAAAATACCGCCAAGGGGAAAGACTGCCCCAAAAACTTTTAAACAATTAAAAGATATTGGTATCGATGCCTTTGGAAATGCTTTAATCGAAATTGAAAACGATTTCCCATTCAACACAAGCCCAACTTCAGGCAGTTCTGTTGATGAAGGCGCAACATCCGCGGCATTTGGTATTGGTCGGACTTTATATTTCTGCATCCCGCAAAACGAGCAGTTGCTTACTTATTGGGATACTGTTGCCGACCGACTTTTCAAAATAAGGCATTGTATGAATTTTCAGGGAGTGGTGCGCCAACTGCCGCTTTTCGATCCGCCAATCGACCCGGGGATGTTGGTAAAAGCTGTGGCTGCCGGATTGGATATTGGCAGTATTGTAAACAATATCAACCAACCTTTGTCAACAGTGCGCGGGCCGCTCCTGCTGCAAAAAGCAATGGAAATTTGCAATGAGGTTAAATCGCTGGGCGCCGCGCTGCTTTCGGCTTTGGAGAAAAAAGATGCCGAAAGTTTGTCGCTCCTGCGCCAGCAACACGAACTGAACATTTCAAAACTGGTCCAGGACATCAAATTCCTGCAATGGAAAGAGTCGGAAGCTGCTACCGAATCGCTGCTTCGGGGCAGGGCAACTACTTTTGAACGGTACCGCCACTTTAAAAAAATACTGGGCGGCAAAGATGCCGATATCGATAAACTCAAAGTTGTTGAATTGGCAAGGAAAGAGTTGACAGAGGAGGTTTTCGACGAAATTTATAGCCAGTTTGTCGAACAGTATGCTAAAGAATTGCCAAAAGAGGACTACAGGAAAGAGACATCGGTAGGGGGTTTGATGGAGTTTGCCGGAAATATTGTAACCGGTGTTTTCGGCGGGGAACTGGGGAAAACCTTGCCCTTAAATAAAAACGAAAATGCCGAATTGAATATTTTCCTGCCAACTTATGATACATTCAGCACACTTTCAACTGTTCTGAAATTGGTTTCCCCAATTGTGGCATTGATTCCTCAATTCGATGCACATGCCACCCCGCTTGGTGTTGGCGCAAAAGTAGGTTTCGGTGGTGTGCAGTTAAAAGGGCTTGCCGATGGGGGCGCCGAGATTGCCCAAAAAGCTGCCGCAGCATTTTTAAACAGTGCTGAACGGGCTTCGAAAATGGCAGGTTACTACCGCCGTGCCGAAGATTATGTATTGCAGGCAAACACGGCCACAAGCGAGTTGATGAGTTACGGAAGGCAAATTATCTCGTCATTGATCCGCGAACAAATCACAAAAAAGGAGTATGAAAACCATCTGAAACAAATTGAGCAGTCGGAAGCCGTTCAAGCCTTTTTGCAGGATAAATTTACAAACGAAGAGTTGTACTCGTGGATGCAGGGCGAAATCTCGAAAATTTATTTTGCCTGTTACCAGTTTGCCTTCGATGTGGCCAAAAAAAGCGAACAAACATTGAAATATGAGTTGATGCGCAAAGAATTCGACGATTTGGATCTCATCAAATTCGGATATTGGGACAGCGCCCGAAAAGGTTTGCTTGCCGGCGAATCGCTTTATCTTGATTTGAAACGCATGGAAATGGCTTACCTGGAAAACAACAAACGCGAATACGAACTCACAAAACATGTTTCGCTGCACAGGCTAAACCCGATGGCGCTGTTAAAATTAAAAGCCACAGGTTCATGCGAAATTGAAATACCCGAGTGGTTGTACGATTTGGATAGCCCGGGCCAGTTTAACCGGAGGATTAAAACCGTTTCGATATCAATCCCTTGTATCGCTGGGCCTTTTACAACAATCCATGCCAAATTATCGCTTTTGCAGAGCAGCATCCGCATCTCGTCGTTAAAAGGCGATGAATACAAACGGGCCGACAGCGAAGACATTCGTTTCCGCGATTTTAACGGGGCAATACAATCCATGGTAACAAGCACAGCACAAAACGACAGCGGTTTGTTTGAAACCAATTTGCACGATGACAAATACCTTCCGTTTGAAGGTGCGGGCGCCATCAGCAGGTGGAAAATCGAAATTCCGAACGATATTCCGCAGTTCGATTTTGAAACCATTTCCGATGTAATCATGCACATCCGTTATACTTGCCGCGAAGCCGGGCATTTAAAACAGGATGCAAGCACGCATGTTAAAGAAGACATACTCCAGCTAATCGACGGGGGTTTGCTGCAACTGTTTAATATAAACCATGAGTTTGCCAACGAATGGAATTTGTTTAAAACCGCTGCAAGCGATGCAACGCGCAGTTTCAAACTAAATATCGACAAAAACAGTTTTCCATACTGGACAAAACCGCTCGGGATGGAAGATACAATTACAGCTACTTTTTGCAGCATCGACTGGAAAAAGAACAAGCTTACAGTTGCCACCGAAAACGTTGATTTTAACGGCGATGCCGATGCAGGCTGGGATTTGGCCATCGACAATACAAAACCTGTCCCGTTCAATTTCCTCAATAAAATCAGGAAAGAAAACAGGATTGCGTATGTGGTAGTTTCTTATAAGGCTAAGTCGTGATAGCAGGTTACATGTTTACCCGTACGAGTAGGTATTTTACCCCTCCGAGTAACGTTTTACCCTTCCGAGTTAACCTTTTGGCGATTCGAGTTAAAAAAAGTCGCTTCCAAAACCCGGTCAAGAAAGCATCTGCTTTCAATAAAATTCTGTTACTTATTTTCGGTAAATTGAACCATTTTTGTAGCGAATGGTATTTTTGCAAATAAAGAAATAAAATCACGTCGGAATGCCAATCGAAATAAAAAATCTAAAACAACGATTATGAAAAGGGAAAAATTGAAAACTGTTTTTTTGCTGGGAGGTATGATTGGCCTGATGTTTGTAACCTGCAAGCAAACTCCGTCACCGGAAAAATTGAAGGCAGAGGTGCTAAGCGCCAAGTTTATATACGAAACGGCACCATTCCCCGAATGTCATGCTTCTACAATTGTGGAAACCGGCAATGGTTTGCTGGCGGCATGGTTTGGCGGTACAGAAGAAAAAAACCCGGATGTTTGCATTTATACTTCGGAAAACCTGGACGGAACATGGAGCGAACCTGTGCTGGTTGCCGACGGTATCATCAACGACACGCTACGCTATCCTTGCTGGAATCCGGTACTTTTTCAAAAGGACGATGGCGGGGTGGTGCTCTATTACAAAGTTGGCCCCAGCCCGCGCGAGTGGTGGGGCTTGTATAAAATTTCCGGCGATAACGGAAAAACATGGTCGGAAGCAGTTGAAATTCCAAACAACTTGCTTGGCCCAATCAAAAATAAACCTGAACGACTTGCCGATGGTACCATTTTGTACCCAACCAGTTTCGAAACCCGCGAAGTATGGAACATCTATGTTGAAACTTCGGATCAGGGACTAAGCAATTGGAAAAAAACCAACATCGACAACAACGGGTTCAATGCCATTCAGCCTACCGTTTTGTTTTATAAAGATGGCCGAATTCAGATGCTTTGCCGCAGCAAGGAGCGAAAAATTGTGGAAACCTGGTCTGCCGATCAGGGAAAAACCTGGTCGCCGGTAGAGGCCACATCGCTGGTGAACAACAACTCGGGGATTGACGCGGTTACCCTGAAAAACGGTTTGCAATTGCTGGTTTCCAACCCCATCGAAAAAGGAAGGAATAAGATTGATCTAAAAGCTTCGTCCGACGGAAAAACATGGGCGGATATCATCGTGTTAGAAGACCAGCCGAAAGGTGAATTCAGCTATCCGGCGATAATAGAAGGAAAGGACGGAACAATCCACATTACCTATACCTATAACCGCGTAAAAGTTAAATACGTTCACCTGAAATTAAGTCTATGAACCTTCGGAAAGCCTTTAATCAACTAACTTTGTAGAACATTCCGAACACGAACTTCCAAACCCTATTGTTCAAATTCCTACGGTTTTCAAATTGATTTCGATTTTAATCTTCAGAAAATCCCCACCTTTTTAAACGGTGATCTTTTGATGAAACCTTTGTTTTTGATTTCCAGTGATTCGATGATTTTTTTTAATGCCGAAACCAAATGATTGTTGACGGTTTTAG
>CAZNEV010000014.1:0-52210 GCA_964572085.1 uncultured Maribellus sp. | reverse complement strand
GGTTTTAGATTTTTAATTTGGGCGAGGCCTTTTCTTTTCATCCAAATTGTGACAAAAACATCGCTCACAATTTCTTCGGCCGTTTCCTTGTTTTTAACTATTCCCATGGCAAAACCGAGCAATTCGTCGGAAGTAAATTCCATCAGCAAACGGAATTTTTGTGGATCCCCTTTTGCTATCGCCGAAATAAAATTTGGATTGTTTAGCATTTGAAATTTTAGTTAGTGCTGCTCCTTTTCGTTGCAACAGTTAGTTAATTGTAAATGCGAGGTCAAGTTACAAAAAAAATGCGATAAAATAAAAATTCAATTTTATTTCCGGTTGACAGCGTCCGGTTATCCAATATACAAACCCAAAACATCCAAGGCCTCTTTCTATAAAAAGCTTTTGAAAAAAGGCTTTCCCGGGTTTATGCCAATAGAAAATTACAGGCTTGAGTTTCTCAACTTTGTGCCTTCCGCTTTACTTTTCCAAATTATCCCATTACCTTTACTGCTACTTAAAAAACAACCATGGAAAAAGAATTAAAATTAGCCGTACTGATTGATGGCGACAACATACCCTCGGCCTATGTGAAAGAAATGATGGAGGAAATTGCCAAATACGGCAACCCGACCATCAAACGTATTTATGGCGACTGGACGCGCCCAACGCTGAGCAAATGGAAAAATTTGTTGTTAGAAAATGCCATCAACCCAATACAGCAATATGGCTACACCAGCGGTAAAAACTCTACCGACTCGGCGATGATCATCGACGCCATGGACATATTGTACAGTGAAAAAGTAGATGGTTTTTGTCTGGTTTCGAGCGACAGTGATTTTACACGGCTTGCCACCCGCCTGCGCGAAGCGGGAATGAACGTGATCGGTATTGGCGAAAAGAAAACCCCCGACCCGTTTATCGTGGCTTGCGACCGATTTATTTATATTGAAATTTTGCATAGCCGACATAAAGAATCAGACGCTAATGTGACCAACGACAAACCGGACAAGAAAAGTTCGGTGGATAAAGTAACCCCAAAAGTGATAAAGCTGATTTCTACCACCATTTCGGATTTGGCAGACGACGACGGCTGGGCATTTTTAGGCGATGTTGGCAGCTTGTTGCAAAAGAAACAACCCAACTTCGATTCGCGGAACTACGGTTTCGAAAAACTCACGCCCTTGATTAAATCCATTGGCAAATTTGAAATCGACCAGCGCGACAGCCTCAAAGGTAAATTCAAATTGATTTACGTTAAGAATAAAAAGCGGTAACAGCAATATGTGAATTCACAGAATAATCTCCAACCTCTTCACTCAAAAAGTGCGACAATTTCCTCTTTCGTGATTTTTTCCAATGGATTATTGGAGTTGATAAATTTATCGGCGAGCACATTCTTCCGCTCCTTTAGCAACTGAATTTTTTCTTCGATGGTATTTTCCGCTATAAAACGGTAAACAAACACATTTTTACTTTGCCCGATGCGGTGTGCCCGGTTAATGGCCTGATTCTCAGCAGCAGGGTTCCACCAGGGATCGATAATGAAAACATAGTCAGCTTCAGTCAGGTTCAACCCTACCCCACCGGCTTTTAGTGAAATCAGAAAAATACGGTTTTCCGGATCGTCTTGAAATTGCCGGATAACGGTTTCGCGTTTTGTTGTGCTTCCCGTCAGCAAGGTGTATTTCCATTTCTTTTCTTCGATGCGCTTCTTCAATAATTCCAGGTGCTTTACAAATGTGGAAAAAACGAGCACTTTATGGTTTTCAGCAATTACATTCTCCAGCATGTCGAAGATTTCCTCAAATTTTCCTGACCCGTCTTCTGTCTCCATGCCAATCATTGCCGGATGGTTGGCCAATTGCCGCAATTTCGTGAGTCCTTGTAAAATAATCATCGACGATTTCTCCACCCCTTCTTTGTCGATGTTTTGCAAAATGGCATTGCGTATCACCGATTTTTCGTAGTCGTAGAGTTTAGCCTGTTCCTGTGTCATTTCGCAAAGTAGCACCTGCTCCATGAGCGGCGGCAGATCTTTGGCCACCTCGCTTTTTTTGCGACGAAGTATAAAAGGTCGTATCATGGCTTGCAATTTTTCCTGCTGACCGATGTTTTCCATTTTCTCGATCGGTGTTAAAAATGCCTTCCTGAAAAACGGCAAACTACCAAGCATCCCCTCATTCAAAAAATTCATTTGCGACCACAAATCAGAAAGGGAATTCTCAATTGGGGTGCCCGTAATCACTAAGCGATGTTCTGATTTTAAATCCATCACCGCCTTGTAGGTTTTCGATGTGGGGTTTTTTATCGATTGGCTTTCGTCGAGAATAATGTAGAAAAAGTTGGTGGTAGAAAGCATTTTTCGATCGTTGCGCAAGGTACCGTAGGTAGTGATAATCACGTCATAATAACGCGCAATCTGGTTCATGTCAACCAGTTTGTTGCGGCTTGCCCCCACATGGCTGTAGGTTTTTAACGACGGTGTGAATTTTTGGATTTCGTTGCGCCAGTTGTGCACCAAGGAAGTAGGCACAACAATCAGGCTGGCAGGTTGCACCGCTAATTCATCCGTTTCTGTGCCGAACAAGTTCATCTGCGAAGATGGCTCAAAAGGATCAACGATGGAAACCTCCTGCTTTTCCCTTTTCAGTTTTAGCAATAAGGTTAGGGTTTGTAAGGTTTTACCCAGCCCCATGTCGTCGGCCAAACATGCACCAAAATCATTTTCTTTCAGGTGATACAGCCATTGGAAACCTTCTTTCTGATAGCTCCGCAAGGTCGCATTCAGCTTTTCGGGAAGCGAAACCGGTTTTAGCTTCAGATTTTCCAAAGTCTCCAGTTTTTGCCGCATCGATTGGTTTAGATTTGCTACGCCGGCCTTCAACAAGGTGAAATGGTGTTTCTCCAACATCAGTTTTTTGCCCCGCCCATGGGCAAACGACAACATTCCCTTGAAGCGCGCAAACCATTCTTCAGGCAAAATCACTATTTCACCATTGGGCAATTCAAACTCGCGAATGTCATTCAGAATGTATCTTTTGAGTTTTATAAAGGGAACCTCGTATTCTCCAAAATGCACCACGGCGTATATGTCGAACCAGTCGCCTTTCAGTTTGCTTTCAAAAACCAATTTTTGATCGCCCGTAAAATAGGTCTTCTCCAGTTTGTTTTGCTCCACTTCAATTTTTAAGTCCGAAAGTTTCGGTTTGTTGTCGTTCAGCCAGCTCACGATATGAAACATAGCATTGGACTGCTCCAGTACATTCATTCCGCGAAGGATGAAATTGCCGTTACTTTCCGTTAATCCGAGTTCCTGGATTTGCGTTAAGGTGTCGGCCTCCCATTCCTTGTCGCGCACGGTTTTCAGAAATACAAAGGTTGAACCTTCCTTTTTTAGACTCACACTCAGCTTCCGTTTTGCATTATAGAGAAACCGTTCGTTTCCGTATTGAAAGTTCAACACAAACACCGGATCGTATTGAAGGCTTTTCTCCAACGAAAGAATTGCTTTTTTCTCGACCAGCGCATTTTCAATAACGAAACCCTTTGCTTTCACATCATAATCGCGCACGGTTTTCAGCACAAATCCGCCATAATATTTGTCTTCGATGGTATTGGGCACCACTATAAAATCTTTCGTAAAAAAGGGTGAAATCTTTTTTGCGGATAAATTTTCAAATGCAATCAATTGATTTTTATGTAACAACAACAAAGGTTTATTGGTGATAACACGTGTATTTTGCTCGTTGATTTTGATTTCTTTCTCGTTCAGAAATGTTTTTAACTGGTAACGTGTTTCGCTTGGGGTGCGTTCAAAATGAAACTCCGAACGCCCAAAAAACGGAGGGACATCAATTAAATCTTCCTCATAAATGTTAGCATATTTCGAGTCTTTTTTAAACAAGCGGACGGGGCTCAACATCAGAATATTGGCCACCAGGAACATTTTTCGCTCAATATAAGGCTGAATATTTTTCTCGAACACTCCAGCTCGAATGGTGTTGAAAAACTCCGTAACATTGCTTGCCCGCGAGAACTTGCGCATCAATTTTTCGTCACTGTATTTTTCGATTAGGGTTACAATTTCTTTCTCAAAGGTTGAAAACGGATAATCAAAGGCACTAAAATCGCGCGGTTTAAGTAGGTGCAAAGTAGTGTGATAACGTTCCCCTTTCTCGATCAATAAGGGGTGAAAAATAGTGCCCAAAAAACGGTGTTCGGTCAGTACGACCACAAATTCAAGATCCATTTGTATT
Source organism: uncultured Maribellus sp. (assembly GCA_964572085.1). Taxonomy (GTDB): domain Bacteria; phylum Bacteroidota; class Bacteroidia; order Bacteroidales; family Prolixibacteraceae; genus Draconibacterium. Next base: position 47,969 of record CAZNEV010000014.1, on the reverse strand, counting down.
ATTTAAAGATTCGCATAGCCGGGAAGGTTGATTTTTCCCAAAAAGATTAATTCAAAATAACTTCAAAGATACAAAGGATTATTTCTCCAAAACAAATTCTATCTTTACGAGCAACGAATAAATAGTTATCACATGAAAAGCCTGGTCGTAAAAAAAATAAATTTAGACACGAAAGTTAGTCTTTCGGAAGCGGAGAAACAGTTGGAAAAAGTAACCGAAAAACAGTTGGTGGAAACTTTAAACTGGAAAGAATTTCCCTATCGTCCGGAAATCAACTTCAGGATTGGACACACCGGAAGCGAAATAGTGCTGAAATATTACGTGAAAGAAAAAAACATTTTGGCAAAGGAAACACGCACCAACGGCGATGTTTATAAAGATAGTGCCGTTGAATTTTTCGTTTCGTTAGACGGAAGAAACTATTATAACTTTGAAATTAGCTGCATTGGCACCCGGCATTTGGCGTATGGGCCGGATCGTAACAAGCGCGCTTTTATTTCTCCCGAAATTGTGGAGCAAATCGAAATCAAATCGACCTTAGGCAACCAGCCCTTCGCGGAAAAAAGCGGGAATTTCGAATGGGAAATTATGATCCGTATTCCTATTGCCACATTCATTTTTGATGACAACAAAACGTTTGACGGCCTAAAAGCCACTGCCAATTTCTACAAATGTGGCGACGAAACATCGGAGCCCCATTACGTAACCTGGAATCCCGTTGGAACCGATTCACCGGATTATCACCGCCCTGAGTTTTTTGGGAAACTGTACTTTGAGGAATAAAAAGGGAATGTACCCCAAGAATAATATTTACCAATTCCAAAATATCATCTACTTTGATTGATCGTTCTGACAAAAGAATAATACCGGAAATTATATCGTTGAGGGTTTGCTGCAATCCTAAGCCGATACCAACCAGCAAAGCGGCGGAACCGGCCAACAAAACCGTGAGCTTAATCCCGGCAGTGTCTAATATCAACGCTATCGCAATAACCCAAACCACATATTTTACGATTTGGAAAATGGCATAAGCGTTTCCATGGTCAAATTCGCTGCTGCGTTTCCTGAAAAGTGCTTTTTTAATAAGCCACACAACGAGTTTGGTCAATATGAAACGAGCATGTTCGTTAAACACAAACGCGGATGAAAATTCACATGCGAGTTCCATCCGACCTTAAAAAATAAATTATTTACGGATGAAAATCAGCGCTATAATTACAATGGTAAAAACCCTGATTTTGTATTCGCCAATTTCTAATATTACAAATTGAAGGAAGTTGTTTATTTCATCCATCTTCTTTTACTTTCTTAAAGAAGTATAAAAGTAGGTAATCTTTTCAAACAGAACAGAAATTACGGTGCAACTAACGTTGAAGTTATATCTTTTTAATTAACTAATAATTCATCCCAACTCGTAGTTTGTTTGAACTGAAAATATTGAGAACCGAAAAGTATTTACTTTCCGGTTTCTCAATTCAAAATGCAATTTTGACCTGTTTTACTTTGTAAATGAAAAATCATTTGCGGCAGATGAATGACAAGAAATCCATTTTTTTCGGTTATTTACCGAATAATAACGGCACGGCTAATAATTACATCGTTTAACATTCCATCACATTGCCCCCGAATGGTAACCGATGTTCCTGGATTGATTGATTCAAATATTTGTTTGTTTGTAGAATAAAAGCTGCTATCGATAAATGTTCTTACACCAAAAAGTTCATCTTCCAGTACAATTGCCAACTGATCATTAGTTGTTTTCAATTCCACAACTCTGCCCGTAATTTCAATTACTTTTCCCAGATATTTTGCATTAGCATTTGTTTCGTTTTCATTAAATTCTGAGAAAAGATTTGTTGCACTTAGTTCAAATTCCGGCTTAGCCTTCAACATGTTTTGGTGAGGACGCATAAATGCATACCAGTAAACTCCGCTCCCAATTAATACAGCAGTGACAAAGAGCAATATCAGGATTTTGTAGATTACTTTCATTCCTTATTTTTTATATGGTTCATAGTTTACTTTCACCGTAACATGTACTTCTTTGGCAATTTTTTCACGGACTACTGCTGGTATTTTAATGCCAAAATCCTCGGCAGAGACTGTAAACTCAGAAATCCCATTTATTTTACCATCCTGTGCCTTTAATAATGCTGTTGTTTTTATCTCCTTCGTTACGCCATGTAGTGTTAGTTGACCTTCGACCTGTGCTTCCTGCTCTTCCTCCTTAGTTATATCTATCGACGACCAGTTGATAATATTTCCTTTAAAAACAGCCTTGGGAAACTGAGAGGATTCAATGTAGTTTTCGTTGAAATGTTCTTCCATAAGTGCATTCGGAAACGTGAATGATTTTATTAATGCGGCGAAATTGAGTTCTCCATTGGAAATTTTCAGAAATGAACTTACCTGCTTATTTTCGGCATGTATTGTTTCAAGTGGAGTGGATGAATCGAAAATAATAGTACCTGTTTTTGTAAAGTAAATATCCTGACCAAATAAAACAAAGTTGAAACTGACTATAAGTATCGATATTAAGAGCTTTTTCATGATTTTATTTTTTAAAGTTAATAGTTGTTTTTGGTGAAGGAAAATACCCGGGAAATATTAAATCCGAGATAAATTCCACCATCAGCCCAGTCCCCGTTATTTTTGCCCCAAATAAATCCACCTTCGCGCATGGCTTGTGAATTGGTTACCATAATCTGGAAAACATGACCGCCGGTTTCAATGTCAACCCCTACTGAAAGAGAGTTTGGATAGTTGACGGTAACATTCTCGGTTCGAAAAGAATAATAATATTCTGCGGTAATTGCAACTCGTTTTGACACTTTATGTCGCCCACTAATCCCCAGCGCAAACAAGTCGTTATGATCGTTTTTTGTTGGTGTCAGGTTCTTGTGGATCAGGCTTGGGGACAACTGTAAGCTTAAATTTTTATTGAATTTCCGTGCAATTAATAACTGGTGTACAAAAGTCATTCGCGATGTGAACTTATTGTCCCGCTCCACGTTGGGCCATTTGGTTGAAAAAATTTCGGTAGAACCGAGGTAAGTCACAAAAACAGGACTACCCTTTGAACTGGCGGTTTGGCGAAAAAGCTGTATTTTGACAAATCCATCGTAGGTTTTTTGCACATTGCTGCGACCTGCCCCAACCATTAACCAGTCTTTTATTCCATATTCGAGGCTAAGATGAATGTTTGCCTGATCAAGTCCATATAATTCATAAATCCCACCATTCATCTCTCCGAAACGGTGCGAAATTCGAAAATCGAGATGATTCGCTTTCATTTGGGCTACCGAATGTCCATTGATTACCCGGGATGCTTTAAACGCCGCACTTTCATAATTTTTTCCCCATTTTGATTCTACTTCCAAGAGTTCATCCAGGTTTTGTCCGAAAGAAACAATCGGAATTAGAAATATCATTAAAAAAATTAATTTTTTCATTTGCGCTATTTTAGTCGTTTTCAGCACCGTTGTTAATCCATGTTCGAATTTTTTCAATGGAGCAGTCATCCAGTTTTACCCCACCTTGTGGCATTGCAGGAAAACCTGGAGAATGTGTTATAGCGCCTAATAATTTTCCACTATTTACCTTCAATGTCAGTTCATTGAAATCTTCCAGGTTATTGCCTGCACCAAAACTGTTTGCTGTGCTATTGGAATGGCAACTATAACATCTTACCGTTAAAATTGGCTTGATGGTTCCAGCGTAAGTGACATTTTCAGTGTTGCAGTTATCAAGTGGGTTGCTGCCATATAATTCTTCTTCGTTATTATACACGCAACTGCAAAAAACAAACATGAATAATATGCAGGTTATCAATGGTTTTACTCTTTTCATACGAGAAATTTTATGATTCTTTTATTATAGTCGATCCTTTGAGTAACCCTGACAAAATCATTCGTTTTTTTTTAGAGCAGATTAAAATCATCTATTTTATCTTCAAAGCGGTAACGGTATTCAGTATTAACAGAAACTTTTGTGAAAGATTGGCAACACCACACCCTCCAAGCGTGAAAAACGAATAACTGTTATTTTCAACAGGTATATACCCAGTTTGATTAGTATTTTATAAACTTTACTACTTGTTGTTTATTATTATTTGCTTTCAATACAAACAAATAAATTCCATTGTTTAAATTCTGGACATCGATTTCAATTTTATTATTCATAGGTTTTATTTCCTGATATTTTAATTTTCCAGCAATGTCGAAAATTGAAACCTGTATCTCTGAACCTGTAATATCATCCATTTCGATGAATACTCTGTCAGTAGTTGGATTTGGGTACATTTTAAAGGATAAATTGCTTATTTCGGAAACGGCGGTTGCAATCCAATTAATATCGGTAAAACTGGTATTATGAGAGAAATTTAGCGTGGTGTCGCCCATTACGTCATTTAGTGCCATTCTCCAGGCATGATCAGTAGGTGGTGTGTCGTACGTACCATTTTTGTTATGGTCGGCAAAAAAGTCAACGTTGTATGAATGATTCATTGCCAGCCCTGAAATTTGCATGGAAAAGTCAACCGAAACTATTTCGCTTTTTCGTTCAATTTCTTTGCCCGAAACTTTGTCGATAACCGCTAACCATAATGTTTGACCAACATGTGGGTTCATTCCTGAAAAATCAACCGTTAAAGTTTTCTTTGCATCATCTTTCCCACCTACTTCAATCATACCAACCATTCCAAGACCAACATGTGGATCGCATTGGTAATCGTATTTACCGGAAGCTGTGAATACATGGCTGTAAGTCCATCCTGAACCAGGGCTATTTCCAAACGACTCAGGATTCATTGAATAGGTGGCTTGTGTTCCATTGACATTGTGATACCCTCCCATATTCTTCCATTCAACAGTGTCGCCAACCGAAATAGTTAACTCAGCGGGCGTGAATTTGTACTCGGTAACCATTACCACATGTTTAGTACTGCCAAAAACAGGAGAAGCAATCAAAATGATCATCACCGAAAGAAAAAACAAATGGGGAGTCAAACGATTTTTGAAAGTAAATGTTGTTTTCATGTGCTTACGATTTTAATTTAATTCACAATACAACATATTAAAAGACATTATTGTCTTAAATATGATGAAATATTAGTTTCTTATTTAGAATCAATACAAATATAAAGAGTGCGAGACTGTAAAAACGGTGACTATAGTTACAAATCAGTTTATTTTTATTATAGTGGTACCCAACTGATTTATTTTTCCTTCATGTTCAAGTTTCTTCAAAATCCTACTGACTACTTCCCGAGCAGTGCCCAGATCATTTGCAATGTGACGGTGGGAAATTTTAATGGGGTTTTTACCATTGATCAGCACTTTTGCCTTCAAATATTCCAAAATCCTTGAATCCATTTTTTCAAAGAGAAGTTGGTTGATCATGTTCAGAAGATCGTTGTAACGAATATTGTACTGCATAAAAAAGAATGAATTTAACTCGGGAAACTCTTTCATCCAACGGAAAACGTTTTCAATTGACATCAATAACACCTCCGATCTTTTTTCAGTTGTTGCATAAACTTTGCTCGGTACATTCTTTAAACAGGCGTCAAAAGTCATTATACAGTTTTCGCCTGGTTGAATGTAATATAGCAGTAGTTCTTTATCCTCATGTCTTGTGAAAACTTTTATCAGCCCCGATGCAACAACCGGAATTGCTTTAACATACTGTCCCTCGCGTATTACTTCAGTTTTTTCGGGGATTTCAATTACACTTGAATTCTTGATAATTTCCGATACAAGATGAGAGCTAAGGCTGGGGAATATATTTTTTACGTTCATTTCAAAGACATTAAATTGGTTAAATCGATTCTTCCACAATTTAATCCTAATGAATTTATCTTGCAAATATTTTGATTTCTAATTGTTTAGTGCATCGGCTTTAAAGTATGGAATAAATAATTTAAAAAACCCTATGTTTGAGGCGGAAAAACAGTAATAGCGTTAAACAATAGAATTGAAGCGTTGTTCTCCAATAGCAGTTATATTAATCATTCAATAAGCAACATGGACAAATTTTCTTCAGTTGGGAATCAGGAATTGGCGGCCATAGAAAATCTATACCAAACTTACCTCGAAAATCCCGAATCAGTGGACAAAACCTGGCAACATTTTTTTGCCGGTTTTGAACTTGCCCAGAAAAATTATTCGCAAAAACCAGCAGCACATAAGGCCGATAACATCGACAAAGAATTTGCAATTCTAAGCCTGATTCACGGCTACCGGCAACGTGGGCATCTGTTTACCAAAACCAACCCGGTGCGGACCCGTCGCCAATATTTGCCAACTTTGGACATTGAGAACTTCGGGCTCGAAAAAAAAGACCTTGAAACCACCTTCGTAGCCGGTAACGAAATTGGTATTGGCCCGGCAAAATTGAAAAACATTATCGAACATCTCGAAGCCACCTATTGCCATTCTATAGGTGTTGAATACATGTACATGCGCGACCCCGAAATGCTCAGTTGGCTAAAACAACGCATGGAAAGCACACGTAATTCGCAAAAATTTTCGGATGAAAAACGCAGGCATTTTTTCTATCACCTGAAGCTGGCCGTAGGGTTTGAGAATTTTATCCACAAAAAATTCGTGGGGCAAAAACGTTTCTCCCTTGAAGGAGCCGAAGCCCTGATCCCGGCATTGGACGCGGTGATCGAACGTGGCGCCGAATTGGGCATCGAAGAATTTATTATCGGCATGGCACACCGTGGCCGGTTGAACGTTTTGGCAAACATCCTTGAAAAACCTTATGAGAAGATTTTCAAGGAATTTACAGGAAAAGAATATGAAGACGGTATTTCGCAAGGCGATGTAAAATACCATTTGGGCTACGAAAATGAGGTAACGACCGACTTTGGGAAAAAGGTAAAACTAAACCTTATGCCCAACCCTTCTCACCTTGAAGCCGTAGGCCCGATTGTGGAGGGGATGGCGCGGTCGAAAATAGAATCGGTTTACCACGACGATTTCGACAAGGTTGCGCCTATTATTATCCACGGCGATGCAGCAATTGCCGCGCAAGGTGTGGTTTACGAAGCAATTCAAATGACTAACTTGCCCGGATATCGAATCGGGGGAACCATTCATTTGGTCATCAACAATCAGGTAGGCTTCACTACGAATTATCTCGAAGCCCGTTCGAGCACCTACTGCACCGACATTGCAAAAGTGACCCGTTCACCCGTTTTTCATGTAAACGGCGACGATGTAGAAGCCTTGATTGTTACCATAGAATTGGCCATGGAATTCAGGCAAAAATTCAATACCGATATTTTCATCGATATTCTCTGCTATAGAAAGTATGGGCACAATGAGGGCGATGAACCTCGATTTACTCAACCCATATTGTATAAAGCCATTTCGAAACACCCCAATCCGCGCGACATTTATTCCGGAAAATTGAACAAGCTTGGCATCATGTCGTCGGAAGAATCACGTAAAAGGATCAAAGACTTTGACGATTTGCTGGAAGAAAAATACAAAATCTCTGAAGAAATTGACAAAGTAAAAATTCGGAAGTTCCTGATTAACCAATATGAAGGCTACGAAATGCCCAATAAGGACTTTTTTGATCCACATGTGGAAACTGGCGTTAACCGGAAAACACTCCTGGAAATCGCAGACAAAATAAACACCCTTCCCTCGGATCTTGACTTTTTCAGCAAAGTTAGTCGCATTGTTTCAGACCGTAAGGCAATGGTGCACGAAGATCGCTTGGATTGGGCAATGGCCGAATTGCTGGCCTATGGGACACTCGTGAACGAAGGCTGTCCCGTACGTGTTAGCGGACAGGACAGTGTGCGAGGCACTTTTGCCCACCGCCACGCTGCCATTGTGGTGGAAGGAACGGATGAAAAGTATTTCCCGCTAAAACACATTTCGGAAACCCAGGCAAATTTCAACGTTTTCAATTCACCACTTTCGGAATATGCGGTTTTGGGTTTCGAATACGGCTATGCCTTGGCGCAACCTAATGCTTTAACAATTTGGGAGGCGCAATTTGGCGATTTTTATAATATGGCTCAGGTAGTTGTTGACCAATACATTTCGTCAGCATTCGAAAAATGGGGCTTAATGAATGGCCTGGTACTTTTTCTCCCGCATGGTTTTGAAGGACAGGGTCCCGAACATTCCAGCGGTCGCATCGAACGCTTCCTTGAGCTTTCGGCGAACAACAACATGCAAATTGCAGTACCCACTACCCCGGCCAATATGTTTCATTTGTTGCGCCGTCAGATGAAAATGAACACGCGCCTTCCATTAGTGGTATTCACGCCAAAGAGTTTGCTGCGGCACCCCATGGCCCATTCTAAATTAGATGAGTTGGCAAGCGGTTCTTTTAAAGAAATCATTGACGATGAAACTGTCAATCCAAAATCGGTTACAAAGGTGATTTTCGTTTCAGGAAGGCTATATTACGATTTGGCACAACGCAAAATTGAAAACCAAATGGATCACATTGCTATAGTGCGCATAGAGCAGTTGTATCCGATTCCTGAAAAAAAAATGAGTGAAATTGTGAAACGTTACAAAAATTCGCAGGAATTGATATGGGTGCAGGATGAACCGGAAAACATGGGTGCATGGCCATTTATTAACCGGAAATTGGCGCACTACGGGTTTAAACTTATTTCGCGTAAAGAAAGTGCAAGCCCCGCAGTAGGGTTAATGGACAAGCACAAAAAAGAGCTGGAAGCAATCCTTGGATCCGTGTTCAAAATGAAAGAAGTTGTTGAGGTGAAATAAAAATGAAATGATTGTAGAAATTAAAGTACCAAGTCCCGGAGAATCAATAACCGAAGTAGAAATAGGCAATTGGTTGGTTGAAGATGGTGCACTTGTGACCCAAAACCAGGAAATTGCAGAAGTGGAATCTGATAAAGCCACTTTAACCATTGTGGCCAGCGAAAGCGGAAAAATAGCTATCAAAGCTGCCGAGGGAGAGTTGGTACCGGTTGGGCAGGTGGTTTGTACCATCGACACGAGTGTGGAGGTTAAAGAAGAGGAAAAGGCGGAGGCAGAGGCGGAGGCGGAGGCGGAGGAAGAACCAGCGACGGAGCATGTTCCGTCATCTGAACAGGAACGTGCTCGGGTATCGTCGCCAGAATACGAAAAGGTGAAGGTTACTTCGGTAGCAAAAGAAATGATGAAAGAGCATAATCTTTCATTAGAAGATGTAATGAATGGCTTAAAACGTCTCGGGAAAAAGGAAATCGAAGCCGTAGCCGGTTTACCAAAAGCTGAACCAGGAAATGCCGTGGTACAGCAAAAAGAAGCATCAAGGGAAATCGACCGGCAAAAAATGTCGAGCTTGCGGCGAAAGTTGAGCGAACGCCTGGTCGCGGTGAAAAACGAAATGGCCATGCTCACTACTTTCAACGAGATCGACATGAGTTTTGTGATGGATTTACGCAGTAAAAACCAACAAAAATTCACCGAGAAACATGGGCTCAAATTAGGATTTATGGCCTTTTTCACAAAAGCAGTTGCTATTGCTGCTGATTTCTATCCCATGGTAAATTCTCAACTGGACGGCGAAGAAATCGTTTCGCCGAAATTTGTTGATGTGGGAATTGCCGTTTCCACACCGAAAGGACTGATGGTGCCAATCGTGCGTAACGCAGAAAGCAAATCCATCGCTCAAATTGAAATCGAAATAAAAGAACTGGCCGAAAAGGCCCGCACTAAAAAAATATCAGTCGAAGAGCTGACCGGAGGAACATTTACCATTACCAACGGCGGAGTTTTCGGATCGCTACTGTCCACGCCTATTATCAACCCGCCGCAATCGGCTATCCTGGGGATGCACAACATTCTCGATCGCCCGGTAGCTGTTAATGGGAAAGTGGTCATCCGGCCCATGATGTACATTGCCCTTTCCTACGACCACCGTGTTATCGACGGAAAAGATTCAGTAGGCTTTCTTGTAAAAATTAAAGAGTTGCTTGAAAACCCGGAACGAATGATTACCGGCGGGCAGGATGCCGGGAAATTGTTGCTGGGGATATAGTAAAGATTAAAATATTTTTGTTATGAAGGTTCTGTACCTCAACGATATTGATTATTCAAAGGTTAAAAAGCAGTTCGAAAAAACAGTGGGCTTTTTTGAAAACAATGATTTCGATTCTGCTGAAATTAAAAAATTGACGGATAAAGGTTATTACAGGGCGAAATTGGATTACGAAAATCGGCTGCTTTTTAAATTTGCCAAATACAACGGTGAAACTTTTATTTTGTTATTAGAGGTAATTTATGGCCATGCGTATGCAAAATCAAGGTTTTTAAGGGGGGCAAAAATCGACGAAAATAAACTGAAACCTCTAAAAAACGAAAAGCAGGTTCCCGAAGAAGAAGTGGTTGCGATGAACTTTGTCAACCACAAAAGCAACAAGTTTCATTTGCTTAACAAGGTGATTTCTTTTGATAGTTTGCAACAAAATATTTTTACGCTCAAAACACCTTTAATTATTGTTGGTTCGGCCGGAAGCGGTAAAACCGTGCTAACACTCGAAAAAATTAAGCAGCTCAAAGGAAACGTATTATACATTACACTTTCACCCTTTCTTGTCGATAATTCTTCCCGGCTGTATTATTCCGACAACTATGAAAATGAGAAGCAGGATGTCGATTTTTTAAGTTTTAAGGAATACGTGGAAACGTTAAAAGTAATTCAGGGGAAAGAGATTGATTATAAAAGCTTTAACCTCTGGTTGCAACCCCGCAAACATTCGTTTGGCATTAGTGACGGATACAAATTATTTGAAGAATTCAAGGGTGTGATAACCGGGACCGATATTACAAAACCATTTCTGAACAAGGAGGAATATTTGGAGTTGGGGGTTAAACAATCTATTTTTCTTAAAAATGAGCGTGAAAAAGTTTACGAAATATTCACTAAATACCTGGAATTTTTAAAAGAGAATAATTTATATGAACTAAATATTGTATCGTTTGAATGGCTCAGTTACAGTCACCAAAAATATGATTTTATTGTGATTGATGAGGTACAGGATTTTACAAATATCCAGTTGTTCCTCATTCTAAAATCGCTGATAACACCCGGAAATTTCATCCTCTGCGGCGATTCAAACCAGATTGTCCACCCCAACTTTTTTTCTTGGACAAATGTAAAAACCATGTTTTATAAGCATGATATTTCGGGAAGTAATTTAAATGTCCTTCAAACAAATTATCGAAACTCGACCGATGTTACAGCAGTTGCCAATAAACTGTTGAAAATAAAGAATGCACGTTTTGGCGCCATTGATAAAGAGAGTAATTTTTTGGTTGAGTCGCTGAAGGAAAACAAAGGGAATATAAATTTTTTCATAGATACTCCAACACGACGCAAGGAACTGAACGACAGCACAAAACGATCGACAAAATATGCCGTATTGGTAATGACACAAGAAGAAAAAACTGCTGCCCGCGGCATTTTTCAGACTCCCCTGATTTTTTCAATTCACGAAGCAAAAGGACTTGAATATGAAAATATAATCCTCGTTAACTTTATCAGCAACTACAGCCGCGAGTTTAATGAAATAACGCAGGGGGTCACAAAAGGTGACCTCGAAAATGATGATATAAATTTCTCGCGCGGAAAAGACAAAGCCGATAAATCATTAGATGCTTTTAAATTCTATATCAATTCGCTTTATGTAGGCATAACCCGCTCGGTCAAAAATCTTTACATACTCGAATCATCAAAAAAACATGATATTTTATCCCTCCTTGATCTTATAGAAACTGAACAAAAAATAAATTTGAAAGCAGACGTTTCCTCTCTTGACGATTGGAAAGAAGAAGCACGGAAACTTGAACTGCAAGGAAAAAAGGAACAGGCCGATGATATCAAAAAGAACATTCTGCAACTCCAAAAACCCGATTGGGAACCTATTACACACGAAAATATTGACGACCTGAAAAAATTGGCATTCGCCCCAACTACATTCAACAAAAAAGCAAAGGATTTAGTGTTTATGTATGCCTTGCTTTATAACGATAAAGACATTATCGAAAGTTTGGTCAATTTAAAATACAGAAAAGCGGAACATCCCGAATTTGAGCGCAATTCGATCAACAGAAAATATTACAGCAACTATAACACGGACAACGTTAAAGGAATTGAACAGGAAATAAAAAAATATGGTGTTAATTATCGCGATCAGTTCAACCTTACCCCTTTGTTGGCGGCGACTGAAAACGGGAGCGCTAAAATCCTTGATTTTCTTCTCCGCCAAAATGCAGATACTGACGTGATGGATAACCGCGGAAGAAACCCTTTTCGCATCGCCATTAACAAATTATACTTTTCCCCTCAGCATGCCAACAAACTCAAAGATGTGTTTGTACAAATATTAACCGAGAACATCCGTGTAAATGTAAACGACAGGATGGTGAAAATCCCAAATCGGAAAATGGAATATTTCCTGCTGAACATTTTCATGACTTTGCAGGATGTTCTGATAAATAATTGCCGTCGTAAATATGAAGAAAAAGGCGTGAAAGCAATGGACATTGAGCAAGTTATTGCCCATTATCCCGAATCGATAATGCCGGATTACAGAAAACAGAGGAATTACATTTCATCAATTTTAGCTAAAAATGAAATGGACAGCAAAAACCCCTACAACAATGCCCTGTTTATACGGGTTGAGCGGGGTTACTATTGCATCAATCCCGGGTTATCGGCTTTTGTAGAAGATAAGTGGGTAAATATTTACGAATTCACGGGGATGAACATGGCAAAAAAATTAACAGAAGATGAAAAGCAAGATCGGTTAATTAAAGATTTGATGGATGACAATGAGAAAACCAGAAAGTTTAATCCCGAATTTGCAGCCCAGCAGGACGTACTTTTACGCGACTATAAGCAACGAATGGAACAATCCAGACAGGAAAAGAAAGAAGAGGAAGAAAGGATTCGAAAAGAGATTGATGATATGCAGTTTAAATTACCATTTTAAGTATATCGAAAAGCAGGACAGGTGTGATTAAAAGGCAGCAATAATTATTATCGCATATTTTTCCAGTTCAACCCATAGCCAATAACAAATACAGCAGTGAAAATTGTATTGGTAGCTGAAAATGCCTGCCAATCCATCCAAACTGCCGGGAGAAAAAGGATGCTTATTTGCGAGATGGTATAGAGAAAAAATCCATCGCGGTGTAGCTTCCAAATTCGGATGGCACCTGTAAGCGACAGCGCAAAAAGTACCATTAACACCGTAAAGTAGAAAGCCGAAATTTGTTCGACCGAATGATAGTAGGAGTATTTTACAATGAACTCCGCAGCACGGTCGAAAAACACCGATACTAAAAAATAGCCAACAAAGCCCAACCCGCTTCCAATGAAGCTGAGAATGCACAATGCACTTAAAAAAGGAGGACGTTTCCTATCCGGTTCAATCATCATAACACATCAGTTTTGGAGTTTTCAAATATAGCCTTTTTTAAAATTTTCGTCTTTAACTTCGCCCCTTATCGTTATCTTTGCCCCAATTTTTAAAAATATGTCAGAAAAACCTTTAATATTAGTCACAAACGACGATGGTATTTATGCCAAAGGACTTCGCGAACTGGTTGAAGTTATCCAGCATTTTGGTGAAGTAGTTGTAATTTCTTCCGAAATCCCCATGTCCGGAAAGTCGTGTGCCATCACAGTTGATCTGCCGCTGCGAGCTATTCCTGTGGAGAAAATCCATGGCGCATTAACCTACAAATGTTCCGGAACTCCGGTTGACAGCGTTAAACTTAGTTTCAACAGTTTACTGAAACGAAAACCCGATTACGTGGTTTCAGGAATTAACCATGGCTCCAACGCATCCATCAGCGTACTATACAGTGGAACGATGGGAGCGGCAATTGAAGGCTGTTTGCACGGCGTGCCCTCCGTTGGATTTTCGCTTGACAATTTCGACGAGGATGCTGATTTTTCAAGAGCAAAAATCGTTGTCGCTAAAGTTTTTCAAAATGTAATGGAAAACGGACTACCACCCTTCACCTGCTTAAACGTAAACATCCCGAAAGGTAAGCCAAAAGGCATAAAAATATGCCGCCAAACTCATGGCAAATGGATGGAGGAATTCGATAAAAGAACCGATCCGCAGGGGCGTGCATATCACTGGCTTTCAGGCTATTTTCAAAACCTGGAGGAAGAAGCCACCGAAACCGACATTTGTGCATTGAATAACAATTTTGCTTCTGTGGTACCGGTTACCGTTGATATGACTTGCTACAAAACGCTGGAGCACATACAAGACTGGAAATTCTGATGGGCCGAAGAAAAACAAAGAAATTTGATTTCATTGGAACCGGTTTCCTGGTTGGTTTCGTTGTTCCGGTAATTGTATTTTTCTTGGCCTACTTGATTGGCGATAACGATGTCAGTTTTTTCCAACATACCCGAGGCTTATGGAAACTAAACGCCTTCGTTAAATTAGGGAGTTTATGTGTTTTTGCGAACAGTGCGGTTTTCATGGGCTTTATTAAGCTGAAATACGAAAAAACCGCTCGCGGCATGTTGGGCGCAACAATAATCTACGCATTGGCCGTTTTAATTTCAAGAGCTTTTTAGTTTGTTTTGGACGTCTAATCTCACTACTTGATACTTTTTATCTCAAATCTAAAAAATGAAATACTACATCATAGCAGGCGAAGCATCCGGCGATTTGCACGGCTCTAATTTGATGAAGGAGCTGAAACGAGCCGACGAGCAGGCAGAATTTCGCTTTTTTGGCGGCGATTTGATGCAGGCAGTAGGTGGTGAATTGGTGAAACACTACCGTGAAATGGCGTTTATGGGCTTTGTGAATGTGGTCCTGAACCTTAGGGCCATCAACCGCAACATGAACCTCTGCAAAAAAGATTTGCTCCGGTTTCAACCCGACGTTTTAATTTTAATCGACTATCCCGGATTTAACCTTCAAATAGCGAAATTTGCAAAACAACACAGTATCAAAGTGTTCTATTACATTTCGCCAAAAATTTGGGCGTGGAAGGAGTATCGCATCAAAAAAATAAAAGCATTTGTGGATGAAATGTTCACCATTTTCCCCTTTGAAACCGAATTCTATAAAAAGCACAATTTCAAGGTACATTACGTGGGAAATCCGCTGATGGATTCCATTGCAGAATTCCAGAAAATTGCATTGAATAAAGCAGATTTCGTTGCGCGTTTTGGATTTGACAAACGCCCATTAGTCGCGCTTCTGTCCGGCAGCCGCGTTCAGGAGATAAAACGAACTTTGCCGTTAATGGTTAAAATCTCACAATTTTTTCCCGATTTTCAGTTTGTGGTGGCCGGCGTGAAAAGTGTCGGCGATGAACTTTACCAGTCTCAACTGGAAGGCAGCGATGTAAAAATCATTTTCGACCAAACTTATAATATACTGAACAATGCCCACACCGCGCTTGTAGCTTCGGGAACGGCAGCACTGGAAACGGCACTTTTTAATGTTCCGCAAACCGTGATCTATAAAGTGGAAGGCGGTTGGTTAATCGACCTCATCATGCGCAATTTCGTGCTAAAAACAATTGGGGTTTCATTGCCGAATATCATTATGAACGAAGAAATTATAACCGAGCTTATCCAGAAAAAAATGACCCTGAAAAACGTGAAAGCAGAAATGGAAAAATTGCTTTACAACGAAAACTACCGAAAGAAAATAAAGACGGATTACAGCCGTTTGAATAGCTTAATGGGCAAACCCGGCAGCTCGCAACGTGCGGCTGGAAAAATGGTGGAGTTAATGAGACAAGCCCCCTCTAACTCCCCCCAAGGGGAGGATAAGAACGGCTAAGGGGAAGTAGAAAGCGGGAAACACGAAGTCGAAACTATTTTGAACTTGGAACTTTGAACTGTTTTAAACTCTGAGTTTCTTTAAACTTTAAAATTATTTATAGATAATCCCTGCCGCTACACCAAGCTTGTCCAGATTTTTATGGGCTATTTCCTGTAAACTAGAAGTCTTCTTCATAGCTTCAATGTCCTTTAAATCACTAGTTCCATAAATTCGGTCCAAGGCTTGTTTAGTACTCTGATTTGCCGCAATCACTTTAAAGCGTTTTGAAAATAAAGCGATATTGCTATCTTCAGGTAAAATATCCCTCGTCTTTGGATAAAGCAGCCATGTTCTACAGACAAAGATTTCATATTCATGTTCACTAAAGTAGCGTTCAAAGAAATCACGAGCAAGCGCAAAGGCTTCATCAATCTTACCTTTACTAAAATCAGTATCTGTTTGTATGTGAATTTCTATTATGGGAGTTCCCTCCGGGAAGCGTCTCTTCCACTTATCGCTTAACGGCATAAAATCATAACCTTGGCGTTCTATCTCCTTAAAAGAAAACCAAGACCTTTGAAACCTCAACGATCCCAGATCAAAAATCTCAGCCTTAAACAATGGTGCAAGCCATCTTAAGTCTCTTTCACTCAAACCGTATATACCGTTTATATCATAGTAACGCTCTATTCTATAACTTAAGTCATAAATACTTTCATACAAATACCTCAATGGAATAGTTTTGTTTACATAATAAGCTTTCAAATCTATTAATTCAACTAAAGATGCAAACAAACGTTCACCTGGGTTTAGCTCTAAAAGTGGATTGTCTTCTAATTTTTCATGATAGGGTTCTTTAAACTTTTTAGGATAATCTCCTGGAAATTCTTCTTCTACGTAATTTATAAATTTAGCACCGAAATTGGCCTGAACTAATATTACAATTATATCTGACTTCATAAAATTGAGTGTATTTATTTTTTCATTGTACTTCACAAAATACTCACGATTGGATACTATTTTTTCGACAATCGTTTATAAACTTGTTCTCACATTAAATTATGTGGTTCATAAATATAGAATATTAATTTTTAGTTTATAATATGCAAGAGTTGGAACCAAAAAGAATTTAACAGTTGTGTTACTATGTGGATTTATATACTCACTTTGTAGAGAGGGAGCCGTCAAATCCTGTCCTTAATTAAGTATTCAAGGAAGTCGGATTCCAGCGGTTTTTCAATATAAGCACTCACAAACGGATACTTCATTGCGCGCTTTCTGTCTTCTTCTCTTTTGGAAGAAGTGCATACAAATATCTCCACTGAATTTTTTAATTTTTTGACTTTCTCAACATGCTCCAGGAAATCGAACCCGTTCATTTTAGGCATGTACAGGTCCAACAGGATATAATCGGGTAAATCGCTTTTCTTTGTAACTTTTAAAAAATCAATTCCCTCGCTTGCATTGTCAAAAAAAGTGAAATAGTCTGCTAATTGTTTCTGCCGGAGTTTGGCATTGTATAAACCAACTAAATCCTTGTCATCATCGATAAAAATAACTTTTTTATATTTTACATGTTCTCCCATTTTATATTTTTAATCACAGGAGTGATTCAAATGCTGTTCCAAAAATCAGAATCCAAATCTTCAGACTAAAAGCTCTTTTATTTTGAATATCCCTCCTAAAACCCGATGTCTATTTTTTTATAATTCGATGTTGTACAATTTCATTTTGTTGTAAAGCGTTTTTCGGTCGATATTCAATACTTTGGCGGCTTTGGATTTATTGAATCCTACTTCCTGTATGGTTTTCACGATAAGTTGCCGTTCAATGTCGGAGGAGGCATTTTTAAGCAGGGAAAAGGGCTTTGCTTCTTCCGGTTTGGGGGAATCTTCTAATTCAAATTCCGGGTAAATTACCTCATGTGGCAGGCTGTTTTTCTCGATCCATTCTCCATCCGACATTAAAACCGAACGTTTAACAATATTTTTTAATTCCCGCAAATTACCATGCCATGGATAGTTAAGGAATATTTTCTCCACTTCGGGACTTAGCCCCTTTATCTGTTTATTCAACTCTGAGTTCGACATTTTTATAAAGTGTTCTACAAATAACAAAATATCCACAGGCCGTTTACGCAAGGGGGGCAAATTCAGTTTAAACTCGTTTAAACGATGGTATAAATCTTCTCTGAATTTATTTTCTTTTACGCCGTGTTGCAAGTCTTCGTTTGATGCAGCAAGTACCCGGATGTCGATGCTTTGGCTTTTTGAATCACCAACCTTGGCGACCACCCGTTCCTGAATGCTTCGTAGCAATTTCAACTGAATTTCATACGTGAGATTCCCAATCTCGTCCAGAAACAGCGTTCCGCCATCTGCCATTTGAAATACTCCTTCTTTATCGTAGATGGCACCGGTGAACGAACCTTTAACATGGCCAAACAGCTCGCTGTTAGCCAGCTCTTTGGGGATGGCTCCGCAATCGATGGCAACAAAAGGTTTGTTTTTACGCGGACTATTTTCGTGTATGAAGCGGGCGATGTACTCTTTCCCTGTACCGGTTTCGCCTTCAATAATCACCGACATGTTGGTTGGAGCCACCTTTAACGCCAAAGAGATCAGGTGTTTTATCTGCTCACTTTCCCCCGCAATGAAATCACCGTCCAGAAACGAAGTTTTACTTTTGATCGGTGCTTGGTCAACACTTTTAGAAAGGATGTTTTTGATTAACACCAAAAGTTCTTCCTGTTGAATAGGTTTGGTGATGTAATCGGCAGCTCCCATTTTTATGAGTTTAACCGCCATCCGGACGTCTGCATAAGCAGTCATAATAATTACCGGCATGTTCAGGTGCATGGAACGCATTTTTTGCAAAATTTCAAGTCCGCTGCCGTCAGGAAGCCGAAAGTCGCAAAGAACCATATCGAATTCGTGGTTTTTAAACAATTCGAACGCTCCTTTTACCGAAACGGCTGTTTCTGCCTGATAATTATTATTGCGAAGGTAGCGGCTTAAAATTTCACAAATGAAATTGTCATCGTCTATGACAAGTATGTTCCCTACTGATTTTTTCATGCGCTTTTGGTTTGAAATTCCATTATAACTGCAAATCTACAAGAACCAACGAAGTTAACCAATTAAATTAATTTTTGCTTGTGCAATAACTTTGTCGATAGCCTCCAAGGCTTGCAGTAAAACAGGTTTTGCCAGTTCGGTATTGAGTTCTCTAACAGTGTGGTCTTCTATTTTTTCCAGCAGACCGGCAGTTGCCAATAGTCCGAAATATTTAAACGATGTTATGGACTTGTGTGCCTTTTCGCCCACTTCTTGCCAATTACCATGCACCTCGGCTTGCTCGAAAAGTTGTTTCAGGCTTTCGGCGCTTTGGATGAAGTTTTTTATCATCAAATCGTAGAACTTCCGATCACCATCTGCGGTTTTCAACAAACCGTCCGTTCGAAAAGAGTCTTGTATCTCTTTTGAAATGGCGGGTTCGGTTTGCTTCGATTTTTTTTCCGGATGTCCAAGATCCAGAACATTACACAGTTTACTGTAAAAATCCACTTCTTTGAATGGTTTTATAAGATAACCGTCAAATCCTTCTTTGAGGTAGTTATGAATGTCGGTATGGAATGCATTTGCAGTGATAAAGAAAATGGGCGTTTCCGAATTAGGGTTCGAATCGGAATGTAAAAACCGGGCAACTTCGAGTCCACTTTTAAGGGGCATATGAATATCAACAATAACCAGATCGAACTTAACACGTTTTAGCATATCGATAGCCTTTTCACCATTGTTAACCAAGGTATAGTCGGTGCGCCATCGTTTTAATATATTTTCAGATAAAAGAAGGTTATGTTCATCGTCGTCGGCCAACAGAACTTTTTTACCCACCAACAGATTATGATCCTCACTTAACACAAATTGCTTTTCTTTTTTCGGAATTTGACCGAGGCTCTTAATTTTTGGAAAGGGAAGCATTACAGTAAAAGTAGAACCTACATTCAATTTACTGCTCACATGGATTTTCCCATTGAGCAGTTCGGTCAGGCGTTTGCATATGCCCAGGCCGAGGCCGGCGCCACTTCTAAATGCGATATTGAATTTAGTGCCTTGTTCAAATACATCAAAAATCTTTTTTAAGTATTTACGGCTGATGCCGATTCCGGTATCGCTCACCGAAAATTGAAGTTCAACTTTTGTTTTATATTCTTTGCGAAGCTTCCCCTCCAGTTTTATTTCGCCTTTATCGGTGTACTTAATGGCATTCGACAGTAAGTTGCTCAAAATTTGTCGCACCCGGTACGAATCGCCCACCACGGCTGTCGGAAAATCATCGGAAAATTCAAAAGTCAGACTCAATTGCTTCTCGGCAGCCTGTTTGGAAAAAATATCGTGGAGTTCGTCAAACAAGTCGGTCAAAAAAAAGGGTGTTTTTTCGATAAAAACTTTCCCCATGCCCAACTTAAATAAGAAAACGACTTCCGTAACCAAATACAGCAAATAGTCGGATGCTTTTTTAATCATGCCGTTGTATTTCAACTGCTCATCGTTAAGCACTGTTTTATCCAACTGTTCGGAAAAACCTATAATCGCATTCAACGGGGTGCGGATTTCGTGGCTTAGGTTGGCAATAAAAATGGATTTCAGCTCATCCGCTTTCAGTGCTTCTTCCTTACCGCGTTTCAGTTGCTCTTCAATCAGTTTATCCTGAGTGATGTTTTGAGAAAAAAGAATTACCGCCGTTGTCTCATTGCTGAAATTTTTAACCGGTGTTGCCTGCAGGTAATATATCTCATTATTATAGCGGATTTCCCCTTCGTTTAGCGCGCCTTGCATGGCTTTGTTAATGTAGGGGTAAATTAATCTCACAGCTTTTTTATCAAGTGCTTCGAACACCGATTTACCAATCATTTCAACATTGCTTAAACTGAAACGTTCTTTTTCTTTTCCGCCTACAAACAAATAGTTGTAGTTTTTGTCGAAAAGGTAAATGTCCACTCCCGGTAAGGCATCCATTATCAGGGATTGGTACTCAAGAAGCTGTCCGGCCATAACGCCAGCAAATTTAACACCGACTACATATCGGTCGTTAGCCGGATTACTGGCAGTCATATCGATATTCAAAATGCAATGACTGAGAACCTCGGAATTCGTTTTAATTCTTAGCTCTTGTTGCACATTCTGTTTTGTTCTGACGGCTTCCTGAAAAGCGGATTTCAGCTTAATTTGATCCTTTTCCTCTACTAAATCCAATACACTAAAAGGTTTGTCTTTATCGATTTCGAGGTCCGAAAAAAAATTATGGATTCCTGAATAATTGTGGATTCTGAAAGATGAATCGCAAATAAGCAGCGAATCTTGGCGAATGTTATGGTCCGCCAGACTTCGAATAACTACCTGGTCATTCTGGTTGCGATGCAGGACTATTTTTTGCAAATGTCTTTTTAACCATTCCTGAGTGTGGTTAATTTCTTCGGCACACTCTACGGGGTTTTCCAAAAGCTCATTAATCGATCTCGATATTTCGAGCCAATTCTGCTGAATAGCGTCGCATTTTTTTTGCATCAATTCTGAAATAATAGTGATGAATGAACGGCTTATCAATCAGTTTTGTGCAAATGTATTAAATTCCGTTAAACAATTTGTTTCTTTTTGTTTTCACACATTAGCTAAAAAAAGTGACCATAACTCTTCCATTCACTACTGCAAAACCAGGACATACGTTTTTTCCCTTTCAAGTCTTTCTTTTTGGACCAGACACCCTTTTTTCTTTCAGGTTCTGCAAATTCTGCGTCCATTTCCACCGCACGTGGTTTTTCCTTTTTTACAAGTTTTGATTTCATCCGCGCCATTGGCTCATGCTCCAGGATGATGTCAGTTTTTTTCGATCTTTTTGCATTTGATTTCATCTTTTTGTTCTTTAAAATTAATATTTTCTGTTTCAACATCCTTATGCAATGATTATGTTTTTCCTCAATAAGTTTCAGCCGCGTTACATTTGGGATTACAAAATGACTGCCACCGAGCATCCATTCAATAATACACTGAATATCAATATCCACAGCGGAAGACATGAGGAAATACTACCACAGTATGGGTATAATAATGGGCATACCATATACAATCTCAAAATCTTACCATAATTTAAATCATTAACATAGTGATACTTGCCTATAATATATAAAAAATAAAACCCTATTCAAAAAAGATGGATCGGTTTTGACAGAAAAAGTGATTAAATAAAAATATATAGTATGAAACGAGCATGTTCGTTGAACACAAACACGGATGAAAATTTCACATGCGAGTTCCATCCGACCTTAAAAAATAAATTATTTACGGATGAAAATGGTAGGAGTTATTTTGTTAGTCCTCGGCATTGTTGGGTTAGTAGTTTTTGGAATTCAAGCGATGAATGATTCAGAAACATTTAGTTTGCTTGGATTGGATATAGCGGTGAGCAAAGCAAACTGGACACCGGTAATTGCTAGTGCAGTGGTAGCCGTAATCGGAGGGATTATTACCGGTGCGGCAAAAAAAGCATAACTAAGTGAAACAAAAACAAAGCAGGAAAGTACGGATGCGTATTTGGCTGCTATCTCTTATAGGGTTAGTTCTCGCTGTCTTAATCTTATGGGTCGGTCCATTAATTGTTTCGACTATTATCGAAGGCAAAATTCAGGCATTCGATAAAGTAGGCATTTATGAAATTGATTTTGAAAGCCTTGACGTAAATCTTTTTACGCGAAGCATATCAATTGAGGGCGTAAGCGTGAAAGATTCAACAAAAAGTACGCATCTGGTGGCACCTGAGATTAAATTGCGATCGATTCGCATTTTACCGGCACTTTTTAAGGACAAATACTTCGTTAAACAGGTATTGGTTTCTAATCCAAAAATCAATTGTTTCCTGCCGGAGGAGAAACCTCAAGAAACAAACAAAGCCAAACCACGAGATGTGCTTCCCGGCGGTTTATACCGCCTTGAAGCCAATCAACTGTTGTATGATTCGGAAGATAGTGAAGTTCGCTTGGATTCCTTTTCGTTAAAATCAGAATTTGCCAAATATGAAATTGCGCATCAAACCGGGGTGCAAACCGATTGGTTTGACATTAATTCAAAAACGGTTACTTTGAAAAATCTGAATTTAAATGCCGCTTTGAACGACACCGCTTTTATTGCTTCCGGACTATGGATGAACGATTTTACAATGACGGTCTTTCGTGATAAACGGCTTCCTTTCCCCGATAAACCGGATACAAAATTACCTGCAGAGATGATCGACAACCTGCCGTTTGGCTTGCACATCGATTCTCTACTCATGCAAAATGCAAACATTCGTTACGAAGAACATTGGGAAAATAACGATCAACCCGGTGCTGTAACCTTTAATAATCTGGAAGCAAAAATAAATGACATCAGTAATTCACCGGATTTAATCCGCGGCGAAACAATAATTAAAGTTGCTTGCAATGTGTTGAATGATGCACCTTTTAAAGTTCAGTTTACCTTTCCAAATAAAAAATATCCGGTTGCCTATCGCACCGAAGGCCGTTTGGGCCCGATGCCCATGGATCCTTTTAATTCCTTGTTTCGATCCAGTGCCTCTACGGATATCAACAGCGGAACTATTAAAGAGCTCAAGTTCGGGTTCACTTACAATAATGAGCATTCCGCGGGCAACATGAACTTTGAATACGAAAATCTAAAGGTTTCACTTTTCGATGCGGAAGATGGTGATACCAAGAAAATCAAATCTTTTCTTTTAAATACATTCGTGGTGCGCGACCAAAACCCCGATAAAAACGGAAACCTGAAACAAGGTAAAATTAGTTTTGACCGGGACAAAGACAAATCGATTTTCAATTATTGGTGGAAATCGGTGTTAAGCGGAATAAAAGATATCGTGGCAGGAGTTTAAGAAGCTGCCCACTTGAGGAATACGATCCCCATGATGTGTGGCAAATCAACAACACTGATTAATTAAAAAAACATGTTTTTCAGCGGATTACAGCGGAATCAGGCGTTTGGCACAGTTTTAACAATAAAAAGCATAAAATAATAAATTATAAAACCATGAGAACAATACTTTATGTAATTGCGGTGATATTAACCATCGGCTGGCTATTAGGAATATTTGTTTTTTCCGCAGGATATTTAATTCATGTTCTATTGATCTTCGCCGTTATTTCAATTTTGATTTCACTCATTCGGCAAGCTTAGATCAGGTACATAGAATTACCCCCGGCCCGTTGCAGGACAAGTTTATTTGTCCTGCTTTTTTATTGTTTTTATACCCGGGGCCGTTGATAGCCTTTTCTGTAGGGCCGGGCCATCAGCTTCATAGCTTGCGGGTTATTCTTTATCGTTTTATTTTTATCATCCCAAACCACTTTGCTATTGGTGTAATACGAAGCCATTGCCAACTGCACGGTGGCCGTTGACTGAAAAGCATCTTCAACCGGGCAGCTCAGCAAATTCCTATTTTTGCTTTTTACGGCTTCAATAAAATTTGAAACGTGATTGTCCTGCATTTCCGGTGTCGGAAGTTCCATCGTTTGGTGCTCCCCTATTTTACCAATTGGCATGAGCACTAACTTGGAGTCGCTTGCAAAGAGCGTCCCATTTTCGCCATAAAAGAAAATCCCGTTGTTAAAATCGGGGTTCATATCGCCTGTTCCCCATAGCCGGTGCTGCCAGGTTACAGGGCAGGATTCAAAGTTCATACGTGCATTTAAGGTATCGGGGGTGGTGATTTCGCCTTTCAAAATATCCAGGCTGCCATTTGTATCGAACGAAGTTGGCATTCCAAAATTCATAATTCCCCGGATGATGTCAATGTGGTGAATTCCCCAATCTACCAAATGCCCGTTGCCATATTCCTTTTCCAAGCGCCAGGCTTTGTGCCCTATGCTGGGGCGATAATCGAGTTTGGGTGCCGGTCCGCACCATTTTTCCCAATCGAGCGAAGCAGGCGGTTCTTGAACTGTGGTATCGCCGGGAGATGGGTTGTAATGAATTTGCGCCTCTATTTGATGTACTTTTCCAATTCTGCCAACACCAATCAGCTCTTTTGCTTTGGCAAATGCCCTGCTTTGGCGGCGTTGAAATCCGATTTGTACAATATTGCCCACTTTATTTGCTGCTGCCACCATTGCTTTGCCTTCTTCAATGTCATAAGCCAGCGGTTTTTCACAATATATGTCGATTCCCTTTTCACAAGCGGCAATAAAATGCAGCGCATGCCACTGCGGAACTGAACCGATAAACACCGCATCAAGCCCTTTTACGTCAAGCAAATCCTGATAATCCTTGAATTCCTGCGGGCGTTTACCCTGCAATTGCTGAAGTTTGTCGGCACTGCTTTTCAGGTGTTCGGTATCTACGTCGCAAACTGCTGTAACTTCCACATCACCGGTTCTTAGTGCGGCTTCGGTAATTACCATTCCGTACCAGCCCGCACCAATTAAAGCCACTTTCAGTTTTCTGTTTTGCGCATAGGCCGGATGATACGCAGCAAATAACAAACCGGCAGTTGCCAATGAAGTTTTTTGAATAAACGATCTTCTTTCCATGTCATTAAAATTGATTATTTATTAGTTATTATTTATTAGTTATTAGTTATTAGTTATTAGTTATTAGTTGGTTAGCGGACAGGGCATTAATAAATAGCCAATAATCACTAATAAATTAATAGCCAATAATCACTAATAAATTCCTCAGTTCACCCCTTTCACATTCATTTTCAAGGTATAAACACCCTTCCGGGCGGTAACGAAAAGGATGTTTCGATTTTTACCGCCAAAGCAAATATTTGCAGGGCTTTCCGGGAATTCGATTTCTTCGATCAATTCCCCTTTCGGGTTATATACCCAAACTTTTCCCATCGTGAGGTACACATTTCCCTGGTTATCGATGGTCATGCCATCGGAACCGTGCGGGGCGAAATATGTTTTGTTGGTCAAACTACCGTCGGGCAAAATATCGTATTTCCAAATCTTGCGGTCTTCAATATCAGCCACGTACAATATTTTTCCATCGGGTGTACCGATTAAGCCATTCGGGGTTTTAAAGTCATCGATCACGCGGGTGACCTTGCCATCAACCGACAAATAATAAACGCCGCGAACATCCTGACTTTCTTTGTGCCCTTCAGGCCACCAACTGCGGTGATAATAGGGATCGGTAAAATACATGCTGCCATTGGGGGCAACCCACACATCGTTTGGTCCGTTCAGATGTGTGTTGTTATAGGCATCGGCAATGGGTTTTAACTTTTTGTTCTCGTCAAAAACCGCCAATTCGTTTTTTTCATCGGCGCAGGTAACGAGCTGGCCCTTATTGTTAAAATACATTCCATTGGAGCGGCCGGTTCCTTCCAGCCATAGCGATACGCCATTCTTCTCGTCCCAAACGTGGATACGGTCGTTTGGCTGATCGGTGAAATACACCTTACCGCCGGGCGCAACGGCAGGCCCTTCGGTAAAAGCATAGCCTGACCCGGCCTGTTCTATTTTAGCATTTTTAGCAATCAGCGACTGATCCTTCTTTTGTGCGGATGCGAAAAAAATAGAACTGGTAAGCAGGAGCATAATTGATAATTTTAGAATTCTCATTTTACAATGTATTTGGTTAGAAACCAAAAATAAGAAATGAATTCCAATTACCACGATAACCGGGAGAATGATTTCTTGGCTTTCACCTTAATCCTAAATGTAAGTCGTTAAAAAAAAGTTCTATAACGAATTAAACAACTATTAAAGGCTTTCCGAAGGTTCATAGAAAATTCAATCGTTTTTGAAGATAATTTCAGTTAATTTCGACCCCATTAGCTGAAAAAAATCACATGACCGAATTAGAACGAGAACTTATCCATTCCATCAAAAAAGGAAATCCAACGTCCTTTGAACTGGTTTTTAAAACCTACTATCCCAAATTATGCACCTATGCTTTCGGCCATACCCGCCAATTGGAATCCGCAGAAGATATTGTCAAAGATTTTTTTGTGAAGTTGTGGAGCGACCGCGAACAGTTGAATATTACGAGTTCACTCTCCGGGTACCTTTTCCATTCCGTCCGAAATGCCTGCGTCAATTATTTGCAGCGCGATATCCGTCGAAACAAAACACTTTCCCTTGACGAAATTAACCGGCTCGGAATAAAAATCAACGAACCCTTGTCGGAAGATTATTCAATAGAAAAAATTTATGCTGAAGAACTGGAAACTCGGATTAGGATTGAAATTGAGAAGCTGCCGGAGGGTTGTAAAGAAATATTCCGTTTGAGCCGCTTCGAAAACTTGTCGCACAAAGAAATAGCCGCAAAACTCAACATTGCGGAAAATACTGTTAAAGTTCAAATATACAAAGCATTGAAAAGAATAAAAAAGGCAGTCTCTACTGGCTCAATCCTACTTTTTACTTTTATTTCAAAAAAAACATAGAATTCCGTAATACCTCCCACCAAAAAATGTGTCATTAAATCAGTAGCTTATTTTTATGAAGAGTCAAATTAAAATTACAGTAGAAGAAAAAAGGGCAATTGTAGATTACTTGTCCGGTGAATTCAGCGATGCCGAAGCCCAGACCTTGCAACGCTGGTTATCCAAAAGTGAAAGCAACCGGTTGCTTTTCGACCAGTTATCGGGCATCTGGCACTCCAGCTACCACAAAACAATCCACGAAAAAATCGATGTTAATCAAGCCTGGGCAGAACTTCAAAATCAAATCGAAATTCAGAATAAAAAAACAAAAAAAATTAATTGGGGCGAATGGGCTCGAATTGCCGCTGTTTTTGTGTTAGCCCTGTTCCTGGGCGGCTTGGGCTATTATTTTATCGATCGGGAAAAAGACAATAATACTGAGCCATCATACGTCGAATATTTCTCACCGTTGGGTTCCCGTTCGTTTGTTCAGTTGGCCGACGGGAGCAAAGTGTGGCTAAATTCAGGCTCAACTTTGAAATATCAAAATTCTTTTGGAGCAAACAACCGTGAATTGCAGCTCACCGGGGAGGCCTTTTTTGAAGTAAAGAAAAATCGGGAGTTACCCTTTGTAGTGAAAACCAGTGAAATAGATATTACCGCATTAGGGACACAATTTAACGTGAAAGCCTATTCCGAAGAAAAAACCATTGAAACGACCTTGATTGAAGGTTCGGTGAAACTGGAAAGCAGCACTGTGAAACTCGCGTATAACTTGATGCTAAAACCCAATGAAAAAGCGGTTTTCACAAAAAGGAACCAAGAACTGGAATTAATTAACGAGCCGCAAAAACAAAGCGACATAGCTCCATCGATTGTGGCAACCAGGCCCAAATTAGAAATCATAGAATCCGTGGAACCCCAGCCTATTATTTCCTGGAAGGAGCAACGCTGGGTGATCAATAACGAGAAACTCGGCAACCTGGCGGTAAAACTGGAACGCCGCTACGATGTGAATTTCATTTTCGACAATGACGTGTTAGAAGAATATTCGTTCAGGGGAACATTGGAGGACGAAACGCTGGAACAAATTATGGAAGCCATAAAACTCAGTGCACCCATTAAATATGTAATCGACAAGAAAACAGTATATGTAATGGCCGACGGCAAACAAATGGAAAAATTCAAAAATCTGATGATAAGATAAAAAAAACAAAAATTGGGAGATCCATTACGAACCTCCCAAAACAATGGTGTTAAATATCGTTGCAACATATTAGCAGTATGGCGCAACAAATTTGTAAACTTTAACGATTCAAATCTATGAAAAAAAATGGTATTGGACTGTCCCGACCTTTAAAAGGGGGCATTAAAAAATTACTGCTTATGACGAAGCTAACAATTTTTCTGAGCCTGTTTTTTGTCGTTCAACTCTCGGCAAACGTGTATTCGCAAACCCGAATAACGGTTGACTCAAAAAACAAAACGGTGAAACAAGTGCTCTTGGAAATCGAAAACCAAAGCGAGTTCCGGTTTTTCTACAACGAGCAATTTATCGACCTCAACCGTCGTGTGAAATTCGACATCAACAACGAAACCATTACCAATGTAATGGACAACTTGTTCAGTTCAACTAACATGACCTACAAAATCCTGGAAAATAATCTAATCGTAATTACACCGGGAGACATTCTGCAGCAAAAAACGGTTACAGGAACCGTGACCGACGACACCGGTCTGCCCCTGCCCGGGGTAACCGTATTAATAAAAGGTACAACTCAAGGAACAGTAACCAATGTAGATGGGAAATATTCAATCCCTAATATTCCTGAAAATGCGGTGCTGCTATTTTCGTTTGTAGGCATGAAAACGCAGGAAGCGGTTGTTGGAAACCAAACCACGATAAATGTTGAGATGGTTACCGATGCGATTGGGATTGAAGAAGTTGTGGCAATTGGGTATGGAACAATGAGAAAGAGTGATTTAACTGGGTCAGTGGTTAGAATTGATCAGGAAGTTATTTCAGAACGCCCTAATATTTCTGTAATTCAATCTTTGCAAGGCTCTACGCCTGGATTAAATATAGGACAAGTGAATACAGCCGGTGGCGAACCTTCTTTAAGTATAAGGGGAAGAACCTCAATATCGGGTCAACAATCTCCATTGATTGTTTTAGATGGAACTATTTTTCGAGGCAGATTGATCGATATAAATCCCAGTGATATTAAATCAATTGATATTTTGAAAGATGCAAGTTCAACTGCTGTTTATGGATCTCAAGCTACAAATGGAGTTATTATTATAATCTCAAAAACGGGTGAAGTAAATAAAAAGCCGATAATTAATTATTCTGCAAGTTATTCTTTTGAAGAACCTACCAAACGATTTATCCCAGAAAGCCCAGAAGAATATCTTCAAAGAATTGAAGCCACTTATTTTCTTGAAAGCAGGACAAAAGAATCAGGATATCTTGAACCAAAGCCAAATTGGAATGTAACCACAGCATTTCGCACCAGTGATCAATTAAAAGCTTATGAAAATAACATTACAACAGATTGGTATAACATTCTTACAAACGATAGAATGTACACACAAAACCATAATTTATCACTAACCAAACGCACAGATAACAGTGGATATTTTTTATCCATTGGCTATACAGATCAAGCTGGGTACATGGTAAATGAAGATTACAGCAGATGGAACTCCAGAATTAATATTGATAATTCTATAACCAGTTGGTTGGAAATTGGTATTCAATCCTTTTTAACCTTAAGCGATTATTCCGGGTTTGACATAGATCCTGTTAATGTTTATGAATATCATAGTTATTCTCCTGCATTCAATGAAGATGGCTCCTATAACTTATCACCACGTGGGAAAGATTATAACCCATTGTTTCTGATAGAAAGTGATGATTATGATAAAAGCATTAATCTGTTTGGAAATATATATGCAGATATTGACATTCCTTTTATTAAGGGACTTTCGTTCAAAACAAATTTCAACACAAATTATTATACTACAAGTAATTATTATTTCCGATCTTATGAAAATAATTTTTTAGGGACTGGGAGGAAAAATGAAAGCAGACGAACAGAATGGACTAATGATAACGTTCTTACTTATAATAACACATTTAATGATATCCATAAAGTCCTTGTAACGCTACTTTACGGAAGGGAAAAACGGGATTACACCTCAACAACTGCAAGAGCTAGTGATTTTATTTCCAAGGAGTTAGGCTATAATCGGTTACAGGCAGGAGACGCAGGATTACAAAATGTAAGTTCAGATGCCTGGTTAGAATCAAGCCTTTATAGTATGGCCAGACTTTTTTATGGTTTTCGAAACAAATATTTATTTACTGGAACGGTTCGAAGAGACGGATTTTCCGGTTTTAGCGAAAAAAACAAATTTGGAGTATTCCCATCCCTTTCAGTTGCCTGGGTTCTCACCGAAGAGAGTTTTTTAAAAAATTCTCTCAAAGCATTTGACCAATTAAAAATCAGAGCATCCTATGGGACGAATGGTAACCGAACTATAAGCAGATATCAAACATTGGCAAGGGTTGGAGGAGGATTCAACTATATCGATGGGAATAAAACACCAATATACACTCAATATATTTCATCGCTTGCTAGTTCTAATTTAAAATGGGAATCTACTACAGGCATTAATGCTGGTTTAGATTATTCGTTATTTAATCAAAGGGTGAGCGGTTCTATTGATTATTATAATAACAACACCTTTGATCTCCTTTATAATGTTGATATTCCCTCTATTTCCAGATTTCAAACTGTTCCGGATAATTTGGGAAAACTACACAACCATGGGTTAGAGCTGTCAATTTCATCAATAAATATTGATAAAAACATTTTTAGATGGAACTCCCGGGTTGTTTTTTCCAGAAACAGAAATGAATTGAAGGAACTACTTGGCTTTGATAATGATGGTGATGGAAAAGAAGACGATTTAGTTGCTGAAGGCTTATTTATCGGTGAACCTTTGAGCAGTATATATACCTACTATACCAGCGGTGATCTTTGGCAGCTTGAAGATGACATTCCTTCCACAGCTGCTTTAGGTTCTTATATAATTAAAGACATAAATAAAGATGGGGTTATTAATGCTGATGACAGAATGATCATTGGTTATTCAGATCCATCTTTCAGGTTTAGTATTGACAATAAGTTTAGCTATGGAAACTGGATGCTTTCCATTTTTATTAATTCGATTCAGGGGAGTGATAAATTTTATTTGGGTAGTGATGATTTAAATACGTTCAGTACTCGCGGCAGCACAGAGTGGGAAAACAGATCTTTCCCCCGTGGTTTGGATTTTTGGTTGCCTGAAAATCCTAATGCAAGGTATAAAAGGATAGGAGCTGATGTTACCTCTTCATTAGATGCAAGTAGATATGTACAAAGAAGTTTTATTCGACTTCAAAATGTAAATCTATCTTATAATTTCAGTAATAAATTTTTGAATAAATTACAGATTGAAAACCTGAGGGTATATTTTAACGGAAGAAACTTAGTTACATTGACAAATTGGCCGGGTTGGGATCCTGAAACAGGGCAAAATATCCAGGCTGACGGAAGACCTGTGGTAAAAAGCTACGCATTTGGTATTGACGTTAAATTTTAAAACTTAAGAATATGAAAACTTTTAAATTATTATTAAATAACTCCAACATATATTTTAAAAAATATATATTCATTCTCAGCATATTTATTCTTTTTTCATGTAACGAGAGAGAATTTTTGGATGAAGTGCCTTTAAGCTTCTATTCACCTGAAAACTCTTTCGTATCCTATGCTAATTTTAATTCTGCTGTCAATAATTTATATAGTGTATTTCGGGAAGAATTTTACACTAAATCAAATAAATTATACCCTCCGCTGATAAAAGTGGTAGGAACAGATTTATTAATGTGGACTCAACAAGCCGAAATGGGGAATATCCTAGAACCTATGCGCAATTTTGTTTTTGAAGCCTTTTGGAGACCTGCTTACAGAATAATTTATGATGCCAATGTAATTATAGAAAGATCGGAATCAGAATATACTGAACTAACTAATGAACAGAAAGTTAAAATACAAGCAGAAGCAAGATTTTTCCGTGGATATATGTACAAACTTTTGGGGGATATACATGGGGGAGTCCCAATTGTTTTAGAAGAGACAACAGAGCCTAAAAGAGATTATGTAAGAGCATCCCGTGCAGAAGTTTATGAGCAAAGTGTTTCCGATTTAAAATTTGCTGCCGAGAACCTTGCGGGCATTGATGAAGTTGACGATCACAGAATTAGCGACCTGACAGCTTACCACGCCTTAGCAGAAGCTTATCTCTCGCTACAGCAATGGGACAATGCAATTAACGCTTCAAGTAAAGTTATTGATAATCCTAATACCGCTTTGATGACTAAAAGATTCGGTTCGCGGATTAACGATACGTTTAATCCTGATTTTCCATGGGCATCAGGCGGAGATGTGTATTGGGATTTGTTTAGAAAAGAAAATCAGAATCGTTCCTCAGGTAATACAGAATCACTTTGGGTAATACAATTTGCTTTTAATGTTATCGGGGGAGAAGGTGGGGGCTTTAGATGGTCGGCTCAATTCAGCCCCAGAACATGGAGGCTCAAAGTAAAAAATAAAGATAAAAAGAATGTAAACGTAATTCCTTCCCCAAATACGTTTTATGGTGGTAATTCGCAAGGGAAATCGAAGTTAAGCCGTTATGCGTCTGATGAGATCTGGAATAAAAGTGGTTTTGGGCAGGATATCAGGAATGCCGATTATAATATTATTCGTGATTTAAAAGTGAACAATCCGGCTTCCGATTACCATGGAAAATGGATATTAAAAGATGAAATTCCCATCATATTGAATGCATTGAATGATACACTTATGGATTTTTATCCATTAATTGCAAAAATTTCCAATATGGGCGATGACCCAAAAGAAATCTGGCTTGATGATCAAACTGTTTACGGTTCTATCTCCTCAACAAGTGAAGCACAAAATACGTATCGCGATGAATATCAAATCAGGCTTGCAGAAACCTATCTTGTTAGGGCAGAAGCTTATCTTGGAAAGGGCGATTTAGGGAATGCAGCAAAAGACATAAACGTAATCCGCAGCCGTGCCCACGCGCCAGAAGTTAGTCCTTCAGAAGTTAATTTAGATTATATTTTGGATGAAAGAGCAAGAGAGCTACTTTTTGAGGAAAACAGGACCCAAACGCTTCTAAGACTGGGCAAATATGTGGAAAGGAGCAATAAATACAATCCATCGGTAAACTATTTCAACCATCAAAACCTCTGGCCAATCCCATTTGAGGAAATTGAAAAGAATACAAAAGCCGAATTAGAGCAAAATCCCGGATATTGAATATCACAAACAAACGCAAACCCGAAGGGTATATTTAAGGATTAAAAATGAAGAACATTAAAAAGCAACTATTTATAGTGCTACCGGTTTTCGCGGTTATGCTTAGTGCTACATTTTATTTTGGATGTCACAATAAGAATGAATCTACAAATCAATTAAGTGTTGTTAACTATGTTGACCCAATGATTGGAAGTGTAGCTAATGGTGATCATGATGGAAAAACTTACCCCGGTGCAAACCTGCCATTTTCATTGGTTAACCTGGGCCCTGATACTTATACTGGCGATGATATAAGTTCCGGTTATTCTTTTGAACATGAAACCCTGGAAGGTTTTAGTTTTATTCACATGAGCGGTATTGGATGGTTTGGCGATTTTGGAAATCTGCTGGTTACACCAGCCAATGGAAAGTTTCACCCTAACCGGGGATCTGCAGAATATCCGGAGAGTGGGTATAGAACAAGGATTTCGCATAACACTGAAATAGCCAGTGCAGGTTTTTATGCGATTGAATTAGATGATTACAACATAAAAGCAGAGATGACGACGACTCAAAGGACAGGAATTCTTCGTTTTACATTTCCTGAGAATGAGTCAAATCGTATTCAAATTGATTTAGCCAGGCGTATTGGAGGAACATCTACAAAACAATACATCAAAGTAATTGATAACCGAAGAATTGAAGGATGGATGAAATGTACGCCAGAGGGGGGCGGTTGGGGTAATGGCAGGTTAAATACAGTTTTTTACACCGTTTTTTTTTCAGGCGAATTTTCAAAACCATTTTCAAACCATGGAATTTGTTTGGCAGAAATTCCGAAAGGGCAGACACGAAAAAACGAGGATGTTGGCACTGAAAAATATCAAAACTATATAATAAACAGTAAGCTTTTTGAAAATAAAGGCGAATTAGAAGGTGATCATCTCGTCTTTTATGCCAATTATCCAAGACTTAAAGACGGTGAACAAATTATGTTTAAAGCTGGAATTTCTTTTGTCGATCAGGAGGGTGCACGAAATAACCTAAAACAAGAGCTGAATCACTGGGATTTTGAACAAGTTAAATCTGATGCTGAAAAAAAATGGGAAGAACGGCTTGAAGTAATAAAAATTAAAGGAGCAACAGAAAAACAAAAGAAGATTTTTTATACTGCATTGTATCGCACATTCATAGATCCACGTGACTTTACCGATTCCGATGGGCGATATTATTTGAAGGAATCAGGAGTAAATCCACCGGCTGATTTTAACTATCGTACAATTTTTAGCGGATGGGATGTTTTTAGAAGTCATATTCCTTTGCTGACCATTATAGATCCACAATCTGTAAATGAGCTCGCAAATTCACTAATTGCCAAAGCAGAAGATGGAAAAATGGGATTTCCAAAATGGGAAATTGCCGGATGTTACTCTAATTGCATGCTGGGTGATCCTGCTATCCCTGTAATCCTTGATGCATGGACAAAAGGGATTAGGAGATTTGATTTGGGAAAGGCTTTTCATTTTAGCAAACTAACTTCTTTAGGCCCCAGTATAAGGAATGGTTGGGAAGATTTTAATAACTTAGGATACGTTGCCTGTGATCCCACTGACCGGTGGAGGGGATACTACAAGGGTGTTTCTGCAACACTGGAGAATGCTTATGCTGATTGGTGTATAAGCCAGATGTCAAAAATACTGATAGACAAAGAATCTGAAATCTTTTTCGGTGAACGTGCAAATTATTACCGTAATATTTTCAATCCAAACACCGGCTACTTTCAGGGAAAATCCAGAGATGGAAACTGGATCCCATGGGAGGGGAAGTTAAATTTTGGGCAAGGCAACATTGAAGCGAATCCTTTACAACAAATTTGGTTTGTTCCGCATGATATTGACGGGTTAAAGGACTTAATAGGTGAAGAACGGTTTTTGAGTGAACTGGAATATCTGTTTGATAATACGCCCTCTGATTTTTCATGGAATCAATACTATAATCACGCTAATGAACCTGTGCACCATGTGCCTTACCTGTTTAATTTGACGAGTAAACCGTGGTTAACACAAAAATGGGTTAGAAAAATCCTTGAAAATGCATACAATACAGGTCCCTATGGCATAATGGGGAACGAAGATGTTGGGCAAATGTCGGCCTGGTATATTTTAAGTGCCGTTGGATTTCATCCTGTTTGTCCAGGGGATCAAAAATATATGCTTGGAAGTCCTCTTTTCAAAGAAGTTGAGATTAAACTAAATAGGGATTACTATAAAGGCAGATCTTTAAAAATCATGGCTAAAAACAATTCGGCCGAAAATATTTATGTTCAAAAGGTATTTTTAAATGGGACAGAATTGAATCGTCCATACATATTTCATTATGAAATTACAAACGGAGGGAAATTGGTTTTTGAAATGGGAAACGTACCCAATGAAGAATTATATTCCATAAACATTTTAAAATGAATCATTTCTTAAAAAAAAATTTCCTGATAACGGCGATCATTTGTTTTTTACCGCATGGAGATTTTATTTCTCATATCGATCATCCCGTTAACCGTATATATATGAAACTAAAAAAACTGGGCATCGATAAAAATACAATGGTTATTTTCTCCAGCGATAACGGAGGGATCTGGCAGGAAGAAGATATTCAGCAATACGCCCACCAAAGCAACTGGGGAAGGAGGGGAATAAAAGGAGATGCCTGGGATGGGGGGCATCATGTTCCGCTTGTCATTAAATGGCCTATAAAAATTAAAGAAGATCCTTTGGAAAGCAATAATTTGTTTCTCTTCGAACCTGCAATTATAAACGAACTAACACTATTTCTCAAGGAAATAGTTGAGAAAGGACATAGTAAAATAAAACAATCGAATTAAATTCTTTTAACATATAAAATGGGAATATCATGAAATTTAAAAACTTATTTTTAAAATTTATTCTTTTTGTAGCAGTAACAACCATTGTTTTTTCAACTCTTAAAGCACAGAAAAAACCAAATATTATTTTCTTTTTTGCCGATGATTTGGGATATGGAGATATTCAATGCAACAATCCAGAGTCAAAAATTAAAACCCCTAATGTGGACCTGTTGGCAAATCAAGGGATGCGTTTTACCGATGCACATAGTACTGGTTCTCTATGTGCGCCTTCAAGATATGGTTTGCTGACTGGGCGGAATCCGGTGAATTGGCAAAATTATGTGAACATTGAATCTGATGCCTGGGATTGCTTAACTATGCCGCAAATGCTTCAGAAGCAAGGATATACTACAGCATGTGTGGGCAAGTGGCATTTTGGAGTGTTGTTCGAAGGGCTTGATGGCAGATGGGGAGCTCCAACTCCTGAAGGTGGTAAATTCCCTCCACCGGTTGACAATTGGAAATTAACATCAGAAACCCGTCTTGGACCTATAGATCGGGGATTTGATTACTTTTTTGGGACACCGTTGCAACCTGGTGAAGGTTGGTACGCCAACATGGAGGGAACCCGTTTACTTGGAAATCCTAAATTGAGTCCTGAATTGCCTGCTACAGATGATTTTGATATTCAAAAATGGATGAGTGTCATTTTAGTCAAGGCTCAGGAAAAAATTCATGAGCTTTCTGAAAAAGAAAAACCTTTTTTCCTTTATTTTCCAATCAATTCACCACATAAACCAGTTGTTCCGGATACCAATTTCATTGGAAAATCCGGTATTGGAAAATATGGAGATTATTGTGTGCAGGTAGACTGGTGTTTCGGTGAAGTGATGAAAACAATCGAAGATGCTGGTATTAGTGATAATACAATTCTTATTTTTGCCAGTGATAATGGCTCCTTTTATTATTCTGGCGCAGTACATAACAATCGGGCTGATGAAGAAGAATTGATAAGGAACAAACATCGGGCAAACGGAGTTTTTAAAAAAGGCAAGGGTCAACCCGAAGAAGGTGGACATCGCATTCCTTATATTGTTCGCTGGCCAGGATTTATTGAACCTGGTACGATAAATAAAACCACAATCTCTTTAGGCGATCATTTTGCTACTTTTGCTGCTGTTACGAACTATGAATTGACCCAGGATGATGCCATAGACAGTTGGAATATTTTGCCTTTATGGACAAATTCCAAGTCAGAAATTAATTACGGGAATCGTACATTTTTCTATTTTAATAATAATCCAAAGGTGAATGCTGTTCGCCAGGGCAAATGGAAGATGATTCCTGAATGTTATTACAAAGAGAGGAGAAAAAACAGAAAAGAAGATAGCAACAAAAGTAGCGGCAATCCTAGAGAGAGCATTTTCATTCCCGGACAACTCTACGATTTAGACGCTGACCCCGGGGAACAGGTTAACCTTTGGGAAGAACATCCTGAAGTAGTGAAGGAGTTAACGGCCAAATTAGATGAATATCATAAACAAAAACCAAAATGATTAAAATAACGCAATTAATAAATATTGGAATAAGCATATTTGCTGCACTTTCACTTTACGCAAATGCAGCAAACAGGGAAAAAAATATTAATTTTTTGCTAATAACAGCTGATGACATGAACTATAATTCCGTCGGTGCTTTTGGTTGTCCAGTTACAGAAACGACACCCAATATCGATAAACTTGCACAACAAGGAATACGCTTTACCAATGCCCATGTGTCACATGCTGTTTGTCAACCAAGTAGAGGGGCAATTATGACAGGAATGTATGGGCACAACAGCGGAATCGAAGGATTTAACCACTACACAGGCGATAAATTAACCCTTACGGAATATTTAAGAAGATCGGGATATTTAACCGGAGTGTTAGGAAAGGTTAATCATTCTTTGCCAAAATTTGAAACGGAATTAATTCACTTCGATTTAATTAAAAGAGGATTAACTGAAAATAATGAACTTGGTTTTGGACGTAATCCGCAAAAATATTATGAATTCGCTAAATCATTTTTCATGAATGCTAAACATCAGAATAAACCCTTTTTTCTGATGGCGAATTCTCATGATCCCCATCGTCCCTTTGTGGGGAGCGATGATGAAAAAAGGAAATTTAAAAATGCTCTTGAAGATGGATCAATAACAGAGCCTTCAAAAAAATTTGAAGCTGACGAAATAACGATACCCGGATTCTTGCCAAATCTTCCAGAAATAAGAGAAGAAGTCGCCCAATATTATAGTTCAGTTCGCCGTTGCGATGATACGGTTGGGAAAATCCTTGAAGCTCTAAAAGAATCAGGATTAGAAGGTAATACCTTAATAATTTTTATTTCCGATAATGGTATGGCATTTCCTTTTGCAAAAACCAATTGTTATTTAAACAGTACAAAAACCCCGTTCATAGCTAAGTGGCCAGGTGTTATAAAAGCTGGGGTTGACAGTACAAATTTTATTTCTGGAATCGATTTTCTCCCGACTTTTCTTGAAGCAGCTGAAATTTCAATTCCCAAAGATATTGATGGTACTTCTTTCCTTCCTTTATTAAAAAATAAAAACCAAAAAGGACGAAATATGGTATTCACTCAGTTTTATGAGACCTCAGGTAAAAACCGTTATCCAATGCGGGCAGTTCAAAATAAAAAATATGGTTATATCTTCAATGCTTGGTCAAATGACACTACTGTTTTCAAAAATGAATCTCAAGCAGGGTTAACTTTCAAAGCGATGCAAGAAGCAGCTGTTAATAACAATGAAATTGATGAACGTGTTCATTTATTTCTGTACAGGGTTGTTGAAGAGTTTTATGATTTTGAAAAAGATCCGGATGCACTAAGTAATCTGATTGAGGATCCTGAATACAACAGTGAAATTGAAAAAATGAGAATTGAATTAAAGCATAAAATGAAAAAAGCTAATGACCATGCATTGTCTGATTTCGAAAAATATCTCAAGTCCAATAACATGCACAGGAATTAGGTTAGAGGATAGTTAATTTATTTTCATCTATTTTCCAACGAATGATTATTATTATTTCACGATAATGAAAAAACTATTTGTAAAAAATTCGATTACTTTTTTGATAATAGGGTTTTGCGTATTGGGTTGCTCTATTCAGGAAGAAAAATCACTACGTCCCAACATCCTCTACATAATGAGCGACGACCATGCCTACCAAGCTATAAGTGCTTATGGGCATGGGCTGAACCAAACCCCCAACATTGACCGGCTGGTTAATGAAGGAGCCATTTTCAACCGGGCTTGTGTTACCAACTCTATTTGTGCGCCCAGCCGTGCGGTCCTTTTAACCGGGAAACATAGTTTTGTAAACGGGAAAGTTGATAATGTTCAGCCTTTCAACTGGAACCAGGACAATTTTCCCAAATTGCTTCAGTCCAATGGGTACCAAACGGCAATGATCGGGAAAATTCACTTGGACGGAATTCCACAGGGATTTGATTTTTCAATGGTCTTGCCTGGACAGGGGCAATATTATAATCCTGACTTTTTGATTAATGGCGAAAGAGTAAAAAAGGAAGGCTACGTCACAGAAATTATAACTGAAACAACTTTAGACTGGTTAAAAGAGCGTGACCCCGATAAGCCATTTTGCGTGCTATATCATCAGAAGGCCCCGCATCGCGAATGGCTGGCAGCGGAGAAGTATTATAAAGAATATACCAAAATGAAATTCAAAATCCCGGCAACCCTTTTTGATGATTATAAGGGACGGGGAACAGCGGCCAAAACCGCAGAAATGAATATTCTCAGAGACCAAAATTGGGCGGGCGATTCAAAACTCTA
Source organism: uncultured Maribellus sp. (assembly GCA_964572085.1). Classification (GTDB taxonomy): domain Bacteria; phylum Bacteroidota; class Bacteroidia; order Bacteroidales; family Prolixibacteraceae; genus Draconibacterium. The sequence goes on along the minus strand of CAZNEV010000014.1, from coordinate 7,653 downwards.
CCCTGAAACCATGAAAGAACTGGGCATTGAAGAGACATCGAACTGGGGCATTAATGCTTTGCAGAATAATCTCGGCAGAATGAATGCCGAGCAAAGAGCTGCTTGGGATGCGGTTTACCTTCCTATCAATGAAGAATTCAAAAAATCATATCCTACCATGAACGAAAAAGGATTAATGGAATGGCGGTATCAAAGGTACATGCAGGACTATCTTGCTTGCATTGCCTCTGTTGACGAAGGGGTAGGTCAGGTTTTAGATTACCTGGACGAAACGGGACTGGCAGAAAACACCATCGTTATTTACACCTCCGACCAGGGTTTTTACTTAGGCGAGCATGGCTGGTTTGATAAACGGTTCATGTATGAAGAATCCTTCAGGACTCCTTTGGTGATGAGGTACCCAAAAGAAATCAAACCGAGAACTGTAAACAACAAGTTGGTTCAAAACATTGATCTTGCTCCCACATTTCTTGATTATGCGGGAATTGCAATCCCTAAAGGAATCCAAGGCGAATCATTTCGTAAATTAATTAGCGGAGAGACTGACAAATGGAGGGATGCCGTTTATTATACCTATTATGAGTATCCTTCCATACACATGGTAAAACGCCACTACGGGGTAGCAACGGAACGGTACAAACTCATCCACTTTTATTATGATATTGATGAATGGGAAATGTATGACTTGGAAACCGATCCGATGGAAATGATGAACATTTATGGTGACCCGGAATACGCTGAAGTTCAGGAAATGCTGCATAAAAGACTGGAAGAATTGCGTGATTATTATGGCGACAGCGATGAAAATGACCAGAAGTTTTTAAAGCAATACTTAGAGAAGCAAGCCGTCAGATAATCATTATTTAACTGGCAATGCCGCATCAGACAGAAGTTGCATTACTTAAAACAAAAAACATGAATTCAAATGAAGAAGCTCAAAACCGGTTTTATTTAAAACTTAGAACGGGTTATGGTTTTATTTTTTTTCTATTATTATTCTCTGCAAGCCTTTCGGCGCAAAGGCCCAATATCCTGCTGATTTTTTCGGATGATTTAAACACCAGGATTGGGCCTTATATGGAGATCGACAAGCACACCCCAAACCTGGATCGCCTTGCCGACGAGGGTGTCAGCTTTACCCGCGCCTATTGTCAATTTCCGTTGTGCGGGCCTTCGCGGGCATCTATTATGAGTGGGCTGTACCCAGAAACAAACGGCGTTGTGGTGAACAATGATGAGCCGGGGAGTTATAAAAAAATAAACCCCAAGCTGAAAAACCACCCTTCCATGGCAGGTTTTTTCAGGGAACAAGGGTATTTCACTGCCCGCGTTTCCAAAATATTTCACATGGGAGTTCCGGGTGGGATCGAACGTGGCGAGCCGGGAGGTGACGAACCGGACTCTTGGGATTATGCCTACAATGTAATGGGACCCGAAACGTTAAGTCCGGGAAAATTAGAATTGCTCTCACCAAAAAATCTTCATTATGGAGCTAATTTCTCACAAATGATTTTGCCCGATTCAATGGGGTTGTATCAAACCGATTATTTGGCGGCAAATCAAGCCATTGCAATCCTGGAAAACCGTGCCGGGAAATTGCCCGAAGGAGGAACAAACAAAAGAAGGATTAAACCTGAATCCCCGTTTTTTCTTGCGGTTGGTTTCGTCAGGCCCCATGTTCCCTTGATTGCCACCGAAAGTTGCTTTGCCAATTATCCAGTCGATGATATAGAATTGCCTCAAGTCCAAATTTCTGACAATGTACCTGAAAGTGCTTTGTTGAAACAAAACAAAAAAGGCTTTGGCATGAATGAGTTGCAAAAAAAGAAAACCATCAGTGCATACATGGCGAGTGTAAGGTTCATGGACCAGCAAGTTGGGCGCTTGTTGAACACCTTAGATAATCTCGATCTTAGAAAAAACACCATTGTGGTATTTCTTTCCGATCATGGTTATAATCTGGGCGAACACGACTGCTGGGCAAAATCAAGTTTATGGGAAGGCACCGTCAGGGTTCCATTGATTATTTCGGTGCCGGGGGTGAACAACAGCCTGGGCAGGGAATCTAAATCCATAATCGAATTGATCGATCTATACCCCACGCTTACTGACCTTTGTGGATATTCGAAAGAGACCCCAAAAATAGTACAAGGGAAAAGTTTGGTGCCATATATTGAAAACAGCAATCTCATTGACAAGGAAGCTGAAGCTTTTACAATTTCTTATGGAGGGAAGGCCGGAACAATCGTTTATGGCAACTACCGCTACACTAGATGGGGCGATGGTATAAATTCAAACAACGAAGAATTGTACGACCATTCAACAGACCCTGAAGAACTCCAAAATCTGATTTCTGTTTCTACAAAAAAACCTATTGTTGATGCTATGCGAGGTAGATTTGACAAAGCCAGGAAAAATGCGCTTGCTCAATACTAATTTGAGTTTGTTTCAAGGTTTTGGATTAAAATCATCACTACTCCACCGTCCTGTGTGCAGAAGCACTGCACGTTTTGCACCAAAATCAAATTAAAAATTTGAAGCACTGGCGGACACAGAAATCTAATTCCCCCGAAGAACAAAACGAAACGCTCAACCAACTGCTGATTTCGGTGAATGCAATTGCCAACGCCATGGGCACAACCGGATAAAAAATCCAATTGCTTTTGAAGGGATTTTCTGTCAAATCCACCCAACTTGAAAACAGATATTTCTGAAAGCTATAAAAGTCAATAGCAATTCCTCAGAAAAGCAAAAAAATGAATTAAATTAGGTACTTAACCAATAACGATAAAATAGTATATTCGGGGAAACAAATATGCAAAACATGGAGCAAAGACTCATGGATCCGACGGCAAAGGTGGCCACCGACCAATGGACGGGCTACGGCCCCCGCTGGCGAAGGATTTCGCGGGCATGGTACAGATCCCGTCCGGCGCCTAATTCAATTTTATTAATATATCTTATGAAGATCCTATTTTTCTTTTTAACTTTTTTAATCCCCTTAGTTTTCAACAACTGCAAGCTAACTCCGGCAAAATCACTGGACGGAAACAAGAACTATTTCCCTTTGCCAGATTCGCTTGGCGGTTGGAGAACTTTAACTGATGCGAAAGATATAAAGCAGATAACAGGCATGGATTTGGCAAAATTGGACGAAGCCTTTGATTTCGTTAGAAGTACAACCAAAAACGGCGGTCTGCTTGTCGTCCGTCACGGATACCTGGTTTATGAAAATTATTTCGGAAAAGGGCAACGTAATACTGCCCCTAATTTAGGTTCCTGTGGAAAATCGTTTACCAGCATCGCTGTTGGGATATTAATGAATGAATACCCCAAACTCTTTCCGGAGGGATTGGATCAAAAGATTTTCACCCCCAATTATTTTCCTCCAAAAGCATTTCCTCTGCCCGATCCGCGGATGGCAGACATAAAACTCGGGCAGTTGTTGAGTTTCTCTGCCGGTATAAGGGGAAACAATCCGGTGTACATCAATGGCAAACCTTCAAAGATAAATCCGGTGGGGCCCGATGGGTGGTATGGTCTTGTTGACGAATATGCTTTGGGACTGGAGGAAGGAGAGACTTTTAGTGCGAAAACATTGTGGTGTGAGCCTGGTGGTGGTTATTCATACGCCACAGCTTCCATTCACGATGCCTCCATTATGCTTCGCTACATCGCAGGTATAGAACTGGAGGATTATGTTGAAAAATATCTCGCCAGGCCGTTGGGTTGGGGACGTTGGGCGTATGGGTATAAATACGCTTCACGGGTAAACCATACCCCGGGCGGCGGCGGCATTGCCCTCCGAAGCACGGATATGCTGCGCTTTTGCTACCTTTTGCTGCACGGCGGAAGATGGGACGGAAAGCAGATTGTTCCGGAAGAATACATCCGTTCAGCATCAAAAACTTCACCGTACAATCCGCATTTCCCTTATAGCTTGCAGTTTAATGTCAATACCAACGGAGAAATAAGGGAGTTGCCCAAAGATGCCTTTTGGAAATCTGGATCAGGCGGGCATTGTTTGTATGTTGTTCCGTCGCTGGACCTGATTGTTTGGAAATTGGGCGGACGGGATGGCCAGTACAGTATTAATGACACCGGCCTTCCTGAACCGGAACCATTGGCGAATGCAGAACAGCCAATAAACAATGAAACCGAATTTTCGGGAGATGTTTACGTTAGGACCCTGGAGATGGTGATCAATTCAATAGGGGCCAAGAAGGTCAAAACAGGAGCTTTGCCAGGGAAAGTAATTCCAGATGTGAATTAATTCAATAAATAATGCTATATCAAACTATTTCAAAAAGAAAGTATGACGAATAAAATTAAAACCTTCCATGTTTTGCTTTTGGTGATATTATTTTTCAATGTCCAAAACATCATTGCTTCATCAAAAGATAGAAATGAAATGGGTGTCTTCCTTCAATCGGATGAGGCTGTTTTTAGCCAAAAATTGAAAAATGCCCTCACCTATCTGGAAAGTGTTTGTGGTCAAGACGGGATTAAAAAGGTGGTTGTTTTAAAAGGAGGTGAAATTGTTTTTAAAGGCATTGAAAGTGAAGTAATGCAGAACACATGGTCGTGCACCAAGTCGTTTACCAGCACAGTGCTGGGCCTTTTAATTGCTGACGGCAAATGTTCGATCGATGACAAAGTCGGTGAATATTTTCCTGAACTTAAAGCGAATTACCCTACTTTAACCTTTCGGCATTTGGCCACCATGACATCCGGCTATAAAGCCAAAGGCGACGATGAAGCTGGTGCCCATGGTCAAAGCAGTACCCCTTTCCAGCCTTCCCTGCTGCCGCTTTCTGCCCCTGGCACGGAGTTCAGGTATTGGGATTCTGCCATGAATACGTTCGCGCTGGTATTGACAAAAGTAGCCGGCGAACCCATTGAAACTTATTTTAAACGTAAGGTCGCCAATCCCATTGGAATGGATGCAGAAAAGTGGGATTGGAAAGATTTTGGCAAAATTGACGGGACAATCGTAAACGGTGGGGCAGGGAACAAAAGCAAAGGTGTCTTTATGTCAGCCGGGGAAATGGCCCGGTTTGGCCAACTGTTCCTGAACAAAGGGAATTGGGACGGGCAACAAATCATCCCGAAACATTGGGTAGAAGATGCCACTTCTCCCCAGGTTAAGAAAACTGTTCCCAATGATAACACTCCATACGGATTTAACTGGTGGACTGCTGGAACTTTCCCCGATGCACCAAAAGGAACATTTGCCGCCAAAGGGTTTAACAACAATAAATGCATCGTGGTTCCCGAATGGAAAATTGTTGTGGCACGGTTGGGGCTGGATGGGAACATTGATGATGAAAAGTGGAACAACTTTTTAAAATTGATTGGTGAAGCAGTTAATCAGGAAAATGATACAAAGGTTTCCATTCAGGACGGCAAATGGTATTTTAACAATAAAATGATTAACCCGGATTCACCTGCTGAAGGTTTGTTGATGAATGTGCGGATGGTCAATTCCGTTTTTGAAGACCGCGGGGCGAAAATCCCGGAAAAATTGACCATTTTTAATCCAAGGGAAAATGCAGATTCCTTCATTGCAAAAATCCCGGAATATGTGAACAGCGGTGTAAACGCATTTACCATCTCCTTGCAAGGTGGTTTTCCGGGATATGAAGGTGCAATCAATACGGCGTTTAATCCGGATGGTTCAATGCGGGAAGGATATTTGAAGCACGTGGAAAAAGTAATCAGGGTATGCGATACAAACAAAGCAGCAGTAATACTTTCCTGTTTTTATCAGCGCCAGCATTCCCATTTTTCAGCATTGAAAGGAAAAGAGAGCATAGAAAATGCGTTAAAGAATACAGTTGCCTGGATTACTGAACGGAAATTCACTAATGTGGTACTCGAAGTTTCCAACGAATACCGGCACGGAGGCTACCGCAACTGGCCCGATGGGGATTGGCTGATGAGCGAAGCAGGTCAGGTAGAATTGATCCAACTGGCCAAACAACAAAATTCTTCACTTTTGGTTAGCACCAGCGGAATGGGAACCGGAAAGCTGGAAGAACCATTGATTGCAGCAGCCGATTTTCTGTTGATCCATTTTAACAACACTTCCCTCAACGACTATAGAGAACGAATCAAAGCATTGAAAAAATATAAAAAGCCCATTGTTTGCAATGAAGATGATAAATTGAAACAGGCCGGGGCAATGGCCCTTTCGCTTTCGGTACTCAACGGGTGCAGCTGGGGATATATGAACTCCGCAAAAAATCAGAATATCCCTTTTGAATTCGCCGGGGTTGAAGATGATACGTTGGTGTACATCATGTTTAAGAATGTAACCACTCCCGGCTATCAAATTGATCCGGGACTGTTTAACCAGACGTTTGTAATGATTACTTCCCCCAACGATGGGCAGGTATTTACAGTTAGGCAGAATGTCCGTATCCAGATTTCGGTTATCAATCCCCCGGAATCAGTGCCTTATCACATCGAAATTTTGGCAAACAATGAACCTGTTTCACAGACTGATGAAAATCTCCAGGCGAATTGGTTAGTGGCGCGCGCGGGTGTTTTTGTACTCGAAGCGGTCATTAAAAACTCTGAAGGTGCGGAGCTTTGCCGCTCGCCAAAAGCAGATATAATTGTACAACCTATAAAATGAATGCTAAAATGGATACTATGATAAAATTTTCTTTCTGTGTTTTACTTATTTTATAGTTCGGATCCTGCAATCAAACCGAAAATAAACGATATAAAAAAGGAAGCGACCTCATTTCGTTTGCATCACCTTGGACTTCACCTTTCCGGGTCGACTCAATCTATCCACACCAATTGGCAAATAAGGAAGGGGAGCATTTGTTGATTTTGAACAAAACCACCTGGGCTTATTTTGCCAGTACCGCTCCAAAAGGGGTTTTGGAGCGGGCTAAAGCACAGGGAGTAAATGTTATCCGAGTTTGTTTGGAGGGAACTCCTTATTGCGATGTATTAGGAATCGATTGCTGGCCATGGGGCGGGACACGGAAGGAGCCCGATTTTACGCAATTCAATGAAACGTACTGGAACGATCCATGGAAACGCCCGGTCACATGGAAAGCCGGCTTTCAACAATGAATCGGGGCGCGAAATCAGACACAAAAACGACAACCCCGTTCACCGCCGTAAACAAGCGTGGATTTGGTATGCTGCCGGTTGCCACTGGACCTGGCATTCTTGGGAAAGTTGCGAAGGTATTGACGATACATCGTACTGTGGGCTGGGACAGGAATTTATGAAACCGGCAACTGACTTTTTCCGGGAGTTGCCTTTCTGGCGAATGGATCCCAATTTTACCATTTTTAATGGCTGTTTCGGATGTAAACTACCATGTTGGGCGGGAAAGCATGGATACCTACAACGAAAAATGTACAAACTTGCTGGTTCCGGTATGCATATCCCAGCAGCCACATTGCATTTGGATCAATTAGAATGGAACCGGTGTTTATGATTTTGGGGCAATCGGCAGCTACTGCCGCTTGTATGGCCATTGGCAAAAAAAAGCGGTTCAGGACGTGGAATACGAAGAATTAAAAACGGCACTTGGAAAAAAGGAAGCAAATATTGACGTTCAAAAATAAAGACATTAACATACAAAATCACGGAACTATTAATGTGTAGTTTCATTAGCCACCAATC
>CAZNEV010000013.1:11294-85573 GCA_964572085.1 uncultured Maribellus sp. | reverse complement strand
CATCATGCTTAAATGATTGAAAATCAGTAACGAGGTTTCTTTACCGAATTAATGGAAGTTGTTTTAAGGCAGCACAACTAACGGAGTTTGTCCTTCGTGAACCAGCTCGTTTATCAGAAACTTACGAAACAACTTGTCGGTCAGGAGCCGGGAACCTTTTTGAACAATCAGAATTTCGTCAACTTTATTGTTTATCACTTTTTTAATATTGGAAAATGAGTTGGCTCCTTCGTATATGGTATAGCTTGTGTTAAACCTTTCAGCAAAAAGTTTGGATAAGCCCATTAACTGTTTTTCGATTTGTCTTATTTTTTCGTTGGGTTTTGCCAGATAGAAAAAATTGATACTGCTGGTGGTTTCGTCAATAAAATCAAGAAAATTGTTCAATTCAACAATATTCAAAGGTTGCTTTTTGTTGACGGCCACAAAAATCTTCTCCTGCGAAAAAGCTGAAATATCCTTTGGAATGGCCACCACAATATTATTGGCACTTTCAATTACCTCAACGGCAACGCTGCCGATAAATATTTTTTTGAACAAGCCGGTTCCTTTCAAACCCACAAACAAGATGTTTTCGTACGGTTCGGCCAGAAGGCTCGGTAAGGTTTCATGAAATAGATTGTCGGAAACAGAATAGGAGACTTTTACAAAAGGTGGTAAAGCGGCACTTGCTAATTCTTCAAGCTTTCTTAAGGCGTCGTTATTTGCCGCGCGCGCAATTTGATCCCAACTCGCACTGTTGGTAAGCGCAGGTGCCAGCACGGCGGTTTGATGCACTAAGAGCAATTCGGCATTTATTTGCCGGCTCCAGTCGTAAGCGTATTTCAACAAGTTGTTCGAGTACTTTGAAAAGTCAATCAACACAATAAATCGTTTTTTCATAGCAATCTGTTTTTTGCACCAAGTTAATCTTTTAAGCAACCAATTACCTCATCAAAAGCTTTTGGGCTTTCAGCAAGGACCACTAAAATATCATTCGCCTCAATAACAGTTGCACCGTGGGGTGTCATAAATTTCTCCCCGCGTTTTATCATGGCTATGATAGCGTCTTTTGGGAAACCTAAATCCACGATTTTCTTTTTCACCGCATAGCAACCGGGTATCACCTCAATTTCTTTCATCGAAGTTTTTGGTGCATTCTCAAGGTACATTTCCATTTCCGTAATCGGCTTTTCTCTTGCCGGCAGAGCTACATTCAACCACTTCGCCACTATTGGCAGCGAAGTGCCTTGAACCAGTACAGAGCTTACCGATATGAAGAACACGATATTGAAAATCATGTCGGCTTTATCGATTCCTGCCAGCAATGGATACGTGGCAAAAACTATCGGTACGGCTCCTCTCAATCCTACCCACGAAATATAAAGCCGTCTTCGTGTTTGCATCTTAAAAAACATCAGGCTAAGAAACACGCTCACCGGGCGGGCAACAATAATCAGGAACAGTGAAATTAATAACCCCACGCCTACCACCGGAAAAATATTGGAAGGATATACCAACAGACCCAGGGTTAGGAACAAAACAATTTGCATCAGCCAGGCCAAACCATCGTACATTTTCAATATGGTTTTCTTGTGTATTAAATCCTGATTGCCCAAGTACACCGCACAAATATAGATAGCAAGGAAACCGTTGCCACCAACAAAATTTGTGGCAGAAAAAGTGACGAACATCAGTGCAATAACCAAAACCGGATATAAGCCTTCATAATCGAGCTGGATGCGGTTGATGATGAGTTTGCTGAGTTTGCCGAAAGCAAAACCGGCTATTCCGCCCAAAATCATCTGTTGAAAAAACATGGGAAGAATTGAAGCGATACTTTGATCCTGGTGGACCACCAGTGTTAAAAATGCAATCGTAAGCGCATACGCCATAGGGTCGTTACTTCCGCTTTCGAGCTCTAAGGTTGCTCTAAGGTTACTTTTGAGCGACAGGCTTTTTGAGCGTAATATGGAGAATACCGCAGCCGCATCGGTTGACGAAACAATGGAGCCTAACAGCATGCTTTCGTAAAAAGTGAAATCGGTAATCCACCACACAAACACCCCCAGCGAAATGGCTGTGAGCAATACACCGGCAGTGGACAAAACAACGCCTTCCCGAAGGATTGGCTTCACGGAAGTCCAACTGGTATCGAGACCTCCTGAAAAAAGGATGAAATTCAACGAAACAACACCGATAAACTGCGCAACGTTGGGATCGTCAAAGTAAATGCCGCCAATCCCGTCGGAGCCTGCCAACATCCCGATGGCCAAAAAGAGCAACAGAGTAGGAACTCCAAAGCGATAAGATGTTTTCCCTGCGATAACGCTTACAAAAAGCAACAACGACCCTATCAGTAAAATATTTTCAATCGTTAAATTCATTCTTTATTTTTCAACGAGGCCCTAAAATACTCGATATTTTTGAAAACAGGTGTAACAGAGCGCAAAGGTTTCGTCCGATGAGTATTCAATTCTTACCGTGTTTCACATCATGAATGCATTATTTTTCCGTATAAATCATAGTCTTCTGAACCGGTAATCACAACATCCACGAAAGTGCCTTTTTGCAATTCGATTTCGGAAGTAATTAGTACTTCACCATCTACTTCAGGTGAATCGAACTGGGTACGTCCGATAAAAAAACCGTCTTCTTTACGGTCGATAATTACTTTAAAAACTTCGCCAATTTTCTGGCGGTTGAGACCGGCGGAAACCTGCTGCTGAATTTCCATGATTTCATCTGCACGGGCTTGTTTAACATCGGCGGGTACCGTGTCGTCAAACTTTTGTGCAGCATAAGTTCCATCTTCTTCGGAATAAGGAAAAACCCCGAGCCGTTCAAATTTCATAGTTCGCACAAAGTCTTTCAACTCCTGAAAATCGGCTTCTGTTTCGCCGGGGAAACCCACAAGCATCGTGGTGCGTATTATCACCCCGGGAACTTCCTCTTTTATTTTCTGAATCAAAGTTTCGGTTTCTTCGCGGGTAACGTGGCGCAACATGTTTTTCAACACCGGGTTTGCAATGTGCTGCAAAGGCATATCCAAGTATTTACAAACTTTCGGGTTTTCACGCATCACGGGTAAAATGTCCATCGGGAATTTAGTGGGGTACAAATAATGCAAGCGAACCCATTCAATGCCATCCACCTTCGAAACCTCGGTGATCAATTCTGCCAAACGGTTTTTCCCATAAATATCGATCCCGTAGTACGATAAATCCTGGGCGATAATGAGCAGTTCTTTTACTCCCTTTTTGGCGAGGTAGCGGGTTTCTTTCACCAAACTCTCGATGGTTCGCGAGTTGTGTTTGCCGGTCATTTTCGGAATAGCACAAAACGAACACGAACGGTTGCATCCTTCCGAAATTTTAAGGTAGGCAAAATGGGAGGGCGTGGTAATCTTCCGTTCGTAAATGTATTCAGGTTGGTAAGTCACCTTTAGCTCATCTACCATCGCTTTCATATCGAACTTTCCGAAATATTTGTCCACCTCAGGGATTTCTGTTTCCAAATCGTTTTGGTAACGTTCCGAAAGACAGCCCATCACAAACAGTTTGTTGATTTCGCCCCGTTTTTTTGCTTCGGCATAATCTAAAATCATGTCGATAGATTCTTGTTTGGCATCGTGTATAAAACCACAAGTATTGATGAAGACCGCATCAAAACCGGTTTCGTTCGAATCGTGCATCACCTCAAACTTTCCCCTCTCCAACTGGTTGAGCAAAACCTCCGAATCGACCAGGTTTTTTGAGCAACCCATTGTAACCACATTCACACGCTTTTTTGTCATTTTAAATAATTTGTTGCAAAGAAAAGATTTTTTTGTCTGAAATTGAAAAATGCTTTGCCGGGCAAATGAAACAGCACGTTAAAAAATTCGCAGGTTTCAGAAGGTGGAATAAGCACACCATAAAGTAACAAACACCGCTAAAATTAGTATAACTCATTAAAAAGACAACCCCTCAGAGCGTTAAAGGTTGGCTTTCAAATAAAATCAAAAAATCAATTCATCATGGAAACAAAAAACATCATTCACGTTTGCGGGTCTATCGTGAAGAAAGAATCTATCGCACCCATCGCCACTAACATTTTACCAAACACTACGGTTGTTGAAGCGAACCTGCCTTATGCGCACTATTATGGGAACAGGCCGGAAGTGGCAAAACCAAATTCTTTGTTCCTGTTTACCGAGCCATTCTATTCGTTGGAAGAAATCTTGTGGTTTTCGCAACGAATTGATAAATGTTTTATGAAAGGCGTAAACGTGGCAACTTCGGTTTTAAGCTTCCCGCTCAAACAAGTGGCAGCCATCCGCATAAAAAATTTTCCTGCCTATGATCGTCTAAAACAATTGCAGGAATGTTTTGCAAAGCAAGGCGTTCAGTTTTCCAAAAAATTTCAGCCGGCAAAAGAAGCGATTGTCCGTACCAACAAAAGTTTTGTTTTGCAGGAAGTGGAAGAAGGAATTTATTTGGACAGAGTTGAAACGGACAAAGGTTACGTTGTGCTTCCCACTCTAATCGATCAGGATGATTTTAATGAATTCATGGCAGAATTCAGGTACAACAGCAATTGCCAACTTTTCGACGCGGTTAAGGCATGTATCATCTTCGGCTCTGAGCTTAACGATGTAGCCCGCATTTATTCTGAAAATCTGGATTTAGAGCTTCTGCGCTGCATCAAAAACAAATTTCTGCAAGTGGATAAGAAGTATCAAGTAGCAAGATAAGAAGTAGCAAGTAGCAAGATAAGAAGTATCAAGACTGTGTGTATCTCGCTTCCGACTTCGCGCTTCCGGCTTCGCGCTTCCGACTTCGTGCCTTTGTGTTAAAATATAGTTTTCGGAGCAGGTTCATGATTTCAAGCTAAAAAAATCCTTTAAAATTAATTCATGGTCGAATGCCAGTTGGGGTAAATTACCGATAGGGAACCATTGGGCATTTGCCGCATCGTCACCCGCTTTTATGGGCAATTGTTCCGGCAATCCGGCATAATATACTACCGAAATGGTTCGGTGGCGCGGGTCGCGGTCGATGGCATCATACACTTTAAATTGCTTCATTTGCTCCACCGCCAGGCCGGTTTCTTCGCACAGTTCGCGGATGCAGGCAGATTCCAGCGTTTCATCCATTTCGATGAAGCCACCGGGTAACGCCCATTGGTTTAAAAACGGTTCGTGCCCACGCTGAATGAGCAGCACAAATGTTTCTTCACTTTCCTTCACAAAAACGATGGCATCAGTCGTGAGTGCAGCGCGTGGATATTGATAAGTGTACATTTTTTTGAGTATTGAGATTTTTAGTAGTGAGTAGCAAGATAAGAAAAGAGGTGAGAGGTGAGAGGTGAGAGGTGAACTTCCCGCTTCCCGCTTCCCAATTCCCACTTAGTGACTACACGCTTTGCTCAATGTTCCAAACAAAAGCACGGATGCCAACTTCTTCGTTAATGACATCTAACTTTTTTATGGTTTGCAGCAAGGTTTCCACCTGGTCATCTTCCACCACGGCCAACGTTGCCGAGTTGCTTTCGGGCCAGGTGTGTGTTCCCATTCGAGGTTCGCCACTAACAGTGCCGCGGCCAAAAACCTGGTTCCATTTTGTGAACCCTGTAATTTTCAGGCGGTCCAGCATAAAATCCACTTTCTCGGTATGCGCCTGATTGTATATGATTAAAACTGATTTCATTTTTTTAGTATTTGTAATTCGTATTGAGTATTGAGATAAAAAGTATTGAGTATTGAGTATTGAGATAAAAAGAATCGAGAATCAAGACAAGAAGTATCAAGACTTCAGTCTTCCGACTTCCGACTTCGAGCTTCCCGCTTCAATCCATAAAATCAAATTGACTTTCGAGGTTTTTGCGTTTGTTGCGCTCACCTTTTTGAGCAAAAACACGATAAATAACCGGTACAATAATCATGGTGATGACGGTGGAGAAAATCAACCCTCCAATTACCGCAATCCCCATGGGGCTCCAAATCTCGGAACCTTCGCCTCTACTAAGCGCCAGCGGCATCATCCCCAGGATAGTCGTCAAAGCTGTCATCAATACCGGGCGCAACCTCGATTTTCCGGAAATTACAATGGCTTCATCCAGATCGTAGCCACGGTCGCGCATCAGGTTAATGAAATCGACCAGAACAATGGCGTTTTTCACCACAATCCCCACCAGCATAATTGCACCCAAAGCGGCAATAATACTTAAGGTTGTGTTGGTGAAGTAGAGTGCCAGAATCACACCCGTAAAGGCAAACGGAATGGAGAACATGATGATGAGCGGCATTTTAAAAGACTCAAACTGAGAAGCCATCACTATGTAAACCAAAACCAAACTCAACACAAGCAGCAAGGCCAAATCCATAAACCCTTCCTGTTGGTCTTCATAGGCTCCGCCCACGTCGATAAGCATTTCTCTCGGAATTTCGGCATCGTTGATTTCCTTTTGAATGCGACCGGCCATTTCTCCCAGCGAAACTTTGTAGGGTGTTACCGATACGGTCACAATGCGCTCGCGGCGCTTGCGTTCAATGTTTGGTGGCGCCCAGTATTCTTTTACTTCGCCGATTTCGCCCAAGCGCACCATTTCTCCTGTGTTGGTTTGTAGTGCAATATTCTCAATGTCGGAAATAGAATTTCGGTATTCTTCTTTGAATCGAACCACAACATCATACTCGTCCCCATCCTCCCTGAACTGGGTAGAAATCAATCCGGCAACGCGGTTGTACAAAGCAGTAGCAACAGGAGCAGTATTCAACCCTACCGAAGCCATTTTTTCACGGTTGAGTTCAATGCGAAGTTCGGGCTTTGCTTTTTCGCGGCTGATTTTTATATCGCGTGCACCATCAATTTTTTCAAATTTATCGGCCAATTCGTTGGCAAGAAAGGTCGTTCTCTCCAAGTCGTAGCCATAAATTTCAACATCAACGGTATTACCTCCCATACCACCGCCACCTGTAGAAATATTGAGGTCGGTGATTTCGGGGAACCCGGCAATGTCGTTCCTGATTTCCTCGGCAATGTCCCAAACGGATTTATCACGATCTTTCAGGTCGGCCAGCTTAATGGTCATGTTGATGAGGTTGGAACCGGTTGCCTGGAAAATGGCAGCCATTCCTCCTTCATCATCACTTCCGGCAGAAGATGACACCATTTCAATATCCGGGTATTTTTCCAAAACCTTTTCAATTTTTCGGGCCAGCTCTGCGGTATTTTCCACACGGGTACCCGACTGCAATTCAACTGCAACACTAATTTGTCCTTCGTCAGACTGAGGCATAAATTCAGTACCCAACAGTGTACCCATAAACAAAGTGCCGAAAAAGATTGCGAACGAAACGACAGTTATTATCGTTTTGTGTTTTAAGCTCCATTTTAGGGTTCTACCGTAAAAATTATCGAGTTTGTCCAGCATGGGCAACACCATATTATCATAGCTAAAACGCTTCGGTTTAAGAGCTTTGCTTTGTAAACGAAGCAGTTTAGAACTCAACATTGGAGTGAGTGTAATTGCCGCCACGGTGGAAGTGATTACCGTAATGGTAACAATCCAGCCCAGTTCACGAAATAAAACGCCGGTCATACCGGTAATCAAAGTCATGGGGAAGAAAACCGCTACCACAGTGAGCGTGGTCACAATTACCGCCAACCAAACTTCGTTAGTGGCATAAATGGCTGCTTCGCGCGGGCTGCTGCCGCGGTCGATGTGCTTGGCAATGTTCTCCAACACCACAATGGCGTCGTCAACCACCATACCAATGGCAATGGAAAGTGCCGAGAGTGAAATGATGTTGATGGAACTGCCGGTGACGTATAGGAAAATGAACGACACAACAAGCGAAATAGGAATGGTGAGCACAATGATGAACGTTGCCCTCCAGCGCCCTAAGAAAAAGAATACGACCAAAACCACAAAAAACAACGCATACATTAATGTTTGAGTTAGGTTGTTGATGGACCCTTTAATGAATTCGCTGGTGTCAAAAATGGTTAGAATCTCTACATCCGAAGGGAGGGATGATTGGAGCGCTTCAATTTGCTTTGATACTTCACGGGCAATTTTTACCGTGTTCGCGCCCGATTGTTTCATCACCATCATCCGGACGCCCTGCTTCCCGTTCAATCTTTCGTCTATGCTCATTTCTTTGATCGAATCGCTGACTGTGGCCACATCCTTCAAATAAATTGCCTGTCCGTTGAAATTGCCCAGCACGATATCCTTCACATGGTCGCTCGAAGCAAATTCACCTTCCACACGCAATGGGTAACTCATTTCGCCCATTTTAATATTACCACTTGGCATGTTCAGGTTTTCGGCTTTTATAACGCCACCAATTTGCTCGATGGTCATGTTGTACGCCTCTAAGCGGCGCGGATCAATTTCCACCTTAATTTGCCGGATTGGAGTACCTATCAACGAAATAGAGCCGATACCTTCGATACGGTTGAGCGGGTTAACAATTTTTTCATCTAACATTTTTGCGATACCCTCATAACTCTCCTCCGCAGTGATGGCGTACATCAATATGGGAATCATACTGGAGCTGAACTTAAAAATGGTGGGTTTGTCAGCTGCATCGGGCAAAGATTTCTCCAGAAGGGAAAGAGCGTCGCGAATGTCATTGGCCGCCTCGCTGAGGTCAGTTTCATATTCAAATTCAAGGTTCACCACCGATATATTGTCTTGTGAGCTCGATGTAATGGTTTTCAGATCGTCCACCGTGTTCAGGGCATCCTCAATGGGTTTCGAAATATTGGTTTCGATGTCGGAAGCATTAGCTCCCGGATAGGTGGTGAAAACGGTAATAGCAGGAAATTCGATTTCGGGGAACATATCGATCGGCAAATTGATCAAGGAATAAACCCCGAACACAACTACCGCCACAAATACCATTATAGTAGTAACTGGCTTTTTTACAGCACTTTCATAAATACTCATAACAATTCATTTTTGTGTTTTGGAAAACAGATTATTGGTTGGCAATTTTGATTGGCGAACCGTTGAGCAAATTTGCTTGCCCTTTTACAACTATTTCGTCGCCCTCATTAATGCCATTGGCAACGATTTCAAGTTTATCGTCAATGCGCTTTCCAATCGTCACCAGGATCTGACGTGCTTTTCCGCTTTCATTTACAAACAGGTAGCGGTTGTTGGTGCCCTCTTGTTTTAACACCGCAATGGAAGGTACCACCAAAATCTCTTCGGAATGAAGATCGATACGAATGTTGGTGAACATCCCCGGGCGTAAACTTTCGTCGTTGTTCTTTACTTCCACTTCGGTTAAAAACGTGCGGGTGCTTGTGTTGATGGTGGGATATACTTTATACACTTTTCCCTGGAACAGTCTTTCGGGATAAATATCCGTAGTAACCCGGGTTTCCATTCCTTGTTTCACATCAGGGAAATAGGTTTGCGAAATGTTCACCACCGCTTTTAACGGGTTGATTTGCATCAGCGAAAGTATGGCTGCTTTTCCGGCTGGGGTATTTGGCGCCCCGGAATAAATTTCGCCATTTTCGAAATATTTACCCGTCACAATACCATTGATCGGCGACTCCAGCGTGGTATTTTCATTTAGATATTCCACATTCGATTTTGCCAATTCGTATTGCGTTTTCATGTTTTCGTATTGCTGTTCGGCAATGCTACCCATGCGGTACAGCGTGTCTATTTGCATGAAATTGTAACGGGCATTTTCCAATTGCGTTTTCGCTTGTGTAAGCTGCGTTTTGTCCATTTCAACTAAAACCTGGCCTTTGGAAATTCTACTTCCCACCTGAACGTTGATTTTGGAGATCCGCCCCGGCGATGATGGTGCCAGATGAATTTCGGTGAAAGGGATTAAGTTGGCCGTATAATCCAGCGTACGCACTATCTCCTGCTTTTCAATTTTCTGCACAACCACAGGATAAACCCTCTCTGCTTCCCCGTTTAGCTCCCCGTCTGATTTGGCATTTTTAGCTTTGTTGCATGATGCAACAGTTAGTGCCAGTGCCACAACAAAAATTGTGTGTGATAATTTTGCGTTCATGTTTTCTGTGTTGTTGTTTTAAAAATTATTGTAAAGTTTATCCAACTGCAGTTCCGACTGTAAGAGCTGGAGTATCGAGGTGGTATAGTTGTTTTCGGCCTGAAGATAATTGGAGTTGGCCTGGGTGAGATCAAGGCTCGATAATTGGCCTTGTTTGTATTTGTTGTTAATGCTTTGGTAAACACGTGCAGCTACTTTTACATTTTCCTTTTGTGTCATGTAATTTTCAAAAGCATTGTTCTTTTCGAAAGTCAACTGCCGCTCTTGCAGAACGAGTTGTTCTTCGAGCAAGATTTTGCTGCGCTGTATTTTGTCCAATTCTATTTTTGCCATGCTGACTTGTGCTTTTTTCGATCCGCCGCCATAAATGGGGATACTCATGTTTATGCCTGCCATATTTTTGGGGCTTAAGTCGAAAGCCGTTTTTAGAATCTTCTCGGTATAGCTATAAAACCCGCTAACAGTGGGGGCAAAAGCCCATTTGGTCATGTCGATGTTTTTTTCGCCCATGTCTTCCTGCGAAAGCATGATTTGATAGGTAGGATTGTTCGTTAAATCCATTTGGGTAGCCATCAAACTTTTGCGTTCCACCTGGTTTAAAAGTTCATCTAAGGTTTCAGTCAGTTTGACTTCAGAACCCGGTGCGATACCCAGCCAAAATTTCAGCATGGTGTAATTAAGCTGTAAGTTTCGCTCCATCGACTTTTTTGAATTGATGATTTGCGACAGGTTAATTCCAATTTGATCCACATCGGTTTTTTCGGACAAACCAACTTTATACATGTTTTCGGTATGTTGTTGCACCTCTTTTAAATTGGATTCGTTTTCCTGTATGATTTTCAGCAGGTTACCGGCCACCAGAATCATGTAGTAAGAGTTAATTACGTTTTCGCGCACGTCCAATTCGGTGAGTTGTATGTTTTTCTCGGCCATCTGACGTCCTATCTTTGCCGTTTCTAAGCCAATCCAATATTGTCCGCTAAAAATAAGTTGCGAAATCTGGATATTAGCATTCAACTGGTCCTGCATCACAATTTTGGATGTCTCGCCACCGCCCATTGACTCATTTAAGAATTTCAATAATTCATAATCGCCTTCATCCAATTTAGAATAGTCTATATTGGGTGGTGTTGCGTCACCTCCGGGCATTCCAAAAGAAAACGCATAATTAAAATTAGTCATATAATCCATCTGTGCGTTCGCTTGTGGCAAACCAGCACCGCGGGCATTCTTGAATTGTTCTTCGGCAATCAGCACATCGTTTTTTGCATTTTGCAAGGTTTTGTTGTGCTGCACGGCATAATCTTGAGCTTGCTGCAAACTCAGGGAAACCTGTGGTTCCTGAGCGGAAAGTGTTAGCCCTGTTATTAGAAAAACAGCAGCAATCATTACTTTGTATTTCATATGATTAAAATTGTTTGTTTTCAAAAGTATCATATGTAACTCGTCCCGAGTGCTCGGGACTCGTTTCATAAATTATTATTTTCTTCCTCGTTCGACTCACTCATTTTTAAGAAATCCGATTTGGAAGCATTCAGCCTGTCAGAAAAATACTCTATCATTTTTAACCACTGTTTCAGATACAGGCTGTTAGCAGAATTCTTGTCTTCCTTCAATTTTAGAATATGGTCTGCAATGCTTTTAAATTCTCCTATTTTCTGTTGAAAAGCCTCAATTACGGATAACAAATTACGCCTCCGGTACCGGAAATATCTTTTACGATCGCCCGGCAAGGTCAAGTATTCTATGTCGCCCCTGATTTCGAGATTTTTGAGCGCATTGCTTGCTGAACTTTTGCTGATGCTAAGCTCTTCCACAATTTCCTCGAAGGTGTATAGCTCTTTGTCCATAACCATGAGCAAACTCAAAATACGGCCTACGATGGGTTGCAATCCTTCCTTGTCGAAATAGCGGCCAAGCTCTTCAACCAGCTCTTTTTGTTTTCTAATTTTCTCCGTTGAGTCCATGTTTCTTCTTTTATATGGGCGGCAAAGATACGAGGGTTTTTTTAGTTCACAAATTTACGAACCAATTAATCAGTAATAAGTCGATTTATATAACATTCGCACTCATCTTTTTGTTATAATACTGTTTATAAGCATATTGTGTAGGTTAAGAATTATTTAACAAAACATAGAATCAACCGAGGATGAAGTCTAAGATGTTCAATTTGGAGGCAAAGCAATTATTCTAAAACTGCAAACTGAGCCAATAAAACCATCACGGTTACGTTATGCTTTTGATAATAAATTTTGAAACCTTCCGGGAATATGAAAACCGAAGGTTGTACTCAATTGAAAAATACAAATGAGATTTTTAGGCGTATTCTGTTTTATTATTTTCTCTATAGCGGCTTTTAGCAATGCTCCTGAAACAATACCGAAAAAACTAAATACAGCCGCAAAGGTGGGTTACCTCTCCCCGCTCGAAAAAGAAATTATTTATGAAATTAACCTCTTTCGCTCCAACCCGGCAAGGTATGCACAGGATTATATTGTGCCCGTTGCCAAGCATTATGATAAACGACTTTTGCATTATCCGGGAGATCGGCTCGCCATTCGAACGCAAGAAGGTGTAGCTGCACTGCACGAATGTGTAAAAGTTTTGAGCAAAGAGACGGCAAAACCCCTTGTGCTCCCTAACCTTGAACTATATAAAGCGGCGAGCGATCACCAAAAGGATCAATCGAGATCAGGAAAAACCGGGCACAGCGGCAGCGACAATTCTAATTTACGTACCCGGATAGAGCGGCATGGGCAGTGGCAAAAACAAATAGCCGAAAACATTGCCTACGGAAATACTTCGGCACGCCAGGTAATAGTATTTTTATTAATCGATGACGGTGTAAAAAGCCGTGGCCACCGGATTACTCTGCTGAATCCGGATTTAAAATTCGTAGGCGTGGCTTGTGGTTCTCACCCTAAGTACAACACCATGTGTGTTATGGATTTTGCCGCTGGGATGATGGGGAAGTGATGATTTGTTGCTGGTTGCTTGTTGCTGGTTGCTGGTTGCTGGTTGCTGGTTGCTTGTTACTGGTTGCTGGTTGCTTGTTACTGGTTGCTCGTTGCTGGTTGCTGGTTGCTTGTTGCTGGTTGCTGGTTGCTTGTTCACCGTTCACCGTTTACCGTTTACCGTTCACCGTTCACTGTTTACCGTTTACTTGTCGTAATTGAAATTGGTGAGGTGATGCCCCATCCTGTCGCGTTTTGTTTTCAGGTATTTTTTATTGTGCTTGTTCGGTTCAATTTCTACGGGCAAAATTTCGGCTACTTCCAAACCGAAGCCTTCCAGCCCCACCCTTTTAACCGGGTTGTTGGTGAGCAGTTTCATTTTGGTAACCCCTAAGTCACGCAGTATCTGTGCACCCACGCCATAGTCGCGTTCGTCGGCTTTAAAGCCAAGGTGAACATTTGCCTCAATGGTATCAAGCCCCTGATCCTGAAGTTTGTAAGCAGCAATTTTGTTTAACAATCCAATGCCTCTGCCCTCTTGCATCATGTAAACAATAACTCCTTTTCCTTCTTTTTCGATCATTTTCATGGCTTTATGAAGCTGGTCGCCACATTCGCAGCGTAACGAACCGAAGATATCGCCCGTCATGCACGACGAATGAACACGGGTAAGGATTGGTTCATCGGGTTCCCAGGTTCCTTTTATCAACGCAATGTGCTCAACACCGTTCGACTTTTGTCGGAAGGGTACGATTTTGAATTCTCCATAATAGGTGGGCAACCAAACCTCTTCTCCCCGTTCTATCAAAGTTTCACCTTGGTAGAGGTACGAAATCAAATCCTTGATAGACACCAGTTTGAGGTTGAACTTTTTAGCGAGCTTGGTCAGTTGCGGTAAGCGGGCCATGGTTCCGTCGTCGTTCATAATCTCTACCAACACGCCCGACGGGAATAGGCCGGCAAGACGAGCCAAATCCACGGCTGCCTCGGTGTGGCCGCTGCGGCGCAAAACGCCGCGTTCCTTCGCCTTTAAGGGAAAAATATGTCCGGGACGGCCTAAATTATATGGTCGGGTATTTTTGTCCACCAACATTTGAATGGTGATGGCGCGGTCTTGTGCAGAAATACCGGTCGTCACATCCGGATGAATTGCATCTACTGAAACTGTGAATTGAGTTTCGTGCGAGGAGGTATTTTTCCCAACCATCAAATCGAGGTTTAATTCTTCGCAACGCTGTTCGGTTAAAGCGATACAAATCAACCCACGGCCATGGAGTGTCATAAAATTGATGATTTCGGGGGAAATTTTTTCGGAGGCAACAATGAAATCCCCTTCATTTTCGCGGTCCTCATCGTCAACAACAATAACCAGTTCACCATTTCGGATGGCCTCTATTGCTTCGGGGATAGTATCTAATTTTATATGACTCATTTTGTATTTTTTAAATCAAATGCAAAATTACAATAAAAGTTGGAAGTAGGAAGACTGCCCCTTCTGACTCTCCAAGAAAGGTGAGAGGTGAGATGTTGATGGTTATCTCCGATAGATCAAATTAATTTCCGATAATTCTTGTCCGATTTGAGAATTTCTGCCCTAAGCCCTTTTCGATTTTTCCCAGTTTACGGATTGCTTTCCTTTAAAATAACGGAATATGCCGCGGATGGAAGCATAATTTATGGTAACAAAATAATAAGGTACAAACAGCACTTTAAAGCGCAGTTTTTTATTCTCAAAATACCAACCAACGGCCGCCAGCAAATAACAAACTAACTGAAGGTAGAAAAACCAGGTATAAAAATCTGGCTGCGTCCAACTGTTTTGTTGCCAAACAATCAACAGGTTCACCACAAGAAAAGCAAACAGGGAAATTGGCGCCAGCGTCCACCGCAATACTTTGTGCGATATATATTGCCAGGTCAACACCCCATAGCGGAACGGATTCAAAAGAGCTTTCAACCTAAAAATGGTTTGGACACCACCGGCAGCAATCCTTATTTTTCGCTTTAGTTCTTCTTTCACGTTGATCGAGGCGGTTTCTTCGGCATAAGCATTCGGTGTATAGGCAATGTGGTAGCCTTTTTTGGCTATTCGCAATGAAATTATAAAATCATCGAGCAAGGTGTCCGTTTCTACCTCTTCAAAAAGTTCGGTGCGAATGGCAAACAATTCGCCCACCGCCCCCACCGCACTGTTCAGTTCGGCATCCATGTTTTTAATGCGTGATTCCAGTTTCCAGTACAAGCCTTCACCCGCGCCCGCAGCCGCATCCCTGTTTTTTTCAACAATACGCTTTTCGCCGGCAACGCAGCCGGTTATTGGGTTGCTGAATTTTGCCACAATTTCGCGAATGGATTGTTGGCCCAAAGCAGTATTGGTATCGGAAAAAATAATGATTGGGGCTTTTACGAATTTCACACCGCGGTTCATAGCGTGCATTTTTCCGCGCCGTTCGGGCAGATGATGGACTTCAAGATTTTCGTAGGTTCTTAACAATTCCGGTGTTCCATCGTCGGAGCCGTCGGTAATCCATAAATACTGTATTTTTTCTTTCGGATAATCCAGCGAGAACGAGTTTTCAACTTTTTGCCGAACGTAATCTTTCTCGTTAAAAGCCGTTACAAACAGGCAAACGTCCGGTTCGAAGGATAAATCGGGCTGGAAAAAACGACGGGGATAAAACCATTTCTTCAATTTTAATATCACCCAGAGCAATAATGCATAGCCCACGTAGGTATAAAAAAGTATGAACAGCAATATCCAGAACAGAACGATCATTATATATGCTTTTTATAGAACTCAAGTAATGCACCGGCCGAAGTAAGGTTGTCGAACTTTTCGTGAATGTATTCAATCGCATTCCGACCAATGGAATCAAAGTATTTGCAGTTTTCGATCAATTCCGAAATCGCACTTATAAAAGCTTCGGCACTCTCGGCAATAATAATGTTTTTTCCCGACACCGTGGAAATCCCTTCGGTACCAATAGCCGTTGTAACAATGGGTTTCCCGAGGGCCATGCCTTCAATAATTTTAATTCGCATTCCACTTCCCGAATGGAGTGGCACGACCATAATTGCCTTCGAGTTCATAAAATCATAGGCATCGGCTACTTCGCCCATAAAAACCACATTGGGCATGGCCAGCTTTTTCTGGAACCAAAGCGGCGCGTTACGTCCGGCAATATAAAATTTCAGATCGGGATATCTTTCGTGGATTTGGGTCCAACAATTTTCAAGGAACCAAATCAAGCCCTCCTGGTTGGGGCTCCATTCCAGCGAACCGATATGGAAAAGCGACGGAAATTCAAGTTTTTTTGAATTGGGGATTAATTGTGTTGAATCGATTCCTGTTTGAGAAACATGAAATGGCTTTGTATTTCCCATCTTGTTCAGCATATCGCCGTCGCGTCCGGTAATAGGGACCAACAAGTCGTATTGGTTCAACATTCTGGTTTCAAATCTTTTAATCCTTTTTGTTAGGTTTTTCAAATACCATTTTTCCAGTCCGCAAGCCAGAGCCGCAGTCCGGTTCCAAATTTCGTGTTCGATGTTGTGTGCCCGGTAAACAATTTTTGCCGACGAATATTCCCTGATTAGCGGAATATATGGACATACATACAACCCTTCGAGTTGAATCACGTCAAATTTTTCATTCTGCAATATTCCTTTCAGTTCTTCAGAAAATTTATTGGAAATAAAGCGTACAGCATTGTAAGGCTGATTCGAGAAAAGTAAATTCAGCAAGGCCATTGCAGGCGAAATTTTGGCCGGAACGTCAACCAGTCTGAACTCAGCCAAGTCTTTTATTGTTTCGGGAATTTCGTTCAGCGAAACATGATGTTTCAAAGTATTCATGGAAAGGATGACCACCTTATGGCCCAATAGCGAAAATCCCCGGGTTAAATTCATACAGGCAATAGCACCGCCATCTTTTGCCGGATATGGGATTTTATTTGTTACCTGTAGAATTTTCATAGCATTTATTTAATGAATGGCGGTTAGAACAACTTAATATTTTTGTTTGTCTTTTTTTCTGAATAATTTCCCTAACCCGATTTTAGAGAAGAACTTAACATAGGTTTCGGACGACATAATTGCTGCGTCGTTTGCCGCTTTGTAGGATAACCAGACGCCGATGGGCAAAAACACAAATGTTGAGAACCACATGCCGGTGAACATTTGCCATACATCTTCGCGTGCCGATTTTTCGCCCGTCATCGAAACGATATAATAGGCAATAAACAAAAGTATGGAAACCACAACGGGCATTCCCAGCCCTCCTTTCCGAATGATCGCGCCAAGAGGTGCACCGATAAAAAAGAATATCAGCACCGCAAGGGAAAGCGTGAATTTACGGTGCATTTCCATTCCGAATTTGTTGATGTTCTTCTTTCGTTCGTAAAGCTGCGCTTCATAAAGATTCACATTCTGCATGTTGTTGCGTGCATTATCGAGTGCCGACTGGGCTATGCGGGCTTGCACCCATTTGTCGATACCGGAAAAATAGCTGTCGAAATTAAAAACCGAATCGTGTTCAACGGTCATCGGACGTTTTAAACTGTCGTTTTGCAAGCTTAAATTAAATGTTCGCTGAGACAATATCGGATTGATGTTAAGCTGTAGCATATAGTTGCGAAGGTGCCCGTAATACTTGTCGATGAGCGTATCTTCCTGTAAGTTCAATTCCCGAAGGTTCAACATTCGTGACATATTGCGAAATACCCCTTCGTCGCGGCGGTTGAAATCAAAATTCATTACCTTAACACGGATGGTTTGTTCATCGAACTTATCGCGGCGGAAGGGACGGTTGTTAATTTTGCTGCGGTCCTGCGGCCGTTCTTCCGAATAGTTCACTCCGCTATATAAATTAAGCACCATGTATTTTTTATCCTCGGTAATCCGCAGATAACCCGAGTCAGCAACTGTTACGCTTTCGTTCGTTTTGTTTTGGGTGTGGTCGTAAATCAGTAAGTCGTACAACATATTGGTTTTCGGATCCTTGCGCCCTATTTTAATGTTATATCCGTCAATACCGTTGGTAAAAACACCTTCCTGCAGCACCATTTCAGGGCGTTGTTGTTTCACACTCACCATTAGCGTGGTAAACTTCAAGTTGGTGTGCGGCAAAATGTTATTTGAGAAGTAGAATGCGACAACGGTTAACAAAACCGCAATGAACATAAGAGGTTTCATAATTCTAAAAAGAGAAATTCCCGATGATTTCATGGCTACCAATTCATAGTTTTCGCCAAATGAACCGAAGGTCATTATCGATGCCAGCAGCATGGCCAACGGAAACGCCAGGGGCAACAAGCCAAATGATGCGTAGAACAGCATTTCGCCGAGAACGCTTATTTCGAGCCCCTTACCTACCAGATCATCAACATATTTCCAGAGGAATTGCAGGAGAAGAACAAATACGGTAATAAAGAAGGTCATAAAAAATGGCCCCAAAAATGACTTAATAACATACCAGTGCAAGCGCTTCATGTTAACTTCTCCGATTTAGAAACTTTTGCAAAACTAAGTTATTTTGGTGACAGACAAGGTAAAAACCGGGTAACTCAAACAATGGATAAGATTAAATTGAGGTAGTAGCACGAAACCAAAGGGTTATAACGCACCCAACACGTGTTTCAAGTCGGAGATTTGGGTATCCCAGAGCCCTTTCGTTTCTTCAACTTCGTCTTCTTCTGCAAAATCAACAACAATCAATGAAACATCGCCGGTGAGTTCATCCTGCGAAATTCTAAATTCAAAGTACAAATCCTCCTCATCGACCCACGAAAAGCGCACCAACCTATTTTCCTTTTTGAGTGTCATTATTGCAGCTTCTTCACTATGGCTCCAAATAAACGTGTAGTTCTTTCCTTTCACGTGAACATCTTCAGCAAACCATTCGGTCAGCCCCGAAGCGGTACTGAGCCTGTTATAGAGAACTCTCGGGGAACAGTTAATCACATATTCGAGTTGCATTCTGGTCTTGTTAGCCATAGATTCGATTTTTGAGCAATATAATTAAACCGTTCGTAACATGCAACTAACATAGAATCATTGATTTTAGAAGATTCTATTTTTTGCTTGAAAAGCGAAGCGAAATAAAAATAAATACTATATTTGCCCCTCGAAAAAATTGGAATAATGGCGAGGTAGCTTCCCGAGAATTCGGGATTAGAGCGTCCCGATGCAAATCGGGAAGGTCGGCAGTTGATAACACCTCGGATAAATTGAAATAATGGCGAGGTAGCTCAGCTGGTTAGAGCGCGTGATTCATAATCACGAG
Organism: uncultured Maribellus sp.; assembly: GCA_964572085.1. Classification (GTDB taxonomy): domain Bacteria; phylum Bacteroidota; class Bacteroidia; order Bacteroidales; family Prolixibacteraceae; genus Draconibacterium. The sequence continues at coordinate 66,324 of CAZNEV010000013.1, read as the reverse complement.
GTCGGCGGATCATGCCCGCCTCTCGCTACTGAATATCAAGAGGTTACAACGACAAAAAGTTATAACCCCTTTTTATTTGCATGTAATTTGCATGTAATTTCTCCATAATTCGAGCAGACGGTTTTACACCTTAAATCAACATATTTTAATTTCGCGTGAGGCTTTCGGGCAAATGTAATCCACAGCATTATGCCGATGAAGACGTTATTGCTTAGGCGTATGCATTGGTTTACTAAAAAGTATATCCCAATCCTATCATCAGATTTTCAGGATTATGGAAATCGGAAAGCTGATAACCCGTGTGCAGGAACAACTTTTGTGTAAAATAAGTTTTTAATGCCAGTATCTGGTAAAATCCAGTCGCTCCTATGCCCTTATATAGAATATTGTGCCCCATGCCGATATTGATGGAGAAGATTGGCATCACCCACTCACACCTCAACGATAATCCCACACTCGCACGTTCGCTGAAGGATGGGCGGTAGAACCGGGTATCCCCATCGTCGTTGGTGCCTGCCACATGATTTTCTATATTCGCGCTCTCATCAAACTGGCAGTCGAGCGAGGCACCTGCCCTGAATAATCTGTTTACACGATACATAGGATTCACATTAAAGCCTACCACGCCAAACGAGCCTGGCACCAAATATTTTTCTTCTATTACTTTGCTGCGGGTGGCACCATAAATTACAATGTCGCAGTCCACGCGTGGCTCATCGGTAGGTTTAGTCCAGTAATTGCTGGGCGTGTCCTGCTTCTTACCTTCTGTTTCAAATAGCCGTGTAACACCTAAGCGCGCGCCAGCAAGATTAAGGCCTGCATTGGGAATGCGGGTGTTGCCATTGGAGTTGTGTGTGGCATTAACGCCTGCGGTGAGCAACCATTGGCTGCTCATTTGCCAGTTAATGTAAAAGCCCAGATTGATGTATGCGTTTACCGATGACCCTATTACCATGTTCTCGGGATTGGTTTGTTCATCATAGTATTTCCAACCGAAACCTGCCCCGAAGTTCCATTCGTAGTCAATGGTCAACGTTTGCGATATTCGTCCGATTCGAGAACCCTGAAACAAATATAAAGATATTGGCGTGCCAAGTTCCATAGTGTCGAAGAATTTGTTGTATGCAATGCCGATGCCTTGATAGGTATGAGGATAAAACCTGCCGAAATATGAATCGGGTGCAAACTCAAAAGCATATTTCAGTGATGCGGCGAAGGACGAATTAAGGCTTTCGGCCTCGCTATTCTCACCCTCATCTAAGTCAATCTTTTGCAACATATAGCCCGGATTGATATTCAACTCAATTCTATGCGTAAGCGACTGAGTGGCTATGCTGTCGTTGTTTTGTGCTTCAAGCGTATTTGAAATCAGCAAGGACAAAATCATCAAAGCAGATACATTTAAATGTATTTTCATTTTATCCATCTGTCGTTGATGAACAGGTAATAACTGCCTGTTGGCATTTGGCATTGCAGTGAGCCGGTCACGATTTTCATATTGGTTGTGGCATTATTCCGCAGATACAACTTGAAGGAAGACTCAAAATACAGATACTCAATATTTTTTCTTATTATCGATTCACCCTGTGGAAGGGTCACTTGTTTTGTTACATCGTTCAAGTCGCTTACAGTTTGGTTTACGTCCCGGTTGAATGGCACCAAGGTTCCGGAATATAAAAGCGTGTCGTTTCTCACACCGGTGGGTATTACCATTCTGTAGTTGTCACCCAGGTAATTAAACATTTTTTTATCGTCACTATTGAAAACCGTTTCCATAGATACCCCGGAAAATAGGTAATACACCACATCTATGTCAGCCCCCGTATTATTATTGTATATAATTTCTTGAGTCTTGAAATTCGTATAACCGCTTTCAGGTTCAAGGTTATATTCTATATGGTCGAATGTAAATCCTGCAGAAGGCTTCTGACTGAAGACTAACGGAATGGATTTGTAGTTGTCTCCAAGCCAGATTGTGAAGTTGAAGTTCGCGTCGGAAAGGTTTTCATTGGTGTACACGCACAATCGTTTTTCCGTGCCGGTTGTTATTGTGAGCCCATTGACGTGGCTTGAATACACCATTTTGCCGAATTTGTCGTTTTCGATATATGAAAAAGGAGCGTTCGTCATTACAATTTGTCCCTTTTTGTTGTAAAAATCGCCACTAATTACGTTTGTGTCCTGAAAAGCGGTTCGCTCAACTCCCATAATTGTCCATTGGGAGGTGTTAACCATGATTACAGCGGAATCGCCCTCTCCGTTCATATCAAACGCTGTGGCAGAAACCCGGAATTCCTTCACGAAGACTTCATCGTTGCAACTCGTGAACCATAACGACAGACAACACAGCACTAAAAGTAGTTTGCCTGGAATCGCACATGGATGTACTACGTTCTTTAATTGTTTACCATTCATCATAGTTTTTTGAAATAATTAATTGAGCCCTTATTCTTTCCCTCGCATTTTAAACTGTTCTTTTCAGGTAAAACTGTGTTCACGAACAGGGGCTTTCCGTAAAAATCGCCGCAAACTTAAGAATTTATGTTTTCTGAAAACATATGTTCTATCTTGTTGAGTTTTTTTATATCGGTTCTAAATAAAGTGAGGTTGTTCTTTCTATTCATCGCATGACCATCACAACTGTGGAGAGTAGTCATACGATGACGAGGTGTGTTATTATTTTAAAATTTCCACAATGGATACTCAGCTTTCAAGAATAATTCGCGGTGTTTTATATCCATAATGGCCTGAATGGGTGCCTCGAACACTGACCTGATAGTTGCATCAGCCAAAGAACCTTTCAAAACAATATCTTTTTTTACATCATCCGGATTGAGGAGCGTAAAAGTTGAAGATTGGCTAATATGCGGAATCAATACCACAAATAAAATAAGACAAATTCGGAATAAATTTTTCATTGCATGGGTGTTTCGCCACCATTAAGAAAACCAAAAATATATGAATCTGGACTTTTATCTTTTGCATCTGGGGAACGATGGCAAAATGTCACGGATATTTAGGAAATAAGATTATTTTTGATTGATTGTTATAACGATAAACATATATTCCTAATTTGGCGATCTGTTTACAAAAAGAAAAGATAAAATAGAAGTATGTTTAAGGGATGAACATGCTGTTACGCTGTGTGGGATATTAAAAACCAGGAGATTATGAATAAACAATTTGATTTTTTTTATAAAAATTTTCAACTGTTTTATGACACTAAGGACATTATAATCGATTATGGTAGAAGTACAGGTGCAAAAATAGCTATATCTAAAACCGCACATAATGATTTTTGGAGCAAAAAAGATGATATTGATATCAATGATATTGTTTGGAAAGAGTGGAAAGGCAAGCAAATCCCTTTTCTTTTTGAAAAAGATAACGATAAGGATATTATCTCCCATAGCAATAACGGAACAATAATTAACTATGACATTGTTGCTTCTGCTTTCTATTTTTTAAGTGGGTGGAACGAATACACCAACGCCGCTAAAGATGAGTTTGGCAGGGTTAAATATGAAGACAGCATAGTAAAAAAGCTTAACATCAGTGGGATTCCTGTTGCAAACTATTATTTTGATATTTTAAGTGAATCTATCAAAACAATTTTAAATAGGGATGTAAAAAAGAAATTGTGGGGAAACAGTAATTTTGCTGTTTCGTTAACCCACGATATCGACACTTGTAAAAGTTGTTGGTTGGAAGGTTCTTTTAGTGAACTAAAAAAGAAACACATTTTTTCTATTCCAAAAATATTGCTGAGAAAACTCTTTGGGAAAGACAATTGGTTTAATTTTGATGAAATTATTGAAATCGAGAAAACATATGGGGCATCATCGTCTTTTTACTTCTTGCCCCAAAAAGGGAAAGTGGGCAATTGGAAAAATGCCGATTATAGCATTCAAGGCAAAGATATTCAGGAAACAATAGTTGCCTTAAAAGAAAATGGTTGTGAAATAGGGGTACATGGAAGTTTTGGCACGCACGACAATTGCGATAAATTTCAAACTGACATTGCCAGGGTGAACTCGAAACCCATAATAGGGAACCGTTTTCATTTTTTAATGTTCGACGTGGAGAAATCGGTCAGTGTGCTTGATGATTGTAATATTAAATACGATACAACCCTTGGTTTTGCAGAGCAAATCGGTTTTAGGCGTGCCACATGCTATCCCTTTTATTTATGGGATTTTGCGAAGAACAGTATATCACCGGTAGTTGAAATTCCTCTTATGGTAATGGACGGAAGCCTGGCAAATAAAAAATATATGGGAGCCAGTAAGGAAGAGTCTTTATCAAAAGTTGTTGAACTAATTAAAGAAGTGGAAAAGTTTAACGGGGTTTTTACTTTGCTCTGGCATAACACCTATTTTTCAGATTATAAATACACGGGGTGGAAAAATATCTATTCCAAAATACTGGATTATTCTAAGGATAACGGTGGCTTGTTAAGTAGTGGAGAGAATATTTTCAATAAAATAATGCAGGGATAATGGGAATAATTATAAAGCAGTTAAAGAAAGAAGGAATTGATGATTACAAAAAGAAATACGAAAACAACAAACAGTTAGCAGGCCATAATCCATTTATAAGTGGCACTGTGGAGGAGTTTGAGTGGCAATTTTTTAGTAGTTCCTACAATAGTTCGGTATATTTTATAGCTCTTGACGATATTAACAATGAACTTATCGGAACATTGGCAGGATTACTAATCCCTATGCAAATGCCTAATGGTGAGGTTGGATTAACAATAAAACCAGAAGATACGCTGATAAGTATAAAAGGAATTAAAAAATATAGGGACAGGGATATTTTAAAAGAGTTGCTCGATTCAATTGAAAAGGAAATCGGGTCGAACAATATTAAATTTTATTGGGGTTTTACAGATGCCATTACGGCTTTTGAACGCTTGGGATTTACTAAAAAATGCTCATCACGGCAAGGGATTATGGTTTTTAGCCCTTTTGCTGCATATCGACATTTGAAAAATTTAAACCCTTCAAATAAGTTAAAACAGAAAACATTGATTTTCGGGTTATCCTTTTTCTCCTATTTCAGATCAATTTTGTTAAGAAGAAAAACAAAAACAATTAGATGGGAAGAAGTGTCGCTTGAAGAAGTAAACGAGGGCCTTCTGTTATCATTCCTCCCTTCAAAGATGTATAGCTTATATTTAAATAAACAATTTTTAAATTGGAGGATTATAGAAAATCCATCTGAATTAAAGTATCATATATTGCAGTTTAAAAATACCAAGGAAGAGTTAATTTCCTATTTAATATACTCTGAGAAACAAAAAGGGGTATATTTTATTGAACAATTTCTATTTGATGGCAACTTGTCTATAAAGCAAAAACAAGAAATAACAATGTCGGCTGTTCATCATTTTAAATACAAAAAAGCAAAAATTATAAGGTCAATGGGCTTTGACCACAATAAAATAAATAAAGAAGAGTGTACTATATTACGCAATATCGGTTTTATTTACACCACCAAAGGAATTCCGTTTATTTTAAAATCTATAACTGAAATTAAACCGGAAGAAATATATTTGTCCCGTCTAAATACACAGGGTACATTTTAAAAAAAATCACATTATGGACCAGAGATTATTAGCTATAATAAATATTGTTTTACAAAACAGGGGTAGAAAAACAATTAAGAAAATTAAGACAAAAGATTCTTTGAGAAATGATATTGGATTTGATTCACTGGATTTAGCAGAACTAACAGTCCGTATCGAGGCAGAATATGATGTAGATATATTTGAAGACGGAATCGTGGATACGGTTGGTGATATAATGAAAAAACTATCTTGAAAATGGATAATCTTTTTTTTAAAGATAGAAATACAATATTTACTTGGACTGACCTTATTGCTGACATTAATTCACAAAAAGAATACAATCCATATTGTTGTTCAATCCAATTTTACCACATTTTCAAGCACATTGTTTCCTCGATGGTTTTTGGCAAAAGCCTTATCTTGTTAGACTCAGATTTCTCAAACAAGGAGCTCATATCTCTTACCGGGGAATCAAATTTTAAGGGTTATTCTCAATCTATAAAAACAAACTTTACCATTAGCGGGAAAAATGAATTAATTGAAATCCTAAAAAAAACCAGCCCCAGTTGGGAAGCCACACTATTTACCTCCGGAACAACTGGGCTTCCTAAAAAAGTGGTCCATGATTTTAATTCCCTGACACGGTTCATCAAATGTTCCAAACACCATTCCAATGATGTTTGGGGGTATGCGTATCATCCGACTCACATTGCGGGTTTACAGGTTTTCTTGCAGGCACTTTTAAATGGGAATTCAATCGTTAGGCTATTTGGCATACCAAATGATTCTGTTCTAAATGAAATAGAAAATAACCAAATCACCCACATTTCGGCCTCCCCTACTTTTTATAAATTATTGGTGAGCGACAAACATTTTGCTTCGGTTAAAAGAATAACGTCAGGTGGAGAAAAATTGGATAAAAATTCAATGTCCAATATCTCTGCGATTTTCCCAAACGCCAAAATAACCAATGTCTATGCTTCAACAGAAGCAGGGACTATTTTTGCATCTAAAGATGATATTTTTGTTCTTAAGGGTGAATTTCAAAATTTGGTCAAAATAGAAAATAATGAAATCCTAATCCATAGGAGCCTATTGGGGAAATCTGATTTAGATATTGAAGAATGGTATCCTACCGGAGATTTGGTTGAAATAATCTCGGATAAACCACTCAAATTTCGTTTTGCAACCCGTAAAAATGAAATCATTAATGTTGGGGCTTATAAAGTAAACCCAAATGAAGTTGAAAATGCGATATTGGAAATTGAAGGTATAAAAGCTGTTAAGGTTTTTGGCAAAAAAAATTCAATAATGGGAAATATTGTATGTTGTGAAATTGTTACGACCAATAGGGATTTGACAGAAATAACCATACGGAAATATCTTCAAGGAAAATTACAAGAATTCAAGATTCCCAGGATAATCAAATTTGTAGATAAATTAAAGCAAACAAGAACAGGTAAAACGAAAAAAGTTGAATAGATGAATATTATAATCACAGGGGTATCAAAAGGCTTAGGCTTAGCTGTGACTAAAGCCCTTTTGGAAGATGGGGCCACTATTTATGGAATTAGCCGCAGTATGACCGCAGAGCTTGAAGCTTTGCTTTCAGACTATCCGGAAAAACTAAAATGGTTGGGGTATGACCTTTCCGACTCAGAAAATATTCAAAGAGCCATATTTAAAAATTGGATTGGAATGGCAACTAAAATTGATGGGTTAGTCAATAATGCTGCAATGGCTTATGATGACATTGTTACCAATTTGAGCATAAAGCCATTGGAGAATATGTATTCGGTAAATGTATTTTCCCCAATGGTATTGACTAAATATTCCATAAGGCAAATGCTGTTGCACGGAATACAAGGGAGCATAGTACACATATCTTCGATTAGCGTACATACCGGTTATAAAGGTTTGGCAATGTATGCTTCAACCAAAGGGGCATTAGAAGCTTTTTCAAAAAACACGGCAAGGGAATGGGGCGAAAGAGGAATACGTTCCAATTGCCTTGTTGCAGGGTTTATGGAAACCGAAATTAGTTCAACACTTTCAGATGAACAAAAGAACCGGATTTATAAAAGGACATCAATGAAAAAACCAGTAGATGTTGATTCTGTTGCAGAAACAATTTGTTTCTTGCTTTCCGATAAGGCTAATTCCATAACAGGGCAAAATATCAATGTAGATAATGGGACCATCTAAAAAATACCCCAAAACGATAAATAGCATAGGAGCAACCTGCAAGTCCCAACGGTTGTTACATGTTGAACGTAATTATAAAACACAGACAGTGTGCCATTGCACCATGCAACGGGTTACTCAAAAATAAAAGGGCAAGGAAAAACCCTGCCCTCTCTGTTAAATCTAATCTATGCGAAAGAAATCTATTTAAGCAGCCATATTTTTGTGGTTTGCACATCTTCACCCTGCCGGGCAACTGCTTCATCATATTTTTCAGTGTTGTTGTCCTTCTCAGCAGTCGGGTACCGGTATCTTTCGGGGAACGGGTTCCCTAATGTTGTAGGTACGGCGTTTCCAATAATGGACGGCAGTTTTGTTCTTCTGTATTCGTAATAGGACTCCACGCCTACCGTAAATAGTGCGAGCCATTTCTGGGTGGCAATCTTCTCCAGATTATTTGTGCCATCCAGGATCACCTTCGGGTTGGACAAATAAGCTTCTGTTTCAGTTCCAGGGATTCCCCAACGTTCTAAACTCAACGAAACGCCTTTATCATAAAAGGTTTTAGCATTCCCCGTAATCCAATTCCGTTGCACTGCTTCGGCAAGATTCAGGTTTACTTCACTTGCTTCGAGTAAGGTCATTTTTAGAAGTGAATGGCTGTTTTCCCAGAACACTGCACCAAATGTTGAGGTGCGATAATTGTCGTAGGCACCAGCCGCCGGAACCGTACCACCAAAGCGAACCGGATTCCCCTCGGCGAATCCAACTGGCATTCCAACATATAAATCACCCACCGGATAGCCGTCAGTATTCCCTTCCCCGTCAGGTTTTCCATCGCCGTCGAGATCAACGGTAGCGTCCTGTTTTTTCACGGTATATTCATAACCATAACGGTCGGTCACATTAACGGTAGCCGCTTCGTTGGCCCATGGGATTAATGCCGGTGCAATCCAGCCGTCTAAACGTGGGTCGTCCATGCTTTTTAATGCTTCAACTAACGTAGTAGATGGTTTACGCCGGGTTAATTCGTTTTTCGAATTATCGTTGTAATACCCCATTGGCCACGAATTGTAATTCGCACTTCCGAGGTAGGAATAGCTTGCATTATCAGCGTTACTTGTGAAGTATTTTCCGCTGCTGACAATTGCATTTATCTTGGCACCATTATCTGCTCCGGCTTTTTTATAGGCCTCGTAGGAACGGACAAGCAAGCGGATTTTTAATGAGTTGGCAAACTTCACCCACTTTTCTTTACTTCCGGCGTATAAGAGGTCAAACTTAGGTTCGCTTATGGCGGGATTGGCTTCAATTATTGTAATTGCCTGATCCAGGTCTGCCAATAATCCGTCATAAACCTCTTTCTGTGTATCAAACTTTGGGAAGAAGATTCCGGCTCTTCCGTCAAGAGCTTCGGAATAAGGCACATCACCCCATTTATCGGTAATGTTCGCAAATACAAATGATTTGAGAATAAGCAGTGCGCCTTGTACGAAAGGCTGATTTTCTTCAACCGCCAGGTCAATCCCAACTCTAATCGATTTTGCCAGGTTGTATTCCCCTGCCCAATCGGCAGGTGCCTTTGCAAACTCCTCGTAGGTTTGCGATTTCACCGAAAACAGTTGTTGATAATATTGAACGACAGCATTGTAGGTGTCACCTCTGAAACCATCGCTCTGGTATTTTTCCGCTACACCATCGATTGAACCGGAAAGAAGGTATTTTGAAGATGTTTTATAGGTTACATCCTCCAGCATTTGCTTCTCGTCAATCCGCAACATGTCTCCACATGAAACAAGGTAAAAAATACCGATACTGAGTATTATTATTTTTTTCATATCTATTGTTCTTTAAGGTATCCGACTAAAAATTCAAATTCAATTCAAAACCCCATGAGCTAACCTGTGGCATAATAAAACGTGCTACCCCTTGGTTGTCAAGTGCGCCGGTAAAGGCAGATTCCGGATCTTCATTCTGTCCGCTTTTAGTCCAGAAGTAAACGTTCCGGGCGATTACCGTGAACGCGCCACCTTCGCATTTGAATTTTTGAGTGAATTTGGCAGGAAGCATATACGACAACGAAACTTCTTTCAATTTAAAATTTGTTGCGTCAAAAGTACGTGTTTGTGGGAAATCCCAGGTATTTCCAACTATCGAGTAAGGATCGCTGTATAATGTTTCGTTCGGATTTGCTCCGTTCACAATGTAGTAAGGGCGTTCCACTCCATTTTCATCTTTCCAGGTTTTACCTCCCAGCGTTCTATCCTGCACATCGGCACCACTGCGCGGGTCAACATACACCCCTAACCAGTAACTTGCATCGTTGTAGCTGGCATAACTTTCTTCTATCCGGGCTTTCACTACATCTATTTCAATGCCGTCAGGATTGGGCCATGCCAGGCCACCTGCTCCAACACGTCCTCCTTCCCAATAATGGTGATCTCCAGAAAGCGACCAAGGTGATTTACCGTCGTCTCTAAGAATTTTTGTGGTTTCGGAAACGTAAATACCACCCTTCCTGAAGCTCCCTAGCATGTTCAGGCTGAAATTTTTATATTTCACGCCGGTGCTCAAACCCATTATATAATCAGGATTCCAGTTTCCAAGGAAGTCGCGGTTTGAGGCCTCATCATTTTCGATGGGCGTTCCGGAGCTCCATTTCAACATCTTCATTCCTGCAAACTCACCTTCATTCACTCTCCACCATCCCTCTTCGGCATACAGATTCCCAATTTTTTCACCCACTGCTAATCGTTGCATGGAGTTATCGGCATAGCCAAACCAGGCCGACGAAAATTTCGGGTGCATATAAGTAATTTCCGACTGAGCAGTTGAAATATTTGCCGAAACACTCCATCGCCAGTCTTTATTCAATACGGGAACAACCGTTACCGATCCTTCGACGCCTTTGGCTTCCACGGTGCCCACGTTGGTTAATAAGCTGGAGAAACCGGTGGACGAAACTACCGGAATGGTATTGATTTGATTAGTGTGTTGCTCGGTGAACATGGTGAAATCGAGCATTAAGCGACTTTTGAAAAATACTGCTTCCAACCCGTATTCCAACGATTCATTGATTTCCGGTTCGATAGCCGGGTCAACCAAAGCACCCCCAACGGTGCCCAAACTTGCACCATTCCAGGAGTAATTTTTGAAACCAAAAGTATTCCGGTTTTGCTGAACACCCAGGCCATAGCCTACCTGTGCCCAGCCGCCTCTTACTTTTATCAAATCCACCCATTCGGGCATTTCAAACGTTTCAGAAATTAACCAGCTTAAAGAAACCGATGGGTAGAAGTGCTTTTGCACTTCCTGTTCGGTTATGCCCGACCAGTCGTTACGACCCGTAACATCGAGATACAGCATTTTGTCGAACCCAACAGAAGCGGTTCCATAAACACTTTGGTAACGCCCGGTACCCAAACCACTATAATTCAAGTAATTTAAAGTTTGCTTGTTCAAACCATTCAAACGGAAGTCATTTGGTTTCAATAGGTTTTGACCTGAAAAGCCCCAACTTGTTCCATACGTATATCGGTAGTTATAACCGGCATTTGCAGTGATATCAAACTTCCCAAACGCTTGGTTGAAAGTAAGGATAGCATCCGTGTTAATTCGTTGATTTTTTGATGTAGTTGCCTCGAACTCTCCAAAACTCCTGTCACGGTTGTCATATGGGATTCTTTTTTCAAAATCAATTGAATATTGATCGCCGCCCGTTCTAAGCACAAAGCTAAGTGGTTCAATGATTTGGCAACTCAATTCAACTTTTGCAAATACCTCGTCCGTAACAAACTCCCGGATATTGTCCTGAGTTACATAGTAGGGATTATTACTGCGCACCTGATCTCCGTCGAGGCGATCGTCAGGGTTACCTCTTTGCCTCATCCAGGGTGAGTTTTGGTAAGTCCCTTCGTAACCGTCAATCCAGGTGTTGGCTGCCTTGAATTCGCTCAAGGGTGCCAGGTTGGAAGACATTGCATACACGCTCTCAACAATTCCGGTACGTGTGTCACGACCCGCTACAACCGATTTGTTTGGAGTATATCCCTGAGTGTAGGAAAATGAGGAAGTTACAGAAACTTTGTCCGTAACCTTGTAGGCACTCGAAAAGTTGACCGTGTTCCGTAAATTCCGGTTGTTAGGAACTACACTTTTATTCAACAAATTAGTGAAAGAAAGCCGATAGTTTCCTTTGTCATAATTACCTGTTACGCTTACACTGTTGGTTACCGTATGGCCGGTTTCCAAAAATGCTTTCATACGGTCATCATCACCTCTTTTTACCAATGGACCATCATAATACTTTTGATTCAACATATCCCATTGGGTATAGTTTTTTGCAGCCTCAGGACTTCCGGCAAGTGCTCCCCATGAGGAAACACCATCCATAGAATAGTACTCACTGTCATACCTTTCACCCTGAAAGTAATCATTCTGAACGGGCATAGTCTTGTAAGCGTTCTCGAAAGTTGTTGAGGAAACCACCTCAACGCCAATGCCTTTTTTCGCTTTGGCCCCGGTTTTCGTGGTGATTAATATTACCCCGTTTCCAGCTTCAGAACCGTAGAGCGCTCCTGCACTTGCACCTTTTAAAACCGTTACGCTTTCAATATCATTCGGGTTAAGCTGCGACATTTTGTTTCCAACGTCAACGCCCCCCAATTTTCCAACATTCCCGCTACCAACCGGTATTCCGTCAATTACATAAAGCGGTTGCGAACGGTTGGATTGATCTTTACTGGCTATGCCAGCAATTGAAGTTGCTCCCCGGATGGTGATCAGCGCCGAAGAGGTGGGATCAGGGCTCAGGCTAACAATATTCACCCCTGTGGTCCTGCCATCTAAAGACTTCAGCATATTAACGCTTCCCGCCTGCGTAATATCCTCGCCACTCACGTTGGAAACGGAATAGCCGAGTGATTTTTTGTCCCGAGAAATTCCCAAAGCAGTTACCACTACATCGTCTAAACCAATGGTAGCGGTTGCCATAGTTACATCAAGATTTGTTTTTCCGTTCACCGGCACTTCCTGAGGTTTCATCCCCACAAAAGAAAATACCAGAACAGACTGTGCACCAGGCACCGAAATAGAGAAGTTACCGTCAACATCGGTAACAACCCCGGCAGAGGTGCCCTTCACCATAATGGATACACCCGGTAATAACTCACCGGTGTCGCTCTTTACAGTTCCCTTCACATTCACTTGTGCGAATGCGGCAACTGATAAAAGGATAAGCATCCCTAAGAAAAGTGTTTTTAGAATTCCTTTTTTCATATTATAAAAAATTAGGTTAATGAATCAGGTAAACGCCCCATAGTTTACCCACTACAATTTACGACTATAAAAGATAAAAACACCTCTTTAATCTTGTCCGGTTTGCATTATATTTTACCCTTGAGTTTTCTATGCGAATGGGTTTTCATGAAAAAAACAGGTTTGATTTTAACAATTATATTTTTAGGACAAATTGTTCAATCTTGCTATGGCAATTTTGATAAAATGAACGTGAGTCCTAATAATGCGGAACAAGTTTCCCCAAATTATCTGCTATCGTATGTGCTTTCAACAACAACAATGCAATTTTATGATTTAACGAATGAGCATAGTTACTCGAAAACCTGGTTATTAGATTAACAGGGAAGTTGCTCATTGCCTGTATGGAGATATCATTTAAAATAGAAAAAAGCAATTGCTAAGTTAGCTGATGCAAGTACTTAAAAGCTTATACCAAACCGGCGGCCTGAACGGATTAACTTTCGATTTGCAGGGCGCATTGTGGAACGACGGAAATTACTAATCTGCTTCCACAAATCGCAATGGCGGGTGGAAGAAGCATTAAACGGCGCACTGATTCAGTGGAGATAGAAATTCAGCTTAACCATATATAAAGCAAAATGGTAATCACAGAAAGTATGGTTAGGTGCAGCCGCCAGTCGGTTAAACCAGAAAATTTTGCCACACTGCCTGAATAGTTAATGGTTGTTTTTTCAAGCTTCCCGGGAGCTGTTTTTTGGGTGAATGCTGAAACCAAAAACAGAATTCCGGTGATCAGGATTTCGGCCCATAGACCACGGAATCCAAAATTCAGGGTGTATTTGTAGTGCAGGAAAGGAAACACACTTTTTCCGGTATCCGGCCCCAAAAATTGGTCAACAACAAAGATAGTCGCCAACACAGTGCCCGCAATCACCGAAACCATTGCACCTTTTAGGGTTACCTTCTTGCTTACAATACCAAAGAAGATAGCCGGGAATACGGGAATTACTAAGTAAGCCGAAATGGTTTGCAAATATTTATACAATCCTTCCTCGTTTTTATAAACCAGCCAGGCCGCAGCGACTCCAAGCAATGCAGCAAACAAGATAACTACCCGGCCAAGGAAGACTTGTTTCTTTTCAGAAATTTCGGGGTTGAATTTTATTACGAAATCGCGCACTACGAGGGTGGAAACCGAATTCAAAACCGCAATTAAGGAAGTGATCAATGCAGCGACCAACGAAGCCAGTACCAATCCGCGAATTCCCGAAGGCAACAACTGGTTCAGCAAAACGATAAAGGTTTGTTTCGTCTCATCGCCCTCCAGGCCCGGGAACAGGGCAAAAGCAATAACACCGGGCAAAGCAAAAATAAACACCGGGAACAATTTCAAAAAAACGGCAAACATGGCCCCCCATCGGGCTTGCTTCAGGTTAGGGGCAGCCAGGGTGCGCTGTACATTCACCTGGTCGATTCCCCAGTAAAAAATGCCCGCATAAAATGCCGTGGCGATGATTCCCCAAAACGGATAAACCGGGTCTTCCACAGGTTTGGCAATCACCATTGCTTCCGGCACTTTCTCCATAAGTCCGCTCCACCCGCCAACCTTGTCCAATCCGATAAACAGCATGATGGAGCAGCCCACAATTATAATGACGGTCTGAATAGCATCGGTATAGGCAACTGCTGTAAACCCACCGATAATTGTGAATATAGCCACAATCATGGCCGTAAAAAAAACGGTGTTCATCACGCTCCAACCCAGCAGACTGTTCATCACCAGCGCTCCCGCGAAAAGAGTGAAAGCCAGCTTGGTCATCACGCTTATAACCAACATCAAGCCCGAAAAAAACATACGCGCCTTAGGATTGTAGCGAATTTCCAGGAATTCAGGAATGGTGAATATTTTGTTTTTAATGTAATAGGGAAATAAAACGGCACAGGCAAACCCAAGGGTGATAGCGGTTGTAAGTTCCACTGAACCCGCAGAAAGACCATAACGATAGGAATCGCCCGACAGCCCTACGAGATGTTCTGCGCCGATGTTAGTGGCAAAAAGGGAAGCACCAATTATTGGCCATTTTATTTTTCTTCCGCCCAGGAAAAAGTTGGCGCTGTTTTTTCCCGCGCTTTTTCGGTGAGCCATATAAAGCCCGGCTGCCAAGCTGCCCAACAAAACAAAAGCCCCTATTAACCAGTCAAGGCTACTTAATGAAATCCTCATCAGTTTGGTTTTTTATGTTTATGCCCCTATTTTATCCAAGCGAATTATACTCTGCACCATCGCTCGAACGGTGTGGTAATTTATTTTCCAGGAATGCCCCATATGTGTCCAGATAGGCTCGCCCCTTCTCGTAAGCAGCGGATACCATTCGCCAACGCCCTTGTTAATTACTTTATCGAAAACAAAACGGTGCACATTTTTGTAAGCTTCCCAGTATTTTTCGTCTCCAAGCAAGATGACTGCGTCAAGCAAACCGATTAAAACTTCGGCCTGCTGCCAAAACTCTTTTTCGCGATCGTAAACTCCACCTGAATGCGGTCCCTCTACGAAAACGCCGCCAAACTCATAATCGATTCCGCTGTCAATGGTGTGATCGTAGATGGTGCGGAACAAATCCGTGTAGGTTTTTGCATCTTCTTTCAGGATTTCCAGGGCATGATTCAGCAGCCAGGCAAATTCTGCGTTGTGCCCGTAGCAGGTATTGTCGGTGGCATTGCCTTTCTGTCCTTCTTCCGAAAAACGATCCCATCCCCAGATGATGTCGAACTTAATTTGTGGGGCAACCGACCAGTCTTTGTAAAACTGCGGGATGCCGGTTTTGTATTCAGGATGAATGATGCGGTTGAGCAGGAGATCAATCACTTCAAGCAATTTACGTCGATGCACATCCTGACCGGTAGCCTCATAAAGTGTAGTAAAAGCTTCCATTAGGTGCATGTGCACATCCAAGGTTTTGCGGTCGCCGCCCTGGCTGCCGGGCCCGCACAGGGTCCAGTTGCGGCGGAACATTTCCCAATACCCGCCATACCTGGAATCAACGCAATATTTCTGGAGCAAGTCGAAAACCTTTTCAGCATATTCAATGCCCCGTTTATCTCCGGTGGCAAGCGTATATTCACTCAGCGAGTAGATGGCAAAACTATGGCCGTAAATAATCTTCTGATCGATTTTCACATTCCCTTTTCTATCGAGCATCCAGAAAAAACCACCGTACTCGTTGTCCCACATTTTTTCCAGCAGGAAATCCACGCCATGTCTTGCCATTCTTGCCAGCTCCCCGTTTCCGTAACCCGCCCGGTGGGCCGACGAGAGGGTATAAAGACAGCGCGTTTGGGCGATTAGTGATTTTTCGTCCTCGCCGGTATCATTCCCCTTTTCATCAAAATGGGTAAAGTATCCGCCATTTTTATGATCGATCATTCGTGTGGTCCAAAACGGTAAAAGTTCGTTTACCAAATGGTTTTCCGCCTCTTTTTTAAGTTGGGTGAGTTCTTTTGTATCCATCAGTTTTTTTGTTTTCCGTTGAAAAAGAATTGTTGTACGCCAAGCCGCCAAGCTCGCAAAGAACAAACAAGTTCAAATATAAAACTTTGCGCCTTTGCGTGAATCAAAAAATCATTTTTATAAATCCCGGTAAACCAAATCTTTGGCTTCAATCTTCATTCCCGGGTTGGCTCTTATGAGGGAAGCAAGCGTTAACAACAAAATTATTTTTCTCATGGTTTAAAATTTTTAATGTTTGATAAGCGATTATAAAGTCAGATAACCGTCAATCTTGATTTAATTTTTGATACAAAGCCAGCAAAAAATCCCGGTTATCGGCGGTTAGGTAGTGCATTTTGCCACCCATCCGGTTAAACGTTTTGCAATAACGCAGGTAATAAGCCGGGTTTTCCATTGGCGGTTCGCCGTCTTTGTCCCAGTCCCATTCCGATTCGGCCAGGTCCACCACCAGGATGAAGTGGTTATTGATGTGGCCGCCTTGCTGGATTTCTAAGTTCTGCGACATGGAAAGCGATTTTTCAAAAATCATGGGCGACATCACCGCCGAACCCACCGACATATAAACGCCATGCTCAAGGTTGCTCACACTTTTGGCGTATGCGAGAAAATCGTTTTCCGCTGTGCGGCCAATGGCAGCTCCGTGATTAATGGGGTGCGTGTAAATAATATCATGCCCGAACATCGGATGCCCCGTAAACGGAATTTTCAGGGCATAGGCACTTTCCTGGACGGAATATTTTTTATAGGGATGTGGAATTTCCATAAATCCGGCCGACAGTTTAAAATGGTTGATCACTCCGGCCAAATCGATAGCAGCGGCCGATTTTTCGGGTTCGACTTCCATATTATTCCGGGCATAATCGTATAAAAATGAAGTTTCCGGAATGTCCAGCCCTTCGCGACAAACCATTTTGCCTACCGATTCGCCATAGCCCAGGCCTTCGTATGCACCTACTACCAACGCCAGATTGATGTAGAAACCGGTATCGTCCCAAATTCCAAATTGCCCCAGTTCCACATTTTCGCGTACATCTTCGCTCGATTTTCCCTGAAAGGCAAACTCCCAGTCGTGGATGATTCCCGCACCATTGGTTGCCAAATGACTTACCCAGCCTTCATTCATCAGCGCGATAAGCGTAGGCCCCATTCCGTTTTTTATGGTGTGCGCGCCAAAAGCAAGCATCACCGAGCGGTTTAATTTTCTGGCATTCCGTATTCTTTCCGCTGTTTGTCGAATGAGTTCACCTCCTTTTTTGCTTAAACCCTCAGGTAGCTGCTCCACGGGAATATGGTCCCTTTCAATATAAACTTTATTTTTCCGGTCGCTTAGTCGTTTAATGTCCAAGGTGTTCCGGTCGAATTTTGGGTAGGCCATGGTATTAATCCTGAATGTTTAACAATTGAAGCAGTTTTGGCAATTGCGAAAAATCGGGGACAATAATGTCCGCACCGGCTTTGATGAGGCGCGACCGTTTGCTTTCGTTCAGGCTGTGCCGTTTTAGTTCGTTGCTGGCAATTCCAATGGTCAACCCCCCTCTTTTGCGCGTTTCGCGGATTTCTACAGGCCCGTCGCCGAAGGTAGCAATTTGCCCGGTTTTCGAATCGCCGATCATATCGAGAAGGCGGTCCAACACTATTTTTTTCGCCTCTTTGGTCACATCCCCTACAGCACCGTATATTCTTCCTTCAAAAAGGTGATCGTAGCCCAAAATCCGGGCTTCATTTTTCACATCTTCTTCATCTGTGCCGCTGGCGAGATAGAGCACCACACCGGATTGATGCAGTTTTTCGAGCAATTTCACTGCATTTTTCAGGGTAAAGTCCCCCACGGCCAATTCCCCACTGGAAAGCTTTGCCTCCCGCACGTTCACCATTTTCAGCAATTCATCATTATAAATTTCTTTATAACCGAATTCATCAAGGATCTGCTCTTCAGGCACCAGGCCGAATTCGCGCACCAGATCAACCAATCCCTTCATTTGCACCAAAGTCTGGATTCCGGTAGTCTTGTCCACAAAGTCAATTACCCGGTCGTGAACTTTATGGTACAAAGCTTCGTCGGCATCCTGGAAATGTTCGCCCAAAATCGATTTCATCATCATGGGCACCATAATTTGCTCCCAGCCTTCGCGCAAAGTGGAGATCGTGCCATCGTGGTCGAAAATGGCATGGCTGATATTTATTTTCTCCGGACAGTCGGTAATTATTTCGATTTCAGACCCGTTCAGATAGTTGGCATGGCGTATATCTTCTGCCAGTTCAGGTTTGTATATAAAGTCGGGATCCGAACCAATTTGAAGGATTTCCTCCGGGCTTGCCGTTCCGGTTTGAAACAGTTTTTGCACGGTTACCCCGGCAACGTAAGAACCGATTTCGGCAGCTATCTGCATACTGTAACCCGCAGCCATCGCGGAAGCGGCACCGGCAAGGAAGCTGTCGCCCGCACCCACCGGATCAACCTTTGAGATGATGTGCAGCCCGTGGATGTCCGTCGTGCCATTTTCGTCGATGATGATGGAGCCGCGTTCCCCGCGTGTTATGAACAGCGGTTTCCCATATTTTTCAAAGAGTTTCGCTGCCGCCTCTTTCGCCTCGGCATACAGCACCACATCGTTTGCACCTTTAGTTATCCCGCTGTGGTTGGCGGCTTCCGTGGCATTCATTTTCCGGTAGGCACCGTCGTAGGAATCACTATAGTTGCGGCTGTCCACAATAAATATTTTGTCCGGGAAACTTTGAATTACCTGGACCAGTTTTTTTCTAAAATATTCGGTGTGAATGCCGGACAAAACCTGTTGGTTAATAATTATCACATCTACTTCGGGAACTTCACCTCTTAAATTTTGGATCAGCCTGTCGGCAGTTTCTACCGAAAGCTGGTTGAAGTTCCCAAAATCAATGCGGTTCTGCTCCACATCGGCAATGTAGGGCTTTGTGTAAACGTGGGTTGACCAGTCGTTTTCCTGGGTTATCAGGTTTTGCGGGTTTATCCCGTTCCCCTCCATCACTTTGACCATTTCGTTACCAAACGGATCGGGGCCGATTACACCAAATGCGCGGACATCTTTTACGCCCATTGCAGAGAGGTTGCTGGCCACGTTCCCGGCACCGCCCAACGAATATTTCTGTTGTTTGACGGGGCGTGTCATTTGTCCGGTTTCGATAGAAATTTCGCTTTTCGCTTCATCGATAAACCAATAAGCATCTAAGCAAAAATCGCCAACCACGGCAATCTTCACCGAACTTATGTCTTGTAATACTTTTTTTAACTGTTCTTTATTCATGGTCTTTAATTTGTGATTACTATTTCTCAAAAATCGAGTTGATACTGTTTTTTATTTATTTCCTGTCATTGAAGGCGGAGCATCTTCCGGTTTACTTCCCCAACTCTTGTTCGGTTCCGCACCCATTCGAAAAGTGAGTGTAGCACCATTTTTTATGTCATCGTGACTGAACCATGGTCGGTTCAATTCATTCCCGTTTAGCGTTGCAGACTGGATGTATTTGTTTGCGGGAGAGTTTCCGGTAGTCTCAATAATCAGTTTGTTGGCGTTATAGTTGTTTTCATCTAAATGGAGAACTACTTTGCTGAAGGCCGGACTTCCGATTACATACACATTTTGCCCCGGGGCAACAGGGTAAAACCCCATGGCACTTAATACATACCAGGCCGACATTTGTCCCATGTCTTCATTTCCGCATAAACCGTCGGGACCGTCGTGGTAGAGTTCGTCCATAACTTTTCGCGCCATATTTTGCGTTTTCCAGGGCATTCCGGCATAATTAAACAAATAAAGCGTGTGGTGGCTGGGCTCGTTTCCATGGGCATACTGTCCAATCAGACCAGTTACATCCGAAGCTGTTTCCTGAATTTCCGAACTGATGGTGAACAGGGAATCGAGTTTAGCCAGAAATTTATTGTTCCCACCTTCCAGTTCAATCAACCCCTTAACATCGTGAGGAACAAACCACGTGTATTGCCATGCGTTGGCTTCGGTATAGTGCCGCTCGCTGCCGTGCCCTACAAAAGTTGGATTAAACGGTGACAGCCAATTGCCGTCGGAATCTTTTGGCCGTGCAAACCCTGTGGAAACATCAATAATATTTTTGTAGGATTCGGCTCTTTTTGAAAAATATTCATAGTCCTCCGTTTTTCCCAGCGCACGGGCAAACTCTGCCACGCACCAGTCATTATAGGCATACTCCAGTGTTCGTGACACTGATTCCCGCATGGTGTTGTAAGGAATGTATCCGTATTCGAGGTAATATTCCAAGCCGACCCTGCCTTTTGAACGGTGGTCGGCCGGTGGAGTTTCCATCGCATTTTTTTTCACGGCTTCGTAGGCTTTCTCTGTATCGAAATCATCGATTCCCTTCCGGTATGCATCGAGGATGGCCGATACCGGATGGTCGCCAATCATATCATTGGTATAGCTGTTCCCAAATTGTTGCGGTGTGGGCAACCAACCGCCTTGGTCGTATTGAGCCAGCATGGTTTTAATAGCGTTCAGACTTCGCTGAGGATCAATCAAGGTGAGGAGTGGCATCTGCGCACGGTGGGTGTCCCACAGCGAAAAATCGCTCAGATAGGTAAAACCCTTTGCAGTGTGTACCTGATTGTCAAGTCCCATATATTTGCCGTCCACATCACCAAAAGTTGCTGGAAACAAAAGAGCATGATATAGAGCAGTGTAAAAGGTGGTCATTTTCTCCCGATTAAGTTCCGGAGTATTTTCTTTGGGAAGTTGAACTTCAATGAGACTCAAAACTTCGTTCCATTTTGTAGTGGCATTTTCCTTTACCTGATCAAAATCCCATGCCGGAATTTCCGTTTCAACGTTCAAACGTGCCTGTTCAATGCTTGTGTACGAAATCCCCACCTTCACCAAAATACTCTCATTTTCGAAGGTTGTATAGCCCACATAAGCACCGGTATAAAGGCCCGAATCTTCTTTTGAACCGGGTTTTATCATATCGTCATTCCATGTTCCTGATGCTTGGAAGGGTTTGTTGAATTTTGCAAAGAAATATACATTCTTATGCTTTACAAAACCATGTGACGCACGGTGGCCTTCAATTTCGGTATCGTTCACAATTTTCACTTCGCTGCCTACACGGTAATTGTCGCGAATACCATGGCCTGCATCGATGATAATGTGTGCTGTCTCTGATTGGGGAAAAGTATAGCGATGAAATCCTGCTCGTTCCGTTACCGTCAGCTCGGCATTTACGGCATAATCTTTTAATTTTACTGAATAATAACCGGGCGATGTTGTTTCTTCCCCATGGGAAAACCGGGAACGATAGCCTTCATCGGGGTTTTCTTTGCTCCCGGGAATTACTTTCAGGTCGCCGGTAGTAGGCATTAGAAGCAAATCGCCCCAGTCGCCGGCACCCATCCCGCTACGATGTAAATGGCTGAATCCCATCAACGAATTGTCGCTGTAGTGATAGCCGGAACTCCAATCCCACCCTTCTACCCCGGTATCGGGACTCAATTGTACCATTCCTCCGGGAAGTGCTGCACCCGGAAATGTATGCCCGTGATAATCCGTTCCAATCATCGGATTAACGAAATCAACAAAATTAACGTCTACATCTTTCGTTTCTGTTTTACAACCTATTCCAAGCATGCCTGAAACAACCAGTGCCATTAAGATTTTAAGCTTTTGATTCATTTTTTTTAAGTTAATTTCAATTTTCAAACATTTCTTTTTCAATCATCAAACAAATTGCATGATAAACAGGAAGATGCAGTTCCTGAACAAAAGCAGTACGGGTTTCCGGCACATTGATGAGCACATCGCAATGCGCTTTCATTTTACCTCCGGATTCACCTGTCATACCTATAGTTTTTAAACCTTTTGCTTTTGCCACCATAAGAGCATCTATCACATTTTGTGCATTTCCGGAAGTGCTGAGCGCTAACAGCACATCAGCGGGATTTCCGTAACCGACGACCTGCTGGGCAAAAATCACATCGCCGCCAATATCGTTGGAAATAGCAGAAATCAGCGAAGAATGAGCCGATAAAGAAATGGCCGGCAAGCCCTGTTGCAGCCTTTCGGCCAGGATTTCTCCCCGCTCCAGAAAAAGTTCACGAAGTTTTTCCTGAACCGCTTGCTCCACCGGACGCTTCATTTCAAAACTTTTCATCAGTTCCCCTACGACGTGGTCCGAATCGGCACTGCTTCCCCCGTTTCCGCAAACCAGCACTTTTCCGCCGTTTTTGTAGGTTGCTACAATGACCTTTACGGCCTCTTCAATACTGCTTTCCAACGGGATGAGGCTGTTGTACCGTTCTGTCAATTTCTTTAAAATTTTATTTGTCTCCATTTTATTTGTTATTCAACGTCGTTTTCATAAAGTGCCACGCACAATGCAGCATAATCTCCAATGGATTCACCCAGCAAAGCTGGTTTTATACGACACACTTTCACTGCCGCAGGAATGGCCTCCTGTTTCAGAATGCGATCCACATGCGGCTTAAACAAGTTTTCGTTGCGGGCATAAATACTTCCGATAACAATGCACTCCGGATTTATAATATCGATGAGCACTGCCAGCCCCCGTCCCAGATATTCAGCGGAAACCCGTATGATTTCCAAGGCCGTTGAATCACCGGAATTTGCTGCCTGGGCAACATCTTTGGCGGTTATTCTGCCGGCAGTTTCCAAATCCGGACAAAAGGCCACCTTTTCTCCTTTTTGCAATTTTCCCGACACCACAGAAAGAGCCAGTTGGGCAATCCCGCCGCCGCTGCAAAAACCTTCAAATGAGCCGGGCTTCCCAAAGCCCACCGGACCGTTTTCTGCCAACCGGATATGGCCCACCTCACCGCCCAGGTCGTTGGTTCCGGCATACAGCTTTCCATTTAGAATCAGTCCGGAACCCATGCCTGTTCCAAAAGTCAGAAAAATCATATTCTGAGTTCCTTTTCCTGCGCCCATTAGCCATTCGGCCAGCGCGCAGGCATTGGCATCGTTCTGAACAGCAGCGGGCACACCGTATTTCTTTGTGAAGATATCAACAACGGGCACGCTGTCCCACCCCGGCAAGTTGGGCGGGGAATAGATAATGCCTTTGCGGGAATCCAGCGGCCCTCCGCAACTGATCCCAATCCGCTCCAGCTTTTCTCTATGGAATTCATCAAAAAGCTTTTTGATATGGAGAAAGAATTCATCCAAAATTTCGGCATGCCCACGTTCATTCGTGCGCGTTTCAAACTGAACTTTGCGGTAGATGTTAAAATCCTTATCGCCCACAACAACAGCACATTTTGTTCCGCCAATATCAATTCCGAGGTAATATTTGTTTATAGTTTTCTGCATAAAAAATGATCTAAATATATACGTTTAATAAACTTGTAGAATTAGGAAAATAATGATATATCCAAAACTTCTCATCTTTTCATAGTAAATTGTTTTTCTTTTTGCACCCTGCTTTAGCTGGGTGTTATGAATTATTAATTGTGCATCGGCTTTAGCCTTTAATTTCTCCTCAAGATTAATGGCTTTCCAAAGGAATCCCCTTGGGAAAAGCCAGTTTGTACCCAATAATTGATCACCGCCCTGAAGCCCGCCTGACCGGACGGGCAGGGACGATGCAAAAAACTACAAATATCACTATGTACCTAATTCAACAAACTTGCTTTTGCCGTTCGCCCTTTTCTTTATTTTAAATTCGTCAAACAATTTTCCGTCGGCAGTAATTGCTTTATAATGAAGCTGGTTTCCATCAATTGTAAGGGCAAGCGATGTAGATGCATCTTCGGCAAGATTTAATATAACCCTGTCGGGAAATGGTTTTGCCGCATTCTGCTGGCCAAAGGCGTTGTGGTGCAAACAAAGTGTTATTTTTTCGTTGATTAAATCATTCCAACTCCCCTCAATTAAATCATTTCCATTCACTTCAAAAGTACGTTCAGGAAAAACCGGTTCTGAAATGGTTTCAAGAATTTTGGAAATACCTGAACTGAAATCCTTTTTATCCGGCTTCTGCGAAAATCCGGCAAGGCCAAACAAAGTAGAAAAAGCAACAAAAAACAGCGTTTTCATATGATTAAAATTGTTTGTTTTCAAAGGTATCATATGTAACTCGTCCCGAGTGCTCGGGACTCGTTTCATAATTAAAAATTTGGATTAGGCACTTTGTCAATACACAAAAATATTTTAGAATGGGGTTAAAACCCCGTTGTCATTGTATTTCCTTAATCCCCCGATTTTATCGGGGCAGGCTGTCTGCTTTAGCTGACGTTTATGTAAGCCATTGTTAAACTGGGCTTTAGCCACATTACAATTTATATTGATTAAAC
Source organism: uncultured Maribellus sp. (assembly GCA_964572085.1). GTDB lineage: Bacteria > Bacteroidota > Bacteroidia > Bacteroidales > Prolixibacteraceae > Draconibacterium. The sequence continues at coordinate 41,487 of CAZNEV010000013.1, read as the reverse complement.
GCCTAATTTAATTAAAAACTTTCTTGCAATTTGGTGCCTGAAATTAAAAGATAAAACTGAGATTCCCCGGATTTTCATTGAAAAGATATTTTTAAGGCAACGGCCCGACCTTGCAAACTCCAAAAATTAAACGGGGAATCGTTCCTGTGCCCCACTTAAGCCACTATGGATGGAAATGGAAACGAGTGCCAGTAAGGCAATAACAACCAGGACAGCAAAAAGCAGCAACCTGTATTTTTCAAAATTCATTGCATGTGCCTGAATTCTACCTGCAGGAAGTCCAAGCCTGTTCAGCAAAAGAAAAATGACAATAAAATTGGCCACATACAAATGGTGGTTCAGGTGAAACTGACCACCAAGCGCCCCGGTTACCAAGTAACTCGGGAAAATATAAATCCCGAAAAACCCTGCAAAAAAGTATTTAGTGCTGCTTTTCCCTGCGGCGGGTCCTTCACGCCCTTTTAAAAGCCAGGCGAAAACAATTCCTGCAGCTAAAACAATGGCAGCAACCCAACTGGAGAGGCTCGCCACCTGTTCGGCATTGGCAAGGTGTTCCAAACGCTTGACCAGTTCGGAATACTGCACCGATTCGCGGAAAACAATCAGCGGGATGAATCCCACCAGAAAAAACAGTGCAATTTGGTTTTCCCAACGTTTGGGAGTTTCGTCTGACCGGGGCCATTGTGACGTAAAAACCGAGTAGCCAGCGCAGTTCCCCCAAAAAAACCGATGCTGTATTCCATCACGTTCCACATGTTGAATTGAATTTGCAGCACCGTTCCCAGGGTTTGCAGGAAATTTCCGAAAGCGAAACCAAACCCCGCTCCCAAAGCTGTAACCAGTGCTACCCGCAACGATGAGTTGAACCGATTGCGGGCCATGTACCACAACATCGCCAGACCGCCGCCAAGACAAAGGGCCCAGGCTTCGGAACGGGGAGGTGTCATTAAAATGCCGAACTGCTGAACCAGCAATCCGTAGGAGATTAAACCTCCCGCCACCATTTCGGCCATCAGGCTGCCCCATTTTACCCTCTTTTTCACTGATGATCCCAGGTAAAGACCGGTTAAACCGCCACCTAACAAGCCAAATAAACTGCCAATTACAAATAGCATAAGTAATCCATAAAAAGCATTGGGGAAATTATCGCTGCGCCCGTAGCCCACTACCCTGCCATAGCTTATCATTCCGGTAAGGCCCCAGCCAATGGCAGATACCAACGCGGCAGGAAGTATTTTTCCGTGCCAGTCTTTTCGCTGTGCCACCAATACCAGTGCCAGTGCACCAATTCCTCCTGCCCAGGCAGCGCCCTGCTCATGGCCGAACTGCCCCCTCACAGCCCAGGCTGTTCCCAATGTCATGCCTACTATTAGTATTCCAATCCGTTGTGATTTATTCATCTTTTTTTGTTTAAGTTCATTGAAAAATGCCCCTTCAACAGTAAACGTCCGGTAATTTAACTTGTCCGAAGAGTTTGTTAGAAAGTTGGAGCATAATAATTTAACCACTCACCCTGATCCCGAGGCCTCAACGATTTTTATCGGGAGGCAGAGGGGTAAGATGCTGGCCGGCACGGGAATAAAAGTTCTTCGGTTCAAAAATGGCGAATCGATAAACCTGTCTTCGGAATCCCCGATTTTTCGTGTACATTTGTTGAATTCTAAATCATTTGTCATTTGAACCAAGCCGGAGACATAGAAGATAAACGATTAGCCCGAGGCATAAAGTGCGGCGAAAAATTGGCGTTCAAGCAACTTTACGAGAAGTATGCCCCGCGGATTTATCGTTTTTCCCGTTCGTATCTAAAGAACGAAAGCGATTCGGAAGAGTTGGTGCAAAACGTATTCGTGAAGATTTGGGAGAAACGCGATGCGCTCGACACCTCGCACAACATCAAGGCCTTTGTGTTCAAGATTGCCGTGAACACGGTTTATGATTTTATCCGCCGGAAAAATATTGAACATGCTTTTGCCGATTACGCCAGGTTGAATTTCAAAACCGATGAAAATTTCACTTGGCATGCCGTAATTTACGACGAAATGGTACAAAACCTTCAGGATTTGGTCGCTCAATTGCCCGAGCAGCAGCAAAAAATATTTCAGCTCAGTAAAATGGAAGGCTTGCCCAACGAGGAAATTGCAAACCGGCTCCAACTCTCAAAACGCACCGTTGAAAACCATTTGTACCGCGCCCTTTTGTTTTTAAAGGCGCATTTAAAGAGCGATCCGTTGCTTGCGTTGTTGTTTTTCTATTTGGTGTGCGGATAAACAGTCATGTTTATTTACTTATCCAGTGAATCCTATAATGACAAATTCTAGATGCGCTCCATTCCCACGAAAGTGGGAATCCCTGCCTCCCATACTGAGATTCCCACCTGCCTGTTCGGCAGACAGGCTTTCGTGGGAATGGTGGCTTCGATTAGTCTGTCTTTTTGCCCTTTTGCCCGTAGGGCATGTGGTATTGTAAAAGGCAAACCACGTCACGAACTCTTACTCCGAATTACGCATTTGATATAGATCTGTGTTAACGCTTCTGGATTCATAATGTATTGATTTATAGATTCAACCCTAAAAATAATATAGATTCTGTAACCCTGCCTACCGACAGCTACGGTGTACCCACAAATATAGATATGCAAGAAAATTAGAATTATTACGAATCAGAGTTGAACAGTATGATATGATTGAGAAGATTAACACCCCGAGCAATCGGGGCGGGCTGTCCATACTGGACTTTGTTGAGATTATTTCTCAACTTTTCTACCATAACAAAGCTCCTTTGGAGCTAAAAAAGTGCCAGAGGCACGAAGTTATGGTAGTAGCAACAGATGACCAACCTCTTTCTAAGTTCCGTAGGAACGGCATTATTCTTATTAACACTAAGAACTTTCTATGATGTTATTTTTAAAAGATGTGGGTACACGGTAGCTACAGGCAGGCGAAAGTGGGAATCTCAGTACAAGGGGAAGGGATTCCCACTTTCGTGGGAATGGTGGCTTCGATTAGTCTGTCTTTCCCTCATTATACCAATCAAAAAAAATAATTCTTCTCCAAGTGAGTAAATCCAAAAGCTCAAACGTATTACTCTTAACTGATCGATATAATGAAGCATAAAATCCACCATAGATTCCAAAAAGGCAATTCCGAACTTGCCACAGAAACCGAACGGCAAGAGATGTTGTCGCTCTTTCACCGGCCCGAGAAAGAGTTTGTAGTAAAGAAGGAATTGCAAAAAGACCTGGAGAAAAAAGAATTTTCTGAGGAATACAGCCCTAATTTACGGAAATTATTTGCAAAAATTTGGGCAAAAATAGAATCGAAGCAAAAAATATCCAAAACAAGGTATCTCCCCGGTTTACTGAAAATCGCTGCGGCACTAATTGCCGGGTTAGTCATCGGCATTTACACAAGCTCCTTAAAAACCGTCCCACAAGAACCGGTTTACTATGCCGCACATTCGCCCAAAGGTTCGGTATCGGAAATGATACTGCCCGACGGTTCTATAATATTCCTCAATGCCGACTCGAAAATCAGGTACAGCATAGAAGGCAAAGGGGGTATTCGCGAAGTATTTTTAGAAGGGGAAGCATGGTTCGATGTGGCGAAAAACGAAAAGAAACCCTTCGTGGTACGCACCCCGTTTTACAAGGTGAACGTAACCGGGACGAAATTTAATGTAAAAGCATACGATTCCGATGCTTATGTGACCACTACGCTCGAAGAAGGGGAAGTGATTGTTCAATCCGGTGAAAAACTGACCTTAGCGGAAAACATCCTATTAAAGCCTGGGGAGCAAATAATCTTCGACAAACAAAACAGGACCGCATCCGTAAAAAAAGTCAACACGAATTGGTTTACCTCCTGGAAAGACAACAAACTCATTTTTGTGAACATGAACCTGAAAGATTTAGTGGTGCTGTTAGAACGGAAATATGGCGTGGACATCGAAGTGAAAAACAAAGAAATCCTCCAGCTTCATTTCGACGGGACCATTAAAAACGAATCGATTATCGAGATACTGGAAATTGTGAAAAAGACCCTGCCGATCAATTATAAAATCGTGGGACAGAAAATTGAAATAACGAATCATAAAAATCAACGATAAGAGGAGGACAAACTATGAATTGAACTAAAAACTAAAAAACAAGCCGGAAGGAGCAGCCACTCCAACCAGCTTTTCTTGTTTCGAGAAATCGGTGGGAACCACCAATTGTAGTATTAATCAAAACATTTCAAATTTATGAAAAATTTTTGTATTCATCCGCTCCTGCGCAGCAGGAAGGTAAAAAAGTTACTAATGACAATGAAACTGACTGCTTTTATTTTGCTGGCAAGCTTACTGCAAGTTTCGGCAACCGTTTACTCGCAAGCCACAAAATTTAATTTCAAGGCCGAGAATAAACAAGTTGTCGAGGTATTGAAAGAAATTGAAGAATTGAGCAATTTCCGGTTTTTCTATATCCGCGAGCAAGTAGATGTTGAGCGTCGTGTTTCAGTAAATGCAAATGACAACACAGTAGAACAGATCCTGGATGAAATGTTCCAAGGCCAAGAAATTGGCTACAAAATAATGGGAGATTTCCTGATCCTGCTTAGCCCCGACAAGAAAATCAACCCAATTGAAGCGATTTTCGCCCAGCAAAACGCCGTAACAGGCAAAGTAACCGACGACACCGGCCAGCCCCTTCCAGGGGTAACCGTTTTAGTAAAAGGCACTACCCAGGGCACAGTTACCAATACCGACGGTCTATACTCCATTACCAACATCCCTGATAACGCAACTTTGCAGTTTTCTTTTGTAGGGATGAGGCCGCAGGAGGTGGTTGTAGGAAACCAAACTACTATTAATATTTCGATGGAAGTGGATGCGATTGGGTTGGAAGAAGTGGTGGCAGTTGGGTATGGAACAATGCGAAAAAGAGATTTAACGGGAGCGGTTGGATCAGTGAGAAGTTCAGCGATTGAGAATGAAGCTCCTAAAAATTTACAACAACTGTTAAAAGGTAATGTTGCAGGGTTGAATATTGGAATGGCAACGTCAGCAAAAGGTGGTGGTAGTTTAGAAATTCGTGGTCAAAGAACATTAAAGGCATCAGCCTCTCCACTTATTGTTTTGGATGGTATCATTTATAATGGAAGTCTGGATGATATTAATCCTAATGATATTGAAAGTGTCGATGTATTGAAAGATGCTAGCTCAGCTGCAGTCTATGGCGCTAAATCCGCAAATGGAGTTATAATTGTCAATACAAAAGTTGGTAATACAACCAAGCCAACAATAGGTGTTGATGTCAATAGAGGCATTGTAACTTTGTTACGTTCAGAAGATGTTTACTCTCCGACCGAATTTTTAGATTGGAGAACAGACGTTATGTATAGCATAAATAGAAGTGCAAAACCATTCATGTATGATGATCCAAGAAATTTGCCTTCATCCGTATCATTATCCGATTGGTTGGCATATGATTCCTCGCAAGGTGATGAAGTTGGTGTTTGGTTGAGAAGAATAGGGTTGTCTAATGTAGAAATAACTAATTATAACAATGGACAAAGCACTGATTGGAAGAATATGGTATTTCGCACGGGAAAGGAACAAAATTATAACGTCAATCTTTCCGGGAAAAGCGATCTATTGACTTATTACTGGTCATTAGGATACACGAATAATGAGGGTGTTATTTTAAATGATGACTATTCTGTGTACCGGAGTAGATTAAGGTTAGAAGCTAAGGTAACGGATTTCTTAAGTGTAGGATTAAACTCACTTTTTTCAATTCGTGACGAAAGTGGTTATCCCGTATCATGGGCTATGTTCGATAATATCTCTCCATGGGGGCAACCTACTAATGAAGATGGCTCATACAAAATTTACCCAACTGACGATGGAGTTGCAGCACGTCATCCACTAATTGACAGTCGTTTTGCAGAAAGGAAATACACATATAAGTCAATGGATAATGTTATCTTCGCAAAGGTGACGCTTCCTTTTGATATCACCTACGAGTTAAATTATTCACCACGACTATCGAATAATGAACTTTTTCAGCATCAATCTTCAAAGCATCCTGAATGGGGTTTAGTTGGAGGTAAGGCTCTACGCAATACATCAAGTGTTTTTTCCTGGCAATTGGATAATCTTATTAAATGGAAAAAGATAATAAATGAAATTCATCAGGTTGATGTTACCCTGTTGGCAAACTCTGAAAAAGCACAGGCTTGGAGTCAGAATATGAGTAATGAAAGTTTTGTTCCCAGTGACGTATTGGGTTTTCACGACATTGGCTCAGGTATCGCACCGATAATTTCAAGCAATGATACTTACAGCACCGGCGATGCCTATATGGGGCGACTTTTTTATTCTTATAAATCCAAATATTTGATAACTGGAACTGTACGTCGGGATGGTTATTCTGCATTTGGAATAAAAAATCCAAGAGCAACTTTCCCCTCCGCAGCATTTGGCTGGGTATTTACAGAAGAACCATTTTTAAAATCTTCTTTACTTAGCTATGGAAAATTAAGACTATCATGGGGTGCAAATGGTAATCGTTCGATTGGAATTTATGATGCCTTGTCATCCATGTCTAATGATATGATTACTTATGCAAATTCATCAACAGGTGCTGTATACCAAAGCGCTTACCTCAACGCTTCACGAATGGGAAACAATTTGTTAAAATGGGAAAAAACAAATTCATTCAACTTCGGGTTAGATTTAACATTTCTTGACGATGCGATCAGTACTTCGTTCGAATTGTATTCAATGGATACACAAGACCTATTGGTTGATCGTTCGTTACCTTCTGTTACGGGATACGGTTCAGTAGCAAGCAATTTGGGTAAAATCAATAATAAAGGTCTGGAGATTACAATTAATTCAACCAACATCAAATCTAATGCGATCACATGGAATACTTCTTTTAATTTTTCTATGAATCGAAATAAAATAGTTTCGCTGTACGGGAATATGATTGATGTTTTAGATGAATCAGGAAATGTGATTGGTCAAAGGGAAGCTGATGATATTAAAAATAAATGGTTTATAGGCCATGCTATCGATGAAATATGGGATTACAATCAAATCGGTGTTTGGCAAATAGGAGAGGAAGAAGAGGCCACAAAATATAAACTGGCACCGGGTGACTTTCGTCTAAAAGACATAGACGGAGATTATAAATTCACAAATGAGGATAAAGAGTTTTTAGGATATAAGACACCTCGCTTCCGTTGGTCCATGCGAAATGATTTTAATATTATGAAGAATATTGATTTTTCATTTTCAATGTATTCGTATTGGGGACATAAGACTATTTTTAATGAAGCAAAACATAACCCGACAATGACCTTAGACCGGTTTAATTCTTTTAAAATACCATATTGGACAGCAGAAAATCCTAAAAGCGATTTTGCACGACTAAATTCCAATATGGCTGGTGTTGGATATGATGTATGGAGAGAGCGTTCTTTTATTCGACTTGATAATATATCATTGAGTTATAATTTCTCAAAGGAACTACTTCAAAACTACCGGATTCAAAATCTAAAAGTATTACTAACGGCAAGAAATGTTGCAGTCTGGAACAAAGAATTTACGTTTTGGGATCCAGAGTATGCAGGACCAACACCGTCATATTTTACATTGGGAATTCATTTGACCATGTAGTTTAGAGTTATTAATGATAAAAATTTCATAACATGAAAATAATAGGAAGATTTTTTCAAATTAGTATAATTTCACTGGTTCTCCTAACAATAATAGGTGGATGCACTGAAGATTTTTTGACCCCAAAACCGCTCTCTTTTATTACCACAGAGGCAGGTTTAAATGATGCAGATGCAATGTATGCTACTTTGGCATATAGTTCAATTCGGATAAGGAATCATTATATGGATGGAACCTTTGCCCCACCTATGTTTACAGAAACATTATTTTCAGAAGTAATGGTTGACGGTACCTCTGATAAAACATTCCCCGCCCGCGATATGAACCGGTTAATCATTCCAGACGGAGTGTTAAACAATGCAAGTTATAATCGAATTGGAGACTGCTGGGATTATGCATTTTTAGGCATTAAAAATGCATCTATAGTTATTGCGAATATCGATCAGCCCGAATATGTAAATATAAATGAAAAAAATACAGTCTTAGGAACTGCGTATTTTCATCGGGCATTCTGGTATTACTTATTAGTGCACCAATTTGGTGATGTCCCTTTTATTAATGAACAGATTTCTGAACCTAAACTGGATTTTTATTCAACAAAACGAGAAGTAATTTTGCAAAGATTAAAGGAAGATTTAGAGTTCGCGATAAAATGGGTCCCAGACCAGGTTTCAAAGGGTATGGTGTCAAGAGGTGCCTGCAATCATTTACTAACAAAAGTATATCTAGCATTAGGTGAGTTTGATAAAGCTATAAGTTCAGCTACTGCAGTAATTGATGGTGGATATTCCTTAATGACTGATAGGTTTGGTTCCGACAAAGACGATGATTCCAAAAATGTAATTTGGGATTTACATCGTCCTTTAAACAAGGCAATACCCGAAAATCATGAAGAAATTTTCAGTGTCATTGATCGTTATGGGATGTCAGGGAATCTTACATCTGGTGCGACATTTATGTACATTTTTGGAACATTTTGGGGAGGTGCAACAGTTCTAACACCAACTGGTAAGCGAGGAACATTTGATGGTGTTGGGGCAGAAATCCCTCAGGTAGAAACATACGGACGAGGAGTTTGTAAGGGACGGGGAACTAACTATAGTACACGTTTTATTTGGGATGATCCGAACGACTTGCGTCATGCACCAGGGAATTGGATTAAAATGGAAGACTTAGTTTATAACAATCCCGCACTTAAAAAAGATAATGACCCATATTATGGGAAAAACATTCAGTTTAAAGATGAAACCGGAAAGATTCTCGTTGGTGATACAATACGCAGTTGGTCGGGTGGATGGCCTCATTATAAATTTCACAGCCCAGACCAATACAGAACACAACCACGAGGTGGAAATACGGATTGGTATGTTTTTAGACTAGCTGAAACTTATTTGTTACGAGCAGAAGCATATTTTTGGAAAGGTGAAACTGCCAACGCTCTAATTGATTTAAATATGATTCGTCAAAGAGCAGGCGCATCACCTTACATCAATCAGGCTAATTTTAATATTGGGACAATCCTCGACGAAAGGGCGAGGGAACTTTATTATGAAGAACCTAGAAATTGCGAATTGACTCGGATTGCTTTCTTATATTGTAAAACTGGAAAACAATGTTATAATGGGAAGACTTATCAAATTGAAAATTTTTCAGAAAATAATTTTTGGTATGATCGCATAATGGAAAAGACTGAGTTTTTCAATAAAGGAGTTACTACTCTTGCGGGAGATTTTTTTACGCTTAGTTCTTATCATGTGTTGTGGCCGGTTCCACAAACAGTTATCGATGCAAATTCTCAAGGAGTCATCAATCAGAATAAGGGATATGCCGGTTTTGAGAATAATATTTCACCGTTGACCACTATTCCTGCTGAAGTAGCTAATTAGAAAGAACTTAAAAAAGAAAAAGAAGGGAGTTTCACCCTTCTTTTTCAATAAATTATATTTACCCAATCAAATTCAACATACTAAAATAATTGTTATGAAAAAAAGAGAATTTATAAAAAAATCGATGGCTGCGGCTGTCGGAGCCATAATTCTTCCCACAATTGTTCCTGCGAGTGTTTTTGGAAAAAATGCGCCCAGTGAGAAGATTAATATTGGACAGATTGGTTGTGGGCGAATTGGTAGAAGCTTAGATCTTCCCGCAACCATGAAATTCGATATTGCAAGAGTTGTTGCTTGCAGTGACGTGGATAGGAGTCGCCTAATAGCCGGAAAAGATTTCATCGAAACCGCATATGCAAAAAGGACCGGGAAGAATGATTACATGAAAGTGAAAATGTTTGAGGACTACAGGGAGATGTTATTACGAACAGATATTGATGCAGTCGTTATTAGTACACCCGATCACTGGCATGCCAAGCCCGTAATTGAAGCTGCCTTGGCAGGCAAAGATATTATGTTGCAAAAACCTTTCTCTTTAACTGTTACAGAAGGCAGATTGATGTGTGATATTGTAAAACAAAAAGGAAGAATATTGCAGGTTTGTACACAGCACCGTACATCCCCTCAGTTCAGAATTGCAGCCGAATTAGTACGAAACGGCAGAATAGGCAAATTGCAAACAGTAAAGGTTGGTTTCCCGGGTGATCCTTCAGGTCCTGATGCTGCTGAAATGCCCATCCCAAAAAACTTAAATTATGATATGTGGCTTGGTTCTACACCCGAAGAATATTACACGGAAATGAGGGTACATCCACAAAATGATTTTAGCCGTCCGGGTTGGTTGAGATGCCATCAATTCGGGGCAGGTGCGATTACCGGTACAGGCCAACATTATCTTGATCTTGCTGCATGGGGAATGGATACAGAATACACCGGACCTGTTTCAGTTGAAGCCGTTGCAGAATATCCAAAATCCGGATTATGGGATGTGCATAAAGATTTTATGGTAAAAGCGGAATACGCAAATGGCGTTACTTGTTATATTAATTCACAATATCCGGTTGTTGTAAGGTATGAGGGAACGGAGGGCTGGATAACCGCAGGACCGGGGGCTTACAGGGTGACATCAAGTGACCCAGTCCCAATTAATAAAAATGCTAAGCTACTTGATGCCAGCGATGACAAAATTCTTGAATCCGAAATAAAAGAAAACGAAATTCATTTGTATAAGGCGGACGATCAGCATGGAAATTGGTTGGATTGTATTAAGTCACGAAAACTTCCTATTTCAACTGCAGAAATAGGACACCGTAGTGGTTCGGTTTGTCTGTTAAGCGACATCGCAATGCAGTTGTCACGGAAGCTGATTTGGGATCCTGAAAAGGAGAGATTTAAAAACGACGATGAAGCAAATTCGATGCTTTCAAGACCTCAAAGAAAACCTTATAACATAGAAATATAATCATTGTCACAATAAATCAAACAAAATGATTGACAGGAGAAATTTTATAAAATCCGGTACGTTGGCCGGATTAGGACTTACATTTGGAAACTCAGTTGTGGCGCAAAATATTTTTACAAATGTTGTTGATGGACGTAAAGTAGGCATCATCGGATTAGATACTTCACACTGCATTGCTTTTACCAAAGCACTGAATGCACAAGATGCAGGCAGTGAGTTTGCCGATTATAAAATTACGGCAGCTTTTCCTACATCCGGTAGCAGGGATATCCCTTCAAGTATCGATAGAATTTCGGGCTTTACAGAGCAAATAAAAGAGCAAGGAGTTGAGATAGTGAGTTCAATAGACGAACTATTGGAAAAAGTGGATGTAATATTGTTGGAAACCGTGGATGGAAGGAAACATTTGGAACAAGCCTTACCTGTCTTAAAAGCAAAAAAAAAGATGTTTATTGATAAACCAATGGCTGCTTCCCTATCAGATGCAATGGTTATTTTTAATGCTGCACAACATTATGAAGTCCCTTTATTTTCTGCTTCCTCTCTTCGTTATATCCAAGGGATAGCTGAAATAAAAAATGGTGCTGTGGGGAAAGTACTCGGGGCAGAAACGTACAGCCCTGCTACTATTGAAAAAAACCACCCAGACCTATTCTGGTATGGGATACATGGAGTAGAGTCGCTTTTTGCGGCTATGGGAATTGGTTGTAAAACAGTAACCCGTACATACACTTCCGGCACCGATTTAGTTGTGGGCACTTGGGGAGAAGGGCGTATAGGCACTTTCAGGGGAATCCGAGAAGGGAAAACCGGCTATGGCGGGTGTGTTTATGGGGAAAAAGCAATTAAACCCCTCGGAACTTATAACGGCTACGAACCTTTATTAGAAGATATAATTAAATATTTCTTGACTGGAGCCACGCCGGTACAACCGAAAGAAACCCTTGAAATACTCGCTTTTATGGAAGCGGCAGATGAAAGTAGAAAAAACGGAGGAAATCCGGTTTCGATGGAAAAGGTCACCAATAAAGCAAAGAAGGAAAGTGAGAAATATAAATTCTGAAAAGAAAGAACTGAAAATTTAGAGAAGGGAATTTTAAAATAATATTTTGATTGAATTAGCAGGAATTTCTATTGAGAGTATTTTTCCAGCCTCTAAAATTTCCGCAATGGAATGAGTAGAAACGAAAAGTTACGTTTTGTTTGTTATTCCTTCTTGTCCCACGTTTTTTGATTAGTTGATGGTTACAAACGGAAACCATTTTGACAAAGATTTTGGTAGAACTTATAGTGGAATGTTGGAATACTTTAGCATTTTGGCAGTCATTGTATCCATCTGGTACGCTATGGGAGGAAATACTGTGTCTTATTGGATGACTTGGCTACATGAGAGAGGTCAGTGTGCTCTATGCAAATATCAAAATGTCATGTGTGAAAGGAATTAATCGCATCACTGCCCATCAGTTATGCTGTTATACAAAATACATTGGAAAGGGATGTTCAGTCCAGAGAAATATTATAAATTAATTTACAATGAGAAAAGAAATAGAGAAAGTCTTGAAAAAATGTATAGCTTTAGTAGGGATGTTAATGGTTTCTGTCATCTTTTTATATGCCCAGGAAACCATAACCGGGTTGCATTATTATGATCATTCCCCCATCTCCATTGAAATAAGCGGGGGAAAAATCACACAGATAACCCGCTTGGATAAATTGCCCGAAGGTGTTCCTGAAGTTTACCTTGCCCCCGGTTTCTTCGACAACCAGGTGAACGGGTTTGCCGGTGTAACCTTTGCGCTTGGGGGGGATGAACTAACACCGGAAGGTGTTGAAAAAGCAACCAAGGAACTTTGGAAATACGGTGTGACAACCTACTTGCCTACACTGACTACCCAGGCCCGCGAACTTTTTTTCAAAAACCTCTCGATACTTAAAAATGCTAAAGGCAATAAAAGTTTGCATGGCTCTATCCCGGGGTTTCATTTAGAAGGTCCTTATATTAACCCTGAAGACGGTTACCGGGGGGCCCACCCCAAAGAGCATGTACGGTTACCTAATTGGGATGAGTTTATGGAATTTCAGAAAGCCTCGGGGAATAATATCGTGCAGATAACTGTAGCCCCTGAAATGGCAGGGGCGCTCGATTTTATATCCAAATGCGGCAGGAATGGGGTTATAGTGGCACTGGGGCACCACAACGCGCCGGCCAAAACGGTAACGGCAGCAATCGACCGGGGGGCCAAAATTTCCACACACCTCGGGAATGGGGCGGCGGGCACCGTGAATCGGCACCTCAACCCGTTTTGGTCGCAATTGGCAGATGATCGCCTGAGTATCAGTATCATTTGCGATGGGTTTCATCTTCCGCCCGAAGTTATTTCAGCTTTTTACAAAGCTAAAGGGAAAGAAAAAACAATACTGACATCGGATGTTACCAGCTTTGGTAGTTTGCCCCCGGGAAACTACCGGACAGGAGAAGGGCACTCCATTCAAATCACTTCTGAAGGGAAGCTGTGGAACAATGACCAGGGTGGGCTCTACGGTTCGGCATCGGCCATTACTAAAGGTGTAGGCCATATCATGAAAACAACCGGATGTTCGCTGGCCGATGCTGTGCAAATGGCCAGTACCAATCCCGCCAAGCTGTACGGACTGAACGACCGGGGAACGTTGGAGCCCGGAAAACGTGCCGACCTTATATTGTTCACGTTGGACAATTTTAAGGTAAACATTCAAAAAACCTGGGTGGACGGAGAACTGGTTTACGACAAAAATAAAAAATGAACAAACGGATCAAAAAAATAGGCATTGCCCTGACGGCCGTTGGGCCCGGACTTTTTCTGATCGGGTACAACATCGGCACCGGCAGTGTGACTACCATGGCCAAAACAGGGGCTGAGCACGGCATGGAACTGTTCTGGGCGCTGGTGCTGTCGTGTATTTTTACCTTTATCCTGATGGTGGCTTACGGGAAAGTAACACTGGTTTCGGGAAATACGGCACTGTTCAATATTAAAACTGAATTCAGGCACGGTTGGATACTTGCAATATATATATTGCTTGCATTGATTATAGGGGAATTCCTTGCCTTAATGGGGTTAATGGGCATAGTTGCAGATTTGGTACAGGAGGGCCTCAGGCTTTTTGTTAACGGCACTGTTGTGGACCAGGGTTGGATTATTTTGGTTTTTGCAATTCTCTCCTTTATCCTTGTATGGTTTGGGAAATACAAAACCTTTGAAAAAGTACTTATCTTTTTTGTGATTTTAATGGGGCTTTCTTTTATCCTGGTATTTTTCATGGTACGTCCAACTTTCCATGTCGTTGTATCGGGTTTAATCCCCGGGATTCCAGATACACCCGGAGCATTTGGACTTGTTGCGGCCATTGCTGGGACCACCTGCTCCGCTGCTGTGTTTGTCATGCGCAGTACCGTAGTGGCGGAAAAGGGCTGGACTATAAATAACCTGAAAGATGAAAAGCGCGATGCGTTTGTATCAGCCTCGGTGATGCTGCTTTTGAGTGGCGCAATTATGGCGGTGGCTGCCGGCACTTTACACGTGATGGGCCTTAAATTGGACAATACCGTGGAAATGGTGCAGCTTTTCGAGCCGATTGGCGGTAATGTTGCCGCTTTTATCCTGATACTGGGCATCGTTGGCGCCGGGTTGTCCTCCATGTTCCCCATCCTGCTGATTGCGCCCTGGCTAATTGCCGACTATTCCGGCAAACCGAGGAACATTCATTCCAGCCAGTCACGGTGGTTGGTTTTGGTTGCCTTGCTTTTTACGTTCGGGTCGGTATTCCTTAAGCAGCGCCCGCCGGCACTGATGGTGTTTTCCATGGCTTTTCAGGCGTGTATCCTGCCCGCTGTTGCTATTCCCATCCTTTTTTTAATGAACCGGAAAAAACTGATGGGGGAAAACAAAGCCAACCCCATTGAGAATATTGGTGTTTTGGCTGTTATCCTCTTTTCGTTTTTAACAACCTGGTTTGCCATAACAGAATTAATTTAATACAAAATGAAGATTACCGAATTCCAAAAAGAAAAGCTCAAAGTAAAAATTTATCAGCACAGTGAAGATATTGCTGTAGCAGCAGCAGAATTTGTTGCAGGCCAATTGAACTTGGCAATTGGGGAAAAGGGCAGTGCCAACCTTGTCCTTGGCACAGGGGCTTCACAACTTGCCTTTCTGAAACACCTTCAAAAGCAAAAAATCGACTGGAAAAAAATCATTGTTTTTCACCTTGATGAATACCAAGGAATGCCGGAAACTCATCCGGCCAGTTTCCGCAAATATTTAAAGGAACGTATTTTGGAAAATGTAAAACCCAAACAGGCCTATTACCTGAATGGGGATGTACCCGATGTGGGGGCTGAAGTCCTACGTTACGAAAACCTGCTGAAAGGGCATCCCATTGATGTGGCCTGCATCGGTATTGGCGAAAACGGACATATTGCATTTAACGACCCGCCGGTTGCAGATTTTAATGACCCTTATTTGGTGAAATTGGTGGAATTGGACGAAGGGTGTAGGAAGCAGCAATTGGGAGAAGGTTGGTTTCCCACTTTCGACGATGTGCCCACCCATGCGCTCACGCTCACCATCCCAGCCATTATGGGTTGCAAAACAATCAGTTGTTTGGTGCCCGATGAAAGGAAGGCGGAAGCTGTTTACAACGCTCTTAACTCCAAAATCTCAACTAAGTTCCCGGCTACAATTCTTCGCACACACCCGGATGCAGTTTTGTTTCTTGATTCCGAATCTTCTTCAAAATTAAATGAGTTGAAAATGAATTAAATTCTGTTGTTATGCGAAATGTTTTATATCTGTTGATTCTCCTGTCTATTGGTATTTTTCAGCAAAGTTGTCTAAAGAATGATGAACCCGGTAAAGAAGTTGTTTGTCAGTTTACTATTGAAACAGTTGATTTTGATCGGACAGGTTCAGTTGTCTCAGTGGCTTTGGATGACATAACTTCTGCTTCCGATACCAATCTCGTTTTATACAAAATTGTGGATAATAACAGAATACAAACACCGGTTCAATTTGAATTTTTAGGGGATAAACGGTATATGTATTGGATTTTAACGGATGCGCCCCTAAAAGGCTCAAAACGCCAATATGAGTTGGTATTGGAAAAATCCAACCCGCAAATCCACCAGCCTCCCATCAGTATTTTGAACCAAAACGGAGAATATGAGTTTGCTTTTAATGGCAGAAGAGTACTAAAATACAACTCGCAAATTGTTCAGCCACCCGAAGGAATTGATGAATCATATAAACGAAGTGGTTTTATTAATCCGCTATATGCCCCTAATCAAGCCATATTAACAAGAATTCCAGACTCGACTTCTGACCATTTGCATCATTACGGACTTTGGAATGCCTGGAAGAAAGTTCTGTTTAAAGGAGACACGATTGATTTTTTTGCCCCTCAGTTTGGACAGGGAACGGTAAGGCATGTTGGTGAGGTTTCAAAAAATGAAGGACCTGTTTTCAGTAGCTTGCAGGTATTGCGTGAACACATTACCTGGCAAAATACCGAAAAAAGAAACAATAGCCATTTCTGATTTAATGGATATTAAGGTTTATAATAACAGTAAGAAATTGGTATTTAATTGATTTAAGCTTCCGGTATAATCCTATGGATACTTTTTTGATTAAAGAATACTGCTATGCAGGGTTTAGTTTCCGGGCAACAGATTACTGGACGAAAGAGAATTCGAAGATATTTACCTCAGAAGGCTTGAGCAGAGATGAAGCAGACAGCGAACGGTCGCGGTGGTGTGCAGTTACGGGTGAAACTCTCCAAGGGACAGTGAGCATGGTATTTATGAGCCATCAGGGTAATTATAACCATCCCGAACCAATGCGCATCTGGCCGTCGAACAGTAACAACGGAATTGGAAATGTGTATGTGAATTACTCTCCCACGAGAAATGCCGACTGGCTGCTTCTGCCCGGGAACTCTTATTTGCTTAAGTACAGGTTGCTTGTGTCTGATGGGACCATTTCAGCCGAAGAAGCAGAAAAAGCATGGCAGGAATTTTCAAATCCGGTAAAAGTAATTGGAAAATAGAATGAGTGCCTTTCGTTACCAAAATAAAAATATAGAAAAATGAATGCAGAAAAGTATTAGGATAAGAGAGCTATAACTCGTCATGTTGGAGTTGTGAAAAGCGACAGCTCAACCTGAAAACCCTCAACATCTCGCGATTCGAAGATTGGCTCGAGGATGTGGAGATCGTTTGTAAAAACTTCGAATCTAACCCGCAATGGGTGGCCTACAACTACACCAGCGAACAGCTCATCAACCTTGCGGCGCAACTCGACGAATTAAAAATGGCGCAACAAAGCCAACAACATAAAACAGAGGATGCCCAACAAAGCCACGAAAGACAAATGACGCCACTTTGACGAACTCAACACCTACGCCTACCACCTGCACGAATTCGACAACGACTCCCCAATTTCTCGAAAAGCCGGGCATCTTCCGCCGTTCACAGTAAAGAATAGCAAATACTCTTTTTGGATGCTCCGAGGAGTCCTTTTGCCCATCAGCGGCACAGGATGGTATCCTTCAGTATAGATCATTCTCCACATTCCGGACACACCCCTAATCTGAATCGGCCATCACCAAACAGGAAAGCGTGCCACTTTTATGAATGGGACTATTAATGTATCCATACAAAGAAACCATTCTCCGGGTACTTTGAAGATTCGGGAAAATATTAAGGTAAAAATTTGTTTTCTTTGTTGTGATCTTAATCCAAACAAGACAGCAACAAATTACAACTATCATGAAAAAATTAATTTTAACAGTTTTCCTACTACTACCGGGAATTCTGCATTCTTTTGCAAACAATCTCTTCCTCGAAGCCGAGAACTTCCAGAACAAAGGCGGTTGGGTTGTCGATCAGCAGTTTATGGATTTAATGGGATCCTCCTATTTAATGGCGCATGGAATGGGCGTTCCGGTGGCCGATGCGGAAACAACCCTTGAGTTTCCTTCAACAGGCGAATACACTGTTTTTGTTCGTACGTTCAACTGGACATCCCCCTGGTACGAAGGCGAAGGGCCCGGGAAATTTCAGCTTTTGGTAAACGGCGAAAAAACCGGCCGGGTACTCGGCACATCCGGTTCGGAGTGGTTGTGGCAAAATGCAGGGAAAGTAAGCGTTTCCGATTCAAAAGTGAAAATTGGTCTGCACGATCTTTCCGGATTTAACGGACGGGTGGATGCCATTTATTTCACCAAAGGAAGCACTCCGCCACCCAACGAATTAGCTACTTTGGGGAAATTTCGGAAAAAACAATTGGGTATCCCCTCGAAACCGGAAAAAGCAGGTGAATTCGATTTTGTAATCGTCGGTGGCGGAATTGCCGGAACTTCGGCAGCCATAGCAGCCGCCCGGTTAGGGTTAAAAGTGGCGCTGATCCAGGACCGTCCAATCCTTGGTGGAAATAATAGCTCTGAAGTGCGTGTTCACCTTGGCGGCAGGATTAAAGTAGATCCTTTCCCGGCGTTGGGTGATGTGGTAAAAGAAATTGGCCCTTCGCGCGGAGGGAATGCACAACCTGCCGAGTATTACGAGGATGAAAAGAAGATGGAAATGGTATTGGCAGAAGAAAATATTTCATTGTTCACCAATTACCGGGCCTTTGACGTGAAAACAAAAGGTTCCCGGATAATCGAGGTTCATGCCCGGCATATTGAAAATGCAAAAGAACTTTCCTTTTCGGCCCCCTTGTTTGCCGATTGCACCGGCGACGGCACCATTGGTGTTTTGGCAGGGGCCGACTATGCTATGGGAAGGGAAGGAAGGGATGAATTTAGCGAACCTACTGCACCTGAAAAAGCCGATAAAATGACGATGGGAGCTTCTGTGCAGTGGTACTCGGTGGATACTGAAAAACCAGTCGAATTTCCGGTTTTTCAGTATGGAATTGAATTTAATGAGAAGAATACCGAACAAGTTACCATGGGAGAGTGGACGTGGGAAACCGGAATGAACTTTGACCAGATCACGGAATTTGAGCGCATTCGGGATTATGGGTTATTGGTGGTCTATTCCAACTGGTCGTTCCTGAAAAATTTCAGTTCGGTAAAAAGTGATTATACGAACCGAAAGCTGGATTGGGTGGCTTATATTGCAGGCAAACGCGAGTCGCGCCGTTTGCTTGGTGATCATATCCTAAGGGAACAAGACATTACCGATTACGTTGTGTATCCCGATGCATCGGCACCCACCACCTGGACCATCGACTTGCACTATCCCGACCCGAAAAACACGGAACATTTTCCGGAAAAGGAGTTCAAATCCATTGCCGTTCACAAAAAGATTCACCCCTACCCTATACCCTACCGTTGTTTTTACTCGCGCAATGTGGACAACCTGTTTATGGCAGGACGCAATATAAGCGTAACGCATGTGGCATTGGGAACGGTTCGAGTAATGCGTACCACAGGCATGATGGGCGAAGTAGTGGGAATGGCCGCGTCGGTTGCAACAAAACATGGAACCAACCCACGTGGTGTTTACACCAACTACCTTGATGAATTGACCAACTTGATGAAAAAAGGGGTGGGGAAATACGATGCGGAAAACATGCAAAATTACAACGAGGGTTCTACGTTAGGTCCCAAGCAGAAATAGGCAATATGGCGGAAGTCCTTAAACGAATAGAAATTTTTATTCTATAACGTTTTGGATTACTCACCCTGATAACGTCTGCGACATTATCGTCCCTCTCTACGCGTAGAGAGGGATAAGAGGGAGAGTGAAAATTGGACTTAAGTATATAATAATAATAACAAAATGGGCGAAAATCATACTCCAACAAGTAGAGCCAGGGAGTTACGAAGAAATTCTACCGATGAAGAAAAGATTCTGTGGCAAAAATTGAGGAACAGAAAATTTCACGGGTTAAAATTTCTTCGTCAACACCCATTAGTATATGACGAGATTAATGGAAAAGCCTTGTTTTTTGTGCCTGATTTTTATTGCGCGGAGAAAAAAGCAATAATTGAAATTGACGGGAAAATTCATGATTTTCAAAAGGATCACGATAAAAGAAGGGAAGATATTCTGAAAAATATGGGGTTTAAGATACTTAGGTTCAAGAATGCAGAAATAGGCAATATGGCGGAAGTCCTTAAACGAATTGAGATTTTTTTGATATGATATTTTGGATTACTCACCCTGATAACGTCTACGACATTATCGTCCCTCTCTACGCGTAGAGAGGGATAAGAGGGAGAGTGAAACGAAAAAATTAGATTGTTAGACAATGAAATATATCCTTAACTATTCTTTTCAGCTGTTAACCGTAGCTGTAATTATCGCATTTATCAGCTTTTCCAGTCCTTTCCAAAACCAAACCATAAACGATTTCTGGGCCATGAATGACACACTGTCCACCCACATTTTTGTGGACGAAACCGATTCCCTGTCGGGGCCCGAAATTTTCGAACTGAAAGACGAAAACGGATTGACTATTTGGTTTGGCAGGCGTATTTTTAAAGATGTGTGCATATCGGGTGAATGTAAAATGATCCGCCTGTCGCTGTTTTGGGACGGAGCGGCAAATTACCTTGGGATGCAAACTCCGGAAAGGGAACCGCTCACCAAATCGGACCATACCTTGTTTGAAGCCTCGGATTACAAAAAGCTGGACGGAATCCTTCGCGATACTGCTTCTATCCTGAAAGATTTAAAACAGGAAGAATTGATTGTTGTACCCGACAGTATTGACCCCTACATGGCCTATGAAGTGGATGGCTACACGGCAGCCACCCAGCCTGCGCTCGCCGAGGTGATTGTGAAAGATGCTGTTTATACCTGCCACACCTTATGGCACACGGTTTACGGGCCAAGTAAAAACGCTATCGATAAGCTGCTGGAAAAACGCTTAAATGAAGATTTCCTGACAAAAATGTTTGCAAGCGGTAACCCTTCTTATGCATCGTGGGCGATCAAAAAAATTCAAAAACTTCCTGCATATCACGAGGCCTTTTATCCGACGATCATGGAATTCATTACGTCCGAAAATTCTAATCTAACCAAACAGGCAATGGATTATTTTCACCCGGGGCTATTGGCCGACACTTCCATACAACATCAACTAGCAGAGGTGATGAAAGAGGCTGAAATGAATGTTAAATATGAAATCCTTTGGAAATTTATAGCTTATGGCAATACGGATGAAAGGGTTGTCGTTGACCTATTGCGAATGTTCAATGACCAAAATATAGGGGTAGGTGCATATAATTTAATCTTACGATTAGTTCAACCTGAACAATTAAAAGGGAACGAAGAAATTGCTCAAATTATCCACCATCTTTCAGAACATGAAAATGGTTATGTGCGAAACCTGACCAAGAAACTGTTAGATAAAAAAATTGCAACTGATACCAAATAAAACGATCGTTGGTATTTTTTAAACTTTAAACATAAACTGAAACACTATTTTCCATGATTACATTCTTTATCTCCATATTCGTTTTAATCGTTGGGTATGTCTTTTATTCCAAATCGTAGAGCGTGTTTTATGGTGCAATGATTACCGAAGCGGTGGTGGCAATTTTTTGGGCCACTATAAGTATGGGCTTTTTTGGCGGCATCCGCGAATTGAACGACATCATGAACGAACATCAGGGAAACCAAAGATGAACCTGTTTTCGGAATCTCCGATTTTTCATTTAGTTTTGCAGTTCCCTTTTCTTAACTCCCAACAACGGGCAGGATTGGAAGGCGTAATTTATGCACAGCTTGGTAAAAGGATGTACGGGATTTCAACGGTTTTAAAACCAGCTTGTGGGAAGGAGGACATCGTGTGTGCCTGCCATTGCATGGTTTTGGCGATATCGTAATCAATGGGCGGTACGGAAAAGTGATTGGAAATACCTGAAGATAGGGAATGACGAATACCTTTTTAATTTGAAAGAAGATCTGGGAGAAAAAGAAAACCTGATTGAACAGCATCCTGAAATCGTTTTAGAAATGAAGGGAATGCTGGATCGGTGGGAAACGGAAATGGAAAATTACAATCAAAAAATGAATTGATATGAAAAAAATTACAGCGTTTATTTTATTGATGACCGCAATCCTTTATGCAGGTATGGCATCTGACAGTCCAGCAAACAGCAAGCCCAATTTTATTGTCATTTTCGCCGATGACCTGGGTTATGGCGACCTCGGCGTATTTGGTCACCCAACCATAAAAACACCAACACTCGACCGACTGGCTTTCGAGGGGCAGAAATGGACCAATTTTTACGTGGCCGCTCCTGTATGCACCCCAAGCCGGGCAGGGCTTCTCACTGGGCGGCTTCCTATTCGCTCGGGCATGTGCAGCGATAAGCGCCGCGTACTATTTCCCGATTCCAACGGAGGCTTGCCCCAAAGCGAAATCACCATTGCAAAGGCTTTAAAAGAAAATGGCTATCAAACCGCAGCTATCGGCAAATGGCACCTCGGACATAAACCGCCTTTTCTTCCTACCAATCACGGGTTCGACAGTTATTTCGGGATTCCCTATTCCAACGATATGGATAAAACCGGTAAAGGCGATCATTTTACGCTGGCGGAAGAAGAACAGTTTCAGGCCTATAATGTGCCTTTAATGCGGGATGAAGAAATAATTGAACGCCCTGCCGACCAGCGTACCATAACGAAAAGATATACAGAAGAAGCAGTAAAAAAGATTAGAGAGATGAGCGGTGAGCCGTTCTTTATTTATTTGGCTCATTCATTGCCACACATCCCGCTGTTCAGGTCCGAAGAGTTTAAAAACACTTCGATTGCAGGGATATACGGCGATGTAATTGAAGAAATCGACTGGTCGGTGAATCAAATCATCAATGCGCTCGAAAAAGAAGGGATTGCGGAAAATACGCTGGTGGTTTTCACCTCCGATAATGGGCCGTGGCACATTTTTAAAACCCACGGCGGTTCTTCCGGCTTGTTGCGCGGTGCAAAAGGCGGTACTTTCGAAGGTGGCATGCGCGAGCCTACGGTTTTCTGGTGGCCGGGAAAACTAAAATCTGGTGTGGTGATGGAAATGGGGACAACTATGGATTTATTGCCTACTTTCTGTGCGCTTTCAGGCGCAAAACTTCCAAATGACCGCATTTATGACGGTTACGATATTTCACCGCTGCTCATGGGAACCGGAGAAGGTGAGCGAGATGTGGTGTTTTATTATCGGGGTGAAAAAGTATATGCAGTAAGAAAGGGTGATTTTAAAGCTCACTTTATTGTTCAGGATGAATATGGGACACAGACGGCGCATCCCATCACAAATCCGATGATAGAAATAAGTAACACCCCTAATGTGCTTGAAGAGCCGTTGCTTTACAACGTGAGCGTGGACCCGGCGGAAAAATACAACATTGCCGAAGAACACCCGGAAATAGTAAAGGAAATAAAGCAGGTTTTGAACGAGCATTTAAAAACAATAACACCTGTTGAAAACCAACTGGAAAAATAAATAACCTGTCAACTGCCCGGATGAGAGTTTTTGTTTATTTTGGATGCCATTTATTCCGTATTGTTATGATTAATTAGACGGCATCCATTTTTTTTCTCCTTTTGTTAGTGAATTTACAACCCGAACCATTTGGGACAAAACCAGCTCAGTTTAGATTTTACACTACATGCTTTATAGAAGGCATAGTGGGATGAGAAAAGAACTAAACATAAAAACACCCTTTCAAGCAATTGAAAAATGGTTTGAGTTAAAACCAAAACTATTTAATCAGGCACCAGATGAATTCATAAATAAAATTCTAAATTTGAAACAAACTAATATAGGTATGATAACGGATAGTCATAAAAAATTTTATAAAAAGAATAATTATGAAAAAAACAGTATTGTCTTTAACAGAGGAGATTATGAAAAACCGAAAATTAATTACAATATGGTTATTTACCATTCTCCGGATAATTATTGGATGGCATTTCCTTTATGAAGGAATATATAAAGTATTAAACCCAAACTGGACATCAGCTTTTTATTTAATGGAATCACAGTGGCTCTTCTCCGGGTTTTTCCATTGGATGATCAGTAACGGTACAATTCTGCAAATTGTTGATTTTTTAAATATTTGGGGATTGGTAATTATAGGTTTTTGTTTATTTACAGGCCTTTTTACCCGTATAGCAAGTATATCGGGGGCACTTCTTTTATTGTTCTATTATGTAGCCAGCCCCCCGTTCGTTTATTCTTCCATACCTTCGGTAAGTCATTTTTACATTATTGATTACAACATTATTGAAGCTTTTGTTCTTATAATAATGGCAACATTCCCCAAAGGTTATCTCTATGGGATACAAAGATTTTTTGTTTATTCTCATTCAAAACGTAAAGATCAGAAGTTCCCTCCGGAGGTTAATCACGAAATATTGGAAGGGCATGACGTTTCACGTCGCGAGCTGATAAAAAACCTCGCAGTAATTCCTATATTCGGCACAGTTTTTTTTGGAATGGCTAAGAAAAGGGGCTGGATCAGTTTTGAAGAAGAAAACCTCGCTGCTAAAACTGATTCAGAAACCAGTGCGTCTATATTAATTGGGAAAAACTATTCTATAAGTGAGTTGCAAGGGCAGGTACCTTCAGGAAAAATAAAAGATATTACATTGAGCCGGATTATAATTGGTGGTAACCTTATCAGTGGATTTGCACACTCACGCGATTTGATTTACGTATCTACCTGGCTTAAAAAGTATTTTACCGATGAAAAAGTAATTGAAACACTCTGGCTCTGTCAGGCCTGCGGCATCAATACTGCCATATTCCGCTGTGATAAAGACACTATCAGGATATTGGATAAGTTCTGGAGGCGGGGAGGGAAAGTTCAATGGCTTGCTCAAACATATCCAGAAGAAAATGATCTGACAAATGTTAAAATGGCAATTGATAATGGTGCGATTGGCGCATTTGTTGTGGGAAATAAAGCCGATTCATATGTTCGCAACAATCAAATTGAATATTTACGTAAGCCAATTGAATATATCCGGGATCAGGGACTCATTGCCGGAACGGCTGGTCATTCAATAACTGTTCCGATTGCTTGTGTTAAAAATGGAATCCAACCGGATTTTTTCATGAAAACGTTTCATCACCATAACTACTGGTCTGCTACACCAATTGATCCTGAAAATCCTTATCTTCCACGGCAGGGTGAAGGCCGCAACATGGCACACGATAATATATGGTGCCCGTCGGACAAGGATGTGGCTGACTTCTTTAAAGAAAACCCCACCCCTTTTATCGCATATAAAGTACTTGCTGCCGGCGCTATTAAACCAGCCGATGGCTTTCGCTATGCCTTTGAAGGAGGGGCTGATTTTGCCTGCGTTGGGATGTTTGATTTTCAGGTTATTGAAAATGCTAATATCGTTCACAATATTTTTAATTCAGATTTAAAACGTGACCGGAAATGGTATGCCTAAAATACGTTAAAACTTGTTCTGATGTTAAATTACTGAAAAAACTTTCGGAAAATAAATTTCCATGAAGAAAGAGCACATTATAATCGCATTAAGCCTTTTGGGATTAATTGTAATAACAAGTTGCCAGTCTTATAAGTCCGGGAAGGGGGATATCGTTCGGGATTGGCCCATTTACAGCGGCGACCAAGGAGGCAGTAAGTATTCTGCTCTCGATCAGATCAATCGCGACAATGTACAGTCTTTAGAATTAGCATGGGTTTATCACAGCGGAGATATGCGAGAACAGCCTGCTACGACTATCCAATGCAATCCCATTATTGTTGACGGGACAATATACCTGACTACACCCGGATTAAAACTGGTTGCCCTCAATGCCGCAATAGGAGATGAGCTGTGGAGTTTCGACCCATATGGGGGGATAAGTGCCGGTGGGGTCAATCGTGGCGTAACCTATTGGACTGATGGATCTGCACGGCGACTCTTTTATGTTGCTGACTCATATTTATACTGTCTGGATGCTGATTCTGGTTCACTTGTTGAGACTTTTGGCCACGGAGGCAAAATAGATCTTCATCTGGGGCTGGGCAGAGATGTGCATTCCATGCGGGTAACAGCTAATACACCTGGAACCATATATCAGGACTTGCTAATCCTGGGTTCTGCAGTTGGGGAGGGTCCTTCACCCGCTGCACCTGGGCACATCCGGGCATTTGATGTCCGGAGCGGTAAGGTTCGTTGGATATTTCATACAATACCACATCCTGGCGAGTATGGGTATGGCACATGGCCTGCAGATGCCTGGGAGCGTGTCGGTGGTGCCAACTCTTGGGGAGGCTTCACACTGGATGAAAAGCGGGGAATGGTGTTTTGTGGCACAGGATCAGCAACTTACGACCATTGGGGCGGCGACAGAATCGGACAGAATTTATTCGCCAACTGTATTTTGGCACTCGATGCCGCAACAGGTCGGCGTATATGGCATTATCAAGTGGTGCACCATGACATCTGGGACTATGATATCCCCTGTCCACCTAATTTAGTGCAAGTAAGCAAGGACGGTCGAATGATTGATGCTGTTGCACAACCTACCAAGATGGGACATTTGTTTGTGTTGGAAAGGGAAACGGGAAAACCTGTCTTTCCAGTGGAAGAAATTCCCGTTCCTCAATCGGAAATCCCCGGTGAACAAACATGGGCAACTCAACCCTTCCCCCCACCATCTTTACGTTATGCCCAGCAAAGGTTTACAGAGGCAGAAGTCACTGATATTTCGGATGAAGCCGCAAGTTTTGTTCGGATGAAGCTGAACGAGATGATTACAGGCGACATTTTCATTCCACCATCCATTCAACCCTCTGTAGTACTTCCACAGTTTAATGGTGGGACAAATTGGGGGGGAGCGGCTTATGACCCCCAAAGTAGAATGTTGTATGTCAATAGTAGCAATGAATCAGAATGGATCTCCATGGTGCCCGCAAAACCAAGTGGGCGCATTTCACAATTCCAACTGGGAAATCGGCTTTTTGGAGCGCTATGTACTGCGTGCCACAACATCGGAAGTTCAGACAATTTAGTTTTTGCTTCCGCGGACAACCTTAAGATCATCGCTAAGGAGCGCCAAAGATCCGAACTCCAGCACATATTGCTAAATGGTAAAGGACAAATGCCGAACTTTTCCTCCTTATCGGAAGTGGAAAGGGAAGCACTGATCAGTTTTTTAAAAGAAGAAGGACAAACAATTATGTTGGAAAGAGAACAACTTAATCTTAGTTTTTCAGGACACATACCATTTATTGCTACCGGGCACAATGTTTTCAAGGACAATGAAGGTTTTCCGGCCAACAAAAGGCCATGGGGAACACTCACAGCTATCGACCTCGATAAAGGGGCTATACTTTGGCAAAGCCCGCTCGGCACATATCCTCAATTGGAGGAAAGAGGTTTCGGGGCAACTGGTACTTTCAACATGGGCGGACCAGTAGTGACGGCAGGCGGCCTCGTTTTTATCGGGGCAACTATGGACGAAAGGTTTCGGGCTTTTGACAAGCAAACCGGAGAAGTGCTTTGGGAGTATCAACTGAATGCAGGCGGGTACGCTACCCCATCAACCTATGAAGTTGCAGGCAAACAGTATATAGTGATCGCTGCAGGGGGAGGGGGCAAACCTGAAACCCGCCCCGGAGATAATTATTATTGTTTCACTTTAAAGAGAAAATAATATCGCTAAAAATTCAAGTTAAATATTTAATTAATCCTCTCTTTGTCTTTTGCCACACTTCCGGTAAATATAATCCGGTGCCCACCAAACTGCAAGATTTTTCATTGCCCAACGACAAATGTACGGACATCTGGCAATTATCGACTTTGCCAACAACACCGGCATATTGGCGGGATACCCCCACTGATTTCAACCCCTTTTTCAGATGTGGGGTTTCGTCGATTACAAACCCTGTTGGCAAGCCACTCTATCTTTTCAATACAGCATTAAATTGAAGAACCATTTTAGAGGTTAAATAATATATTCTTTTCCAATGCCATAGATTTTTACCGCGTTATTCTGCAGGAAACGGGCTACTATACGCTGTATGTCTTTGTCAGTAAGTTTGTTCATCGTCGATTGTAAAGGTAGCATTTCAGTTAGCAACTGCTTTGATATGCTCATAGATCCAACAGCCATTTCAATAGAAGTTGAATCATTACTCATGGTTATCTTAGAGTGGGGCAGATAACCTAACCAGGAATACATTGATTTCCTTAGAAACATGGGGTTCAGTACCTGTTGCCAGCAGGTATCAATAAATACATTTGGGTAAAGGCTTGCCAGATAACCAGCTTCATCAATGTATGGCCAGCAGTGGAGCATAACGAGCTTTTGATCGGGATATCCCTTTGCCAGTTTTTCGAGGGGTAAAGGATTTGATTTGGGGTGATTATGGGTACCCACGTGAACCTGGTGAGGCCATTTTTTTTCATTGGCCAGACGGCAGCATTCGTGAACAACCCAATCCTGGAATTTTTTGATTTCAACCTCTGTTAACTTTCCCCGGAACCTGATGTCCTGGTCGCCTGACTTTTCAAAGTTCAGGTCGCGGCTGTATGCCTGTAACTGCTTTATCCCGATACAACTGTTTTTTTCAGCTATATCAAGTATTTTCTCAAGGAATGTTCTCCAGGAACCTGCATCAACTGGGTCAATCCCAAGATTATTTGACAATAAATCACGCCTGGAATTTTTTTTCTGCCAAAAATCCATGAAAGGATCGATTCTCAATACTGTAGATGTAAATGATAACTCATCCAACGCTGCCAGATTTCTGTTATCGCTAAAATAGAACTCCGGATGTACAGGACGGATCAATTCCGAAAACCGTGATTTTTTCATTAATTCTCTGTACCATGAGAACATTTGTGCATAATTGTCCCCGATAGTTGAATCTGCCAATTCTATCCCTAAGATATCATCCTCTTCGATATCAAAGTCATAAGCTAATTTCACACCCCTTTTTAGGCATATATACGTACCCTTTAACCGGAATTCCCCGAAAGCCGTTTTAAGCAGTTTAAAGGCTTCAATATGGGATTTCTTCAATAGTTCATCCAGATTAATAAGCCTTTCGCCTGATGGAAATTTTTCAGACCGAACTCCTACCCCGGCTAGTACACCGGACATATATGGATCCATTAACAAATCAACCAACGTTACCCTGCGGGAGGGAAGTGCCCCCGCCTTAAAATCTGCTGTAAAACCACCCATGGTTTGTCCAATTGGTGAAATGGATCCCCAATGTTCATGTGCACAGAAATTCGGGATCTCCGCCAAAAGTCCCTGCCCTAAATCTTTTACAGGTTTTTTATCCGAAACTGCAAAACCTGAGGCAAATGCGGATGCGCCAAACAGCATTGAAGTGCCAATAAATTTTTTTCTATTCATATTTTAACAGTACCGAAATGCAACTAATAAATGCAACTTTTTCAGCGGAGATAAAGATTAAATTTTTCAAGACTAAGGAGAAAGAAAAAATTATTCCCTCTTTGTCCTAATGGATAAAGTTTAATTTTGCCCTCTCCTCGCTAAAAAAAAGTTGCAATATGAAACGAGCATGGTAATAATTATCACCCAAGAAAATAATTGAAATTCCATGCGAGTTTCATACTATACCTTAAAAATAAACAATTTTAATAGTATGAAACATTTAACCGTAGAACAAAGGTACACAATTTCTGGTTACTTATAAGGATATGCCGGGAGAAGAAAAGGACACTGAAATTGCCGGTTCCTGCGGCACAGCGGAAGCCCACAGGGTGATTACCCTGGCCGTGGAAGATTACAATATGCGATTCGATAACCTGGGAAAATTGCTTTCGTAGAAGAAGCCGACCACCGATTATTTGAATAATACGAATTTCACACGGAAAAGAACTGAACACGGATTACGCGGATAACACAGATTTTGCACAGATTAAGAATAGTTTTTCGAATCTGTGTGAATCTGAGAAATCCGTGGTTGAAAAATTCTAAAGGACCAAATTTAAATGGCACTATAACGGATGGTACGAGTAGTTAAAGAACTTCTCCAATGCCGATAGGTTGATTTATAGTAGGCATCGGCTTTTATGACGCAGCAGAAGCCGACCACCGATTGCTTGGATTTTACGCAGAAAAAAGTTGAACACGGATTACGCGGATAACACAGATTTTGCACAGATTAAGAATAGTTTTTC
>CAZNEV010000013.1:0-11194 GCA_964572085.1 uncultured Maribellus sp. | reverse complement strand
TCTGTGTGAATCTGAGAAATCCGTGGTTGAAAAATTCTAAAGGACCAAATTTAAAAAACGGTCTTCACCCATTAATGAGTTTCCTCTTTCCGTTCTAAATTGATGTATGAATAGTTAAACCCGTTCTTTTCGTCATGAAAATCTTCACGCGATGTTTCGTTCCATTCGGAATAATCGATTTCCGGGAAATAAATGTCAGCATCGAAGGGTTGATGCACCACGGTTAAATAGAGCTTGTTTGCTAACGGAAAAAACTGGCGGTAAATCATGCCCCCACCGATGATAAAGGCTTCCTTTTCTCCTTCTACTTTTTCTATGGCTTCTTTAATCGAAAAAACCACTTCGCAACCAGGGAACACGTCGTCTGGTTTATCGCTTACCACAATGTGCCGACGGTTTGGCAAAGGCCATTTAGGCAACGAAAGCAAGGTGTTTCGCCCCATGATGAGGCTATGCCCCGAAGTAATTTTTTTAAACCTTTTCAAATCGTTGGGCAGATGAAAAAGCAGATCGTTGTTTTTACCAATGGCAAAATTTTCTGCAATGGCAACGATTATGGAGATATTTTTATGAATCATTTTACGTTGATATTCGATAATTATTAAACCGCCACTTTCCCTTTTATATGCGGATGGGCCTGATATCCCACCAATTCAAAATCGTCGAATTTAAAGTCAAAAATATTTTTGATGTCGGGGTTGGTTTTCATCGCGGGGAGTGGGAATGGTTCGCGCGAAAGTTGCAGTTTAACCTGTTCCAGGTGATTGTTATAAATGTGCGCATCGCCAAAAGTGTGGACGAAATCGCCGGGCTTCAAATCGGTCACCTGCGCCATCATCAGCGTTAGAAGCGCATAAGATGCAATGTTAAAAGGTACGCCCAGGAAAGCGTCGGCACTGCGTTGGTACAGTTGGCACGAGAGTTTTCCGTCGGCCACATAAAATTGAAAAAGGATGTGGCAAGGTGGTAGGTTCATTTTGTCTAACTCGCCAACATTCCATGCACTTACGATGTGGCGGCGCGAGTCGGGATTGTTTTTGATGTCGTTTACCAATTTGGTAATCTGGTCGATATGACCGCCGTCGGGGGTGGACCAATTGCGCCACTGGTAGCCATAGATGTGCCCAAGGTCGCCGTTTTCGTCGGCCCATTCGTTCCAGATTCTTACGCCGTTATCGGTTAAGTATTTTGTGTTCGTGTCGCCCGCTAAAAACCAAAGCAGCTCGTGAACAATTGATTTGAGATGCAGTTTTTTTGTGGTTACAACAGGAAACCCTTCGCTTAAATCGAAACGCATTTGGTGCCCAAAACGACTGATTGTGCCCGTACCGGTGCGATCGGTTTTTGATGTTCCTTCCTTTAAAATGGTATCTAACAGATTTAAATATTGTTTCATTTTGTTGTTTTTATAGTCGTCGTCCGACTTGAAGTCGGGCGACGACTAATGGTGCAATGATAGATTGCAAAATTAATTAAATGTTCTTAATCGGGATACGGAGTTTCCAACTCCGTGAAAAAAAACCAAAGTTAGAAGTTCAGTCTCCCGGGGCAAGGATTTATTTTTTCGCCACATTTTTTACAAAAAATAGCGTCGTCTTCATGCCTATCGTGCAGGATGCTTCACGGAATACTTGTAAAACCACTCGCTTCGCCTTCAACCAAATACATCACGGTACCGATTATGACAACCAGGGTAACCACTAAAATTTCACAACTTATTCAGCAGGTCCGAAATTGTTGTTGAAGCATCTCCTTGTATCACCCAAACACCTGATTCCCGGGTGTAAATCGGATTTTCAACCCCGGAATATCCGGGCTGCAAATCGTAATTGAAAATTACAATATTTTGGCATTGGTCCACATTTAAAATCGGCATTCCATATATCGGAGTTCCTTCGGCGTTACGTGCTGCTGGATTTAGGACATCGTTTGCCCCGACTACCAGCGTGAGATCCGTAGATTTGAATTCGTCGTTTATTTCATCCATTTCATAAACATCGTCAAACGGAACGCCGGCTTCAATTAGGAGAACATCCATGTGCCCGGGCATTCGTCCGGCCACCGGATGAACTGCATATTTTATTGTTGCTCCATTTCCGGCAAGTTTCTTTGCCAGATTCTTAACCAAGTGTTGTGCCTGGGCAAGCGCCATTCCGTATCCCGGCACGATAATAATGCTTTTAGCACTTTTTATAACTTCTACCGGATCGGCTTTTTCTTTTTCTTCCTTTGGTGCTGTTTTTTCTGGAATAATATCAGGAGACTCCACTGTGGGTGATTTCGCTCCTTGCGTAGCTGTTTTTCCCAACAAAATATCCATCAGCTTGCGGTTCATGGCCCTGCACATTACCTGCGTGAGGAACAATCCGGAAGCACCAACAATACCCCCGATGGAAACTAACAATACATCGTTCAATGCGAAACCTGCGATGGCAGCGGCAACTCCGCTCAGGCTGTTCAGTAAAGAAATGGTAATGGGCATATCCGCTCCACCCACACGAATGGAGAAGATGATGCCAAAGACGCTTGCAGCTATAAGGATGGCCATCAGAAGAATTGCTGCCGGGACGAAATTGAATAGGCCGCCCAAAATTACCAATGCAAGCGTTATAACGAGCAACGCGAGCGAAAGGGTTTGGTGAAAGGGGAGGACAACCGGTTTTTGTGAGATCACTTTGTGCAATTTTCCAGCCGCAACGAGGCTTCCAAATAACGTTACAGTTCCAACAGCAACGGCAAGCAAAGCACTTGTTTTTCCAAAGAAATCTATACCGCCATACAATTCAATCAATGCAAACGAAGCAACAATGGCCGAAGCAGCTCCGCCAACCCCATTCAAAAGGGCCACCAATTGCGGCATTTCAATCATTCTAACCCTTTTGGCTACAATCAAGCCAATTATTAACCCAATTATAACGCCAGGATAAATGAGCCAAACGGGTAAAATGTCTTTCTCGATGAGGGTAATAATGATGCCGAAAGCGACGGCAAGTGCACTAATTTTATTTCCAAGATGCGCTTTTTCGACTTTGCTCATTAAATGAATACCGCTTAGCACGGCGATTGAAACAATGCCGCACAAAACATAATAAACTCCTGCAGGAAATACGCTTGCTGCAGGAAAACTCAATAATAATGCGCTATTCACCATCTTCTTCTTTCTTTTTGCCGAACATTTTCAACATTCGGTTGGTTACGGCAAAACCACCTGCAACATTAATCATGGCCAGAATAATTGCCACGCTTCCAAAAATGTATTCGACCACGGGGTTAGGATTTGAAAGCGCAGTTGCAGTTGCCAGCAAAGCACCCAATATTGTTATGCCGGATAAAGCGTTCATGCCCGACATCAAAGGGGTGTGCAATCGGCTCGGCACATTGTTAATCAACAAATAGCCAACCACCGATGCGATGATAAAAACACCAATTAAAACATACTGTATTAGATCCATTTTACCTATTTTTTCGATTAATTGAAACACAACAGAATTATACCTCAAGCGGTAGCTAACGCATGGACTCCAAAGTCCCCTGGTGAACGATTTCGCCGCCTTTTGTTACCAGAATGGAAGACACGATTTCATCGGATAAATCAAGGTTTATTTTCCCGTCTTTGGTTAAATACTCCAAAAGGTTGTAAATATTCTTGGAAAACATGATGGTTGAGCTGGTGGACAACATTCCCGGAATATTTTTTATTCCCTGAATGGTTACGTCGTGTTTCACCTCTACAATTCCGGGACTGGTGATGGCACAATTGCCCCCCTGGTCGATGGATATATCTACAATGCAACTTCCGGGCTGCATCGCTTTTACCATTTCTTCGGTTAGCAATATTGGAGCTACCTTCCCCAGTATCAGGGCAGAACAAAATATAATGTCGGCTTTTGCGACTATTTCTTTAAAATTTTCGCGTTCTGTTTCTAACCATTCTTCCGCCAATTGATTGGCATGTTTTCCGTCGGCACTAACGGCGATTTCAGAGGGCACACCGGTTTCCACGATAATTGCACCGAGCGATTCGGCATTTTTGTTGGCTTCAGGGCGAATGTCGGCTGAATAAACTGTTGCGCCCAATCCTTTGGCAGTAGCTAGCGCTCGCAAACCTGCCACTCCAGTGCCGATAACAAACACGGTGGCCGGTCTTAACCTTCCCACCGCACTGGTAACAAAAGGCATAAATTTGTTGATGTCGTTAATGGCCATTATCATTCCTTTATAACCGGCACATGCGCTCATCGACGACAAGGCGTCCATGGCCTGCGCACGGCTGATGCGCGGAATTCCATCTAAAGTGAGGCCGATAACACCTTTTGCAGCCAGATCTTTCACCATTTGACGATTGCCCGGGGAGGCCGGATGAAGGAAAGTGATTAAATACTGACCGCTGTGCATCATTTCAATTTCATGTTTGTTTTTTTCCGTGTTGAACATCGGCTCTTTCACCTTCAAAATCACCTCCGATTGAGCGAATATTTCTTCCACATCGGTAATAATTTCCGCACCGGCTTCTTTATAGGCTTCGTCGTGGTAATGAGAACCAACGCCGGCACCTTTCTCGAACAACACTTTTGCACCGCTGTCTATCATTTTTTTCACGGTTTCCGGGATGGCGGCAACGCGCTTTTCACCATCCATTATTTCTTTAGGTATTCCAATAATCATTTCTCTAAATTTATTTAAGTTTTAAAAGTTCAAAAATAAGAAGTAGAAGCATAATAAAACATGACAAAATTAATGATTGCAACTATTTTTTAACCTGTTGAAGATAAACGAAATCAGCAGTTTAACAAATAGGAAGATAAGTTTTCATTATTATTTCAAAATGAAATTTTATCAACTTTAATGATTTCAAATCGATACTTGTATATTTGTTGTCTTAAAAAATGAATAATTAGATGCCAAAGATTTCAGACAGAGGACGCTTAATGCCCAGTTCGCCAATCCGCAAATTGGTTCCATTGGCCGATAAAGCCAAGGAAAGAGGAGTGAAAGTATATCACTTGAACATCGGACAGCCGGATTTGCCTGCGCCACCCGAAGCAATAGCGGCAATTAGAAATATCGATCGGTCGGTTTTGGAATATTCGCCAAGCGAGGGATTCCGTTCCTTCCGTGAAAAGCTGGCTAAGTATTACCATAAGTTCAACATAGATGTTACAGCCGACGAGATCATTATTACTACCGGTGGCAGCGAAGCAGTAACGTTTGCGTTTATGAGTTGCCTGGACCCGGGTGACGAAATTATCGTTCCTGAGCCCGCATATGCCAACTACGAAGCGTTTGCCTTTGCTGCCGGGGCGGTCATAAAATCCATTGCAGCAAAAATTGAAGACGGCTTTGCACTTCCTCCGGTGGATGAATTTGAGAAACTCATATCTCCAAAAACCAAGGGGATTATGATTTGCAATCCCAATAACCCAACCGGTTATTTATACACTCAGGAGGAAATGGACAAAATCCGCGATCTGGTGAAAAAGTACAATTTGTTTTTGTTTTCAGATGAAGTTTACCGCGAGTTTTGTTATACCGGCGCCCCCTATATCTCTGCTTTTCATTTAGAAGGAATTGAACAGAATGTAGTATTAATCGATTCGGTTTCAAAGCGATATAGTGAATGCGGCTTGCGAATTGGTGCACTGATTACCAAAAATGAGGAAGTGAGAAAGAGTGTGATAAAATTCTGCCAGGCAAGGTTAAGTCCGCCCTTAGTGGGCCAAATTGCTGCCGAGGCTTCGTTGGATGCTGACCCTCATTACATGCTAAATACCTACAATGAATACGTCAAACGACGCAATTTTTTAATTGATGGTTTAAACCGGATCGATGGAGTTTATTCCCCCATCCCTATGGGCGCATTTTATACGGTTGCCCGCTTACCGGTTGATAATTCGGATAAGTTTTGTGCCTGGCTGTTGTCTGATTTCGAATACGAGAACCAAACCTTGTTTTTGGCCCCGGCATCCGGGTTTTACACTTTGCCCAATCATGGCCTTGACGAAGTGCGCATTGCCTATGTGTTGAAAAAACCTGATTTGGCGGTGTGCCTGAAAATTTTGGAAGAAGCGCTAAAAGTCTATCCGGGCAGCAAAGTGCGGTACGCAATTGCTGCGAATGGGGTGGCGGGATAAATCAAAACATTTTTTTCGAAATTTGAATCGCGAACTTGGGTCGAGGTTGACAAAGGGTTCGTTGATGGAGGCACCCGTGAACGCCTTCCACTCTTCCGGTTTTGCAACGCCCATTTATTACGGGAATTAAAATATGTGCATGAAGAGATGGGTGAAAAATGGGCATCGGAAATGTCGGGTGTCATGGTAGTAGGGCCAACGAATTAAAAAAGCAGGGAAACTTAAACGAAACCACTATACAGAAAATTGAAACAAAGTATAGCCACGTTCTTGATGCGGGCTTACAAGAAGGGCCGTATGTTCCGGCACAAAACGGAAAGCGTGGACGAAAGGCCAAACCCAAATCGCGCTTATTTTTGAAGCATTTAGGAAAACCTATCGTTGTAGCCTTACTTCATACCCGAACAGTAACAAAAAAATTAGAATTGAACAGCCCTGCGATAAAAACAACCCTTTCCAGCTTTTTAGCCAAAAATCTTTACTTTTGTCGGATTCAAAAAAAACGTACAAAAAGTATAGAAATGAAGTTATCCTATTCGTGGTTAAAAGATTACATTGAGTTGGAGCAGTCGCCTGAAGAAATTTGCAAGATTCTTACCCAAACAGGATTAGAAGTGGGCGGTCTGGAAGAAGTGGAAACCGTTAAAGGCGGAATGAAAGGCCTGATTGTCGGTGAAGTAGTAACTTGTGAACCGCACCCCAATTCCGACCATTTAAGCAAAACTACGGTAAACGTTGGCACTGGCGAATTGCTGTCCATTGTTTGTGGTGCGCCTAATGTGGCTGCCGGACAAAAAGTTGTAGTGGCAACCGTGGGTACCACCTTATATATGAAAGGCGATGAATTCACGATTAAAAAATCCAAGATTCGCGGAGAAGTCTCAGAAGGGATGATTTGCGCCGAAGACGAAATTGGCATTGGTACGGATCACGACGGAATTATTGTATTAGACGAAAACGCCAAAGTTGGAACTCCCGCTGCGGAATATTTCAAAATCGAGTCGGACTGGGCAATTGAAATCGATTTAACGCCCAACCGCATCGACGGCGCATCGCACATTGGTGCCGCCCGCGATTTGGCTGCTTTCTTCTCGCAAACTAAAAAGACGGAATACAAACGCACGTCGGTGGAGGGATTTAAAGCCGACAACCACAACCTCCATATTCCCGTTGAAATTAAAAACCCCGAAGCTTGTCCCCGATATTCGGGGGTGACCATTTCGGGGGTGACCGTGAAAGAGTCGCCCGGATGGTTGCAAAACCGTCTCAAAACCATCGGACTTTCACCCATCAACAATATTGTGGATATCACGAATTACGTACTTTTTGAAACCGGACAACCGCTCCACGCCTTTGACGCGGCCGCCATTACTTCCGGGAAAGTTACCGTTCAGACCCTTCCGGCAGGAACAAAAATGGTGACCCTCGATGAAACTGAACGTATTTTAGGCGAAAACGATTTGGTTATTTGCAACAATAA
Organism: uncultured Maribellus sp.; assembly: GCA_964572085.1. Taxonomy (GTDB): domain Bacteria; phylum Bacteroidota; class Bacteroidia; order Bacteroidales; family Prolixibacteraceae; genus Draconibacterium. Next base: position 3,583 of record CAZNEV010000013.1, on the reverse strand, counting down.
TGAACCGATGTGTATCGGCGGAGTTTATGGCGGAATCGATTCGGGTGTCAAGCATTCAACCCAAAATATTTTTCTCGAAAGTGCGTACTTCGACCCGGTTTTCATTCGCAAAACCTCCCGGCGCCATGGATTGCACACCGATGCTTCATTCCGTTTCGAACGTGGGATTGACCCGAATGGCGTGATTTATGCCTTGAAACGTGCCGCTCTCCTAATCAAGGAAATTGCCGGTGGAAGCATTTCGTCCGAAATTGTGGATATTTATCCGGAACCTGTTGAGGATTTTAAAGTGGAGGTGACGTTCCACAACATCGAGCGCTTAATTGGAAAAGATTTAGGAAAAGAACGCATCAAAAATATTCTCACTTCGCTTGAAATTAAAATTGAATCTGAAACCGAAACCGGACTTTCGCTGTTGGTGCCGCCGTATCGTGTTGATGTAAAACGCGAGAACGATATTGTTGAGGAAATTCTTCGGATTTATGGCTACAACAATGTTGAAATTCCAAGTCAGGTAAACGCGTCGTTGCAAACTGCCGAAAAACCTGAACCCGACAAAGTACGCAATCTCGTTGCCGAAATGCTGACGGCTCAGGGCTTTCATGAAATCTGGTCGAACTCACTCACTAAAACAGGTTATTACGAAGGGCTTTCCACTTATCCGGAAGCACAAACCGTAAAATTGCTGAATCCGCTGAGTGCCGGCCTCAAAGGAATGCGCCAAACGCTGCTTTTTGGCGGACTGGAATGCATTGCCTACAATGCCAACCGACAGAGTAAAAACCTGAAGTTCTACGAGTTTGGTAATTGCTATTTCTATAAAGGCACAACATTGAAGGAACATCCCGAGCGCAATTATTGGGAAGAAGAACACCTTGGTATTTTCGCTACAGGCAATAAAGAAAACGAAAGCTGGACAACACCGGAGCAAGCCGTTTCGTTTTTCGGCATAAAAACATACTCCGAAAATTTACTTAAAAGGTTGGGTTGGCAAATTGGCCAGATACAAATTTCGGAAACTGAAAACGAACTTTTTGCCGAAGGGTTGAAATACGTAAGCAACCAAAAATTAATGGTTGAAATGGGCTTGGTAGCGAAAAAGTGGCTAAAAAAATTCGACATCGAAAACCCGGTTTATTATGCAGATATTCATTGGGACAATGTTTTTCAGTTGCACAAGAAACATCACATAATTTTTGAGGAATTGCCAAAGTTCTCTGCTGTTCGCCGCGATTTGGCTTTGCTGATTGACAAAACCGTGAAATTCGACCAGATAAAACAAGCCGCTTTTAAAGCCGAACGCAAAATTTTGCGCAAAGTTGATTTGTTCGACGTGTATGAAGGGAAAGGTGTGCCAGACGGTAAAAAATCGTATGCAGTAAGTTTTATTTTGCGCGACGATTTCAGCACGCTCAACGAAAAACAAATCGACAAAACCATGAAAAAACTGATTGCCGCGTTTGGACGTGAGTTTGGCGCGGAATTGAGATAGTCTGGGATTTGTTGCTTATCTTTATTCAAAAATTAATGTGATGAAAAGAAAAGTTTTGATAGAAGAAACAATTGAAAAAATACAACAATTACCAGATGTTAAAATTCAGGAAATCAATGATTTTGCTGATTTTCTGCTTAGTAAAATCGATGATAAAATATTGCTGGAAGGCATCCAAAAAATCACCTCCGATTCAAAAACTTTTGAATATTTGAAAGACGAAGAAGATTTGTATTCCGTGAATGATTTAAAGGAAAAGTATAAGTGAAAAATGGGGATATAGTATTGATTCCATTTCCATTCTCCGATCTAACTGGAAGTAAATTGAGACCATCGGTGGTTTTGATTTCATCTAAATTGGATGTAACAGTTTGTTTTATTACAACTCAATTTCAATGACAAACTGAATATGATCTTCAACTGGTACCATCCGAAATGAATAGGTTAAAGCGTAATTCATTGCTCCGTATTGGGAAGTTCGCCACCATCGACAAAGATTTAGTTTGTGGCAAACTTGGCAATTTAAAATACGATGAAACTAAATTGCTAAACAAAAAACGGAAGGCAGTCCTCCAGTTATAATCGTTTTTCGATTTTTTACTATTCCATGCAAAACCACACCAAAGGAATTATTTATGCCGCCATTACCGCCTTCTTTTGGGGCTTTTTGGCCATTGCGCTAAAAATTGCCGTGCGCGAGGTGGAACCCGTAACCGTGGTCTGGTTCCGGTTTGTTTTTGCATTTATCATGTTGGCAAGCTGGCAAATCATACGAAAACCGGTTTCCTTTCGGATCTTCAAAAAACCACCCCTTTTATTGATTTTGGCAGCAATAGGCTTGTCATGGAATTACATGGGCTACATGCTTGGCATCCACTATACCACTCCCAGCAATGCACAGCTTTTCATTCAAACTGGCCCGATTATGCTGGCCACTGCGGGATTTGTTTTTTTCAAGGAAAAAGTGGCACGAAACCAAATCATTGGCTTTGCGGTGGCTATTTTGGGTTTGTCATTTTTTTACAACGACCAGCTTTCTGCCTTTTTCGAAACGCAGGCAAAATACAATAACGGAGTACTTTTAACGCTTTCAGGAGCCTTAGCATGGGCGGTTTACGCGATCTCACAAAAAAAGCTTGTCAATAAATATTCAGTCGAAAGCCTCAACCTTTTTCTTTTTGCTTTTCCGGCAATCATCTATCTGCCGTTCATCAACTTTCAGCCCCTGTTAAACCTGCACTACACGTGGTGGCTTTTGTTGATGTTTTTGGGGGCAAATACATTCATTGCATATACTTGCCTGGCGCAGGCGCTCAAATACATCGAGGCCAATAAAGTGAGCATAATAATCATTCTGAATCCCATGATAACGTTTGGCACGATGGCCATTCTAACCCAATTGAATGTGCCGTGGATCCAGCACGAACGTTTTTCGCTCATCACCATTTTAGGTGCTGCACTGGTTTTTGCGGGGGCTGTTTTCGTAGTGAAAAAAGCGAGAAGAAAATAGGTTTTTTGCAGCTCTGGTTTTTGTACTTTTAGAATGAATTTTAAATCTACCCGTTTATGAAAGTTTCTCATTTCTTTCTTTTTCTCTGTTTTTGTTATTGCTGCTTTGTTTTCCTGCAACCCTCGCGAAGCAAAGATCATTAACGCCCCAGACACCCCACCATCTGGGCGGGCCGGATAAGTTCGTCGGCTTCGGCATTCCAAATCAGGATGTGGTTTTTTCCATCTGTTAAAAATATGTTTTACGGCAGGTTTTCCACAAATATTTCGGCAATACAATGACAACAGGCTTTTTATCCACGAATTACTCAGATTACACTAATTTTTCAGGATTCGCGTAATTTATGAGATTCGTGGACAAAATTGATTCTTTAACCGCGAACTGCTATTGTGTCATGCTACCCCGTTGTTTTATGATGCTACCCGATTAAAGAAAGGCAACGGACTGCTATTGTGTCGCGCGGGAAGGTTTAAAAATGGGGCACTGGTGGGTTATTTTGTATTTCGGGCGTAACAGGACACCTTAAATCATGGCTTTGGGAAATTCCGCATCGGGCTATAGCGGATGTACGAATCGAAAAC
>CAZNEV010000012.1:41097-86753 GCA_964572085.1 uncultured Maribellus sp. | reverse complement strand
TTGCGTTTATTACAGCTCTAAGATACTAAACATCAAAGAGATAACAAAATTACTTACCCATTTTTTATGTGTTTTGTGAATTATTCAGGTAAGGCAAAATGCCATCATAAATAGATAATTTTTATCGAGTAAGTGCTTTTTTTGACGTTTCCGTTTCGTATTTTAGACTAAACTTCAAATCGCTAAAAGGATTGCCTGATGGATTGAAAGTACACAAAAATGGATGGGTTTTTGCCTCCGGTCCCGGCGGAATTTTGATATTTACCCCCGACGGGAAGCATCTCAGAACCATTATTACCAATAAAGCCAAGCCAAATTGTGCGTTCAATTCCGATTTTTCCGAACTTTTTATTACTGCCAATGACCATTTGCTGAGGGTGAAATTGAAAACGGAGTGAGGGAGAAGATTTGAGATTTGAGAGATGAGATTTGAGACGTGAGATGTGAGATGCTCGGTTCTTGTCTTGATACTCATATCTATATACTCATATCTATATACTCACATCTATATACTCACATCTTGCGGAGGTAGCAAACTTAGTTGCGAGGCTGGTATTTCCACCGAGAAAGTGCTGTTGATTTGGGCAATGCGTAGGATGAATTTGTGTTTTCCTCGTGCTTCTAACAGCTCACCGCGCAAGCCGATTAGCGGACCTTCAATTACTTCCACCTTTTTTCCGGGTTCAAAGGTTTTCGTCGAAACAGTTACTTCAAAATCAAACTGTTTTAGCATCTGTTTCAGTGCGGCTATTTGTGCGTCGGGAATAACGGCAGCTTTTCCTTCAAACCTTACGAAGCTAACCACATTGTTAGTTTGCAACACCACATCGTATTCTTTCCTCGAAATATAAACAAAACAATAACCCGACATTAAGGGCATTTCCACCCATTTCTTGCGGTCTTTCCATTGGCGTAATTTCTTTTGAAGCGGAACAAAGCTTTCTACACCTTTATGACCAAGTTCTATCAGGACTTTTTTTTCGGCCCTCGACCGGGTGTAAACCACGTACCATAATTTATTTGTTGTGCCGGTTGGTTGGGGCATTGCTGTTTGTTGCTTTTATTTCGTGAAATTTCTGCTGGACAAAGTTAACAATTGTCGTAGAAAATAGTGGAAATTGACAACGGACACTATTTTTTTAATTTTGCAGTTTATATTGAAGGGTTTTAAAACTTGCATCGTGAAATTGATTCGTATTGAAATATTCTTCCTGTTATTTGTGGTTTTCTCGTGCAAAACCGATGAATTCAAATTTAAACAATGGACTATTGACGAACAATGGAGCATGGAAATCGTTACGCCTTTGCTGTTCGGAAATATGGAGTTTAAAGATTTTATTTATAATTGGAATGACACTCTCATTTTTACTGCTGATGAGCCGCTTAAGCAATTAAAATTTCCCGCAGACACATTCAAAACGATTCCTGCACGAATCATCTTTGAGCCAACGGTCGTACTCGACAGTTTTAATTTCCTGATTCAGGGGCGATATGATTTTTTGGAGGCAGCGTTGATTTTCAAAGTAAAGAACGGTTCGCCGTTTCCCTTGAATTTGCAGTTGCAGTTTTTTGAAAAGGAAAGGCCAAATGTTTTAGGTCCGCCCATTTTGCCGAATGATTTTACAGAAGAAAAATTCGCAGATGAAACAGGAGCTATGGTTGAATCGGAGGACAGTGTGCTACTGGACAAGTATCAGTTGAGGAGTTTTACGCGTGGGAACAGGTTGAAAATTACCAGTTGGTTTAACAAAACTGATTATATCGACACACACGACACCTTACGCTCGGATTATCCCATTCACTTTTCGGTTATTTTGAAAGGCAAAGTTAAAGCTGCTGATGGACAATAGAAAAGCAGCAAAGCATATCAACTTTTTTATGCTCTTCTTTTTTCTAATAAGAGCAGGCCAGCCGGTCATGTCGCAGATTTCGGCACCTTTGTTTATGATGCCGGATAATTTCTATGGTCAAATGGCAAACCCGTCTTATATGCGCAGCGACGATGCCACAACTATTGCTGTGCCCTTCCTCTCGGGATTTTCTTTTGGTAATCACGGGAATATAAAAGTAACGGATCTCATTGTTGTTTCTGAAATTGGAAGACCGATGGTACACTTCGATCGTTTCGCGCAATTGGCAAAACCGGATAACTACCTTGGACAAACGCTTTCAGTGCCACTGTTCTACTATAGTTTTCCGGTGGAAAAAGGAATCGTAAGCTTCTATTACAGTGAAAATAGTTCAACCTCCGTTAGATTTAAAAAAGATGCGTTCGATTTTGTGCTGAACGGAAACACTAACGAAAATTACCGTAGTTTCGATTCCCGTGAAATTAATTTCTTTGCCTTGGGTTACCGCGAATTTACCTTTGGATATGCCCGTAAACTGAACGACAACTGGTCGGTGGGTGCACGGGCAAAGATATTATTTGGAGAGCTACTTGCAAATACAGACAACTGGAACTACGGATTAGAAACATCCGATGATGATGGCGCAGTTCGTCTTTTTTCTAAAGGGGAAGGCAGGCTCTACTCACCTCTGCCTCTTGAATTTACTGAAAACGGACAAATTGACGGCGTAATTTCCCGTAGAGTACTTCAAAAATATTTCTTGAATTTTAGTAACCCCGGATTAGCCATCGATTTGGGGTTTTCCTATTTTATCGACGAACAAAACACAATCACTTTTGCCGCACGGGATTTGGGCGGAATTTGGTTTCGTAAAAATGCAATGGATGTTCACCAGGAAGGAAATCACAAGTTTTTGGGTTTCGATGTTTCCGGATCGGTTGGATCTCCCGATGATCCGGGGTACATCGATTCAGAATTGTCTGTGTATTACGAAAAAGTAAAAATCCGGGATGTTTTTAGGCCTTTTGCTGATACCGCAAGGTTTGTGCGGGGTCTTGTGCCAAAAACAGCCATCCACTACCAACACAATTATTCAGACAAATTGCTGTTTGGGTTGACCAACCAATCGGCGTTTTATCCTAATAAATTTAGAAATATTTTGTCAGTCAGTTCAATACAGCGAAGTTCAAAGTTTTCAGTTTTTGAGAATGTCAGCCTGCATGAATTCAACAACATTACAGTAGGTGCAGGTCTTCAGTTTGAAAGTGATAGATTTCAGGCTTTCGTGGCCATCGACAATTTGCTTGCAATGTACTATCCTGCCAACCAACGCACTTATTTTCTGTCTTTTGGCACCAGTTTTTTACTGAACAGCGAAAAGGCTGCACTTTTTGGAAAACGGAAAAAGGTGAAGGGAAAAAACGGAAAAGCCTCCGATGAATTGCCATTCTATGAAAAAAAGTGATGAGATAAAACTCAAAAAGTTGTTTGAATTTGTGTATTTGTTCGGTATTGTATTAAACATGAACCAACTCTAAAATCTTCTCCAACCAGTGTGCATCCACTTCGTTAAATGCGGCTATATCAGAACTATCAACATCCAAAACACCAATGAGATCACCTGCTTTATTTTTAAACGGGATTACAATCTCAGAGTTTGAGCGTGAATCGCAGGCAATATGCCCCGGAAATGCGTGAACGTCTTCTACTATCACTGTTTCTTGTTTGTTGAAGGCAGTCCAACAAACGCCTTTGTCTTTTTCTAAAATCTGACAGGCAACGGGTCCCTGGTAGATATTCACGGTCATTTTTCCTTCGTCGAGCAAATAAAAACCCGTCCAGAAAAAGTAATCCATTTTATGGTGCAAAACCGCTACAATTGTGGCCATTCGAGCTGATTGGTTGTTGCTTTTTAAAACCAGTTCGCTTAACTGCGTGTGGATTCTACTGTAGCGACCTTCTTTTTTGTTGTCGTTCATAATTACTTTATGCGTACTTTATGCGTTGTTTCCAAATTTTTGGATTTCGGCTAAAATGGATTACAGCAAAAATGTTAATGATGTCGTCTTTACGAAATAGTATATTCCAAATGGGAATCTTTTAACGATTGCTTTTCTAATGCCTTTGTAAATTCTTGAAAACACATTAGGATTTGATTGAACTTTTTGAATTGTATTTTCAATTGCATCAATAAAATCAACACCTAACTGGCTTTGCTGCGATTCGTACCAATTTCTACCAGTTTGAATATCCTGTTCGGCAGTTGGGGTGATTACTATTTTGTATAGGCTCATTTCGACAAAAGGTCTGCTTTCACTTCTTCCCAACTTTTGCCAGTCTCCGGATTTTTCATTGCTTCATTGTATCGATATTCTAATTCCTCCATTAACTCGGCAGATTCTTCCTTGTTATCTTCATAAATATGAAGAAACGGATAATCTTGTGCCAATTCTTTTAGCATATTTATGATACTCTTGGCTTTGCGCGATCTAGTATCGATTTTTACTGTGTAGTTCATTTTGCAATAACTATATCTGTAATTGTCCTAAAACTCTAACACTTTTACAAATATAGTCATTTTACGAAGAATCAATTCCGCCAAGTTCAAAGTTCAAAGGTCTTGGTTAATATTCGTTACTTTGTATGAAGTTATTTTAAGAGGAAAATGTCGAGGTTTAAACTTATCCTTATCCTTATCCTTATTTTTATACTGTTAATCCCTATTTGTTCGGTAGCACACAAACCCGACAGTGCGATTTTTAACCCACACAAGGAACTCGTGTTACGATGGGACAACGATGCTTTTTTTAGTAAAGACTACTATTACACACAGGGCATGCACTTTTTATACATCCATCCCGGCTTGAGGAAAAATCCGCTAAACCACTTTTTATTCCGTGTAAGAAATGCCGACAATTATTATGGGTTGGGTTTGGTTCAGGAGATATACACACCAAAAGACATTCTCGACACCTTGTTGAAATTACACTGCCACAAAAAGCAGATTTTACCGCAAGCTCCCGCGTCAGAGTTGGAAATATCCACGACGATGTGAAACTCGGCGGAACATTGCGGGTTAGAAAGCTGAACAACCAATTCAAAGGGCACAACCTGATGAACAGAAAATATATTGAAAACCGCACATTGCAAGCGTTTGTTTATGGTGGTGCAAGCGCAACGGTGGTAGAGTTTAAAAAGGGCGAAAAGCATAGTTGGGGAACCATTTCGTTTTTCCTGAGACGTTAATTGCCAAAAAGTGGAACGCCCTTTTGATTCAATGGTTTTACTTTGTCAAACCTCACTTTTATTCCTTATTTTTGCCATCTTAATATTTTAAAATATGGCACAAAAACCTTCCATACCTAAAGGAACACGCGATTTTTCACCAACAGAAATGGTGAAACGCAACTATATTTTCGATAGCATTAAGCAAGTATTTCGTTTGTACGGGTTTCAACCCATTGAAACGCCGGCAATGGAAAATCTTTCAACACTAATGGGGAAATATGGGGAAGAAGGAGATAAATTGCTTTTTAAAATTTTGAACTCGGGTGACTTCTTATCCAAGGTTTCGGATGAGTTTTTGGCAGAAAAAGACTCCAACAAAATTACTTCAAAAATTTCCGATAAAGGCTTGCGCTACGATCTTACCGTGCCTTTTGCAAGGTATGTGGTGCAGCACCAAAACGACATCACATTCCCGTTTAAACGTTATCAAATGCAGCCGGTTTGGCGTGCCGACCGACCTCAAAAAGGACGTTACCGCGAGTTTTACCAATGCGACGTGGATGTGATTGGCAGCAACAGTTTGTTGAACGAAGTGGAACTGGTGCAGATAATCGACGATGTTTTTGCCCGATTGAAAATTGCCACCGTAGTAAAAATAAACAACCGGAAAATATTGGCCGGAATTGCCGAAATTATTGGTGAAAATGAGCGTATCACTGATATTACCGTTGCCATCGACAAGCTTGATAAAATTGGACTTGAAAAAGTAAATGCCGAATTGACAGAAAAAGGCGTATCCAAAGAAGCCATCGAAAAACTGCAACCCATTTTGGCATTGAAAGGTAGTTCCGCCCAAAAGATTGTTCAACTTGAAGAAATTCTTTCCTCTTCCGAAATTGGGATGCAAGGCGTTTCCGAAATGAAAACCTTGTTTGGATATTTGGCAAACATTGACTTGGCCGCCGAAACCGAACTCGATTTAACCCTGGCGCGTGGACTAAATTACTACACGGGAGCCATTTTCGAGGTGAAAGCAAAAGAAATGGAAATGGGCAGCATTTGTGGTGGTGGTCGCTACGACGATTTAACTGGGATTTTCGGTTTGCCCGATGTGTCGGGAGTGGGCGTTTCGTTTGGTGCCGAGCGCATCTACGATGTGCTGAACCAATTGGATTTGTACCCCAAAGAATCGCTGGAAACGACCAAAGTAATGTTTGTGAATTTTGGTGAAAAAGAAGAAAACTACTGTCTGCCGGTTTTGGCCAAACTGCGCAAAAGTGGAATCAATGCCGAAATTTTCCCTGATAGCGGTAAAATGAAAAGGCAGATGAATTATGCCAATAAAAAGGAAATCCCATTTGTAGTTTTGGCGGGCAATAATGAAATGGAAGCACAAAAATTCACGCTAAAAAACATGACAAGCGGTGAGCAGCAACTGGTTTCCGGAGAAGAACTGATAAATGTTCTTTCCCTTCAATAAAATCAATATCAGCAATTGATAAACATCTTATTTCTAATGTGACCTATGTGCCTATTGTGGTATTTCTTTAAACCACATAGGCACATAGGACACATAGATTTATTACAGTAAAAAGGCCGAAAGTAAAACTTCCGGCCTTTTCGTGTCGATTTTAAAATGTTTTTAGCAGAATATGTAAAACTCTGAACGTCAGTTTTAAATCGATTCGGTGACTACAACTTTCGACAAGATTTCGGCATACGGCAACAGGAGGTATTTTTTCCCGTTGAAATCGATTTCCGTTCCTGCATACTGTTTGTAAAGTACTTCATCGCCAGGTGCTATTTCTGCATTTTCGATGTTACTGATGGCAACTACTTTTGCAATTTCCTGTTTCTCCTGTGCAGAGTCGGGAATAATGATTCCCGAAGCGGTGGTTTGTACCGATTTGTCTTCCGACAATTCCAACAACACATTTTGGTTAATGGGCTGTAATTCTTTCATTTTTACAATTCTTAAAATTAAACATTACTTAATTTGATGTCAAAAGGATAGTATCAATATTTTCCTTAAACATCTTTTTTGTTTCTTCTTTTGAACGCGCAATCCCGGAAGCCATAGTAGGTTTGCCAACTTTTGGAATGTACAGGAAAGCGGGTATTCCACTGATTCCAAATACGGCAGCCAATTCCTTTTCAACTTCCGTGTCGATTTTATAAATGGTGATTCTTTCTGCATACTCCCCCGAAAGTTCTTCTAAAATAGGAGCTGCAATTTTACACGGGCCGCACCAGTCGGCATAAAAATCGATTAAAGCAGGTTTACTGCCTTTGAACTTCCATTCCTGGGGTGAGTTTTCGTAATCCCAAACTTCAGCTAAAAATTTCGCCTTGTTCAGTTTTACTGTTCCGGCTACAGCAGCGCTCGCGGCCATAACGGTTGGAGCAGGGCTTTCATTTACTTCGTTGCTGTCGTTTTTTGCCTGACGTGCATTACAGCTCTGCAACGAAAATACTGCAATTGCCAGGATGAATACTAACTTTCTCATTTTATTTCTATTTAATTAATTCCCAATAAACTATTAATTTTTGTTTTGTCGAATCCAACAACAATTTGTCCGTTAATTTCAGTTTGTGGAACGCCTTGCTGACCACTTTTTCGCACCATTGCTTCTGCTGCTTTTTGGTCAGCCGCAACATTAATTTCGCGGTAACGGATGTTATTCTCCTCCAAATACCTTTTTATCGTGGTACACCAGCTACAGGTTGGGGTAGTGTAAACCGTTACATTTTTTTGCGTCTTCTTTTCTCCGCCCGTAACTGCCACAAATGCTGCCTTTTCAAAAATCACCTTGAATTGCTCCGGCTGGTGACAGCCTTTTACAACATTTTTCAATTCCCCGTTCTCAAAATGAAGCAGCGACGGCACACTTGTAATTTTAAATTTGGGGTGAATGTCGCGAACTTCATTCACATCAGCAAAACATAGAACACTTTTTCCGGGTTGAAGGTCTGCTTTTCTGAAACTTTCAAAAGCGCAGTCACTTTGCTCCGAGCCTTTTTTATATAACAACAACCAAACATTTTCGTTCGATTGCAGTGTTGAACTTAATTCGTTTAAGTTTGAAATCTGAATCATGCCTGCAAGTATATAAATATTTAGATATGTAGCTTTGCAATTGCTATGCCAAAATAAGCTTAAAGTTTTGACAGGATAATATGGCAGGAATATTTTTTTCATCCTGACGCAACCAAAACGCATGATTATGAATCTTGGTATTAGAAAACATTAAAATTAAATAATGATGAAAAAGATTGTATTTGGAATCCTAATGGGATTCATGTTTGTATTTACAAGCTGTTTGGATGATGATGACGGCTATTCCTTAAACAATGCATGGGTTGGTTTCGGAATGGTCCAGAAGGGAAACTCAAATAAAATTGTAATGGACAATGGCGATGTTTTGCTTCCTGTGGCATATAGTTATCCGACTACCGGTTATGATCACGGCTCTTCGGGAGAGGACCGTCAGCTAAAAGACGGCGACCGGATATTGGTAAACTATACTATTTTAGACGATCGCACGAACGATGCCGGAAAAGTGGTTGCCTATTTGGTACGGATTAATTCGGCTCAAAAAGTTTTATTGAAAGGGATTTTGGATATCACCGAAGAAAACAAGGACAGCATCGGAAATAATCCGATTATTGTGAAAGAATGGTGGATGACTGACAGCCTTTTGAATTTCCAATTGAAATACTGGGGGCGCAACAAAGTGCATTTCATTAACCTGGTGAAACAGCCCGGTGCCTTAACTGCCGAAGGGCAGCCCTTCGAGCTTGAGTTACGCCATAACAGCAACGGCGATGACGAGGCCATTCCCTTTAATGCCTTCGTTTCCTTCAATTTAGACAGTTTGCGGGTTCCCGGTCTCGACTCGGTGAAGTTTGTTGTAACGGGAACCGATTACGACAAAAAGGATTTTAAAATTGAAGGAACATACAGGTACGGCAAAAACAAATGAGTTAAGGCAAGCATATTTGGGCGCAACCATTTTTGATTGGTTGTCATCTTTATAGTGGTATTTGTTGATTGGAGCTTAATAAAAACATAAAAAGTCATGAAAGAGATTTTGAAATATTTATCAATAGTTGTGTTTTGCATTGTTGTGTTTTCATGTGACAAGGACTTTGACACTGACAGCAGATTTATTGGTTCTTGGAAAATTTTGACTCCAGATATTGACACTTTAACTTTCACTGATGAATCTTCTTTTTTTAGAAAATTTTATGATGGACTTGACCACTCTTTTGTTTACAGTTATGCTAGAGATAGCATCACAATTCAGTATGCTGGACCAAATAAGATTTTAGTTCGACCAACAACTCACCATTATGAATTGAAAAAAGATAAATTATTAATTGATTTCACTAATGGTTGTTATGGATTTGATTCCAAGATATATAATCTTACTAAAATCGAATGAATTAATGCCTGCCGCTACACGTTGCTATAATTAATCGTCGGTTTCGTTCGGACAACGAGCTATACCAGCCCACAATCACGGCGGTGGGGTTCGACAGAAAAGTTTTCCATAATCGTCAACTAATCATAGCGCAAACGTTAAGCCGCGATAAAAAAGGTGTCAGAAATGGCACCTTTTTTTGTTCAGAAATGCAAGTCCGATCATCTCTATAGTAAATATCTTTTGCCGTATGATTTCCTTTTGTTTATTTTGAAAGCGGAATCAAAATCATTCAATCCAACTTAAAATGAAGAAAATCATGTTCGTAATTGTTGCAACCGTAATTGCTTTTGGCTGCACAAATACACAATTGAAAACCACCATGAAAGAAAATTATGTGCCGTCAACCCCGCAACTCACGTCCGACATTATGACACCCGAGGTGCTTTGGTCGTTTGGACGTTTAGGCGGCGAGCAAGTTTCTCCCGACGGAAAGAGCGTATTGTTCACGGTGACCTACTTCAACATTGAGGAAAATAAATCGTATCGTGACATTTACACAATTCCCGTGTCAGGCGGTGAGCCTAAAAATATTACTAACTCGGCAGCCAACGAATCGAGTGCCGTATGGCGCCCCGATGGAAAGAAAATTGGCTACATCTCTTCAGCATCGGGAAGTGCGCAGCTTTGGGAAATGAACCCGGACGGAAGCGGGACCAAACAAATTTCGAAAATTGAAGGCGGAATTTCAGGTTTTGCTTATTCCCCCGATCAAAGCAAAATAGTTTACCTTAAAAGTGTTAAACTGGATCAAAGTGTCGCCGATCTCTATCCTGATTTGTCCAAGGCCAATGCACGCATTGAAAACGACATCATGTACCGACACTGGGATGCGTGGCACGATTACACCTACAATCATATTTTTGTGGCCGACTATAAAAAAAGCAAAATTGGCGAGGGAAAAGACATTATGGAAGGCGAACGTTTTGATTCGCCCATGAAACCTTTTGGCGGTGCCGAGCAGGTGGTTTGGAGCCCCAATGGAAAAACGATCGCCTATGTTGCTAAGAAAAAAACCGGAAAAGAGTACGCTCTTTCCACCAACTCGGATATTTATCTGTATAACACAGAAACCGGGAAGACAATAAACTTTACTTCGGGAATGATGGGCTACGACCAAAATCCGGTTTTTTCGCCCGACGGAAAAAAAATGGCCTGGGAAAGTATGGAACGCGATGGTTACGAAGCCGATAAGGTTCGTCTTTTTATTGCTGATTTAGAAACAGGCGAGAAGAAAAATTACTCCCAAGGTTTCGACCAAAATGTTGCAGGATTGAAATGGACTGATGATGGCAAATTCATTTATTTTATCAGCGACATTCATGCAACAGAAGAAATTTACAGGCTCGATTTGGCTAACGAATCTTTTGTACGCTTAACCGATGGAATTCATGATTACAAATCGCTTTCAGTTGCCGGAGACAAATTGGTGGCACAAAAAGTTTCGATGTCGCAGCCGGCGGAACTGTATTTGGTGAACACGGTGACCGGAAAAGACGAGCCGCTGACTCAAATCAATAAAGGGATTCTGAATCAGTTAACCTTCGGGAAAGTGGAAGAACGCTGGCTGGAAACCACCGACGGGAAACAAATGCACACTTGGGTAATTTATCCGCCACATTTCGATCCTTCAAAAAAATATCCTACTTTGCTGTATAATGGGGGTGGACCTCAAAGCACCGTCAGTCAGTTTTGGTCTTACCGTTGGAATTTCCAGATGATGGCGGCCAATGGCTATATTATAGTTGCACCCAATCGTCGGGGCCTACCCGGTTTTGGACAGGAATGGAACGAACAAATCTCAAAAGATTACGGGGGACAAAATATAAACGATTTATTAACCGCCATCGATGAACTGGCCAAAGAACCGTATGTTGACGAAACCAAACTCGGCGCAGTAGGTGCCAGCTACGGCGGTTATTCGGTATTGTATCTTGCTGGAAACCATGATGGTCGTTTTAAAGCTTTTATTGCCCACGACGGAATTTTTAACTTCGAACACATGTACACTACTACCGAAGAAATGT
The DNA here is from genome assembly GCA_964572085.1 of uncultured Maribellus sp. Classification (GTDB taxonomy): domain Bacteria; phylum Bacteroidota; class Bacteroidia; order Bacteroidales; family Prolixibacteraceae; genus Draconibacterium. The sequence goes on along the minus strand of CAZNEV010000012.1, from coordinate 75,164 downwards.
GGTTCGTAAATTTCGATTACGGCGGTGCATATTGGGATAAGTCGAACGCTACGGCGCAACGTTCCTATACTTTTTCTCCCCACAATTTCGTGCAAAATTGGGATACACCAATTTTAATCGTTCAAGGCGAAAAAGATTACCGCGTACCAGCCGAACAAGGCATGGCAGCGTTTAATGCCGCCATTTTACGTGGAGTTCCGGCTCAGATGCTCTATTTGCCGGAAGAAAACCATTGGGTTTTGCAAGCACAAAATGGTATTTTATGGCAACGTGTTTTCTTTGAATGGTTGGACAAGTGGTTGAAGTAAGAGGGCGTGGAAGAGAATAAACAGAATGAGGACAATAATAAATAATCACTAATAAATAATCACTAATCACTAATCACTAATAAATTATGCAATTCTCCATCGGTTTAGATTACGGATCGGATTCTGTCCGGTCATTAATTGTAAATGTTGAAACGGGCGAGGAAGTGGCAAGTGCTGTTTACAACTATCCACGCTGGAAAAAACAACTCTATTGCGATTCGCCTAACAATCGTTTTCGTCAACACCCAAAAGATTACCTCGAAGGACTGGAATATACCATTGTGGAAGCCTTAAAACAAGCCCCTGACGGCGTGGCTGAGAATGTAGTCGGAATTTCGGTTGATACTACCGGCTCAACTCCTGTAGCGGTGGATGAGCGCGGAGTGCCGTTGTCGCTTACGCCCGGCTTCGAGGAAAACCCGAATGCCATGTTTGTGCTGTGGAAAGATCATACCGCCGTGAAAGAAGCAGAAGAAATCAATCAATTGGCCCGAAAATGGGACATCGATTTCACTAAATTTGTAGGTGGTGTCTATTCATCGGAATGGTTTTGGGCAAAATTGCTGCACATTATCCGTCAAGATGCCGGGGTTTACCGGGCTGCCTATTCGTGGGTGGAGCATTGCGATTGGATCCCTGCTATTTTAACCGGAAATACAAATCCAAAAACACTGAAAAGAAGTCGTTGTGCGGCAGGTCACAAAGCGATGTGGCACGAATCGTTTGGCGGTTTGCCCTCAGAAGAATTTCTGGTTGCGCTCGACCCGCTGCTGAGCGGTTTGCGCGACCGTTTGTACAAAGAAACTTTTACGGTTGATGTTGCAGCCGGAAAACTCACTCCTGAATGGGCTGAAAAATTTGGCCTTTCAACTAATGTGGTGGTTGGAGTTGGAGCTTTCGATGCTCACCTTGGCGCGGTGGGAACGGACATTGAATCTTACTACATTTCAAAAGTTATGGGCACTTCCACCTGCGATATGTTGATTGCACCCATGGACGAAGTGGGGGATAAACTCGTTAATGGAATTTGCGGACAGGTTGACGGTTCCATTGTTCCCGGAATGTTGGGCCTGGAAGCCGGACAATCTGCGTTTGGCGATATTTATGCCTGGTTTAAACAGATTCTGGAATGGCCCCTTCAAAATATACTGGCCGAAACGCACTTGATTGATGATGCGACAAAACAAAAACTTATCGACGAAACTTCGTCTAAAATTATTGAAAAACTAAGCGAAGAAGCGGATAAAGTTCCCATTTCTGAAAGTGGGATTGTTGCCCTGGACTGGATGAATGGCCGTCGTACGCCCGATGCCAATCAGGCTCTGAAAGGCGCAATTGCAGGATTGAATCTTGGTTCCGATGCTCCGCGGATTTTTCGTGCATTGGTGGAAGCTACCGCGTTTGGTTCCAAGGCAATTAATGACCGATTTATTTCTGAAGGTATTCGTGTTGACGGGGTAATTGCCCTGGGTGGTGTGGCTAAAAAATCGCCTTTTGTGATGCAGATTGTAGCTGATGTACTGAATATGCCAATTAAAGTTGCGCGCTCGGAGCAAGCGTGTGCACTCGGGAGTGCAATGGCCGCAGCCGTTGTCGCCGGGGTATATTCAAGTATCCCTGAAGCTCAGCAGAAAATGGGTGGTGGCATTGAAACCGAGTATCATCCAATTCCCGAAAACGTGGAGAAATATAAAGCGCTTTATGCGAAATACCAGAAATTCGGAAAGTTTGTGGAGTTTGATTTTTGAGGGTTTAAAAATATTTTCAACACTAAGTCACAAGGACACAAAGATTTATAATTCTCCTGAATCAGCTTTCTCTTCTTTTCCAATCCTTCTGATTTTAATATTCAAATACGCAAATAATATTGTCATTAGCGGACTGATGATGTTGAAGAACGCATAAGGTGCATACGCCCAGGTGTCAACACCAAGAACCCGGGATTGCGTTGCGCCGCAGGTATTCCAGGGGACCAACACTGAAGTCATGGTCCCGCTGTCTTCCAATGTACGGCTTAGCACTTCGGGTTTCAATCCTTTTTCTTCGTAGTTTTTTCGGAACATCCTTCCCGGTACCACAATGGCCAAATATTGGTCGGAAGCAGTGATGTTGAAAAACACACAGGTAATCACGGTGGAGCTTACCAAACTGCCTGTGCTTTTGGCATATTTCACAATGGGACGTGTAATCCTTTTTAATAAACCTGCCGACTCCATGATGCCCCCAAAAACCATGGCCGATATAATCAGCCAAATGGTATCCAACATTCCCCGCATCCCCGATGTACTCAGCAAATCGTTCACTTTCGCATCGCTGGTGGTGAGCGAAACATCGCCAAACATCGACTGCATCGCGGAAATGTAGGAGGCCTTTAAATAATTTCCGCTTACCCCCGAAACGTGAACGATGATATCGGGTTGAAAGATAACCGCAAAAAGTGCCCCGAGTAAAGTGCCTGTAAAAAGAGCAGGAATAGGTGGAACTTTCAACATAATGATCGTGATCAAAATTGCCGGTACCAAAAATAGCAAAGGATTTGTATTAAACGTACCACCAATGGCGGTTTTCACGCTTTCGACGTTCACGGCAGCTTCGGCAAAATCATATTTAAAACCGATTATAAGAAAAATCACTAAAGTCAGTGTCATTGAAGGTACGGTGGTAAAGGTCATATACCGGATGTGGGTGAACAAATCGGTTCCGGCCATAGCAGGCGCCAAATTGGTAGTATCGCTCAAAGGACTCATTTTATCGCCAAAATATGCACCGCTGATTATTGCACCAGCAGCCACTGCTTCGTTTATTCCAAGCGCTTTTCCGATGCCGACCAAAGCCACCCCGATAGTGGCGATGGTGGACCATGAGCTTCCGGTTGATACGCTGACAATGGAACACACGATAACCGCCGTGAATAGGAACATTTTCGGATTAATAATGTCTAATCCGTAATAAATCATGGCGGGCACTACGCCGCTAATCATCCACGTTCCGGCGAGTGAACCTATCAAAAATAAAATCAATATGGATGGCATAGCCGAGTCAATGGTAGTAACGACTTTATCCCTGATCCTAATCCAGTTATAATCCAGTCGAATAGCGATCAGACCAGCAATTGAAGCCGCAAACAACAGTGCAATCTGGTTGGGTCCCGACAAGGTGTCCTCAAACAAAACTACGTTCAGGGTCAACAGGCCGATTAGAACAATAATTGGGATAAGTGCGGTCAACAGCGTTGCTTCGCGTTTCATAGAAAGTCTTTTTCAGATGGATGAGATAGCAAACTAACGCTTTTATCTCGAATTGAGCGATATTTTAAAACGAAATTCTGTAATTTTTTGTTTATATCTTCGTTTCCTTTTAAGTTGAAATCAAAGTATGAAGATAATTTACCAAAGAATTACGATCGTTGTTTTGTTGTTTTGCTTTTTTTCTGCTGAAATAGTGGCCCAACGTGCCAACGGATTAGCGGTGGAGGGCAAAATTAATGTCCAGCAAGGTTCGGTGGATGGGGCGATAATTCAAATGTTTCAGGATGGCCGGCGTATGGACAACTACGGCGTGGGTGCCGACGGGAATTATAAAGTGGAGTTGAATTACAATCACAAATTTGAACTAATTTTTTCGCGGCCAGACAATTTTCCACAAAAAATAGTGGTCGAAACCGCGGTCCCACAAAACATTTTACAAACCAACCCAAGTTTTCCGCCCTTTCCGCTGGATATTAACCTTTTTGCTGAAATCCCGGGAATCGACCGCCGCTTCTCGGAAAACACGGTGCTGAAAATCTATTACAGCCCCAACGTCGATAACTTTATTTCAGAACTTTATTACAACGATGCACAAATCGCCAAACTGATTGAACAGGCGGTTTTACAGTCGCAGTTGATTGGAAAAGAAGCCGATTACCTCTCCAAACTCACTAGGGCAGAATTGGCCGAGCTCCGCAAAGAATACAACCAATTACTTGAGCAGGCGGGGAAGGAATATAGCGATGAGAAATTTTTGGCTGCCTTGGACGGTTTTAAAGCGGCCAGCAAAATTTTCCCCAATGAACAATTTCCAAAAGACCGTATTGCTGAAATCAACGACTTGCTGGGCTTAATGATGGTGTCCGCCGAACTCGATAAAGCTCTGGCCGAACGCTATACGGCGCTCATTGAAGAAGCGGACGGTCTGTTTAACGTGAAAGAATATACCGATGCGCGCAACTCGTACAATCGTGCCCTGTCCATAAAACCAAATGAAGCTTATCCGAATGCACAAATCCAGTTAATTAATGATTTGCTCAAACAGCAGCAGGGGGAGGAGCAATACAACGAATTGATTGCTGTTGCTGATAATTCGTTCAAACAGTTGCTTTACAATGATGCGCTCACAAAATATCAGGAGGCGCTTCAAATTAAAAACAACGAAGTCTATCCGAAAAACAAAATAGAAGAGATTAACACAATTCTGGCAAAACAAACCAAAGATGCCGAGAAGCAGGAAAATTATAAGCAAGCCATGCTCCAGGGCGAAGCAATGTTTGAGAAACAATTTTACGATAAATCGATTGCCTCGTTTGAAACTGCTTTAAAATTGCAACCGGGCGACGAACCTGCCACCCAACGAATTGCTGATGTGAAGGCAATTATGACAGCAATTTCGAATAAAATGCAGTTTGACGAATTGGTGAAATCAGCCGATAAATTCTTCAAAAAGCAGCAATTGGACGAGGCCTTAAGCGATTATTCGAAGGCGGCCGATTTGATTTCTACCAACGATTATGTGAACAAACAAATAGACAGAATTATAGCTGCTCAAAATTTGGATGAACAGTACAATGCTGCCATTGCGCAGGCTGATGAAAACTTTGCGATAAAAAATTACGAGGATTCAAAGGTAGCATACGCGGCCGCTACAGCCTTGAAACCCAAAGAGAAATATCCAAAAGACAAAATTGCGGAAATCAATGGGATTTTGCAGCAACTGGCTAAAACTGATGCAGACTACCAAAAAGCAATCGCCAAAGCAGATGGTCTGTTTCAGCAGAAAGACTACGAAAAGGCAAAAACTGCTTTTGCCGATGCGGGAATCCTAAAACCAGCCGAAACGTATCCGCCGGAAATGGTGGGTAAAATCGATGTTTTGCTGGCAGAACAAGCTCAAATTGCTGCCGAATCGGAAGCGGAACGCCTGCGTTTGGAGCAGGAAGCTGCTGCTGCCGAAGCTGCCCGACTTGCCGCTATTCAAGCTGAAAAAGACAAAAACTACTCAGAAGCAATTGCGAAAGCCGATAATTTATTTGATACCAAAGAATACGATAATGCCCGTAATGAATATCGTGTTGCGTTGAGCGTGAAACCCGAAGAAACTTATCCACAAACCCGGATTGACGAAATCGGGACACTAATGGCACAACTTTCAGCGGCTCAAAAGGCCTACGAAGATGCTGTTAAAATTGGCGACCGTGAATTTGCAGCCGAGAAATTCGATGCTGCAAAAACCGCTTTCAACACGGCAAAACAGGCCAAAGCTGATGAAAGTTACCCAGTTGAAATGATTGTAAAAATTGATTCGATTACTGAAACCCGCGCCCGTTTGGCTGCCGAATCCGAAGCGGAACGCCTCCGTTTGGAGCAGGAAGCTGCTGCTGCCGAAGCCGCCCGGCTTGCGGCCATTCAAGCTGAAAAAGACAAAAACTATTCGGAAGCGATTGCCAAAGCCGATAATTTATTTGATACCAAAGAATACGATAATGCCCGCAATGAATATCGTGTTGCCTTGAGCGTGAAACCCGAAGAAACTTATCCACAAACCCGGATTGACGAAATCGGGACACTAATGGCACAACTTTCAGCGGCTCAAAAGGCCTACGAAGATGCTGTTAAAATTGGCGACCGTGAATTTGCAGCCGAGAAATTCGATGCTGCAAAAACCGCTTTCAACACGGCAAAGCAGGCCAAAGCCGACGAAAGTTACCCGGTTGAAATGATTGCGAAAATCGATTCGATTGTAGAAACCCGCGCCCGTTTGGCTGCCGAATCCGAAGCGGAACGCCTCCGTTTGGAACAGGAAGCTGCTGCTGCCGAAGCTGCCCGGCTTGCCGCCATTCAAGCTGAAAAGGACAAAAACTATTCGGAAGCGATTGCCAAAGCCGATAATTTATTCGATACCAAAGAATACGATAATGCCCGCAATGAATATCGTGTTGCCTTGAGCGTAAAGCCTGAAGAAACTTATCCACAAACCCGGATCGATGAAATCGGGACACTAATGGCACAACTTTCAGCGGCTCAAAAGGCCTACGAAGATGCTGTTAAAATTGGCGACCGTGAATTTGCAGCCGAGAAATTCGATGCTGCAAAAACCGCTTTCAACACGGCAAAACAGGCCAAAGCTGATGAAAGTTACCCAGTTGAAATGATTGTAAAAATTGATTCGATTACTGAAACCCGCGCCCGTTTGGCTGCCGAATCCGAAGCGGAACGCCTCCGTTTGGAGCAGGAAGCTGCTGCTGCCGAAGCTGCCCGGCTTGCCGCCATTCAAGCTGAAAAGGACAAAAACTATTCGGAAGCGATTGCCAAAGCCGATAATTTATTCGATACCAAAGAATACGATAATGCCCGCAATGAATATCGTGTTGCCTTGAGCGTAAAGCCTGAAGAAACTTATCCACAAACCCGGATCGATGAAATCGGGACATTAATGGCTGATTTGGTAGCAGCAAAAAAGGAGCAGGAGTTACTAGACAAAAATTACTTGAGTTTGATCCAGCAGGCTGACCGTTTTTTCACGGCTAAAAACTATGGACAATCAAAAGAGAAATACAATGAAGCTTTAGTTTTGAAACCGGAAGAGGCTCACCCACAAGAGCGAATTACAGAAATTGACCAGCTTTTAGAACAACAAGCGTTGGATGAAAAATACCGGACAATTATTGTTGCCGCCGACGCTTTTTTCAAAACAGAAAATTATTTACAGGCAAAAACGGAATATGAAAATGCGCTGCTTTTGAAGTCTGCCGAGCAGTATCCAAAATCGCAAATCAGCAAAATCGACGACATATTAGCAAAGGAGCAACAACGCATTCTGGCAGAAAAACAAGCGGCCGAAGATATGGAACGTCGCAGCAACGAAATCGCCAAAATGAACGAGGAAATTGCCTCACGCGGGGTTGAAAGCGAAGCGGAATTGAATGTGTTCTACAACGAATTGATAAAGCAAGCCGATGTGCTTTTCGATACGAAATTATACAATGTTTCGCGCGGATGGTACTACAAAGCGTGGGATGTGAAACCCAAAGAGAAATATCCGCAGCAACGCATCGACGAAATTAACCGCTTGGTGGGCAGTTTGCTATTGAGCCAGTTAGACCGCGATTATCAAAAGTTTGTTGATTTAGCTGACTCCACTTTCCGTGAAAACCAATATGCCCTGGCCCGGGGTTGGTATAACCGTGCACTGGGCGTGAAAGGCAATGAAAAATACCCGAAAGATCAATTGGCAGAAATTGAAAAGAAAATTGCCGAGCGTTTGGTGGGGCAATCGGGCAGGCAATTCGAGATTAACGTGGAAAAGGCCTCAGCAGCGTTTGAAACAAAAAATTACAATGTAGCGCGTTTCTGGTACAAAAAAGCACTTGAACTGCGTCCCAACGATGCCGATGTAAATCAAAAATTACAGGAGATTAGCGATGCCCTGAAATGAGGGGACGGATATTAATGTTCAACCGCACGCAACATCGCTCTTCTTTTTTTTATCAAATCTTCCAATTCAATCACCATGTCGGGGTTAACTTCTTTGGCCATTTCAACCACGTAAAGTTCTGTTTCGTCGATGTATTGGGTGATTTTTTTATCGGTAAAAATAGTCCGGTTGATGTCGGTGAGGTTGCTGATCCTATCTGCAACTTTTAAGATTTTTGCATTCTTCGAGCCCGTTTTTAGAAGCCGTTTTAAATAATCCGCTTTTGTTTCGTTTGCATTTTTGGTCACCTCTAAAACCAGTTGAGTTACCATTTCTCCATCCGAATCTAAATTGCTGATGATGGATCTGTCGGTATCGGGAATGTCCTCAAAAATGTCGTGCAACAAAGAGGCTTTCAGCAAAACGGAATTGGAAAAATATTTATAATCCAACAGGATGCCCAAAGTAGCAAAGGCGTGCCGGAACTGATTCCCTCCCACGTGGCGTGGATTACCAATTAGCGCAGTAGCTTTAATCAGATAAGGGGCTAAAACCAGTGATCGAAGTCTATCTTCTGCGGTCATGTTGCCAGGTTTTAAATTCGGGTATAATATTATTTAAAAATTATCATAATAAAATGAAAAAATCGAATTTTATTGGGGTCGGATAGTGGGTTTCTCCTACCTTCAAACTATCTTTCATATGATTAAGATTGTTTGTTTTGAAAGGCATCATATGGAACTCGCATGTATTTTAATCATTCTCCTAGTGTAGCTGTTTTAAATGCTCGTTTCCTTATCTTTGCCCTTCAAATTAGAAAATACAAATGCACGAAATATTGTTTTGGATTATCATTGCCATTATCGTTCTTGATTTTTTGTTAGAAAAATATCTTGGATACCTTAACACCACCAAATGGAGCGATGTGCTGCCCGATGAGGTGAAAGGAATTTACGACGCAGAAAAATATAAAAAGCAGCAAGCCTATCAGCGCGAAAATTACCGTTTCGGGTTGCTTACCAGTTCGTTCAGCTTTGCCATAACGCTGGCTATGATTGTGCTTTACGGCTTCGCATTGGTCAACGGTTGGGTATGGGATTTTACTTCAAACGCCATTCTTGCAGCTTTGATTTTCTTCGGGATACTAATGTTCGCTTCCGACCTGCTCAGCACACCGTTTGATGTTTACGATACCTTCAAAATCGAAGAAAAATACGGATTTAATAAAACCACCGTAAAAACCTTTGTGTTCGACAAAATAAAAGGATGGTTGATTGGTGCCTTAATTGGCGGCGGTTTGCTGGCACTTATGGTTTTTATTTACCAGAAGACCCAAAACTTGTTCTGGATTTATGCCTGGGTGGTTATTTCGGCGTTTTCTATTTTTATGGCGATGTTCTATTCCAACCTCATTGTGCCTCTTTTCAACAAACAAACGCCGTTGGAAGAAGGCGAATTGCGTACGGCAATTAAAGCATTTGCGGATAAGGTGGGTTTTAAGCTCGACAATATTTATGTGATTAACGGTTCCAAACGTTCCACCAAAGCCAATGCTTATTTCACAGGGCTGGGCGCAAAAAAGCGGATTGTGCTTTACGACACGCTCATCAACGATTTGGAAACCGAAGAGCTGGTAGCGGTGCTGGCGCACGAAATAGGGCACAATAAAAAGAAGCATGTAACCCAGGGTTTGATTATAGGCATTTTGCAAACCGGAGTGGTGTTGTTCATTTTTTCATTGCTAATCAGCAATCCCGCTTTGAGCCGTGCCTTGGGAGTGGAAGAACCTAATTTTCACATCGGGCTGGTGGCATTTGGTATTTTATATTCCCCCGTTTCCTTTGTTTTAGGAATTTTCATGAACTTGCTTTCCCGGAAAAACGAATACGAGGCGGATGAGTTTGCCGCTGTAAACTACAAACCTGAGGCACTAGCATCGGCATTAAAAAAGCTCTCGGTAACCAACCTGAGCAATTTAACACCGCACAAAACCTATGTTTTTTTCCACTATTCGCACCCTACGCTGTTGCAACGCCTGGCACATTTGAAAATCTATGAACAGAAAAATGTACATTCAATATGAAAAAGATGAAAATAATTAGTTGCTGGTCAGCCGATCCGTCATGCGGTTGTCTTCCGACTTCGGTCTTCCTTCCTCCATATCCGTTTAGCGGTTCCAAACCGCTTGACGGGTTCGCTACTTCCGTCTTCGGACTTCCAACTTCCGACTTCCCACTTATTCTTAACGCATGAAAGCTGAAATTATTACGATAGGAGATGAAATATTGATTGGCCAGATTGTGGACACCAATTCGGCCTGGATGGCGGAACAATGCAACTTAAACGGTATTGAAATCCATCAAATTACGTCAATACACGACGACCATGAGCACATTATGGAAGCTTTGAAGAAAGCCGAAGAAAAGGTTGATCTGGTATTGATTACCGGAGGCTTGGGGCCAACCAAGGACGACATCACAAAGCATACACTGTGTGAATATTTTGGTACGAAACTGATTTTTCACGAGCCCACTTTTGAGCAGATAAAAGCCAGGTTTAAAAATCGCAATATCGATATTAATAAGCTAAACCGCGATCAGGCTTTAGTGCCCGATAATTGCACGGTGCTGTATAACAAAGCGGGGACTGCGCCCGGAATGTGGTTTGAACGCAACGATACCATTTTCGTTTCGATGCCTGGAGTACCGTTTGAAATGAAATATTTGATGGAATACGAAATATTGCCCCGTTTGGTAAACAATGGAAAAACAAAAGCCATTTACCACAAAACTGTTCTCACACAAGGCTTGCCCGAGTCGATGTTAGCCGAAAAAATTGAAAGTTGGGAGGATGCGCTCCCAGAAAACATAAAATTGGCCTATTTGCCCAACCCAATGTCGGTTCGATTGCGGCTCTCAGCAATGGGAAACGATAAATTGGAACTCGAAAAACTGGTGGAAAGCGAGATTGAAAAACTTCAGCAAATTATACCCGAAAACATATTTGGCTACAACGATGAAACAATGGCCGAGGTGATTGGCAGAATGTTGAAAGAAAAAAATCAAACACTCGCACTTGCTGAAAGTTGCACCGGAGGGTACATTTCGCATTTAATAACTTCAGTGGCGGGGAGTTCGGAATTTTTCAACGGTTCTGTCACGGCCTATTCAAACCAAATAAAAGAGGATATTTTAGGAGTGAAGAATAAAACCTTGATTGAATTTGGAGCCGTGAGCGAACAGGTTGCCCGGGAAATGGCATTGGGTGCAAAACGGATTTTAAACACGGATTTTGCTCTTGCCACCACCGGAATTGCCGGACCGGGCGGAGGAACAGACGAAAAGCCTGTGGGAACGGTATGGATTGCCATTGCTTGCCCAACCTGCACAATTGCTCAAAAATTTGTGTTTGGCGACAATCGCGAACGGAACATTATCCGATCGGGTCAAACTGCATTGCAAATGCTGCGAAGACAGATTATAGAAGCGTTGTGATAGAACCCGTGGGATATTTAACACGTTCGAATTCCGATTTGAGTTTTGATTTACTATTTTTGAATTCAATTTTTTCATGATTTGACTAAATGCTTAATTGATTTTTATGTTTTATAATTACTAAAAAGATATCCATGAAAAAAGCAATACTAATTATAGTCGCAGTCATCCTTTTCCTAATGGCCGCTCTGTTTCTGCTCCCGGTATTTTTTAAACAGAATATTCTGGACGCCACCAAATCGGCTTTAAACAAAAACCTGAATGCCGAAGTGGAGTTTGCCGACCTGAATTTGTCGCTGTTCCGGAATTTCCCTAAAGCAACAATTGTGATTAAAAAAATAAGCATTGTGGGCAAGGGAGAATTTAGTGCCGATACTTTGCTGAATGTTGAATCGCTGCAGGCTACCATGAATCTTTCAGCAATTTTTAAAAAAACGGGGAGAAGTTTGGATGAAATTATCCTGAACCGCCCGATTTTGAATTTTGTGGTGAGCGAATCGGAAACCAACAATTGGGACATCGTTAAAGACGATCCCCTGGAATCGGTTGAATCCGACCAAACTACTGCGGAAATTGAGCAGGTTAGTGATTTCGAACTGCAATTGGAAAAAATAAAAATCAACAATGGCTTGGTAATTTTTAACGACAAATTTGCCGGGATGCTGCTGAAATTTGCAGGACTTAATTTTGATGTTTCGGGCAAAATGTACGGTACTTCAACCGAATTGCTTGCCAACGGAAAGGTGGATGATTTTTTGTTGAATTACGGGGGAACAGATTACATCCAAAAAACTACGCTCGAAACCAAGACATTGTTAGACGTGAATTACGAAACCATGAAGTTCAGCATCATGGAAAACGAACTTTTTGTGAACCGTTTGCCGCTGGAAGTAACGGGAAATGTGGAAATTCCTTCCGACAGCATGTTTTTCAACCTTCAGATAAAAACCAAAGAGTCGGATTTCGAAAACTTTCTGGCATTGGTTCCGCCAGTTTATGAAGAATACCTGAAAGACATGAAAACCAGTGGCTCGGCAACTGTTACGGGGCGCTTTGAAGGCTTGTATTTCGACGACAATTATCCGGAATTATACCTCAACATGGACGTTAAAAACGGAACAATACATTATGCTGATTTGCCCGAAAAAATTGAAAAAATCAGCGGCGATGTCATTATTTCAAAACCTCAGGGCGATTTCAACTTAACCACCATAACAATTAAGGATGCACATGCCGAAGTAAAAAACAGTCCTGTTGATTTAACGCTTTCACTCTCCAATTTAATCGAAGACCTTCATTTCGACGGCGCTTTGGTGGGAAAAGTAAATTTTAACGATTTGAAAGATGCTTTGCCCTTAGATAGCGTTAACATTTCGGGGATTATTGATGCCAACTTATTTGTGAAAGGGAATTATTCAGCCGTAGAAAAAGAGGAATACGACAAAATTAAATCGGACGGAATCGTGTTGTTGGATAATTTCATTTACGATTCGCCCGGATTTACTCAGCGTATTTTTGTGCCACAGGGTAAGCTCGACTTTTCGCCAGCCAACATAAACCTACGTCAATTCGATATGAAAATTGGACAGAGCGATTTTAATTTGACCGGAACGGTTTCCAATTATCTCAACTATTTCTTGAAAGACGGCATTATTACGGGTAATCTGCAACTTCGTTCGTCGATGTTGAACATCAACGAATTGTTGCGCTTGCAGATGCCTTCGAAAGAAGAGGCTGTTGCCCAAAATACAAGCACGGAAAGTTCAACTCAGACAGAAAATGATAAAGCTGAAAACCTGGCTTTCGATGTGCCGAAAAATGTTGCGCTGACGTTTCGTACTAATATTGATAAAGCAGTGCTCGATAAAATGCTCATCACCGACATAAAAGGCCTGATTACGGCGAAAAATGGAAAATTGTTATTGGATGGGCTGAACATGAAAATGCTGGAAGGGGAGATGAACCTCACAGGCTCCTACCAAAATACACCGGAAAACCAACCGCTTTTCGATTTTGGTTTCGATATTGTCCGTTTTGATATTCCCACGGCATACCAGTCGTTGACCGGCATGCAAAAAATGTTCACCGTTGCAGCGCACAGCGAAGGAAAACTGAATGCTGCATTTAAAATGAACGGCCGGATGTCAGCCAACCATAAAATTATTCCCAGCTCAATCAACGGAAACGGCCAATTCCAAACTCTTGGTCTTCAAATAAAGGAATCGTCGGTTTTTAAACAGCTCAAGGGCATTTTGAAATCGGAAAAACTAAGGGATGTAGCAATTGATGATTTCATGGGCAGCTTTAACATCGAAAACGGGAATATCGATTTAAAACCTTTTAAAACCAAAATAGCCGGACAAGAAACTATCTTGCAGGGGCAGTTGAGCGCACAAAACCTACTGAATATGAAATTAGATTTTAACATTGAGCGTGATGCATTTGGTCCCGAAATACAAAGTATTTTGAGCATTATACCGGGTAATGAAAAGATTACGATTGTTCCTGCCGGCGTAATTATTCGTGGCCCCGTGGGCGATCCCGAAGTAAAAATGGACCTTTCGGAGACTCGAAAAACGGTAACTGACGCCACGAAAGGTGAAATTCAAAAATCGCTTAAAGACTTGGGCAAAGGCCTGAAAAAAATGTTGGGAAATTAATAAAGATTCATCATGCAAAATAAAGTAGTTGTGATAACCGGCGCCTCGTCTGGAATAGGAAAAGCTTTGGCCGAAAAATTTGCTTCCGAAGGATGGGATTTGGTTCTGGCAGCCCGCAGGGTGGAGCTCCTTAAAGAAATGGAAGCCAAATTTAGCAAGGTAAACGTGTTGTCGGTGAAAACCGATGTCTCGGTAGAAGCGGACTGCCGCAATTTGATCGAAAAGTCCATTGAACGGTTTGGGAAAATTGATGTCTTGATTAACAATGCGGGGATTTCGATGCGTGCTTTGTTCCAGGATGTAGAACTTGATGTTTTGCGTCGGCTGATGGACGTAAATTACTGGGGAACAGTTTATTGCACTAAATTCGCATTGCCATATTTGATAGAACAAAATGGTTCATTGGTCGGGATAACATCCACCGGCGGCTACATCGGATTGCCGGGCCGCACCGGATATTCGGGGTCAAAGTTTGCCGTGCGTGGTTTCTTGGACACCGTGCGCATTGAAAACTTGAAAACGGGTTTGCACGTGCTGATGGCATCACCGGGGTTCACTGCTTCTGATATAAGGAAAACTGCCCTGATACACAACGGCAGTGAACAAGGCGAAACCCCGCGTAACGAGGCAAAAATGATGTCGGCAGAAAAGTGTGCCTCCATTATTTTCCGCGCCATCAAGCGAAGAAGGCGAAAAATGATGATCTCTTTTTGGGATGGTCAAATGATTGTGCTCACGGCAAAGCTTTGGGCCTGGCTCGTCGATCAGATCCTCTACAAGGTATTTGCCAATGAACCGAATTCGCCTTTGAAGTAAATTATAACGACGGGGCATGCCCCGTCGCCAAAAATCTAAAATATATGGAAGAATTAACCGTAGGAACAAGAGTCGATCACCCCCGATATGGCGAAGGAATTATTAGTAAAAATAACCTGACGGCTTATGAGATATTTTTTGAGCACGGAGGTAAAATCGAAATCACGAAACGGAATACCGATCTGACGGTAGTAAAGAAAAATGATGATGCGCCAAAGGCCGGCATCAGCATCACCGAAATTGAAACGGTGATGAGCTACGTGCTTGATAAATATGCTGGATTGACCGAAGTAATTCCTTTAGGTGAGAAATGGCAAGGCGGAACAATGCTGTTGCAACCTGCCAACAAGGATTTGCAGCCCAAAGAAATTCCGATTGAAACTTTTTTTCGCAAAATTGTGATGGTGCGCGACCGGCTGCGTGTTTTAGAGCAAAATATCAACAGCCATAAAGTACTGAGTGATGCCGAGAAAGTGGATTTTCAGCAATACATTACCCGTGCCTACGGTTCGTTGACCACCTTCAATATTCTTTTTTCCGAGAAAGAACATTATTTTGTCGGCGCAAAAAGCAAATGAGAAGAGAGGTGAGAGAAGAGAGGTGAGATATGGGAACGAGCAACAAGCAACGAGCAACGAGCAACAAGCAACGAGCAACAAGAGTACTCATTACTCCATTCTCCATACTCAATACTAAAATCATGACACTAAATACTAATAAAGAAAACAATGAAAAAAGTAAAACTATTAATCTTTTCCATGTTTATGGCAACCATCCTAACGGCACAGGATAAAACCCTGAAAGTGTGGCCCAACGGTGCTCCCAACGATAACGGGATGAAAGAGCCGGAAGAAAAGTTCGATGGAGTGCGGGTGCGCAACGTGTCGGAAGCGGAGATGTATGTATATCTGCCCGAAAAGCAGATAAACACCGGGGCAGCCGTTGTAATTTGCCCCGGTGGCGGTTATTGGATCGAAGCGATGGACCACGAGGGCTATGATATGGCAAAGTGGCTCGCATCTAAAGGTGTCGCCGGGATTGTGCTCAAATACCGGCTTCCGTATGGCCATCACGAAATACCTTCGGGCGATGCCTGGCGCACCATTCAAATTGTGCGATCGAATGCGAAAGAGTGGGGGATAGACCCTTCAAAAATTGGAATTGCCGGTTCGTCGGCCGGAGGACATCTCGCATCAACCGTGGGAACTCAGTTTAATTTGGGAGATAAGAACAGTTCGGATCCGTTGGAACGGATTAGCTGTCGCCCCGATTTCATGTTGTTGCTCTATCCGGTGATTTCCTTCAACGAGGCATTTGGGCACATGGGATCGCGCAAGAACCTTATTGGCGAGGGAAACGATTGGAAATTGGTGGAAAAATACTCTAACGAATTGCAGGTGTCGTCACAAACCCCACCTACATTTTTGGTTTTAACCGACGATGATAAAACCGTTCCACCGCAGAATTCCGTAGAATTTTATCTTGCGTTGAAAAAAAATAACATTCCTTCCGAAATGCACATTTTTCAGGAAGGCGGTCACGGATTTGGAATGACAAAAAAGAATTTACCCGTTGATAACTGGCCCAATCTGTTCTACGATTGGTTGAAAGCACTTGAAATTGTTAAATAAATGAGCGAAACACATCCTATAAACGTTATAAAGTTCTGCCCCAAATGCGGTTCTTCTCAATTTAAAAACCAAAAAGACAGATCGTTTAAATGCGGTTCATGCGGTTTTCATCTCTATTTTAATGCCTCGTCGGCAGTAGCAGTTTTAGTGACCGACGAAAACGAAAAACTAATGCTGGTAACCCGTGGTGTGGAGCCGGATTACGGGAAACTGGATTTGCCGGGTGGCTTTATCGATCCGGGAGAAACGGCTGAAAACGCCGTTAAGCGCGAACTTCTTGAGGAATTAGGCATGAAAGTAAAATCGGTTCGCTACTTTGGTTCGGCACCCAACGAATATATTTTCTCCGATTTTAGCGTGTTTACTACCGATTTGGCATTTGTGGCCTTTCCCGAAAGCATTTCAGGATTAACAGCCATGGACGACATTCTGGAATATCGCTTCTATTCGGAAGATGAATTGGATTATGACGATATTGCAGCTCCATCGATTAAAAAGTTTGTGCGTAATTATTTTGAATTGAAAAGAAAATGAATAATATTAAACCCCGTCTTGCAGCTCTCCGTGCGGAAATGAAAAGAGTCGGTATCGATGCTTGGTACATTTCCGGGACCGATCCCCACGGCAGTGAATATTTGCCACCGCATTGGCAAACCCGTGAATTTATTTCAGGCTTTACAGGTTCCTACGGGATGCTGGTGGTTACCAAAGACAATGCTGCATTGTGGACCGATTCACGGTATTTTATTCAGGCAGCTGAGCAATTAAAAGATACAGGAATTGAACTGCAGAAATTGCGTGTGCCTGATGCCGTTCAACCGGAACAATGGTTGGCGAAAAACCTTCCATCGGGCAGTAGGGTGGGTGTTGATGTTCAAACTCTTCCTATTTCAGCCTATCGAAAATTTCGGGAGGTATTAAATGAAAATGGAATTGAATGGATTGAAACGCCTGATTTGTTTCAGTCGGTTTGGGAAAATCGTCCGCTGACCCCCAAAAACGCAATTTTTGAATTGCCGATGGAATTTGCCGGACTTTCAAGAAAAGAAAAGCAAGCCCGTTTGGCTGAAAAACTAAATGAAAAAAAGGCAGATCTCCATATTATTACAATGCTTGACGAGTTGGCTTGGCTTTATAATTTGCGCGGTTCAGATATCGATTATAATCCTGTTTTTATTGGTTTTTCTGTGATAGGTTTGAAAGAAAGTCATTTGTTTGTGGAAGAAGGGAAGCTTCCCGTTGAGCTTATCAGGAAACTGAATGAAGAGGGAATCTCCCTCCACGGATACAACGAATTTTACTCCTTCCTTTCAACACTTAAAAACAAAAAAGTTTTTGTGGATGCGACAACGGCTAATTATTCTGTTTTAAAATCGCTGAAAACGCAAAACGATATAATTGAAGGCACCTCATTGGTTGCACATCTGAAAGCCTGTAAAAACAATACGGAACTGGAGGGTTTTAACAATGCCATGAAAAAAGATGGTGTTGCACTGACGGAGTTCCTTTTTTGGTTGAAGTCGAACATCGGCAATACGGGAGTCACCGAGTTTACAGCCGGCAAAAAGTTGGCCGAATTTCGCTCCAAACAAAGTCATTTTAAAGGCGAAAGTTTTACACCGATTGTGGGATACAAAAGCCACGGAGCTATTGTGCATTTAAGTGTTGGACCCGATGACGCTTTACCTCTTGAGGCAGAGGGGATATTGTTGTTCGATTCGGGCGGCCAGTATATACACGGAACCACTGATGTTACCAGAACCGTTGCGCTTGGAAAAGCTACAGAGCAGCAAAAGTACGATTTCACCCTGGTTTTGAAAGGGATGATTGCGTTGACTTTAGCAAAATTCCCGGCGGGAACTAAAGGCTGCCACCTTGATATTTTAGCACGCCGGTTCCTATGGAAAAACGGCATGAACTATGGCCATGGAACCGGCCATGGTGTCGGGCATTTTCTGAATGTGCACGAAGGACCGATGGCTATCCGGCAGGAATACAATGAAAACTCCCTTGAGCCGGGAATGGTAGTATCGAACGAACCTGGGTTTTATCGCGAGGGAGAATACGGTATTCGCACTGAAAACATGATAGTTTGTGTGGAACGCGAAGCAACCGAATTTGGACAATTTCTGGGTTTCGAGACCTTAACGCTTTGTCCGATAGACACTTCACTGATAGAAATAAAATTGTTGACGAAAGAGGAAAAAAAATGGCTAAACAATTACCATAAAAGAGTGTATCATGAAATTTCGCCGCTTCTAACGGAGGGTCTGAGAAACTTTTTATCCGAGCTTACGATTGAAATCTAAGCACATGGAACGGTGAAGTAGAACTTGCTCCCAACATTTTTCTTTGTCTCAAGCCAAATTTCTCCACCGTTCTTTTCTACAAAGTCTTTACATAGAATGAGGCCCATACCCTTGAAGGATTTTGTATTCACTTTTAAATCTTTTGCATTTCCCTGCTTAAAAGCTTCCAACAAATGGGGCTTATCAATACCAATACCATTATCGGCCACGCAAAGCACACATACATTGTTGTGTTCCTGGGCCGAAATTTTTACATAACCGCCAGCAGGAGTATATTTCACCGCATTGGAGATCAGATTTCTTAGAACCGAGGCAATCATATTTTGGTCGGCGCTAATTTTCATATACTGGTCGATTTTGTTTTCCACTTTAATCCCTTTCGGTGCTGCATTGAATTCAGCCAATTGAATGGTTGATTCCACTAACCCGCGGATGTTGATTTCTTCAATACGGAGTTCCATTTTTTCGCGCTGGCTTTTTGACCACTTTAGAATGTCTTCCAGCAATTTATAGGTAACAACAGATGTTTTCCGGATGTCGTTCACCAGTTCATATTTCTTCTTGTCTTCGAGTTCCTCCCAGTTGTCGATCAATATTTCGGATATTCCCATCAATGCATTGAACGGGCTTTTCAAATCGTGTGCAACAACCGACATAATTCTGTCTTTCGTAATGTTCGCATCGATCAGCTCTTGCAGCTTATCGTCCAGTTTTTGATCGAACATCAGCGGTGGATTGACGAGTCTATGGCTTAAACGGTATAATTCTTTCTCGGCCAATTTCAGGTTGAAATGCAATTCTGATTTTTCCCAAGGTTGCTTCAAAAAGAGCATCGATTCTACCGTGTCCAGTTTTTCCAAAATTTTGGGAAGCTGATTCTCTTCAGAAATTACAATTTTTACGGAATAAGGAAGATTTTGACTGATACAAGTGAAAAATTCGGTAATCGGAAGATCGGGGTCACTGGTATCCAGAACAATTAATCGGGGCATCAGCGTTTTATTGACAGAAAGGAAGTATAAAAAAAGTTCGGTTTTCTGAAAATAAGTATAATTGGCCGAAGTTCCGAAATAATCTTTTAATGCAGCATCCAGCATTTTTAAATGATACTTATCGCATGAGAAGCAGAGAAGATCAAGTTTATCCATTTGGGTTAATTTTAATGGTTACCCGAACAAATTTATGATTTTATTTCTTAAAAAGCATCAAAAAAGAATGTTATAAAACAGTTTACTTCTCTTTTGTTGGCAGAAAAAGAATGAGTGAATTAACAACATAAGTAAGAATAATAATGCCATTTCCCGCTATTGGATAATAATAGCTGCTGATAATCTTTCCGATAAGCGCCATTGTACCGCCGATTAGAATAGCGATAACAACTCTTTTCCTTTTAACCTTAAGTTTTAATAATCCAGCCAGCACCGGAACTGCAAATGCTCCCGAAAAAAAGGCGAGCGCAAAAAGCAACGCTTGTATAATGGAAGTTACAAATAAAGCAATAACAATGCTGATTGCACCAGTTGCAATAACATAAACCCGCGTTCGGGATATCGCCCTGTTGTTGGTTAAATTGCCAAAGGTTAACTCCGACAGTATGATTGACGATGTTAGCAATGTAGTATCCGCCGACGACATTACTGCAGAAAGCAAGGCTGCGACAAACAAGCCGAAGGCCCAGTTTGGAAGCATGGATTGAGCAAAGGATGTGATGTCGCCCCTGTGGTGTTCGGCTGAAAAAATACCCAACCAGGTTAATGCAAAGGAAATCGGTATGAGCAATACGGCAACAATAAAAATGCTTTTAGCCGCCGTTTTTTCATCTTTAGCACAAAAAACACGCGAATAAATGTCGGGACCAACTACGAATGTAATCGAATAAGTCAGGATTAAAATCACCAGATCGAGCACGGAAAACGATGAATTAAACAACAATCCGGGCTTTAGAGGAATAAGGTGTTGCGCTCCATCCGAAGTGATCGAAAAAATCACCAATGTAAAAAGTCCGGCCATAATTAATATGGATTGGATAAAATCGGTCTTCAGTATGCTCAATTGGCCGCCAACCAAAGTGTAAACAATAAAAATAGCACCCGAAATAAGTGCCGAATAAGTGTAGCTCAGTGAACCGAGGCTGCTAATTATTTGCCCTGCGGCAATAATTTGTGCTGCCACGATTCCTGTCCAGGCAACAGGAATAATTATGGAAGCAATAAGCTCCGCTTTTTTACCGTAGAAGGTGCCAAGCATTTCGGGCAACGTGTAGTTGCCATAGCGTTTTACATATTTCGACAAGGGAATAAGCACAAGCAGCCCGAATGCAGCACAAAACAGAAACCAAAGTGCCGCCCAACCAATGGTTTGGCTCAGTTCGATGGTTCCTAAAATGGCCGATCCGCCCAATATGGTAGCCAGCAAACTACCTGATACGGGGAGCGTTCCGGCCTTTTTGCCCGCAACAAAATAGTCCGCGGGAGTTTTTATTTTGAAATAAGACAAAACCCCTACGCCCAAAACGCCAAGAAAATAGATGGCTATAATTAGATTTACTTCCATAACGAAGCCGCAAATATCGGAAAATCTGTTGCAAAATTGTATTTTCGTCAGGCAATTGGAAAAAGGAAGTCGGAAGAGGGAAGCCAGAAGATGGAAGAAGGAGGACACCGCCCGCAGCTGAAATTCACGGCGTGACTCTAAGTCACACGGTGAATGAAAAACAATTTTAAATCATTTGCATTGAAACAAATCACAATCATAGTTATATTCGTTTTTACTAGTTTATTGCTTGCAAACGGGCAAGAACAAACCGTTCCAGATTTTACCTGGGGAAATGCCTCGTACTTTAATTTGAATGTGGGGGAGACCATTTGTTTTGACCAAATCGAGTTGAAACTACTGGAAATTAAAAACCATTACAACCGGATTAAAGTTGGCAGCGATACGGTGTGGATGAAAGTTAGTCGTCGAACTTTGCCTTTGTATGTTAATGGATTACGAATTTTTGTAGCCGACAATAAACATGTTAAAGCATTGACCGATGATAACGAGGTGCATGGTTTGCTTACCAAAGATGCACTGATTTGTATTTCCTCTTTTATGCTTCCAATGCTTGATCCTCAAAACTATATTTTCCCTATCAGCTTTAGCGACGGTTTTGTGTGGAAAGGTGAGGAAGAGGGCTATCTGTTCGCGTATTTGGGGTTGAAGGATGAAAACGGTGAAAAGAAATATTTGTCGAACGCCGGCATCACTTTCGATTTGAAGGATGCGCACGGAAAAGACAAACACTGGATTGTTGCTATTGAAAGCAGTAGGGTAGCCTGGGTTGAGGCGCAGACCACCAACGAAAAGGAAAAGCAAAATACCGTTTTGTTGCAAAGTGAATCGCAACCGGAAATATTTTATCTCTACCAAGGGCTTAACAGCAAAAACACACAGGTTCGTCGGGGGCAAAAACTCATGAGGGGAGAACCGCTTGGCACAGCCGAAGGTATCAACGACGGGCAAGACTTTCAGTTTTCGGTTATAAGGTCGGACACTGTTCCTTCATTTGAATTCCGAAGCGGTAACATTGTCAATTTCTTCCCACAAATTTTTGAATTGTATTTTAACCGCACGGACAACTACCCAAAGCGGTTTTCAAAAGGAAAGATTTCATTTGGAAAAACTTCTCACAGAAGCAGAAATGAAATGAACAACGAGGCTTTTGAAGAATATATGGGAAAAGGTTGGGTTTTCGGTCAATGGAACATTACTGATAAAACAGAAACGGTTAGCAGAGGAGAACAGGGTAATGTCCGACTTCAGAAAAAAATATTCGAGAATTCTCGTGCCGAAAGGGAAAATCCCAACGATTGGTTTGATTATGAAATTAATGTGCCTGACGGAACGTACCGGATAAGGGCAAAAGTTGGCGATGCGGAATTAGCCGCAACACAGCAAATTTTATTTGAAGGTGTAAACGCAGGGGTCTTTTCCACGGCCAAAGGTGAGTACGTGTGGACTCCTGAACGCGTGGTGAGGGTGACCGACGGCAAACTGACGGTCAGGATTAAAGTGGATGCGCAAAACCTTAAACCCGCCGGGCTGTCTGAAATTGTCTTTCAACGCGCCAATTGATTTTTCTATTCAAAATGGAACTGCATACCGGTCTTTACCCATTTGTTTTTGAATGCTTTATAAAAAGCAGCGAGAGCCGGCAGACCAGTACAATGCGAGGGGAGGACATTTTCTATTTGGTTTTCTTTGAAGTAGAGTATGGTTTGTTGGGTTTGAAAGCTCCGGCGTTGGAGATGAAATCCGCCAATTACGGCTGAAATCTCTGATATTCCTGTAACTCTTTTCGCATGTTCGCAAATGTTGCAAATTCCCGAATGTGCGCAGCCGCTTACCACAACCAGTCGATTGTTCACTATGGCAGCCAGCGCTGAATCGTCGGGAACGAAATCAGGTTCACCGTTTTCGTCCACAAAAGTTGTTTTTTGACTTTCAAAGTCGGTTAAACGCGGGATTTTGCCTAAAAAGAAAAGGTTCTCCGAAATGCGATGGTGCTTTTTTGTTTCAATTAAATTAAATTTTTCCATTATTTCATTTCTGGTAAGTCTTAATCCAATCGGCGAATTGTTGGATTTACGGTACCGTTTCATAAATGAAGCAGGGTGCGCGATTAGGGTTTTGTTTTGGATGAATTGCAGGCCGTCGCCATGATCCCAATGGCCGTGGCTGAGTACAACTATTTCTGCATCATTTTCTATATCAAAACCCAGTTTTTTTGCATTTTTCAGGAATACATCGGAATGACCGGTATCGAGCAGCACTTTTTCGCCGTCAATTTCAATTAGATAGGACAAGCCATGTTCAGCAAGAAATCTTCCTCCTGCATGGTTTTCGGTTAATACATGAAGTTCCATAGTGCTAATCTTTACAATCAATTTTAAAAATAAAAAACACGGATGTTAGAATGACCAATATAAAAAGCATGAAAAACGAAGTATATCCAAACGTGTTAATCAGGCTGCCACCAACGAGCGGAAACAAGGCGGGCAGAATGTTGCCGGCCCCTACGAATCCGGCATAAAGTGCACGATTTTCGGTCCCCGAAATCTCTAAGAGCAAACCGTTCATGGTCATCGTATAAAGTGAAAAAACTATCCCGCCCACAACAAAAATGTACTTTATGGAAGAAATGTCCGTAATAAAAAGTGCAATCAATGTCATCGCCACCGATAAGAACACATTGCTGTATAGCAACCAGTTGTATTTAATTTTTTGTGCACTCATTAATACCATTGCACTCACTAATACCATTCCTACCACTTTGTAAATCAAGAAAACGCCCGTGTCGCTGCTTTGCGATTGAAAATTCTCTTTAGCGTACAGCACGACAAATGGCAAGAATGAAATGGCAATTCCCTGCGTGTTGACGAAACCAAGGAAATAACTCAGCCTCTTGTTCTTTTTCAATTCGGTTTTCATGACTGCGAAAAAAGCTTTCACCCCCGATATTTTCATTTTTGAGGGGACCACTTCTTTAATGGCCCAAAAACCGCCCGATGCCACAAGCAAAATCCCTGCTCCAATAAAAAACATAAATGCGTAATTGGTTGGGAAAGTTTTCCATACCAAAACTTTTCTCACCATAAATGCTGCTGCAAAAACAATGACGCCCGAAACAATTTGAACAGCGGAGAAGAAGGTTTTTCGACGATCAGTATTGACCGATTTTCCCAAAATATCGGCATAGCTGATGTTGGCAAACGAACCGGCCAGAGAAAACAGGGTGATAAAGAAAAATACCAGCCATAACACATAGCCTTGTTGTTCGCCACTCAAAAGAAAAAGCAGAACACCTAAACCAGCCAAGGCAAATATGCGAACGTTGATTCCAAACAGCAGATAGTTTTTTTTGTGCTCTTTGTTGCTCAAATAGGGTGCAAAAAAAAGCTGCATAAAACCGGAACCTCCCAACATAATGGCTGTCATTATGCCGATGTGCATAGCTCCGCCGCCCGATTCAACAATCATTGCCGGAATTACCGTATCAACATCCATGAAATTTTTTGCAAAAGCTAAAAAAGTGGCATGCCACAAGAAAGCCCTGAAGTTGTGGGTTGAAATTTTGTTTGTTAAATTCATGGGTTGAAAATATAGAAACTCAAACAGACAATCATTTCAATTGTTTTCAGCGCTTAGTTTCTTCCAAACTCCTTCAAAGAGTAATGAAATTGGTTCATTGGGGGCAAATTCAACAATTGTTTTGCCTGCTACCATCGATTCCACCATTTGCTCGTCGAATGGGATTTTTCCTATCAGCTCTATGTTGTTTTCGCGAAGATAATTTTCTGTAAGTAAGGTGGTTTGCAAGTTGATGTCGAATTTGTTGATTAGCGCAAAAAATGGGATGTTGAATCCTTGCACTAGCTCAATCAGGCGTCGTGCGTCGTGCAATCCCGAAAGGGTAGGTTCGATAACCACCAAAACCAGGTTAGTTCCGGTAACCGATGCAATAGCAGCACAGCCGATTCCCGGAGGACCATCGTTGAGTATATATTTTGCATTTTGTTGTTCGGCAATGTCTTTGGCAGCTTGGCGGATTTTTGTTACCAGTTTTCCTGAATTTTCTTCACCGCCTCCCATTCTTGCATGTACCAGAGTGCCAAAGCGGCTTTCAGAAATGTACCACTGATTGTTCAGGTTTTCATGGACTGCAATGGCGTTTTCCGGACAAATACGGCTGCACAAACGGCATCCTTCACACTTTATCGGGTTCACTTCTTGCTGTCCATCCTGGTTTGAATGAATGGCGTCGAATCGGCAGATTTCCTCACACAATCCGCAATTATTACATATTTCAGGATTTATTTCGGCAGTGCTACCGCTGTCGAACAGGAACTGTTCTTTAATTTCCGGATGGAAAATAAGGTGCAAATCGGCAGCATCCACGTCGTTGTCGCAAAAAACAGCACGCTCCGCCAGCGATGAAAGTGCAGCAGTGACCAGGGTTTTTCCCGTTCCGCCTTTTCCACTTATAATCGTGATTTCTTTCATGTCAACCGGGTTTTTAGTTTTGCAACAATTTCTTTGTAAATCTCTTCCATTTCCGGAGGAATATTTCTCAATAGATCGCCCGTAGAATATTGGGAAGCATATTCCCGCGAAAAAGGAATTTTGCCCAATAAATCCATACTGTTTTGGTGGATGTAATCGTAAATATCGTTGGATCCCAAACCGGCTTTGTTGACGATAATCCCGAAAGGTTTATTTAAATCGTTCAGAAGTTCCACCGTGATTTTTAGGTCGTGAACGCCAAAAGGTGTCGGCTCGGTAACCAATATCACATAATCTGCGTCAACAACGGTTTCCACCACCGGGCAACTCGTTCCGGGCGGTGCATCGAAAATAATCAGGCTTTCGTGATGCTGAACCTCTTTTTTCACTTCTTTTATCAACGAAGTTTGCATGGACGAGCCAATTTTCAATCTCCCTTCTACCAGTCCGCTTCCAATTCCGGTTACATAGTGCGAAACGACCCCAAGCGGCTGCTCATGTTCGGTGATTGCATTAAAAGCACAGGCGACACTACAAGCCCCGCAAGAGTGGCATAAATCGGAGTTTATTTTAGCGAAATTCAAAGTTTTGACAATGGCAATAGCGTTGAACTCGCACCAATCGGAACATTTTTTACAAAACGTGCATTTGTTGGTGTCGATTTCCGGAATCAGCAGATAGGTTTGCCTTTGGTTTGTTTTTATCGGTTCTGCGAAAAAAAGCAAATCATTAGGTTCTTCCACATCACAATCAACCAGCATCACATGTCGGTCGAAATACTTCTCCATAAAATAGAAAAGGTTGACCGAAACGGTAGTTTTTCCGGTTCCGCCTTTTCCACTCGCTACGGCAATCTTCATTGAAACAAAATTAATGATCGCAATAGTTAGCCGTGAACTGAATGGTGTTTTCTAAAAATCCTTTGGCCAATTCTCCGGCTGAAAGCTTGGGTGCCCCAACAAAAACATTAACGTTGTTATAGTTGAAAATTTGAATGGCTTTTGCGCCCATTCCTCCCGCTAATACTTCTGTTACACCTTTGTCAGCCAACCATTTTGGCAACACACCCGGCTCATGCGGGGGTGGCACCACTTTCTCTTGCGCCACTATTTTCCCATCTTCAACATCGAGCAATTCAAAAAATTTACAATGCCCGAAATGTGCGTCCAACATCCCGTTTTCATCCACTGGGACAGCAATCTTCTTATTCATATAATTTTTATCTAATGGTTTGCAATCCAATTAATCTTGTCTTCCCAGTCCACGACCGCCGCCTCCACGACCTTGTCTTCTACCTAATCCTGCGCCTCTGCCTCCAACGGAGCCTGCTCCGCCGCTGCTTCCTCTTCCTCTTCCTAAGCCTAAGCCTAAGCCTTTGCCTCTTCCTACGCTTTCACTCTCATTTTTAGTTTTGCAATTTCCCATTTTTCTACCGGTTCTGGAACCTTGTCCCGTTGGTCCGGTTTTGTCTAATCCTGGCATAACTTTAATTTTTTAATGATTATTGATACTATTTATAATTTGCTGAATGGAGCTGCTCGCTTCATCCATAATTATCATCTGTATGTTTAGTTGTTGCAGAAGATCTTTTGCTTTTGGCCCAAAATCGCCCGAAACTACCTTTGTAACGCCTAATTCAGCAATGGTTTCCGCGGCTTTTGTGCCTGCTCCGCCTCTTGCATCCTTGTATTCATTCTCGATAAAATCGGTTGTTCCTGTTTTACGATTATAAATACAAAACCAGCCTGCACGGCCAAAACGTAGATCAAATTTGGAATCCATTTCGTTTCCGATAGAAGTAATTGCTGTTTTCATATTCGCTTCCTTAATCCATTTAAAAGATTTGTTTAATTGAACAAAGGTATAGAATAAAAATCTTAGATCAAATACAATGGGAGCATAAGTTTAATTTTAAATTATAGGGGATGGGTGATGGGACATCTTTTGAATTAACACTTGAGAGAATGGAAGCCGTGGCGGAAGACTCAGGTCAATTCCTTTGATTCTGGTTTCTCCGGCTTCTTCGGATTATTGGGTTTGTGACGTGTACGTGTTTTTAAATCATCAATTATGTCTTCTATTTTCGTCGATATTTTGTCGCCAACATCTTGCGATTTCTTAATGGTTTCCCGCGCCGATTTCTCTGTTTGGTCAACAAAATCGTCTATTTTGTCGGGAATATTACTTTTCTTGAATTGCTCAATTTTCTTTCCCATATATACACCGGACTGATCGATTTTCTCCTCTATTTTGTCGAGCACCCCGCTTTTTTCAAGTTTGTCAACTTGCTTGTCGATCAGGTCTTCAGCTTTATTGGCCAGCCGTTTGATTTTGTCGTAAAAGTCTTCTTTCTTTCTGGTCATGGTGTTGATTTTGGATAGTGTTTTGGGTGAATTATTACATCTCCGGGAATTTATTTTCCTCTACTTCCCGCATCATTTCATACACGTTTCTGAATAGTTTTTCAACGTTCGGTTTCGAGAAATATTCTCCGTCGATTCCGTAAGCGGGCCGGTGTTCCATTGCCGAAAGTGTTCGCGGCGCAGTGTCAAGGAAATCAAATGCTTTTTGTTCTACCAGAACCTTTTGCATCATATAGGCCGTTGCGCCGCCCGGAACATCTTCATCCATAAAAATAACTTTATTCGTTTTTTTTACGGATTCCAAAATGGAGTGGTTGATGTCGAAGGGAAGCAAGGTCTGAACATCAATCACCTCCACTGAAATTCCTTTAGAACGCTGAAGTAATCGGGCGGCCTTAATAGCATGGTGCGAGTTCCAACCGTATGTTACCACAGTAACATCAGTTCCTTCGCGCAATATTTCGGGAACACCCAGTGCAATTTTGTATTTCCCGATGTTGGCTGGCATTTTTTCTTTTACGTTATAGCCTTTCAGCGGCTCGATGACAAGAGCCGGATCGTTTCCTTCCAACAGAGTGTTGTAAAATCCTGCAGCTTGTGTCATATTACGCGGCACACACAAATACATTCCGCGCAGGGTGCCTAACAACATTTGCATGGGCGAACCGGCATGCCAAATTCCCTGCAGTTGATGCCCTCGCGTACGCACAATAATGGGTGCAGCTTGTTTTCCTTTGGTGCGGTACTGCATGGTGGAAATATCGTCGCTCAATTGTGATTGGGCATAAATCAGATAATCTACATACTGAATTTCGGCAATGGGGCGAAAACCGCGCAAGGCCAGCCCAATTCCCTGCCCAATAATAGTTGCTTCGCGGATTCCTGCATCCGAAACTCGCTCCACGCCATATTTCTCTTGCATCCCCTTCATTCCCTTGTTTACATCGCCCATTTTCCCGGTGTCTTGCCCGAATGTGACTAAAGTGGGATACTTCTCAAACAGATAATCGAAATTTTTACTGATAATTTCTGAGCCGTTTACTTCCATTGAATTTTCGTCGTATTCAACCGGAATGCCATTCACTTTTAGTGTTGAATCGTCCCCGCTACGGTAGAGATGGGTGTTGTAAGCATCTGTCGTTTGGCCTTCAAACCGTTTTATCCAGGCTTTAAGTTCCGCTCGCTCACTTTCCAGTTTTTTGTTGAGGTGGATTTTCAATGAAAGTCCTTTTGCAAAGCTCAGATGCGAACGCCGTGTCGGAAATGTTTTTTGGGTGATTTTCACGAAATCCTGCATGCGGTAACTTTGCAAAGTAATTTTATTTTCGATTTTGTCGATAATGCGTTTCAGTTCGTCCTGCTCACTTTTGTATCCGGCAACAAAATGCGACCATGCATTTTCACGCGCAGCTTTTGCCCGTTTCTTTGCGTTTTTTTCGATTTCGTCTAACATTTCAGAATCGGCAATTTCGTTGTCAAGCAGCCAGTTTCGCATGTGCGCGTTTCCATCTAATTCCTTTTCCCATGCAAGGCGTTCATCTGTTTTGTACCGCTCCTGCGAGCCCGAAGTGGAATGGCCTAATGGTTGTGTTAATTCCTGAATGTGAAAAACCGCCGGAACATGTGTCTCGCGGGTTCGTGCAACACCCGTTTCATATATTTCTACCAATGCCGGATAATCCCAGCCTTTGCAGGTATAAATTTCGATGCCATTGGTGTTTTTTTCTTTCTGAAATCCTTGCAGTGCTTTTGAAATACTGGCTTTGGTGGTTTGCAGTTCCACCGGCACACTAATTCCATAACCATCGTCGTACACCGTGGCGACCACGGGAACTTGCATCACTCCAGCGGCATTAATGGTCTCCCAGAAAACACCTTCCGTAGTACTGGCGTCGCCAATGGTTCCAAACGCCACTTCATTTCCCGAAACGTTGTTTTTGAGGTATTTCTTCATTTCAGGTTCTTGGCGAACAATTTTTGATGCCTGTGCCAATCCTAATAATCGCGGCATTTGCCCGCCTGTAGGTGAAATGTCGGAAACCGAATTGTATTTTTCCAGCAGGTTTTTTATTTCGTTATTTTCATCGATATTCTGAGTGCTGAAATGGTTGTTGAAATTTCGTCCAACCGTTGAAGGGTTTTGGGCTTCATCAATTTCACCGTAAATCATAGAGAAAAACTCTTCGGGTTGTAGTAAACCCAAGGCCAGCATAAAGGTTTGATCGCGGTAGTAACCCGAGCGCCAATCGCCTTTTTTAAACGCTTTTGCCAGGGCAACCTGTACTATTTCTTTTCCGTCGCCAAAAATACCAAAATGTGCCCGGCCATTGTGTACCTCACGTCGCCCTAACAAACTTAATTGCCTGCTTAAGCAAACGGTGTAATAATCTTGAAGTGCTTCCTGAGTAGTAATTTTGTGCTTTCTGGCCGTATCCGTTTTTTCTTTAATCATACTGTTTTCATTTCAGACAATTAACTCTGTTGTATTGCAAAAGTAACATTTTGATTTTAGAATTGTTTAATTCGGGATAGTTGGTTTCTCATCGGGTTTATTCCTTGTCATTTCATGCCGTATTGCTTCACAAAAATGATTATTATCTTGCACCTAAAATCAAAATTGAACAGGATGATAGATATTGAAGAATTGGAAGAAAAATTCAGTATTGAAGGTGAGCTTGGTTCTGCGGAACTGGAAGAAGACTTGGTCTTCATAACAATCAACTTGACTAGATCGAAAATGAAGATACATGTTTTTTTTCTTTTGTTATGGGGAATAACTCATTTCGCCTTTGCGGCTGATTTTTATGCTTCACCTTCGGGGAACGACAGCAATCCCGGAACAAAACGGGCTCCGTTCGCCACCCTGGGAAAAGCCCAACTCATGGTTCTCGAAAAGATGAAAACCAATCCAAATGAAAATTATTAAAAATAATGAAATTCACAATTTGCCTTATTCCGGAATTTCTGTCGGCTGGATGTGGAGCCCTGTTCCAACCCCTTGCTGTAATAATGTGATTGACGGGAACCACATTCATCATATTCTTCAAACCTTGAGTGACGGCGGCGGAATTTATATGCTCGGGTTGCAGCCGGGAAGCAAAATCACCAACAATCACATTCACGACGTGCAAGTTAATGCTGGCCGTGCCGAAAGTAACGGCATGTTCTTAGATGAAGGCACTACGGATGTATTGATTCAAAACAACCTGGTGTACAACATTGCAAAATCTCCGCTTCGTTTTCATAAAGCCACCACTAATCTGGTGAAAGAAAACTGGCTGTTTTGTACAGATGAAAACCCGCCCATTCGTTATAATGCGACCAAAGAAGAGGATATCCATAAGGTGAATAACAAGACTTTTACGGAAGGCGAGGAAGATTATAATAAGGAATTGCACAAGAGAATAAGAAAACAGAAATAATTACTATTTTCACCCAACCAGAACAGAAAAAAATCTTAACCTACGGAGAAGATCCTTTCCTCACGGGACAATTGGGAATGCAGTTCGTAAAAGGCTTGCAGGGTGACGGCCCGAATTATCTAAATTTGGTTCGGTCATTCCAATTTATCTTCCTTTTTAAATTAAACCTTGTAAGGATTATCAGGACCAAACGACTTATAAATTTGGATAGCTTTAAACCCGTTTAATAATCAGATTCACATTATTACAGTCTTAACTAAACGGCATTAACTCTTGGTATTGAGATATTTTGTCAGGATTCTTTTTTTAACCGACTGTTCAAACGAAATACATGGCTATTCAGTTTGTGGTCAACGATTTGACCAACGACGAAACGAAAGCAAAATCGGCAGCAGAACTCAAAAAGGTTGGATTAGACAAAGTAATTTAATTGAAGCCAGTTCTGTCGTAAAGCATAGTGTTCTGGCAGTTCTATTATTCTCGGGGGTATTTTTCCGGTTTAAAAAGAATTAAACGAAAATAAGGGAAACCAAATCATCTTTAAATGGTTTTCTTAAGGGAGGAGCAGTACTGAACTTAGTCAGCGTTCAGGTGCTTCTTTTTTGGCAGCGGGTTTCCAGTTCATGAAATTTTAACTCAAAATAATAAAATCATAAAAAACAATAGAATATGAAAGTAATGACATTGTTAATGTTGAAGGGAACGGCTTCGTATTATAACCTAAAAGTGGATGGCAAAGAAAATACCGATGCCGCTTGGTACTATCCAACTCCGTCAGGACTTGCGAAAAGTATAACCAATCGTGTGGCTTTTTGGAAAGGTGTCGAGGTTGTTAAAGACTAAAATCAGATTTCTATGAACAATGAAATAACAACAAAAGAGTTGACTGCCATCATGTCTGCATCAAAAAGCCCCTTCTCTGGTGGGGTTGGGGAGGCTTCTTTATCACCACAATTTAAAATAATCGACTCAAGGTCTGTGGAGGCATACAACGGCTGGCAGCTGAAAAATGAAATCAGGGGAGGACATATCTCCGGAGCAAAAAGTCTTCCGGCAAAATGGATAGAATACATCGATTGGATAGAAATTGTCCGACATAAAAACATCCTTCCTGAAAACGAAATTATTGTTTACGGGTATTCTGCCGAAGAAACACAAAAAGTAGCTGAACGGTTTGTAAAATCAGGCTATCTGAAAGTATCCGTTTATAATCAATTTGTAAATGAATGGTCTGTTAACCCTGATTTGCCAATGGAAAAACTGGAACGTTACCGGCACCTGGTTTCTGCCAACTGGGTAAAAGAATTGATTGATGGAGGAAAACCCGCAACGTATGAAAATGATAAATATGTAGTAGTTCATTCGCATTACCGAAACCGTGATGCCTATTTAAGCGGTCATATTCCTGGTGCAATTGATATGGACACCCTTGCACTTGAAACTCCGGAAACATGGAACCGGCGCTCACCCGAAGAACTTAAGAAAGCATTGGAAGAACATGGAATTACCGCGGATACAACTGTTGTTTTATATGGAAAATATATGGACCCGGATAACGCGGACGATTTTCCTGGGAGTGCTGCCGGCGATATTGGCGCCATTCGCAACGCATTTATTATGATGTACGCCGGAGTGAAAAATGTACGTGTTTTAAACGGTGGTTTTCAGTCGTGGCTGGATGCCGGATTCGAAACTCCAACTACCGATGAACCTAAAAAAGCGGTGGCTGATTTTGGTGCTGAAATTCCTTCAAAATCTGAATTGGTTGTTGATACACCCGAAGCAAAAGTGATGATTGCATCGCCGGAAAGCGAGTTGGTTTGCGTGCGTAGCTGGCCCGAATACATTGGTGAGGTGAGCGGGTACAATTACATTGAAGCCAAAGGTCGCATTCCCGGGGCTGTGTTTGCCGATTGCGGCTCGGATGCCTACCACATGGAAAACTACCGCAACGTGGACCATACCACCCGCGAGTTTCACGAAATTGAGGAAACATGGCAAAAGAATGGGATTACCCCGGACAAGCACCTGGCTTTTTACTGCGGAACAGGCTGGCGGGGGTCCGAAGCCTGGTTTAACGCCTGGCTAATGGGATGGCCAAATGTGTCTGTTTACGATGGAGGTTGGTTTGAATGGAGCAACGACCCAGAAAATCCTTTTGAAACAGGAGTCCCGGAAGAATACCTCATACAAAGCAGCTAAGTCGCCAGGGAAATGAATAAAAACTTTGCGTCTCTGCGCCTTTGCGAGAAAAAAATAACTCACGCCAAGCCGCTAAGCCGCCAAGAAAAAAAATGAAAACTTTGCGTCTCTGCGCCTTTGCGAGAAAAAAATAACTCACGCCAAGCCGCT
>CAZNEV010000012.1:0-40997 GCA_964572085.1 uncultured Maribellus sp. | reverse complement strand
AAGCCGCCAAGAAAAAAAATGAAAACTTTGCGTCTCTGCGCCTTTGCGAGATATAAAAACTCCGAGCGGAGCCGTTAAGCCGCCAAGAAAAATAAAAATTATGAAACAAAAAGTACATCTTACAGAATTAGCAGCCGATACCTTAAAAGGTCTTTCATCAAACCCGAAATACCTGTTGTCGAAATATTTTTATGACGATGTAGGCAGCGCTATTTTTCAGGATATCATGAATATGCCTGAATATTATCTCACCGATTGCGAACACGAGATATTTTCGAGCCAAAAAGAAGAAATAACGCATGCCATTTGCAATGATACCCTGAGATTTAATCTGATAGAACTGGGTTCCGGTGATGGCATAAAAACTAAAATTCTTTTAAAATATCTTGTCGGGATTCCCATCCATTTTCAATATACACCCGTAGATATAAGCGCAAAAGCAAATAGCTGGCTGATAAAAAGTTTAAAGTTAGAATTGCCCTCGTTAAAGGTTGAAGCAAAAACCGGTGATTATTTCCGTAAACTGAAAAACCTGAACGGTCATGCTTCCATTTCAAAAGTTATCCTTTTCCTTGGGTCGAATATTGGGAATTTTTCAGACAATGAAACAGATGCGTTTCTTAATCAACTTTCGGCATATACAAATACTGGCGACAAGGTGCTGATAGGTTTCGACCTGAAAAAATCACCCAAAATAATCATGGATGCATACAACGACCCGCATGGACACACCCGCCGTTTTAACCTGAACCATCTGGTTCGCCTGAACCGTGAACTGGGTGCTGATTTTGATATCGAAAACTTTGAACAACATACCATTTATGACCCCAAAACCGGCGATGTAAAAAGTTTCCTGGTTTCGAAAACTGAACAAAAAGTGTACTTTGGGCCACTTGAACAGGATTTTCATTTCAGGCAATGGGAAATCATTTTCATGGAACGCTCCCGAAAATTTGACCTGCCGACCATTGAAAAACTGGCCGAAAAAAGTGGATTTAGAGTGGTACGGAATTTCACCGACAAGCGCAATTACTTTGTGGATTCGTTGTGGGTTAAGGGTTGAATATTAGTATTTGAAATGAATTTGACAGAGCAATAAATAAGGAATGTCCATTTTATCCGAAATAATAAAAACAGTTCAGGAAAGGCACGAATACTTGTATGAGTTGCTTGTTCAGCATATTCTGCTAAGTCTTGCCGCCATTGTTATTATTACCGCAATTGGACTTGCTACCGGGATTGGCATTTTGTATAACCCAAAATTGAGGGGCCCCATTTTGGGAACCGTCAATTTTTTATATACCATCCCATCCATAGCCATGTTCGGGCTATTTATTCCACTTATAGGTATAGGGTATGTCAATGCGCTGGTTGTACTGATTATTTATGGCCTGTTGCCGGTTATCCGAAATACATACACCGGATTAAACGTGGTTGACCCACTTCTATTAGATGCGGCAAAAGGGATGGGCGCCACCGAATGGCAGGTTTTTTCAAGGGTACGCTGGCCACTGGCTTTTCCAACCATTGTGAGTGGGTTCCGTACTATGGTAGTCATGACAATTGCACTGGCCGGGCTGGCTTCTTTTATTGGTGCCGGAGGTTTGGGACAGGCTATCTACCGGGGCATTAACACCAATAATTCGGCACTCATTCTTGTGGGTTCAATTTCGGTGGCATTGCTTGCATTGTTTGCAGATTTAGCAATTGGGAAAATTGAAAAATCGCTGAAAAATAAAACGGTGACGAAAGGAAAACGTCCTGTTTGGCTTAAATATTCCGGTTTGTTCGCAATCGCTGCATTAGTTCTATTTATACTCTTCACAAAAACCGGAAAATCCTTCGGAAAAGAAATTGTAATAGCCACAAAACCAACTGCCGAGCAATATATTTTAGGGGAAATCATTTCGCAGCTTGTTGAAAACAATACCGATATTCAGGTCATCCGTAAATTTGGCATCGGTGGAGGTACTTCCAATATCCATCCGGCCATGTTAAAGGGCGAAATCGATATTTACCCTGAATACACCGGAACGGCATGGTTGTTTGTTTTAAAAGAGCCGCAAATTAATAATCCTGACAGTTTATATTCGGCTCTGAAAAAAGCGTATACCAAACAATTTAATTTGAATTGGATTTGCCGCTTGGGATTTAATAACACCTTTACCCTGGCGCTTCCGGAAACCGTGGCACAAAATAAAAATATCAATACTTTTTCTGAGCTGGCACAAAAAAGCAATGGTTTCATTTTTGGGGCTGAATTCGATTTCTTCGAGCGCGAAGATGGTTTTGCCGGATTGAACAAAACTTATCTTTTCAACTTTAAAAATAAAGTGGAACTTGACATAAACCTGAAATTCCAGGCGCTTGAAAACCACACGGTGGACGTAATCAATGCATTTTCAACCGATTCGCGCATCAGGCAAATGAACCTCCGGGTTTTGAAAGATGATAAACTGTTTTTTCCTGCATACCAGGCAGGTATTGTGATTAGGCATGAAACACTTCAGAAATTCCCTGAATTAAATGAAATATTGAAAGGACTGGAAGGATTGGTCGATGATTCCACCATGCTACAGCTGAATTATGAGGTGGAAATTGAAAAAAAATCACCCGATGAAGTGGCACTGACCTTTTTAAAATCGTACGGATTAATAAAATAGGAAATGACAGAAAATATAATTGACCTACAAAATGTAACTAAATCCTACGAATCAGGAAAACCAGTTTTGAATACTATTTCTCTGGCGATACCCAGAGGCTCATTTGTAACCATCATTGGCCCGAGTGGTTGTGGTAAAACCACGCTCCTCCGGTTAATAAACGGCATGGAAGTAGCTGATTCAGGCCAAATAAAGGTTCTGGGAAAGGATTTAACTAACTGGGATAAAATTCACCTCAGGCGCAGCATTGGTTATGCCATTCAACAGGGCGGGCTTTTCCCGCATTTGACGATTAAGCAAAATATTGGATTTGTTCTTTCAATCTCAGGAGATGACGCTGCAAGTATTGATAAACGGGTAAATTCGCTGGCTGAAATAATGAGTTTTGATAACAGGCAACTGTTGTCGTATCCGGCAGAACTGAGTGGTGGACAACAGCAGAGAGCCGGCGTTGCCCGTGCGCTGGCAGCCAATCCCGAAATCATCCTGATGGACGAACCTTTTGGTGCCCTCGACAACATTACCCGCAGAACTCTGCAAAATGAACTCAAAGAAATGCACCAAAAACTGGGAATCACCTTTGTGATGGTCACTCACGACCTGAAAGAAGCGTTTACGCTGGGGACACAGGTTGTGATTATGAACGAAGGCAGGATTGAACAATATGACACGCCGGATAACATCAGTGAAAAACCCGCGAACGAATGGGTGAAAGAATTTACGATGGAATAATAACGGGCTGTTCATTTCCCGTTCGATCGTTTGGGAAACCTCCTTCTTTTTATTCTCTCAATTTTTATCTAAATATCCCATTTAGTTTTTTAATTCAGCTTATTTGGTTTTAATAACCTTGCTGAGTGATACACTCTTAAAATATCAACCTGATATTCATTTCTTATCTTGTAGATAACGCGGTAATGACCTGAAATTACCTCTCGAATAGTATTAACATTAATCTCAGGAACTATTCGTCCAAGGTGCGGATTATCTATTATATCCTGTGCCCGAGTATAGATTTTATTAACTGTAATTGAAGCGTAACGGGTAGAATCTTTTGCAATATATTCAAAAATTTCTTTCAAATCCTCTGTTGACAATTCAGTCCATACTATCTTGACCATTTCTCAATCATGCTTTTTACGTCATCATTTGAAATGGTTTTCCCTTCATTAGACTGTTTTATGCCTTCTTCAACTTTTTCAACAAATATTAACTGCTCAATAAGCTCATCAATTGAAAAGGAATCTGGCATATTTTCAACAGATTGTTTTACCCTATTTTTTGTCAACATAGCTACAACTTTTAATTAAGTACAAATATAGCTACTATAATCCAAATGTCTATCATACTAATCTTGTTTATAAGGATGTTCCGGTTGAAAATTACGTCAAAAACAGGAAAAATGAATTGGGTGATTTCATGGGAACAATAAGCGGGGGAATATATGAAGGCATAAGAAATGGGGCCTTTAATGTGAAATCAGATTTTGAACAAGCCGCCGGCAGGCCACATAAATCGGTACCGGAAATGATTACCGGGTTTAAAAAGTAAAGAGCGGCACAGTTAAAAATCTGCACTAACAAAGGGAGAATAATCAATAGAAAAGAACAGATTTTTGAAGAAGCGATAGTAAACAAAGAGTTTAAACCTAAAAAAGAGAGGAAAGAGAAAATGTCTATAGAACCCAGCTATCTGAAGAGATTGGGAAAAGAAGATTTACGGGGAAAAGTGGGAGAGGCTAAAAAGCATATTACCAATTGCAATCTATGTCCTCATGCATGTGGGGTAAATAGAATGGAGGAGGTTGGTGTATGTAGGGCAAATCATAAGGCTATAGTATCGAGCTATGCACCCCATTTGGGCGAAGAGAGAGTTCTTGTTGGACAGAGGGGTTCTGGAACAATATTTTTTGGATATTGCAATCTGAGCTGTGTCTATTGTCAAAACTATGAGCTGAGTGGTTATGGTGAAGGGGAGACAGTGTCTAACGAGAAATTGGCTCGTATGATGTTGACATTGCAAAATCATTATGGCTGTCATAATATAAACTTAGTCACTCCTACTCACTTTGTACCCAATATTGTGGAGGCTATCTGTTTAGCTGCTCAAAATGGATTGAAGCTGCCGATTGTATATAATTGTGGTGGCTATGAGAGTGTGGAGACTCTGGAGATTCTGGAAGATGTGGTAGATATTTATATGCCCGATTTTAAATACTCTTCTACCGGGTTTGGAAAGAGGTATTCGAAGGTTGTCGATTATCCTGAGAGAGCTAAAGAGGCTTTGAGAGAGATGGATAGACAGGTAGGTGGGCTGAAAGTGGATGATAGGAATATAGCCTATAGAGGTTTATTGATCAGGCATATGATGCTGCCTGGGGGATTGGAAGATACTAAAGGGGTTTTGGAGTTTATTAAGAGGGAGTTGTCTGCAGATGTTTTAGTAAATCTAATGAGTCAATACTATCCTTGTCACAAGGCTTTTAATTATAAGG
This sequence comes from uncultured Maribellus sp., assembly GCA_964572085.1. Taxonomy (GTDB): domain Bacteria; phylum Bacteroidota; class Bacteroidia; order Bacteroidales; family Prolixibacteraceae; genus Draconibacterium. The sequence goes on along the minus strand of CAZNEV010000012.1, from coordinate 35,840 downwards.
AGATAGGGAAGAGATTGGATTTGATGGAGTATAAAGAGGCTTATGATTATGGTGAAAAACTGGGGTTGAGGTTGGTAGTAACATTAGTTTGAGCAAGGTCATATATGAAAGCCCCTAGGAAAATTAAATACCGAGTTTCAAACACTTTTCGAATCGTAAACTGACTGTCGGTAGTTAATCCCCCAGTTTGCCAACTCATTAATAAGTGGTGCAAGCGTTTCGCCGTATTCGGTAATAGAATACTCTACAGTAATGGGCTTTGTATTCATAACGGTTCGACTAACCAAGTGGTTCATTTCCAAATCCTGAAGTTCTTTCGAGAGCATTTTAGTCCCTATTCCTTTCACTTCACGCAGCAAATCCATAAATCCCAATTTGCTACCTTCTATAAGTGTCCCCAAAATATGGAACTTCCATTTTCCGGATAAAATGCTCATCGTATCACTTATGGCTTGCATCCTGACTTGACAAACGGGCGTATTGTTTACTACTGCTCTTTTTTTCATTGAATTCAACTTATATAATAATGACACAAAAATCGCTCAATTAACTCATGGTAGTTTCCTACAGGAAACCACTTCCCAAAAGGGAATCCGTGTCAAATATACACTTAATTCATAGTATATTTGCATCATCATTAAAAAAGAATTGAATATGAATAAAGAAACATCAAAAAACAATCCGCTTTTGTGCGATATAGAAACCGGAATCTGTGAAACTTCAGATGAAAATATGGACACAATAGCTGAAAGCAAAATTCAATCCACTAAGAAATCCGTAAAGGCAATTTATTACACCGACCCTATATGCTCGTCCTGCTGGGGCATAGAGCCACAATTACGTAAGCTAAAATTGGAATATGGCGACGCTGTTGAAATAGAATACAGAATGGGTGGTTTATTGCCTGACTGGAGTTACAATAGCGGCGGCATCGGTAAACCATCAGACGTGGCCAGTCACTGGGACGAGGTGAGTGTGCATTACGATATGCCCATCGACGGCGACCTTTGGTTAGAAGACCCTTTAGATTCATCTTATCCGCCATCTATTGCATTTAAAGCAGCACAAATGCAAGACAATGAAAAAGCAATACTATTTCTTCGGGAAATAAGGGAAATGGTTTTTCTGAAAAAGAAAAATATTGCCAAGTGGGAGCATATAGAAGTTGCAGCCAAAAAAGTTGGATTAAATATGGAGCAGTTCAAAACCGACTTCGAAACCAATGCGAAAGCACTGTTCGAGGCAGATTTGGAGTTGGGAAGAGAACTGGGCGTAAGGGGATTTCCAACGATGTTCTTTTTAGACGATTCGGGTAATAAAGAAATCGTTTATGGCGCAAGACCTTACGCTTTTTACGAAATGGCCATTCTAAAATTGAATCAGAATGCTACCAAAAGTGAATACAGCAAAAAAAGGGAAGAACTCTTCTCCATATATAATACACTCACCGCAAAAGAGTTTTCCGAACTCTCGGGAACGCCAAGAAATGAAAGTGAAGCAGTATTGAATGAACTTTCAGACAATGGAACATTGGAAAAATTGACCACAAAAAACGGTTCTATTTGGAAATGGGTAAATAAAAAATAGTATAAACATCGCTGATCTTCCGATGTTTAATGAAGACCCGGAAGCCACTCCACCAAATGAATGGCTAGCATTCCGGGAGCAAATCATCGCTGCTGATGGACTTCTCTTTCTAACAATAACTACCAGTACGAGTTCCCCGGCACCCGATCGAAACGGGTAAAGGAGATTAGGAATGACAAAGTGAAGAAATATAAATTAGCAATAATAGGTAGTGGCTCACTCGCTAGCATCATTGGGAAAATTGTTTCCCAGGACTTGAGTGAGGAATATGAAATACTAGGTGTATTAAGTGGAAAAATAGAAAATGCAGTAAAGTTAGCAGATGAGATAGGATGTAAGGCATACAATACTTTAAATGAAATAATTGACGATAAACCGGATTGTATTATTGAAGCTGCCTTTCCGGATGTGCTTAAAGATATTGGAGTAAAAATCCTAGAAAATAGTATAAATTTAATTCCCTTATCAGTAGGTGCCCTTGCCGACAAAGAGTTTTATAATAAGGCTATAGCAGCGGCATTAGAAAATAATAGTCGAATTCACATACCATCAGGAGCAGTAGGTGGCTTTGATGTTTTACGTGCATCTATCTTAATGGAGGATGCGGAAGTAAGTATCACTACGGATAAATCACCAGAATCATTAAATGGAGCTCCGTTTTTGAAAGGAAGAAAGCTTTCAGAAGAAAAAGTAGAAGAAATATTCAATGGCTTTGCAATGGAGGCAATAGAACATTTTCCTGAAAACGTGAATGTTGCAGTGACTACTGCCATAGCAACAACGGGAGCTGCGAATACTAAAGTGTCTATTAATAGTATTCCCGGCTTTAAAAGTAACAAGCATGAGATTAAGCTAGTAGGAGAAATAGTAAATGTTAATGTAATAATTGAGACAAAACCCTCCAAGGGCAATCCTAAATCTAGTACACTGGCTGCATATAGTGTGATTAGTTTGCTTAAAAACTTAGTATCTCCTATTACCTTTTAAGACAATATAGGCCAAAACTTGAATTTAAAATGAATACAGAAAAAAAATTAATTGTCATAACAGGAGGAGCTGGAGGCATAGGTCAGGCTTGTGCAAGGGCTTTAAAAGACCAACCAATAATTATTACCGATTACTCACATGAGATGGTGGATGAAACGGTGCAAACACTATCAAACGAAGGCTTTGATGTTACAGGAATTGCCTGTGATATTACCGATAAAAAAGACATTAAAAAGCTCATTAACTATGTGGATCGAAAGGGTTCATTAAAGGCTTTAATTCATGCTGCCGGAGTAAGCGGAGCAGTTAATGACTTAAAAAGAGTATATACCATAAATTTACTTGCTATGGAGCTCTTAATACATGCTTTTTCTGAGCTTGCAGTAAAAGACACAGTGGCTATTCTTCTTTCATCAATGAAGGCCCATACAATTCCAGCAAATAAAGAATATGATGAAGCCTTAACAAATCCACAAGCACCGGAATCTTTCGATATTGTCAGTCGGTTTGTAAATAAGAATTCAGATATCATGTACAATTTTACGAAACGAGGAGTGCAATTATTAACCCACAAATACGCAGATAAATGGGGAGAACGAGGAGCGAGAATTGTATCAGTTTCTCCCGGAGTTATTGAAACACCAATGGCATTAAAAGCCGCAAAAGAGCATCCTGAAGAAATGGAAATGCTTAAACAGGCAACGCCTTTAAAACGCAATGGTCAGCCAGAAGATGTGGCAGATGTTGTAAGCTTTTTAGCGAGTGATGCCGCGCGTTTTATTACAAGTACGGATATTTTAGTGGATGGTGGAGTCCTTCAGAACATCAAGAAAATGACCTGAGGCGTTTAAATCAAATAAATCACCCGGGACATGCATCGGATCAATTAATTTAGTACGGAATTAAAAAAATCACTATGTCAAACATTAAACTGATAATTGAAGAAAGAGCTGCCAGCATAGGAAAGTTTATGGTGGGGCGTTTGCTGCCTTTTCGGCAAAAACGAATGGTGGGTCCCTTCATTTACATTGACCACATGGGCCCGGTTGAACTAAACGAACGGGAAAATTTTGATGTATTGCCGCATCCGCATATTGGCCTTTCAACCCTTACTTTTTTGTTTAAGGGAAGCATTATGCACCGTGATTCCCTTGGTAATGCAGTAGAAATAAAACCCGGAGCTGTTAACTGGATGACTGCGGGAAAAGGAATTGTTCATTCCGAGCGTACCCCTGAGTATTTACGCCAAACGGCCAAAAACATGCACGGACTGCAAATTTGGGTAGCACTACCCAAGGAAAAGGAGCAAATGGATCCGGAGTTTTTTCATATTGAACAAGAACAAATCCCTACGTGGACAGAAGGTGATATTCAATTTAAACTAATTGCAGGCGAGGCTTTCGGCAGAAAATCACCTGTCCCGGTTTATAGCAAGCTCTTTATGCTTGAAATAAAAAGCACTTCTAAGCAGGTTTTAAATATTGGAAATCAGCTCTATGGCGAATCAGGCTTGTATATTCTTGAAGGAAATATTGAAAGCGATGAAAACGTATATCAGTCGAACCAATTATTAGTGGCAAGGGACAGCAGTTTATGCCAGTTTACGATTGCAGCAAACAGCACCATTTATATTTTTGGCGGTGAGCCTTTTCCCGAAAAACGCTTTATTGACTGGAATTTCGTTTCAACAAGCAAAGAACTTATTAATGAAGCCAGACAAAGGTGGAAAGCACGAGCCTTTCCTAAAGTAATAGGAGACGAAATAGAATATATCCCTTATCCATAACGCAACTTTCCCCTTTCGTAATTTCAATGTTAAACGGGGAGGTGCTTAATTGTCCTTCTAAACAGAAATTGTGAAAGTATTTGCATTTTATTTTGGAATTATCTAAGCAAGTGCTTAGAATAACAAATTAGTAAACAGATTATTAACTAATAAATTAAAAAAGATGAAACATGTAATGCTTATTTTATTTGGTGTGGGACTTGGCTTTTTTTCGGCAACCGCCCAAATCGCAGATAAAGCCAAAGATATCTCACCACTGCTTATCGGGGAAACCGTCCCTGAGGCAGAACTAAAGGCAACTGATGCGTCAGGTCACAGGGTTTCAGCAATTATAGCAAAAAAGCCGACTGTACTATTGGTTTACCGTGGCGGATGGTGTCCGTTTTGCAATGCCCATCTTTCCGAAATACAAAGGGTGCAAAGCGAAGCAGTTAAATTGGGCTATCAAATTGTGGCCATCAGCCCCGATTCGCCCAAAAACCTGCAAGCAAGCGATGAGAAAGATAAACTGGATTACAGCCTGTATTCCGATGCCGACGGAAAATTTATCCAATCGCTTGGAATCGCATTTAAGGCATCTGACAAATACTCCGGGATGTTGAATGAAAAATCGGATGGATTAAATAAAGGGTTCCTTCCGGTTCCATCTGTTTTCGTGATTGATACTTCCGGGAAAATACAATTTGAATACATTAATCCCGATTATAAAGTTCGATTGAGCGCTGGCCTTTTAATGGCCGTATTGAAAGAACTGAAAAACGAACAGAAATAAACAATATACAATACAAAAAAATAGAATAATGAAAACCAAAATTTTACTATCCATTTTAACCGCAATTTTGTTTTTTAATACTACAAAAGTTATGGGGCAACAAGAGAAATCCGAGAACACGTCTGACAAACTGGTAATAGTCTGGACCAGTGACGATCCGTACCTGGCCGAAAGAATGGTTTTAATGTATGCGCACGCGGCTAAAACAGCCGGTTGGTTTAAAGAGGTAACTGTGATTATCTGGGGGCCTTCGGCAAAAATGGTTGCCGAAAACCTGAAAATTCAGGAAAAACTGAAAGCCATGCAAAAAGACGGGGTGGAAATTCAGGCCTGCATTGCCTGTGCAACAGCCTATGGAGTAGTCGATGAGCTAAAAAACCTCAATTACGAAGTAAAAGGGATGGGCAAACCACTAACTGATTACCTGAAAAGTAAAGCAAAAGTATTGACCTTTTAGGTGAAAAATGATTTAACCTTGTAAGGAATAAGTGACCAACGCGACAAAAGAAAAAAAGATCGAATTTTATTTTACAGAATTATGAAAACATATGCAATATGTCCCATTTCAGATAAAAAGGTCATTGGACAGGTAGCAAGGCTAAACGGACTTTTTACCGTTTTGCTACTGATACTTTTTGGATTTACAGGCCAATGGTTTATTCCGGCTCTTTTCATTTCTGGAAGCGGCATTAGGATTTTGCGTGGCTTGCGAAATATACCCGTATGTTTATCGGTTTTTATATAAAAAAACAAAATGGGAACTACTCTTTACGAATAATTCCCATTCACTTGAAGTAACCGAAGTCGCTTCTTGTGTCAGACTACTGTTATTGCGGCCGGCTTTCCGTGCATCTTGCGAATTACTTTCAGCCCTTACTCTCCGGCTCAGCCTTTTACAGCGTAAACCTTTAAGTTGTCCATTCGATATTTTCCGGTTTATCTTCATGGACGAAGTGTCGTTCAGTATTTCCAACTCGTTTCCTTGCGGAAATTGGTTGTTCATAATCAACATTCCCGGTGTGACCCGTTCGTGTTGTGCAGTCTGGCAAAGGTCGAAACCTTAAACCTCCTGCCTGATGACTCAATCTTGAAAGAACTTCTGGATTTCTTTTAGATTTTAATTGAACTTGACTTTCCAGTTCGTCGCGTTCAAACTTCGGCTTTTCCAGTTTGCCTTCCCGAAGGAAGGAGAGAAATGTTTCCGGTTTCAACTAAGTAACTTTTGCATTCCCAAACTTTCAAGAGCTGCCTTTTATCGCTCATCTGATAGTTCAAAGATATATCAAATCCACTTGTAGCGCAATTATTTTCAGGTCATTGTATCCACATTGTATCAACGGCGGTTATCAACAATTGTTGATAAGTCACTTTCTTTAAAAAAACCAGACCCACTGGAACTTCACTTCATCTTTTTTTGTGGCACTGACATCCAGTTCTATCTCATAAATGCCACTTTTGGCAAAATTGATTTCTCCTATCCTGTTCGATTTGAAATTATCTATTACCCAGTCCTGGTTAGGTTCGCCCACAGTTTTGCCGCTTGGCTGAACGATATGAGTCAGCTCTTGTCCGGCAGCTTTTATCATCAATTTGCTTTTGTTTGGTTCATTTTGAAAACTGTAGGAAACATCAAAAATTTTTTCTCCGGGTTGATCGATGTAAATCTTCCACTTAAAGGTTTGGTTGGAATCAATAAGTATATGTTCTGGTATTGTTCCGTGCTGCTTCCTTTGAATTAGATTTAAGGTGAAGTCTTTTGGATTTAAATTTTGTGGCGTTAAGGAATATCCGCCGTCTGTGGTTTTTGCGACCAATCCGTCAGTAATTGGAGGTTTTTTGTTGTATTCAACCACCACTACAGAAACGTAGGGATCGGGTTGAAGTGCCGGCAGTTCAATTTCCGTGAAGGGCCCGTTATGCTCGAACGGTAGAGGTGATTTTTGTTTGTCGGCAAGCAGGTAAATTTTATCGGGAGAGTCCGAAACTCCGGTAAACGGCAGCTTTTTGTTCAAAGGCCAATTGTAAATATGTAGGTAAAGCGTAAACTTTTCATCGCTTTGTTTGCAGGTGATTTTGCCCCAGTTGTGCAGGTCTTTATCCAGATCGAAAGCTTGTGCACCGTAAATAGATTCTCCGTTCACTTCCAGCCATTCACCCATTTCCAGCATTCGTTGCGCTATTTCGAACGGCACATCGCCGTTGGCACGCGGACCGATGTTCAACATAAAATTGCCGTTTAAACTCACATTTCCAATTAATGATTTTAGCAAGGTAGTAGTCGATTTCCACTCCGAATCGTTGGCATGAAAGCCCCACGAATGTGCCACAGTGGCTGGTGATTGCCACGGGAAATCTTCTTTTTTTGTTCCCAGTTGATTGTCGCCCAGAGTTTTAAAGTCAATATCCGGATCTTCTTCTACGGAAAGTCCTAAGCGAGAATTAACTAAGCAATTGGGTTGCAATTCGCGAATCAGGCTTTTTAGTTGCAACAGTTGCGTTTTGCTTATTACCGATTCGGAATGGTGGATCCACATATCAAACCAAATCATCCCGATTTCACCGTAGTTGGCCAGCAATTCACGCATTTGGGGAATTACTTTTTGCTGCCAGTACGTGTCGTATTCTTCGGGTGCGATTCCATACACTTCGCGGCTGTGATCCCAGCCGAATTTATGCTCCCAATCCACCCAATGCGAGTAGTACAAACCCATTTTCAATCCGTGTTTTTTACAGGCATCGGCCAGTTCTTTCACAATATCGCGTTTGGGGTTGGTTTGGTCGCCCAAATCATAAGTACCGATTTTGCTGTCCCATAACGCAAAGCCGTCGTGGTGTTTGGCGGTAAGGGTTACGTATTTCATTCCCGATTTTTTGGCGAGGATTACCCATTCCTCCGGATTAATTTCATCCCAATCAAAACGGTCGAGCAAGGTCAGGTATTGGTCTTTTTCAATTCGATTGCGGTAGAGCAGCCATTCAGCGTAATTGTTGTCGTTGCGAAGCTTTTCGCCTTTCCAGAACCCTTCAGCTCCGCTGTAAACGCCCCAATGGATAAACATCCCAAAGCGTGAATCGGTAAACCAGCGGGCACGTTCGTTGGTTTGGGTCTGACTTTTCAACGCAAAACTAATAAGTAGAAAAAGAATTCCGAAAATAGTTGTTTTCATGGTTGCTTGTTGCTTGTTGCTTGTTGCTTGTTGCTTGTTGCTCGTTGCTCGTTGCTTGTTGCTCGTTGCTTGTTGCTTGTTCTCACTTCTCACTTCTCATGTCTCATGTCTCATGTCTCACCTCTTGTGTCTTGTGTCTCACCTCTCTATCCATCTAAAAATCCAACCTAAGATAGCCTTCCCTTAAAATCCTCATAACCAAATTCCCGTACAATTTGCAAGGTGTTGTTTTCTTTCCAAATTGCAATGGCAGGGTGGTTCACTCCGTTGAACATGGTGGTTTTAACCATCGTATAATGAATCATGTCTTTGAACACCACTAAATCACCAACATTTAACGGTTTCCCGAAATCATAGGCTTCCATATAATCACCGGACAGGCAGCTCCCTCCACCCAGACGATACAAGTGCTCGCTTTCTTTGTCGGGATCAGTGGCATCAACAATTTTTGGACGGTAGGGCATTTCCAGCGTGTCGGGCATGTGTGCAGTAAACGAAACGTCGAGAATGGCGGTTTTGATTCCCGCATGTTCAACAATATCTTGAACCGTGGAAACCAAAACGCCCGTTTCCCAAGCAATAGCACTGCCGGGTTCCAGGATAACCTCAACGTTGTATTTCTGTTTGAACGCCTTTAACAGTTGAATCAAATGCTCATGGTCATATCCTTTCCGGGTCATTAAATGGCCACCGCCCATGTTCACCCATTTCACTTGGTGCAGGTATTTTCCAAATCTTGCTTCCAGATTTTCAAGCACTTTTTCGAGGCTGAACGAATCCGATTCGCACAGAACATGAAAATGAATGCCTTCAATCCCTTCCGGCAGCTCATTTGGAAATTGATCGCTGCCAACGCCCAAGCGCGAACCTGGGGCACTGGGGTTGTATAAATCGGTTTCTACATCTGAATATTCCGGATTCACTCGGATACCGCACGAAATCGGGTGATTGGCCTTTTTTGTTTCAGCATGAAATTTATGAAACTGCGCAAACGAATTGAAAACAATGTGGCTGCTGTAGCGCATGAGTTCATCAAATTCATTCTCAAAATAAACGGGTGAAAAAACGTGCGCCAGTGATTTCATTTCCTCGAAACAAAGCCTTGCCTCAAACAAGGAGCTGGCGGTTGCTCCACTCAAGTATTCCTTCACCAGCGGGAAGGTACTCCACATGGCAAAGCCTTTAAACGCCAAAATAATTTCTATTCCGGCAGCTTGCTGGACTTCGCTAATCAGTTCAAGGTTTTTACGAAGCAGCTTTTCATCTAAAACAAAGGCTGGCGATAGAACTTGTGAATAATCCACGGTTTTATTTTTTAACGGTTTTAAAATGAATTTTGCTCTGTGCTGTCATTTCGAGGGAGGTGGTATCCCGAGTACTCGGGAAGAAACCTCAAGCTATATTTCAGGGATTTCTCCTTCCCGATAAATCTGGACGACTTGTTCCGAACTGGATTCGGAAGGCTGTTCCTCGTATCCATGACAAATTTATATTATTACCTCTATATCAGATGCTTTACCAATGACAGATTCCAAATGTACTTCATTCCCACCTGCCTAAAGGCAGGCAGGCGTAAGTGGGAATCCCTGCCTCTCATACTGGGATTCCCACCTACGTGGGAATGGTGGTTTCGGGCAGTCTGTCATTTCCCCATTATGCCCAATCAAAAAAATTGGGTGGAAACTTGAAACTTTAAACCTTAAACCCGAAACTCTTCTATACCTCCAAATCGACATTGAAAACTTCGTTCCAGGGAAGTCCGTGTTTGCCAATTCTTTCCATGAACGGGTCGGGGTTAAACTCTTCCACATTGAAAACGCCTTTGCCTTTCCATTTGCCGGTAAGCATCATCATTGCGCCCAACATGGCCGGAACACCGGTGGTGTAGGAAACGCCCTGTGTACCGGTTTCGTCGTAAGCTTTTTGGTGGCTGCAGTTGTTCCAAATGTAGTAAGTCTGCTCTTTCCCATCTTTCAAGCCTCTTATGCGGCAGCCGATGGAGGTTTCGCCCGTGTAGTTTTCGCCCAAATCGCCCGGATTGGGAAGCACTTCTTTTAAAAATTCAAGAGGAATAACATCAATTCCTTTGTATTTAACGGGATCGATGCGGCTCATGCCAATGTTTTGGATAACGCGCAAATGCGTTAAATATTCATCGCCAAAAGTCATCCAGAAACGGGCTTGTTTTAATGTGGGAAAATTTTTTACCAAGGATTCCAACTCTTCATGAAACAAAACATACGAATTACGTTTGCCGATATTGGGGTAAGTTAGTTCCTTTTTAATTTCAAAAGGTTCGGTCTCAATCCATTGGCCGTCTTTCCAGTATTTTCCTTTTTGGGTGATTTCCCGGATGTTGATTTCAGGGTTGAAGTTGGTAGCAAATGCCTTCCCATGATCCCCGGCATTGCAGTCCACAATATCGAGGTAGTGAATTTCGTCGAAATGGTGTTTAGCTGCATAAGCCGTATAAATGTTTGTAACACCGGGATCGAACCCACAGCCCAGAACGGCCATAATTCCTTTTTCTTTGAAACGGTCGTGATAAGCCCATTGCCAACTGTACTCAAATTTTGCCTCGTCTTTTGGTTCGTAGTTGGCGGTATCTAAATAATTAGTGCCGGTTTCCAGACAGGCATCCATAATCGGCAGATCCTGGTAGGGCAGTGCCACGTTGATAACTAATTCGGGTTTAAAACTGTTAATTAAAGCCACCGTTTCTGCCACGTTGTCGGCATCCAACTGCGCAGTTTGAATCCTGCCTTTACCCACTTCACGGGCGATAGTGTCACACTTCGATTTGGTGCGGCTGGCCAACATGATTTCAGTGAAAACATCCGGGTTGTCTGCACATTTGGCGGCAACAACACGACCAACTCCGCCTGCTCCGATTATTAGTACTTTGCTCATTTTAATTTCGAATTTATTTATTAAAAATTTATTTATTAAAAGCTAAGGCTTACTTTCGTCCAATGAAACAAAAATATAGAAATAGCAAAGCAAATTAAGCATTTTTTAATGAATAAAGAATCTCGATATAGCGATTTCGATCCGAGTGGAGTGGGGCTGAAAAATGGAAATTTCATTGGGCTACCTTATAACGAAACTACCGCTCAGGTGATTTTGATTCCCGTTCCGTGGGATGTAACTGTTTCGTACCGCGAAGGAACGGCTTTGGCACCCGATGCAATTTTAGAGGCATCCGTGCAACTCGATTTGTTCGATGCGGATGTGGAAGATGCGTGGAAATTGGGAATTTATATGCAACCTATCGATGTTGAATTGTTGGAACGAAGAAATTCAATTCGTCCCAAAGCCGCTGCCTATATCGATTTTCTTGAAAGTGGTGGTTCCGTGGCCAAAAACAATGGGATGAAAGCTGATTTGAACGAAGTAAATTATAATTGCCAACAGGTGAACGACTGGGTTTTTCTTCAAACCAAAGAGCAGTTGGACAAGGGAAAATTAGTGGGTTTGATTGGTGGCGACCACAGTACGCCCTTGGGTTTTTTAAAAGCTTTGGCCGAAAAATATTCCAATTTTGGAATTCTTCATATCGATGCGCATTTAGATTTACGGAACAGTTACGAAGGTTTCACTTATTCGCACGCATCTATTTTCAATAATGCCCTTCAAATCAAAGAGATTTCGAAGTTGGTGCAAGTGGGCATTCGTGATTATTGCGACGAAGAAGTTGAAAAAGTGAAGAATGAAGGTGAACGGATTTCGGTTTTTTACGACCAGCAAATCAAAGAAAACAGTTTTGAAGGATTGAGCTGGAAAACACAATGTGAAACGATTGTTGAAAGCCTGCCACAGCAAGTTTATGTGAGTTTTGATATTGACGGACTTGACCCTAAGCTTTGCCCCAACACGGGTACCCCTGTGCCGGACGGATTTGAATTTTCGCAAGCGGTATATTTGCTGAAAAAACTAACTGAAAGCGAACGTCGGATCATCGGATTCGATGTATGCGAAACGGGTAACGGCGAATGGGATGGAAACGTTGCTGCACGCTTGGTGTACAAGCTTTGTAACCTGATGGGAAAATCGATGAGCAGGGTGTAGTTTTCCAGAATGTTTCTTATTTGAAACCAAACCGGCCCTTTTCAAATTCTTGGCCGCTAAATTCAGAAAAAATGATTTTATTTGCCGTGAAATTAGCAAAACGCCAATAATTTTTTATGATTACGTAAATGAAGAATACTTATTTTGATTTGATCGAACAAACCTATTATTTTCCGCAGGAGGGTTTTGATTTAAGGGACAACAACCTGACATTTCATGGAATATCATTAAAACATCTTATTAAAAAGTACGGAACTCCTTTCCGGTTTATTTATTTGCCAAAAATAGGCGATCAAATTAAAAAGTCGCGTAATCTGTTTAACAAGGCCATTAAAAAGAATAATTACAAAGGGAAATACTTCTACTGTTACTGTACTAAATGTAATCACTTTTCGCATGTTGTGAATGAGGCATTAAAACATAATGTTAACCTGGAAACCTCGTCCGCTTATGATATCGACCTGATATTGAATTTATTTCACGATAAAAAGCTGGACAAGAACCGCATCATTGTCCACAATGGATATAAAACCGACGAGTACCTGAGCAAAATATTGAATCTTCAGGAAATTGGGTTTAAAAACAATATCATTGTACTTGACAGTAAGAACGAACTGCGGCGGATAGAAAAACTGGCAAATGGGGCCAAAGTGAAGATCGGAATCCGCATGGCAATCAATGAGGAATCGCAATCAGCTTACTACACTTCGCGACTTGGGATTAGGCATGATGATATTATTGAATTCTACGACAAAAACATCAAAGGGAAAGAAAATATCGAATTTAAGATGTTGCACTTTTTTGTGGATTCGGGAATTAAGGACAGTTTGTATTACTGGGGGGAATTTCAAAAAGCGATGAAACTTTACGTTGATCTGAAAAAGCAGTGCGCCACGCTCGATTCGTTTAACTTGGGTGGCGGTTTTCCAATCCGGAACCATCTCGGTTTTGAGTACAACTATGAATACATGATCAATGAAATTGTGTCGAACATCAAACATGCCTGCGAGGTTGAAAATATAAAAGATCCGGATATTTATACCGAATTCGGGCGTTACACGGTAGGGGAGAGCGGTGCAATTGTATTTGAAGTGCTGGAACAAAAGCAACAAAACGATACGGAGAGCTGGTACATTATCAACAATAGTTTGATGAACACCATTCCGGATTCATGGTCGATTTTTGAGAAGTTTATTTTGCTGCCCATCAATAAATGGAGTAACGAATATAAACGCGTCAATATTGGCGGAATTAGTTGCGATCACTCCGATTATTACAACTCCGAAGACTTTAACCAGGAAGTTTTGCTGCCTGCCTATCCTGAGGACGACGAAGAACCCTTGTACCTTGGGTTTTTTCACACCGGCGCCTATCAGGATGCCATTAGCGGCTACGGCGGAATCAAACACTGCTTAATCCCTTCGCCAAAACACGTTATTATCGACCGGGATGATAAAGGAAACATTGTAGATTATGTGTATCGGAACGAGCAATCCGCCACCGATATGTTCAAAATCTTGGGTTACGAAAAGTAAGGTGCGGCGGTTTCCAACTGCCGATACAATATGTGCCGTGGGTTTTACAGGCTGTGTGAAAATAGGATTTTTTTGCACCGTGGCTTTAGCCCGGTGTATAAAAAGCACAAAACCAAGCTGAGGCTTTAGCCATTAAACCGTTGAGAATTAACTACTAAAGCCAACTTTCATTTTTCATAAAAATCACCGGGTTGAAACCCGGTGCAAAAGATAACCGTTTTTGTTGCAATTTTCACACAGCCTGTTTAACCATCGGTAATCAAATCTAATTTTTACGATATGGAAAAAACAATAAACTACTTGATACAAAGCCGTCGGGCTACACCGCCGCGCTTTCTTGCAAAAACGGAGATTCCGAGAGCAACCATCGAACAGTTATTGGAAAATGCCAATTGGGCACCCAATCATAAGAAAACGGAACCCTGGCGATTTCACGTGTACACTGGAGCAGCAAAACAACACCTGGCCGAACAAATATATTCATTGTTAAGCGAGAAGATCAACACCGGCACGGAAGTCAATCCTCAAAAGGCGGAAAAGTTTAAGTCGGACTTGGAAAAGGTGCCGGTTGCCATAGCCATAATTTTAGAACGTGATGCGGCTGAACGCTTACCTGAATGGGAAGAATTAGCGGCGGTTGCTATGGCGGTGCAAAATATGTGGCTCACCGCAACCGATATGGGTTTGGGCGCTTTTTGGGCCAGCCCTCAATTTTTGCCTTTGCTGAATGAAATCTTAGGACTGAAACCCAAGCAAAAAGCCCTCGGCTTTTTCTATGTGGGGCAGATAGCCATGGATTATCCTTCTCCCGGCCGCAGCGACATTGCTGCAAAAGTGAAATGGATGGAGTAAATATTCGATTGATACTAAAGCAAATTTAATCCGGTTTTCATCCCAGCTTTTCGGTTTCGGGCAAACCCCATTCTTCCACCATGGCAATTCCCATTTTTTCCAGTTCGTTTAAGACAGGTTCATAGATAGTTTTAGTAATGGGACGATGAACGCCTGTTTCGGTAATTTCTCCGTTCAAAATCATTTTAACGGAAATGGCTGCAGGCAATGCAACCGTTCGGGCAATGGACGTATCCTCGGCAGTTGCAAAATCAAGGAACCTCGATTTCACCACTTCCCGGGTTCCATCTTTGTTTTCAATTAAAAACGAATGCAGCATCATTACCATATCGCGCCCACCTTCGGGAAGCATCATTTTTTGCAACATCAAATCGGAAGTAAGATCGAAAGTAGAACCGTCTTTTAGCTGAACGCGATCGTCTTTAAAAAATCCCAACCATTCCATGGCAACAATTGCCGGGCTGCTCAATTCCAGGTTAAGTTTTTCGGCTACTTTTTCTTTCACGTTTTTGGGATAAACGTTAATTTGTTCGGCCACAACGTCTTTGTATGTTTTTCCTTCAAAGTTCTGCTGTTCATATTTCATCATTCCGAGGGCTTTAATGGCGTCCATGGCTTCGCACCAATTGGGGTAGCGAAACGTTCCCCGGTATATGGTTTTGATATCTGGCAGTTTATAAATGTCAATGTAAGCCAATGAGTCACGATTAGGATAAACCTCCATTTTACCCACTTCCGGAAAATCAATTTGCAACGGGTTTTTAAACAGGTCTTCTGTGGGAACTTCGATCACTTCTCCATTCTTGAGAAATTTTGCATCATTATTTCCGGCCATCATCACACCTGTTGGCGACCATGAAAATTTGTAGCGGAACGGATTATCAGTTTCTTCTGGTGCAACCAACGCGCCGCAAATGGAATAGAATTCGAGAATTTTCCCGCCCCCATTTTTTACTTTGTCGATGATGTGCATTGCGGTCATGTGGTCGAGCCCGGGGGCAACGCCTATTTCATTCAGAATGAGAATTCCGGCTTCTTTTGCCTCCCCGTCCAACGCTTTCATTGCCTCCGAAACATAGGACGTGGTCAGCATGTTTTTTTTGTATGCGATACACAACCTCGCCACGGTAACGTGATGGGCGGAGGGTAACAAACTCACTGTTAAATCGTGGTTTGCCACCAAACTATCAAGCAATTCAAGATTGTCTGTCGTCCATTCCAGCGCAATTCCGTTGGTGTGCCCTCCAATCAGTTTTTGAGCTTTCTCGAGCGTGCGGCTTGCAATAGTCAGGGGTATGTTGTTTTCCAGTAAATAATTTACAAAAGGTTTGGCTACCATTCCGGCACCCAGTAAAAGTACTTTTTTCATTTCGGTTTTTAATTTGATGCTCTAAAGTTGCTTATTTTTTACGAAAGAATAGCTGATAAATGTGGGTTGTTGGTTTTTTTGTTTTTTATCTTGACCTCGTTAAAAAAATCAATAACATTTAAATTCGAACGCATGAACAAAGAACAGACGAATCATTTGCGCATGTTTCCCCTTCTCCCCCTCGTTTGTAACGAGGGGGTTGGCTGTTCTGCATTTGCAATGCAAAAAATTTCATCGCGAAACAAATAGGAGCATAGTCCAAATAACTATCTTTAAAACCAAAAAAATGTCAGCCGACAATTATTTTATTACCGACCAGAATGCTGTGTATTTTTAACCTTCACGGTAACCGATTGGGTGGACGTCTTTACCCGAAAGGGATACAGGTTTAAAATTATAGACTCACTCAATTATTGCATTCAGAAAAAAGGGCTTTGTGTATTTGCGTGGTGTTTGATGTCGAACCACTTGCGTTTGGTGTGCAGGGCAAACGAAGGTTTTAAATTAAGCGGGATCATCAGGGATTTTAAAAAGTTTACTTCCAAATCAATAGTAAAGCTGATTGGCGAAATCCCCGAGAGCAGAAGAGAATGGCTATTGTACCGGTTTGAATATGCCGGGAAGTTCGATAACCGGATAAAAAAGTATAAGTTTTGGCAGGAAACAAACCATGCGATTTTACTTGACAATAATACGGTTATTGACCAACGGATAAATTACACGCACGAAAACCCGGTAAGGGCTTTAATTGTTGCCGAACCGCACGAATACCTGTTTAGTTCGGCGCGTGATTACGCCGGGGAAAAAGGGTATGTTGATGTTCAAATTGAAATTTAATATTTTTTTGATATTATGATTGTTCGGGAACGAGTTACAAACTCGAAGAAAGCTTACCCCCTTCTCCCCCTCGTTTGTAACGAGGGGGTTGGCTGTTCTGCATTTGCAATGCAAAAAATTTCATCGCGAAACAAATAGGAGCATAGTCCAAATAACTATCTTTAAAACCAAAAAAATGTCAGCCGACAATTATTTTATTACCGACCAGAATGCTGTGTATTTTTAACCTTCACGGTAACCGATTGGGTGGACGTCTTTACCCGAAAGGGATACAGGTTTAAAATTATAGACTCACTCAATTATTGCATTCAGAAAAAAGGGCTTTGTGTATTTGCGTGGTGTTTGATGTCGAACCACTTGCGTTTGGTGTGCAGGGCAAACGAAGGTTTTAAATTAAGCGGGATCATCAGGGATTTTAAAAAGTTTACTTCCAAATCAATAGTAAAGCTGATTGGCGAAATCCCCGAGAGCAGAAGAGAATGGCTATTGTACCGGTTTGAATATGCCGGGAAGTTCGATAACCGGATAAAAAAGTATAAGTTTTGGCAGGAAACAAACCATGCGATTTTACTTGACAATAATACGGTTATTGACCAACGGATAAATTACACGCACGAAAACCCGGTAAGGGCTTTAATTGTTGCCGAACCGCACGAATACCTGTTTAGTTCGGCGCGTGATTACGCCGGGGAAAAAGGGTATGTTGATGTTCAAATTGAAATTTAATATTTTTTTGATATTATGATTGTTCGGGAACGAGTTACAAACTCGAAGAAAGCTTACCCCTCGTTACAAACGAGGGGCAGGTGGATAATTATTTTGGTTTTGAAAATAGGTTCTAAAATTAAGAGGTTTAATCATTCTTTGAAACATTTGGCCGGATTTTCCATGAAAAACTTTTGTGCAAACACAAAGGCACGAGGACACAAAGATATTTTCAGAAGTTTCTTCATCCCCCCACTCGTAGAGAACAAAAATCAAAATGTGTGAATGATGTAACTATTTCTCAGAATTGTGTAATGCTTTTTGAACGTAAAGTTATGACCTTTATAGGGTGAAAATTTATTCACAACTGCCCCGCCAGTTGCGGGAACTTAATAAATATAGAATATGAAAACGCAAAAAAAGAAAAGTTCGATAAAAAGTATTCTTGCAGTAGTTTTGATGGTATTGATGATAATTCCATTCACATCGTGCGCTAAAAAGCATACTTTCTTAACTTCATCCGTTGTTCCGGGAGCAAAGGGTTATGTCAAGGTGAAAAAGGACAGTAACAAGAATTATATCGTTGAGATTGAAGTGTCGGATTTAGCAGAAGTTGAAAGGGTGAATGCTTCAAAAACCACTTATGTGGTTTGGATGGAAACCGATGAGGGCAATGCTGAAAATTTGGGGCAGTTAAAAAGTTCAACCCCTTTCTTATCCAAACGCCTGACTGCATCTTTAAAAACGGTGTCTTCGTTTAAACCGGTCAAAATATTTATTACAACCGAGGACGGTATAAATGTGCAATATCCGGGAGAACAGGAAGTGCTTACCACCGAAAATTTTTCAGTGAAATAGATGTATTGAATAAAAACTCACAAAAAGAAAAACTTGCATTCACTCAATTCGCCAAATGTGTGAATGATGTAACTATTATTCAGAATTGTGTAACAATGCAAATTGCAATATCCACTACTTTTAATTGAAATTCAAATTAAAAAATAGCAAAATGAAAAAGACAATTTTTTTTGCAATCGCAATGATTTTTGCAATGAGTTCTACAATGGCATTTGCCGGGAATAAGGATCTAAAAACGGATAGCGAAAACCCGGCTGTTCCGGTAAAAACAGAAAACACTTTAACGGAAGCAGAGATGAGCCGTTATACAAAACGTGTTGAAGAAATCCGGAGTATGGATAAATCAGAAATGGCAGCTAAAGAGCGGATGGAACTAAGGAAAGAACTGAAAGAGATTAAGAAAAATGTAAAAAAAGCAGGAGGAACCATTTACATTGGTGGTGCTACACTGATTTTACTTATTATCCTTATTGTCCTTTTGGTTTGATAGGAGCCTACTCCGAAAAGCCAGTCTTTGTATATGCAAGCTGAAGAAATTCCCCGGCTCTTAAATAGAAGGCAGGTAATGTTTACCTGCCTTTTATTTATAATGACTTTTTCCAACGCTTTATCTCAGGAATATTTCCAGCAGGAGGTCAATTACAAAATCCATGTTTCATTAAACGATCGGCGTCATGAATTACGTGCGTTTGAAACCTTAGAATACATCAACAATTCTCCCGACACCCTCCACTTTTTATACTTCCATTTGTGGCCGAATGCCTATTCAAATAATAACACTCCTTTGGCCCGACAACTGTTGCAATTTTACGGGAAGCAACAATTATTCAACGATCCGGAACTAAAAGGGTTTATTGATTCGCTCGACTTTAAAGTAAACGATGAGAAAGTTAATTGGGAATTACTGGCCGATCAACCTGATATATGCCGAATTGATCTAAAAACTCCCCTTATTCCGGGGGACAGCCTACAAATTACCACACCTTTTCGTGTAAAAATTCCCAAAGGTGTAACTTCCAGATTGGGCCACATTGGCGAGTCCTACCAAATTTCACAATGGTATCCCAAACCTGCGGTTTACGACCGGACAGGCTGGCATCCAATGTCCTATCTCGATCAAGGGGAGTTTTATTCTGAATTTGGCCGTTTTGATGTGCACATTACTTTACCCGCTAATTACCTTGTGGGTGCGTCGGGAATTCTGCAAAACGACAGCGAAATTGAAATGTTAGCCCAACTTTCAGCCGACACTTCCTGGATGAAAGCGGTCAATTTTGGAGGAACTGATTTTCCGACTTCATCGAAAGAGTGGAAAACGCTCCATTATACCGCGGATAAAATGCATGATTTTGCCTGGTTTGCCGATAAACGCTTTCATGTGCAAAAAGGAATGGTGAAACTCCCCTACTCCGGCAGAGAAGTAACCACTATGGTTTTTTTTACAAACGAACAATCTGATCTTTGGAAAGATGCTTTATCCTATGTAAATGAAGCAATCTATTGGTTCTCAGCTAAAATTGGTGATTACCCCTATCAAAACTTTACAGCCGTTCAAAGCGCGCTCACTTCCGGCAACGGAATGGAATATCCCGGCATTACGGTAATCGGTTTGGCAGATGATGCTTATTCCTTAGACGAAGTAATTTCCCACGAAATTTGCCACAATTGGTTTTATGGCGCACTTGGGTCCGATGAGCGAAGGTACCCGTTTATGGATGAAGGCACGACCAGCTTTTATACCGACCGCTATCTGAGGGATAAATATCCCGGAAAGAAACTTTGGGAGGTATATGTAAAAAACAAAAAGCTGGCAAAATTTATCCAAGTCGATAACATGCCCATCCAGCGAATGCAGGGAATGGAATGGCTCGTTCAGGCCCGAAATAACCTGGAACAACCCCTAAACCTACCTGCAACGGAATATACCGAATTGAATTACATTGTGATGCTTTACAATAAAGCACCAAATGCCTTTAATTATCTCCGTGCTTATCTTGGTGATTCTGTTTTTGACGCTGCCATGCAGGAATACTACCGTCAGTGGAAATTCAGGCACCCACAACCCGAAGATCTGCGTAAAATTATTGAAACTCAAACCGGCAAGGATTTAACCTGGTTTTTTACGGATTTACTAAGTACCACAAAACGGCTGGACTACAAAATGGTTCGCCTACAGAACAACCGCTTATTAGTACAAAACAAAGGCGAATTGGTTTCTCCACTCTTTATTGCAGGCATGAGCGGAGATTCAATTTTGTTTGAAAAATGGGTGGATGGTTTTGAAGGACAGCAATGGATCGACCTACCTACCGGGCAGTATTCTGAAATACGAATCGACCCCAAGTATGTAAAACCTGAAATTTTCAGGCTTAACAATAACATCAAAACAACCGGTGCTTTCCCAAAGGCTGATCCCATGCGGGCTCAACTCCTCTTTTCCGTGGATGATCCGGAAATACGCACGCTGATGTATCTGCCTGCCATCAACTGGTCACGGGAAAACGGTTTTATGTTGGGCATGGCCTTTCATAACGGCTTCACCTTGCCAAAACCGCTGCAATACCTTGCAGTGCCTTTTTATGCATTCGGAAACTCCGATTTGGCCGGTTTTGGCCGAATTGCCTACAACATTACCCCTTATGGTAATTTTGTCCGGCTGGCAATGCTCTCGTTGGAAGCAACCCAATTCGGTGCACCGGGGCAACAAAATTACCGCAAGATCAAAACCGGGCTGGAAGTTAATTTTAGAAATAAGAAGATGACCAACCCGTTCAACCACAAAGGTTTTGGAAATTACATTGCCGCCTCTAATCTTTTTCAGATTGAACTTCCCGAGAAAGCAAAAATGAATTCCTACGTACAACTTGGTTACCTGCTTGAAAAAAACAGCAAAATAAATCCTTATTCTCTGCTGGCTTCTTTCGAATCAGGAAAAACGCACCAAAAAGCATCACTTGAACTTAATTACAGATTAAGTTACAGGGGTGTGAGCAATGGCCTGGATGTACGGTTTTTTGCCGGAACAATGTTAAAAACTGATTCTGAAATTCCTTTTTATGCATTTTCGGCAAGCGGGAGAAGCGGTAGGGAACAATATCTTTACCAGGGTACCTACCCCGACCGTTTCAGTGTATTTCCCGATAACTTCTTTTCGCGGCAGATGACCTTATCGGAAGGAGTTCTGGTTTCGCCCATGAACGATAGCCTGGGATATAGCCGGTGGCTTTTTTCTTTGTCCCTTACAAGTAATTTACCCGGCAAAGCGGGTCAGTTTCCGGTAAAACCATTCCTCAATTTACTTCTCAACGAGCATGGCATCAACACTGTCCGAAATTCGCCGTTCTTTTACGAAGCAGGACTCAAAGTCGGTATTTGGGGTTTTTTCGAAATTTATATTCCCTTGTTGGTGTCCAAAAACTTAGATTCAGTTAACGGTTCTTTCAAAAATAGGATTCGCTTTGTTTTCACTTTAGATTCAATTAGCAAGTTTAAATTGTAGGATAACTAAGCTTTATCTTTCAACTCTAAATGTGTGAATGATGTAACTATTATTCGGAATTATGTAATACTCTTTATTGCGAAGAGCCGCATCTTTGTGGTGTATGATTTAGTCACAAATTAAAATTTACTGCCATGCCTATTTTAACCATTCTTATTGTCATTCTGGTTGTTGGAGTTCTTCTTTGGCTGATAAACAGCTACATTCCCATGCAACGCACTGTTAAAGGCATTCTGAATGCCGTTGTTGTAATCATTCTTGTGATTTGGCTGCTGAAAGTATTTGGAGTGCTGGGCAGTTTACAGAACCTTACAATATGAAGAAAGGGGAGATATCTGATGTATCGCTTTCTGAACCTAACAAATTACGACTCATCCGTGAACTCGAAATGCACCGGATGGAACTGGAGCTGCAAAACGAAGAATTACAACGGGCAAAGAAAACGACAGAACTTGCCGAAAAGAAATATAAGGAGTTATATGACTTTTCGCCCTCAGGATACCTGACACTTTCAAAAATAGGTGAAATTATCAGTTTGAATATTAGCGCGGAAGGCATGTTGGTAGTTAACGTTGCGCAAATAAGCCGAGTCGAGTTAAATAAGATGACAAACAGTTACTTTCCGAATTAATTTAGGGGATTTAAAATTTATAATTCAATGTCGTTTAGTTAAGACTTCCAGTACGATGATGTGGGTAAACACCCTTCGACTACGCTCAGGGTGACTGTCAGACTGAGCGAAGTCGAAGTCTGTTTTCGCTAACTAAACGACATGGATTTATAATTCCAATTTTGACACTATTAGCATGATTTATAAATTATGCCAATCAAGAGTTGAACCCTTGATTCGTATAATTATATAATCTGTTTAAGAATCGGAAATAAATATTTTAAATCCCCTTAAGCCCAAAAATGTGTGAATGATGTAACAATTATCCGGAATTGTGTAATGTTTCTTATTGCCGGGAGCCTGATCTTTGTTACGTATGATTTAGTCACAAATTAAAATTTATTGCCATGCCTATTTTAACCATTATCATTGTCATTATGGTTGTTGGAGTTCTTCTTTGGCTGATAAACAGCTATATCCCCATGCAACGCACCATTAAAAGTATCCTGAATGCCGTAGTTGTAATCATTCTTGTGATTTGGCTGCTGAAAGTATTTGGGCTTCTGGACAGTTTACAAAACCTTACAGTATGAAGAAAGGGAAGATATCTGATGTATCGCTTTCTGAACCTAACAAATTACGACTCATCCGTGAACTCGAAATGCACCGGATGGAACTGGAGCTGCAAAACGAAGAATTACAACGGGCAAAGAAAACGACAGAACTTGCCGAAAAGAAATATAAGGAGTTATATGACTTTTCGCCCTCAGGATACCTGACACTTTCAAAAACAGGTGAAATTATCAGTTTGAATTTTAGCGCGGAAGGCATATTGGGAAAAGAACGTTCATCCCTGATTAAAAGCAGTTTCGGGTTTTTTGTTTCTCCTGATACGAGAGCCGTTTTTAATAATTTCATTAAAGAAATATTCAAAACCAAATTAAAACAAAGCTGCGAACTTAAACTAATTACCGGCGACAATTCAACAAAATATGTTCTCGCCAACGGCATTGTAAGCAATATTTACGAAAAATGTTTGGTGACATTAGTGGATATTTCAAAGCGTAAATTTGCCGAGTACGAATTGATAAATGCCAAAGAGAGGGCAGAAGAAGGCGACAGGCTGAAATCAGCTTTCCTTGCCAACATGAGCCACGAAATACGGACACCCATGAACGGCATTCTGGGCTTTACTGACCTTTTAAAAACGCTGAACCTGTCAGGTGAAGAGCAACAGGAATTTATTGAGATCATCCAGAAAAGCGGCGTCCGAATGCTCAATATCATAAACGACATTATCAGCATTTCAAAAATAGAATCACAACAAATAGAAGTTTTACTTTCAACCACGAATATAAACGAACAGATAGAGTATATTTATCACTTTTTCAGGCTGGAAGCAGAGCAAAAAAAGTTGTATATTTCCGTCCACAATGGGCTGAGTTCCGTTAATGCATTCATCCGGACAGACAGGGAAAAAATCTATTCAGTGCTGACCAACCTGGTTAAAAATGCTATTAAGTTTACACCAACCGGATCGGTTGAATTGGGCTACGAATTGAAGGGCGAATTCCTTGAGTTTTATGTAAAAGATACAGGAGCCGGGATTTCGGAAGAACAGAAACAATTCATTTTTGATCGCTTCAGGCAGGGCAGCCAACTGATAACCGGGAATTCCGAAGGGTCGGGATTGGGCTTGGCAATTTCCAAAGCTTACGTAGAAATGTTGGGCGGTAAAATTTGGGTGGAGAGTGAAGTTGGGCAAGGTTCAACATTCCGTTTTACTATTCCGTATGTGGATGGGCTCAAAGAGAATGAGCCGCCTCAAACTATTGCCGAAAAAGAAATACAAGCGAACAGAAAGTTGGAAATTCTAATAGTGGATGACGACGAAATAGCACGGACGTTGTTCAATATGATGATCAAACCCCTGAAAGGTAAAATGTTCCAGGCCACTTCTGGTATAGAAGCCGTTAAGGCTTGCCAGCAAAACCCGGGCATCAATTTGGTGCTGATGGACATCAATATGCCAGGAATGAATGGTTATGAAGCTACACGTCAAATCCGTGAGTTTAACAAAGAGGTTGTAATTATTGCACAAACAGCTTATGTACTTGCTGATGATCGCGAAAAGGCTATTGAGGCAGGATGTAATGATTATATTTCAAAACCCATAAACCGGCCAGAATTGATAGGTTTAATCAACCAATATTTAAGTTGATTTGAAAATGTGTGAATGATGTAACTAATGCCTAAAATTATGTAATAGTTTCGGCCGCTTAGAGGCATAACTTTGTGTGATGTTATAATTCAGCTACACTATTAATATTGTAAACAATGAAACGCTATCATAAAACAATGAAAATCCATGGAATCAAGGCATTCGCAAAAGTATGGAAAGTACAAATAGAAATCCCCCGCGAGATTTATTTGAACGGAAAAAACGATGCGCATGTTGAAGCGACCAAATGGGCCATTTGCCAGATATTAAATTAACATAGAACCATTAAAACAAAAGTTTGTACAAAAAATATTCGGAATAACAATAATAATTTAAAACATCAAGTCATGGGAAATTTACTTTACATCATCGCAGTAATTCTAATTATTGGATGGGCAATTGGGTTTATTGGGTACAGTGCCGGCGGTCTAATTCACGTTCTGCTTGTAATTGCAATAATTGCAGTTATAGTCAGAGTAATTCAAGGAAGAAGGATTCTTTGAACGTAGATTGGAGGCGTGAAATTTTTGAAACGCATAGGGTTGGTCATAGTTTAGTTTTTGAAATTGCGGGTGAAATTCCCGCATTTTCATTTACTCCCCAATGTGTGAATGATGTAAATCATTTCCAGAATTGTGTAAGCCTTTTTACTATAATTATGCAGATATTTATGGAGGACATGATTATAAAATCAACAGTATAAAATTAATGCTATGAAACGAGCATTTAAATATTTTGACACACTGGAGCATGATTATGGCGAGTTCTCCCGAGCACTCGGGATTACCATTAAAAAACAATAAATTATAAACACATGAAAACAGTTAAAGTATTTTTAGGATTAGTAACGGGCTTTACCGTTGGTGCATTGACAGGAATGCTGTTCGCTTCTGAAAAAGAACCAAAAACCGAAAAAGGGTTAATGATAGCGGGAGAAGATTATGACGATGCGTTAAAAGAAAAGTTTGACGGATTACTTAAGGTTATCACGAAGCAGTTTGAACAAGTGAAATCGGATGTAATCAACTACGTTGAAAAGGAAAAGACAAAACTCGAAAAAAATTGAAAACAGAATTAAACAACAAACAATTCCACAGCCCCGTAAGGGCGACATTATGTTAGAATTAAACAAGTATGAATAAAGGCCATAGTGCCGCTCCTCTGGAGCTTTGCCGAATTGTTTTCTACGTGTTACCATAATATCGCTCCTACGGAGCTATGGTAGAATGAAAATATGAATAGGGACCATAATGCCGCTCCTACGGAGCTTTGCTGAAATGTGTTCTGCTCGTTACCATAATATCGCTCCTACGGAGCTTGAAATTCCAAAGCCCGGTACGGGCGATATTATGGTAGAATCTATATAAATGTGTGAATGATGTAACTCTTATTTGGAATTGTGTAACACGCAACAGCGAAAGTTGGTGAATCTTTGTAACAGTATAGTTTAATCATTTAAAAAAAATAATTATGAAATCGTTAAAAGTTTTATTAGGAGTGGTGGCCGGCGCAGTTGCCGGGGCATTGGCAGGAATTTTATTAGCTCCCGCCAAAGGTCGGAAAACAAGAAAAAAGATCTTAAAGAAAAGTGAGGATTATGCGGATTCGTTAAAAGACAAATTTGATGAGTTGCGCGACACCGTTACCGAAAAATTCGAAAAGGCAAAGAAAGGTGCTTCTAATTACGCAGAAACGGAAATATCTCAACCGCAAGAAACGGAAAAAAAACCAAAAAAATCCGCAGTGTAGAAATCTGTCAGAAAACAATAGTATCATGCACGAAGCTATGGAAAACATTGTGGATTCAATTGAATCGCTGCTGGAAAGCGCAGCCGATTATGGCAAAACAAGCTACGAACTTGCGAAACTTAAAACAATTGATCAAACCTCCAATGTGGTTTCCTCTTTAATTCCTGGTGCTATTGTTTTTTTAATTCTGATGACCTTCCTGCTTTTTCTCAATTTGGGTGTGGCCTTGTGGTTGGGTACCATCTCGGGGAACCTATTTTACGGTTTTTTTGCAATCGCTGCATTTTATGGGATTATGGCACTTGTGGTGCATTTCTTTATGCGCGGTCAGATTAAAAAGAGAATTTTAGATTATATCATTAAACAGGCACTTAAATAAAATCCAATGGCAAATATAGCTTCCTATGCCGAACTTCAGTTTGTTATCCGAATGTTGGAAGCAGAGCGGGATGTCAAGTTGAAATTGGTGAAGAAACAATTTTACCTGATCAATGAAGGTTTGAATCCCGTTAAAATAATCAAAAATACGCTGAAAGCGATTACAGGCCGGTCAAACAGTAAGCTCAGGAGGTTTTTCGGAATTGTTCTGCAATTTGGTATTACGAGCTTACTTGCTCAACGCACTTTCCATAAGGAGAAATAAATTATGCAACCCAGGACAAGCAACGAAATTAAAATTCCCATTAGCGTAAAGGCTCCGCTCGTCTTGATCGGTTTGCTTGCCTTTTTTACGGTGTTGTACATTGCTAAACTTATTTTTGTCCCCCTTATTTTTGCAACCATAATCGCCATCGTTCTGCACCCTGTTGTTAACCTGTTTGTCCGGATGAGGATAAACAGGATTTTGGGCATTATCATTACTTTATTCCTGACCTTTCTGGTTATTGCATCCCTGGGCCTCCTTCTATTTTCACAGGCAAATCGGTTTACCGAATCGTTGCCACTCCTAATGGATAAATTTACCGGGATTCTCAATCAAACGATTGTCTATATTTCGGGGCATTTCAACCTAAGCAATAAAGAAATTACGGAATGGGTTACACAAACAAAAAATGAACTCATCGGCAGTCTGCAAATTGGGCGAACCATAGCAAACGTAGGTAGTTCGCTGGCTTTTTTCGTCCTGATTCCGGTATATGTATTTATGATATTGTTTTACCAGCCGCTTTTAATTGAGTTTTTTCGCCGGGTTTTTGGTAAAAGCCACCGCAGCAAGGTAAGCGAAGTGATTAATTTGATAAAGACTCTCATTCAAAGCTACCTCATCGGCCTGCTTATACAAGTAGCCATAATTGCTACCATGTACTCCGTCGGGCTTTTGATTCTGGGGATAGAGTATGCAATAATCCTTGGCATACTGGGTGCCTTTCTTAACCTCATTCCCTATCTTGGTGCCATCATTGCAGCATCAATGCCGATGATAGTTGCCGTGGTAACAAAATCGTCGCCCTGGTTTGCTTTGTTGGTTTTGGCGCTCTATGTTGTCACACAATTCATCGACAACAATTTCATCACCCCAAAAATTGTTGGCTCAAAAGTAAAACTCAATGCGCTTGCGTCTATCATTGCCGTAATTGTATTTGCCGCTTTGTGGGGAATTCAGGGAATGGTAATAGCCATTCCGCTTACGGCTATTGCCAAACTTATATTCGACCATGTTGAGCCCCTGCAACCCTGGGGGTTTTTATTGGGCGACACTATGCCGCCAACATTCCAAATTAATCCCATCCTAAAAAAACTAATTAAAAAATGAGAAAAGCTGAATTTGAAAGGGACTTGTCATGAAAAAATTCACTCCGGCAGTAAAAGTTAAAGGATTTGCCACGCAGCAATCTAAAAGGTTGAGTGAAAAAACATTGGAAAAGACGCAAATTGTAAGCATTTTTCTTACCGAAGTTGCTTCTGTTTTCATCTTTATTTCTGTGATGATAAAAGAAACGTTCTCGCGCGATTTTGAATTCAGGGAGTTTTTTCGTCAGTGTTTTCAAGTCGGTTATAAATCATTGCCGCTGATTACAGTAACCGGAGCCGTTATGGGCTTGGTGCTAACGATTCAATCGCGCCCTGTATTGGTTGATTTTGGGGCAGTTTCCCTGCTTCCGGGCATGGTAACCGTGTCAATCATCCGGGAAATAGGACCGGTGATTACAGCATTGATATGTGCCGGTAAAATTGGTTCGGGCATGGGTGCCGAACTGGGGTCAATGAAAGTAACCGAGCAGATAGAAGCCATGGAAGTTTCCTCCATCAATCCGATGCGTTTTTTAGTGGTTACCCGTGTACTTGCAGCAACGCTGATGATTCCTTTGCTCGTATTATATGCCGATGCACTTGGTATTCTCGGAAGCTGGGCCGGCGCCAATCTAAAAGGGAGTGTAAGTTTTGTCCTGTTTTTTTCGCAGGCTTTTGCCCCTGTTGGTTTTACAGACTTCCTGCCTGCCGTTGTAAAGACGTTTTTTTTCGGGGCGGCAATCGGCTTGGTCGGGTGCTATCAGGGTTATAACGCGGGTAGAGGTACCGCAAGTGTTGGTGTTGCTGCCAATTCAGCGGTAGTAATAGCTTCTCTCCTGGTGATTATAATCGATTTAATTGCAGTTCAACTATCTGATATGCTAATAGTATGAGTTCAAACCAAACAGATACAATTTTAAATTCTCCCCATACAACCAACAGCGACGAAGCTGTGATTGAGATAAGCAATCTCAGCAAATCGTTCGGCAACCAGATAGTTCTGAAAGATGTTTCCTTACAGCTTTTTAATGGCGAAAACCTGGTGGTGCTTGGGAAATCGGGCAGCGGTAAGTCGGTACTAATAAAATGTATTGTCCGGTTATTAAATTCTGATAGCGGAACGATCACTGTATTCGATAAAGATGTAAGGGATTTAAACCGAAAAGAATTGAGCGAACTCAGGAAAGAAATTGGTTTCCTATTTCAAAGCGGGGCATTGTATGATTCCATGACGGTGAAACAAAACCTGGAATTTCATTTGCGAAGGATCAAAAAAGACCTTTCTAAAAAAGAAATCAAAGCAAAAATTGCTGAGGTTCTGGAAAATGTGGGCTTGCCCGATGCCTTGAATAAAATGCCCTCGCAACTTTCGGGCGGAATGAAAAAAAGAATAAGCTTGGCGCGGACCATTGTTGTGGATCCGAAAATCATGTTGTACGACGAACCTACCACCGGGCTCGATCCGGTAACCGCCGATGAAATAAGTTTGCTCATCAACGAGGTGCAGGAAAAATATAAAACCTCGTCCATAATTATTACACATGACATTGCCTGTGCGCGCACGAATGCAGACCGCGTTGTTATGTTATTAGACGGCAAAATTTATCTCGAGGGAAGCCTGGAAATATTTGAAAAATCGGTGGACCCCAACATAAAACCGTTCTTTATATAAAAAACGAAAAATAAAAAATCATGGATACACATACTGAGAAATTCAAAGTACGCTTAGGCTTGTTTATCATTGGTGGACTGGTGTTGTTTGTACTTGCCATCTTCATCATCGGGAAACAGCAAAATTTGTTTAACCCTGTCTTTAAACTTTCCACTACTTTTGGTAATGTGAGCGGCTTGCAGGTGGGGAACAATGTCCGTTTTACCGGAATAAACGTTGGAACCGTTGACAACATTAAAATAATCAACGACTCTACCGTTCAGGTTGAAATGCTGATAAAAAAAGATGTTCAACCTTTTATTAAAGCAGATTGCCAGGTTGCCATTGGTTCAGAAGGGCTCATTGGCGACCGCCTGTTATCCATTTCCTACGGAAGCTCCGATGCGCCCATGGCAAAGGACGGGCAACAACTCACTTCCAAAGATCCTGTTGAAACCGATGCCATTATCGCGAGTTTGCAAAAATCATCGGTGAATGCCGAAGTTATTATGCAACAGCTTGCTGAAATCATGACAAATATTAATAGCGGACAAGGCACAATGGGCAGGTTAATACAGGATTCTGCCATTGCAGAAAATATCAATCTAACCATTGAAAATTTCAAAAACAGCTCGGAAGGATTTGATGCAACTATTAAATTGACCAAACAAAATGTGTTCGCTTTTATGGAGAGCTTGCAAAAAACCGTAGCCAAAACAGAAGTCGCTTCAAACCAGCTTGGGGAAATTATGACAAAGATTAACAGCGGGCAGGGCACACTGGGCATGTTAATCCAGGATTCAACTACCTCAGAACACTTGACTGAGACCATTGTAAACCTCAAAGAAAGTTCACAGGGACTGAATGAAAACATGGAAGCGCTCAAGCATAATTTCTTTTTCAGGGGGTATTTTAGACGCCAGGCAAAAGAAGAGGAAAAACTGAAGAAGGATTCGATAATGAGAAATCCAGTGGATAAAGAGTTAAATAAATTGAATTAGGCATTTAATGGATAGGATTAAGAATGTGGCTACCCGCCTGACCAGTCGGGCAGGAAGCCCATTTAAACTGCACATTAACTGTTCCGTCAGCTAAAGCTGACGGCAATAAAAATACAACAGAACAGATTCTATTGCCGTTCACTTTAGTGAACGGATTTGTGGGTTGAAAGTATGCAAGGGGTTTTAACCCCATTACAACTTGTTTGTCCATATCTATAATGTGTATAATTCAATCAAATAG
The DNA here is from genome assembly GCA_964572085.1 of uncultured Maribellus sp. Lineage (GTDB taxonomy): Bacteria > Bacteroidota > Bacteroidia > Bacteroidales > Prolixibacteraceae > Draconibacterium. The sequence goes on along the minus strand of CAZNEV010000012.1, from coordinate 4,614 downwards.
AAAAAAAATGATTGTCCGCTTGTTTACCCAATTGGCTGCAGAGTTTGTTAAGGACGAGTCCCTCCCGATTCATTGCATCCATCGGGACAGGCTCTTTACTGAAAGGGGGTGGGCGACGCAGGAGCTCGGGGGATTATTTCAGCATGGAATTTAGCTGTTGTAAACTGACAAAATCCCCCTTTGATTCCCCCTTTGACAAAGGGGGACGAGGAAAGAGCAAACAACTTTTAGGTAAACAAACGGGTATTCAAATAGAAAAAAAATAAACCGTCGGAAAGTGGAAACTGAAAATGTGGTGCAGAAATATAGTCATACTATTTTTTATTCTATCGATAACAAATGATTCTTCATTTGCGCAGGAAACTATAAGCCAAAAAGATTCAACCCACCTTTACGAGAACATCGAAAACTACTCCGACCGCAGTAAGTTTACCAAATTCGTGTACCACTTGTTTTTTAAACCGCATGTACCCGGTCTGGAAAAAATAAAGAAAAACAAAATACGGATACAAAAACCCTATTCCACATTCGAAGGAAAAATCATCAGGAAAATCAACATCGAAACGCTTGACCCTTTTGGGAATTCAATTGGCGACACCATTGCTTCATCGCTAAATTTTTTAACCCGAACAGGAAACAGCTTTCATATAAAAACACGAATGAGCACCGTTCGCAACTTGTTGCTCATCCGCAAAAATCAACCCTTCGATGCCTTGCTGGCAACAGAATCCGAACGCTTAGTCCGCAGCATGAGTTATGTTACCGATGTGTCATTTTTTGTTGAAGTTGCACCCGGAAGCCCTGATTCTGTAGATATAACCATTCGCGAATTAGATAAATGGAGCCTCATTCCCGGCGGCTCAATTTCCGATTCGCGGCTCACCTTTAAGCTGAAAGAAAATAATTTTCTGGGCTTAGGGCATGAATTCCGGAATAATCTTATCTGGAATTATTCAACCGGCAATTATGCCTACAAAACAAAATACTTCGTTCCAAGCTTCCGCAACACCTATATCAATTCAACCTTACAATACGGCACCGATGAATACGGGAATTTCATTAAAAGTATAGCCATTGAGAGGCCGTTTTTCTCCCCTTTTGCAAAATGGGCAGCAGGCATTAATATTTCGCAATACCGTAATACCGATTCAATTTGGTCGGTTAACGCTATGAATTTTAAATACAACCAGCAAGACTATTGGGCCGGAAATGCCATTCGTATTTTTAAGGGAAATTCAGATTTTAAACGCACAACCAATTTTATCTCCAGTGCGCGGTTTATCCGAACCCGTTTTCTCGAAAAACCGCTTGAAACCATTGATACCCTTCAGTTTTATACCAATGAGGATTTCTATCTTACGAGCCTTGGCGTTTCATCACGCTTGTATGTGAAGGATAAATTCATTTTTAAATTTGGGGTAAGTGAAGATGTTCCGGTAGGGAAAGTCATCAGTTTAACCGCGGGTTATCAGATTAAAAATGAAGTTGAACGCGTTTATATAGGAGGACGTTTCTCTTCAGGCAACTATCATCCATGGGGTTACCTGAGTTCCAACTTTGAGTATGGCACATTTCTGTGTGCATCAAAAGCGGAGCAGGGTGTTTTTAGTGCCGGCATAAATTATTTCACCAACCTGATTGAAATCGGACCATGGAAACTCAGGCAATTTGTAAAACCGCAGCTTATTGTTGGCATCCACCGGATTGATTATGATAGTTTAACCATTAACGACGAATATGGCCTGAGAGGATTTAACAGCCCGGTATTGTCCGGCCATAGCCGGATGCTGCTCACTTCGCAAACCCAACTATACGCCCCGTGGAATTTTATCGGGTTTCATTTTGGCCCGTATTTAACCTTCTCGCTGGGTATGCTTGGCGATGTGGAAAAAGGATTCCGTGGCGGTAAAGTGTATTCACAAATTGGCCTGGGTGTTTTAATAAAAAACGAAAACTTAGTGTTGAATACTTTTCAAATCTCGCTTTCTTTCTATCCGGTAATCCCGGGCAGGGGCAGTAACGTATTTAAACTGAACTCTTTCGAAACAGCCGATTTCGGCTTCCATGATTTTGAAATTGGAAAACCGGCAACTGTGCTGTTCAGGTAAGCTGGGAATATGAATGTCCGCTTGTTTACCCAATTGGCTGCAAAGTTTGTTAAGGACGAGTCCCCCTTTCCTGAAAGGGGGTGGGCGACGCAGGAGTTCGGGGGATTATTTCAGCTTGGAATTTAGCTGTTGTAAACTGACTGAATCCCCCTTTGATTCCCCCTTTGATAAAGGGGGACGAGGAAAGAGCAAACAACTTCCCGGTAAACAAACGGGTATTCATAAATTGGAAATAGGATCAAAATGTGTGAATGATGTAAATCTTTCCTAAAGTTATGTAATACTTTGTATCCCAAACATCCTGATCTTCACTTCACTATTATTCACTTAAAAAAGCACAATGAAAAAATCAATTCGCTCACTCACTTTCCTAACCTTGATATTGGGGTTGTTATTTACGTCGTGCGTTTCAAACAAGAAATTTACAGCTTCGGAAGCCAGGGCCGACAGGCTGCAACAAGAAAATGCAAACACCCTGGGGCAACTGAATGAAAGCAATATGATGCTGATGAATGTCAGGGATGAAAAAGCTACCCTACAGAAGGAAAATGAAATCATGCAAAAAGAATATGCATCGATTCAAAAAAATCTGATAATGAATTCTTCAGAATCAAAAATGACCATTGCCGAACAAGCAAGGCGGTTAAGCAATCTTCAGAATACCATCGATTCTCAGGCGGAAATAACCAACCGGCTTAGAAACTCAATCGCCAATGCATTGATGAATTATAAAGCCGATGAGTTAAGCGTGTATTTAAAAGACGGGAATGTCTATGTGTCGCTGGCAGAAAAGTTGTTATTCAAATCGGGCAGCGACGTAGTTGATCCGAAAGGAAAACAAGCACTTAAATCACTTGCTGAGGTTTTAAACAGTTCGGAAGATTTTACCGTTGCGATTGAAGGCCATACGGATGATGTTCCCATTAAAACCAGGACTTTTGGGGATAACTGGGATTTAAGTACGGCAAGGGCAACATCCATCGTGCGAATTCTTACCAACGATTATGGTTTCGATCCAAATCGCATTACTGCCTCCGGGAAAAGCCAATTCCATCCGGTAAACCTGAACACAACGGCCGAAGGAAGGGCCGGGAACCGCAGGACAGAAATTATTCTTTCGCCCGATTTGCAAGAAATATATAAGCTTTTATACCAGTAAAGCATTAGTAATACACCAGTTACAACACCACTCGATGTTAAAATCGGGTGGTGCTTTTATAACGAATTTTCACAAATAATCAGATATGACCCAATTAAGAAACATTTATCAAAGTAATTCGCACGGTCGGATTTCCTTAGCGGATTACTTGCAATTAATTAAAGAAATAAAGCAAATAGATGCTGAGAAAGAAGCTGAACTTATCCGGTGCATTGGTGAACGCGATGCAGGAGCATCCGGAGAGCTGATAAAAGCAAAGCTTGGGCTTGTTGTATCCATTGCAATGCAATACCAGAAAATGGGATTGAGTTTACACAACTTGATACTGGAAGGGAATATAGGGCTACTATCGGCAGTCGAACGGTTGGTCCATTCCAAAGATTTCAATTTTACGGCCTATGCTACCGGGTGGATCAGGCAATCCATCTTACAGGCACTAACAGAACATTTTTGGATTTCAAACCTGAAGTTGAAGAAAAATGGACATGAACGCGAAATAAATAAAGTACTTCACCAACTAAACAGGAATTTTATTAGCGAACCTATTATCCACGAACATTCGGACGTATTGGAAATGTAAACAAAAGCATACAACCCTTGGGAACTTAAAAAAAGTTATAGTTAAAGTTCCCATTGGGTTGCCCCTTAAGTATAGTTCAATAGAAACAGTCAGGTTTTTTGAAATTCATAAAAACCTTTCTGTTTTTTTTTGATTTTTTCTCCGAAACAGGCTCAGATTCCCATCGAAATATGCGAATGATTTACACTTTCGTAAGAGTTGTGTAACAATTTAACTGTAAAAGCTGTAAATTTACCTGGATGCACTTTCGCTTAAAAGTTACAAAGACGATTGGAATGATTCTTAAAATTAAAAATATGAAAAGCATCAGGTGCAAAATCCTTGTGGAGGAGGAAATGCACAAGCTGGGCTTTCAGAACATTACGGTGGAATTGGGTGAAGTTGAATTTGTAGGAGATATTTCCGACAAGAAATTACAGTTGTTTGATTCCGCGCTCAGAGATATGGGCCTGGAAATATTGGTGGATAAAAGGAACCTGCTTGTTGCACAAATTAAAGATGCTATTTATGAATTGGTTTATCTCACTGATGACCTCCCAAAACCAAACAATTCCGATTATATCAGCGAAAAGGTGAACATGAGTTACAACTCACTTGCCAAAACTTTTTCAGAAATAGAAAACATTACCATTGAAAGGTATATAATAATACAACGAATTGAACGCGTAAAAGAATTGCTTGTTTATTCCGATACCAGCCTTAGCGACATTGCTTTTAAACGGATTTTACTTACACAACCTTCTGTCTGTCAGCCCGAAGCTTCATAT
>CAZNEV010000011.1:0-87147 GCA_964572085.1 uncultured Maribellus sp. | reverse complement strand
TATCAGCTTATGTTGCTGAATATCTGTGTGTTGTTAAAGTAAAATCCGTTTAAAAGGAAGGGGCTCAATAGGAACGGCAATAAAAACAGAATGGGATACAGCTGAAATATCCGCACATATGTGCGGATATAAGGGCTATTGTTTTTCACTCCTGCTAACAGAAATATCGTACTTTTTCATTCTCCGGATAAGCGCATCGCGAGTTATTCCCAGCATATCGGCCGCAGCCCTTTGATTATATTTGCAGTTTTTCAGTGCTTTTCTGACCAGTTTAATCTCATTGTCTTTAAGATTGACAGAATCGGCCGGACTTTCTGCTGCGGATGTTTTTTGCTGTTTTACCGGAAAGTCATTTATCCCCAAAACGTTGTCTTTACAAAGAATAATGGCCCTTTCAACCATATTCCTCAATTCCCTGACATTTCCCGGGAAATTATAGTTAAGAAGCGTCTCAAAAACCCCTTTAGACACATGGAGGTTTGGTTTATTGAATTTTGTGGCATAAACATCAACAAAATGGGTTAGCAGGGGTTTGATATCTTCAGGCCTTTCCCTGAGGGCTGGAATATGTATATGCAGGGTATTGAGCCGGTGAAACAGATCGAGCCTGAATTTTTTATTTTCCACCCTTTCCCCAATATCATGGTTTGTTGCAGAAATAATCCTGAAGTCGGTGTGGATCGGATTTGTATCGCCCACCCTGGTAATCACTTTTTCTTCGGTGGCGCGTAAGATTTTCGCTTGCAGGTTAAATGGCATGTCGGCAATTTCATCAAGAAATAGGGTTCCTTTGTCACACACTTCAAAAAACCCCATTTTATCTACAATAGCCCCGGTAAATGATCCTTTTTTATGGCCAAAAAATTCACTTTCCAGAAGTGATTCTGTAATGGCGCTGCTATTAACTGCACAAAAAACATTTTCTTTTCTCCTGCTTGAATGGTGGATGATCCTGGCAACATTTTCTTTCCCGGTCCCACTTTCACCGGTAATCAAAACATGGGCATCGGCGTAATTTGCAGCGGTAATAGCTTGTTCGAATACCTCTAATATTTGAGGGCTGACACCGATAAATTGCCTGTCAATTTTTTCTTCAAGGCTTTTTGATATTAATGAGTTCTTTTCCTCCATTTGAATAATTCTTCGATGGAGTTGAAGAAATTTCTGGGTGCGCTCAATTGCAATTTGAATGTCGATATGCCTGAAAGGTTTACGCAAATAATCAAATGCCCCAAGCCGCATGGCTTTGATCACCGTATCCATATCGCCGTGAGCCGAAACAACAATAACCTCCATGGTTGGGTATTGAATTTTTACATCTTTTAAAATATCCAGGCCATTTATTCCGGGCAAGCGCACATCAAGGATAAGCAGGTCAATTTTATGGCCGGATAATATTTTTCGTGCTTTCCCCACTGTATTTGCCTCGTATGCCTCAAAGCCCAAATTCTGAAAAAATTCAAATAATTCTTCTGTAAAATGTTTTTCATCGTCAAGAACCAGTATTTCAATTTTATTTTTATTGTGTTTTGTCATGTTCAATCTTAATTTTGAATTTTTAAAGTTATTCTAAATGTTGTTCCATAAAACATGTTGTCCGTCAATTCAATTGTGCCATTCATTTTTTTTATTATCTGATACGAAATAGACAATCCAAGCCCGGTACCCTTTCCGGTATCTTTGGTTGTATAAAAAGGAAGCATGATATGCTCAATATCTTCCTTGCTAATGCCGGTTCCATTATCAATTATTTCAACAATTAAGTACTCGTTCTCTTTAAATGACCTAATATTGATATGCATATTATAACCTGCCGATTTTTTGCTTTTTTTCGCAAGCAGTGCATCCTTGGAATTTAATAAAAGATTAAGAATAACTTGTTCGAATTTATAGGTGTTGCCAATCATTAAAGGCAGATTTTCTTCCAATTGCAGATTCAGGTCAATTGCCAAATGTTTGAATTGTTCAGAAATCATTGAGACAGCATTTCTGATACTTGAATTGATATCAAAACCTGCCAAAATATAATCATCGTGGTTTCCTGAAAATGCCCTGATATGATCGATAATATTTTTAATCCGTGTAATATTTTCAAAAATTTTATTCGACTTTTTCTCAAGGTAATAGCTTACCATGTTTTCATCTTTTGCAGCCTCAAATAAAATATTATCCATAACCAATGATATGGTATTTAACGGTTGGTTAATTTCGTGGGCGATGCCTGAGGCCATTTCTCCCAGGCTGGCCATGCGGTCGGCATGGATTAGCTTTTTTTCCATTTTCTTGCGTTGGGAAATATCGCGGACGGTTATCATAAATGAAAATGGCGCCCCATTTGGCTCCTGTATTAGAGTAGAGCTGATTTCGCTTAAAAATGAAGATTGGTTTTTCTTTTTTATTTTAATCTCAATATTTTGGGCGATCCCTTCGTTTATTGTCTTGTCAATTAATCCCCGAATAGTGTTTTTTTCTTCATGGTGGACAAACCTCAGAAAATGTTTTCCAATCAGTTCGTCCCGGTTTCCAGTTCCCAATAATTCTAGCCCGATTTCAGATATTTCGGTAATAGCTCCTTTTAGATTGATTATTAATATCCCATCGGGAGAAGCATTTAACATTGTTTTATATTTCTCTTCGCTTATCCTAAGTGCCTGTTCGGCCCTTTTGCTTTCGGTAATGTCTTTAGCAAAACCAAGAAATCGCCTCTCAGAAAGCTTTACTACCTCTACTGCCAACCAGCGTATGTTGCCGGTTTTATCTTTGAACGGCAAAGCTGCTTTTGATATGCCGGTTTTAGTCAACTCCCTGAAATGGGCCAAGCCTTTTTTATATGATTTTTTCGGAACAAAATTCGAAACCGACATCTTTAATAACTCGACCTCTGAATATCCGGTGATCCGGCATGCTGCTCCGTTCACTTTTAAATATCTTCCTTTTTCGTCTGCGACAAAAACACCATCCGGGGCATTCTCGATGTAGCTTTTATATTTCTCCTCGCTCTTTTGAAGGGCATTATTGGCAATGATTAATTTATCGGCAGATTCTTTCAGCAGTATTGCATCCCTGACAATTGTTTGTTTCTGATTGAAAAGGTCAATAAAAATTTTGATTTTACTTAGGAGAATATGATTATTAATTGGTTTAAATATATAATCGACTGCACCTGAATTATATCCTTTGAACACTTCATTTTCACTAAAACTTACTGCCGTTAGAAAAATAATTGGCACCTTCTCCGTTCTTTCCCTATTTAATTTTAATGCAAGTTCATATCCGCCCATCCCGGGCATCCGAACGTCTATGATTGCTAACGCCAATTCAATTCCTTGAGTTTTCGCCAAAGCTTCAGTACCGGAAAGTGCCTGGATTATGTCTGCTTTGATATTTTTTATGATGATTTTAAGGAGTTCTATATTTATCTCATTGTCGTCAACAATAAGTATGTTTGGTAAAATTTTCATAACATTTGGTCTTATCTGGTTAAACAGATAAATTTATAGAAATTAAATAAATATGTAATATTATAATATCAAGAAACAACCAAAGGTGGTAATTTAATTTGCTAAAATCAAAAGATTATATTTTTTTCATTCTGCAATAACAGAGAACCGTTCTTTCTCAACTAACTGTAGAGAAAGAACGGTTCTTAGGGAGTTCTTTAGGGATCGGCCCGCCTCACGTGCCCCTTTGTTTTACCTCTTTGGCATCAACCAATTTGTAAAGCTTGTCGGAACGGCGGACGATGGTATCTGTTTTTAGGGAAATGCGCTCTCCTTTTTTTGCTTCCTCTACCGGCTCGAGTTCTACACGGATTTCGTTTACAATTGTTTGCACCACTCCTGTGGTTGGGCCCGAGATAATGATTTCGTCGCCAACTTTGAGGTTATTGGTTTCCAGTTTAAACTCGGCCACCTGCAGCTTGGTGAAAAAGTTGGTGCATTTGCCAATATAGAGCTTGCGCTTTGTGGCCAGCGAACCGTAGTTTTTGCTCCATTCGCCCAAGCGTTGCCCGAGATAATATCCGTCCCAAAATCCCCGGTTGAATACCTCACCAAGCCGCTTGTTCCAATCCTCCACGCGTTCGTCGGTAAAATCACTGTCGAAATAGGCATCAACAGCTTCACGGTAACATTGCACGGTGGTTTTTACATATTCGGCTGAACGGGCGCGCCCTTCGATTTTAAGCACCGAAACGCCCGCGTCGAGTATCTTATTCAGGAAGTGTATGGTTTTCAAATCCTTTGGCGACATGATGTATTCGTTGTCTATTTCCAGTTCGGCACCTGTTTCTTTGTCGGTAACGGTGTAGGCACGGCGGCAGGTTTGAAGGCAAGCGCCGCGATTGGCCGATGAATTCATTTCGTGCAGGCTGAGGTAGCATTTTCCGCTCACCGCCATGCAGAGCGCACCATGTACGAACATTTCCAGTTGCACCAATTCGCCCGAAGGGCCTTTCACCTGGTCGTGTTCAATTTGCTTGCTGATTTCGGTTACACGGCCCAAATTCATTTCGCGGGCCAGCACCACCACATCGGCAAACATCGAATAGAATTTCACGGATTCAATATTGGTAATGTTGACCTGTGTTGAAATGTGCACTTCCAAACCAATGGAACGGGCATGTTGAATTACCGAAACATCAGCGGCAATTACGGCGGAAACCCCTGCATCTTTTGCCGCTTGCAGGATTTGGTGCATGTGCGAAATCTCGCCGTCAAAAATTTCGACATTCATGGTGAGATAGGTTTTCACCCGGTTTTTAGAGGCGATTTCCACAATTTTTCGCAAATCGTCTAAGGTAAAATTGTTTGACGAGCGCGAACGCATATTCAAATGTTCAACTCCAAAATAAACCGAACCTGCACCACCCTGGATGGCTGCCATCAGTGATTCGTAGGAACCTACCGGAGCCATTATTTCAACCTTTCTTCTTTCCATTTTTCGAAAAAATTAGTCGGCAAAGGTAATTATTTTGATGGGGACTTCGACTTTCCTAAGTCGAAGCGTTAATACAAAGAACCGTTCTTTCTCTTCACAGTTGGGAAAGAACGGTTCTTATAAAGAGGCTATAACAAGAAAGAGCAAAATTTTTGTTCTTTATTTGAAGTGTTTATCGCAAGCCTTTATTTGCCCGGTTGTTTAAATATTGACGGGTCAAAACTTTCGTTGAAATTAACTTCTTCCATAAGAATGGAGGTACTCCCCATGGGGGATTTTGATTCAATTTTCATGGCCATAGTTACGCCGCCGATGGTTTTGTAGTCACTCATTATTTGTTCAATGTCAACAGTTTGTCCTTGTGCCGAAATGGTTGATTTTACTTTGGTGACATAGTAGGAGGTTGCATCAATAAAATAGTCTTTCTCATTCCCATCGTCTGTTGTCAGTTTAATCCGATAGACGTCTTTGCCATCAAGGTTGACCTTCCCCTTGAATTCAGCAGTACTCCCTTTCTTTTGATAATCATACAATTCGCCTTCGAGGTTAGCCTGGCTTTTTGCCTGTTCAAGCTGTTCGCCGGTTAACTCCATTGGGTCGGCACTCATCCAGGGAGCTATCATCCACCCTTTTTCACCATCGAAGGCCTGAATCATTTTTTGTCCCTGCATCTCAACGGTAACCATAAATTCGCCGCTTTTCTTCATTTTCATTTCCATTTTCATTTCCATGCCCATTTGGCTGATTTTCCCTTTCATGGAAATCGATTTTGCGTCCATGAGTTTTTCCTGTCCAACGGCTTTGAAGTGTTTGTCAAATATTTCATCCACGGTCTGTGCCTGAGCAAGGGTAAAAACTGCGGCAATAAGGATTGCCAATACTGTAAACGTTGATTTCTTCATTTCGTCTGCTGTTTAATTTCTAAAAATACTTTCTGTTTTTTTCTAAAAATATATTTCGGACAATATGTTTTCATATAGAATCCCCTTTCCGATCAGCAGATCACGAATTTCGACAACTGCTAAGGCCTGACCACAAATGTAATATTTCACATCGGGTAATTTGGGTATGCTCCTCAAATAATCCGTAACACGGCCGGAAATTACATTACAAGCACTTTCGCGCGAACAACAACGGATGTACCGCTTATCAAGAGTTTCTTCCAATTCGTCTTCAAAATAAAACTGATTTAGATGGCGCACCCCATGAATCAATGTTTTATTGTCTCCAAGTCCAGACTTCAACATGCTGTAAAACGGTGCGATGCCGGTTCCGGTGGCAATCCACCAAGCCTCACCGCATGTTTCTGTAAAACTGCCGTAGGGATTCGACACATAAATTTTGTCGCCCGGAATGCTAGCTGCCAATTTGGGGGTTAAGAACCCGTCGTCTTTAATATTGAACAAAATTTTGGCTTCATCTTCCTTATTGCCGCTGCAAAGGCTGTAAATTCTTGGAGGGTGTTGTTTGTTGATGCCTATTTTCACTACCTGACCGGGTTCAAAATCAAAATCGCGTTGAAAGGAAATGAAATGAACCCCCGGCGAAATTTCCAGGTTGTCGGTTAATGCGTATTCATGTGGTTCGTCGTTTTTTTTGATGCTGCTTTTTTGCATGATGATCCGGAATGGAATGGAATGAGGTGAAATTAATTATTTTGAAAAGAAAAAGTCACGACTAAATTGTCTCCGTTCCCCACCATTAAATTTTTTACTTCATAATAGATATCCAACTTTTTCATCAAAGCTGTTTCATTCGAATTTCCCCTTAGTTCAATTGGCACAATGCGATGGGCAGGCAAATCGATAAATTCCGGGGCATCAAAACCTATACCCGGTTGAGCCAGTTCCAATTGATAGTTGATGTCTGAATTGTTTTTAACGAATATGGTTTTGCTCAATTCACTGGTTAACCTAAGCGGAGCTTTCTCGTATTCCAGCGAGGCAAAAAACAACTGGTTGAGGTAGTTTGCTTCGCCAACTAAAGTGTTATTGAAATAGGCAACTGTTCGTTTGCCGAAGAGTGCCTCTTTAATTCCGCCTAATGTGCGGCTTCGTGCAAAAACAAGCGTCATCGGGCGATGAGGTGATTCCATTATTGGGCCATGGGCATCTGTATTAGCAAACATGGTCAGTTTTTTCTCCTTCGCCCATTGCAAGGCTTCGGGGCAAAATTTGTCGTTATAGACTTCAATACCATGCAGCATGTTATTTCGGAAAAGTGCGGTATGCTCTTTCCACCAAAGTACTGAATCGGGCTGTTGGCGCTCCCAGCAAGGGTGATTCCAAATGATAAAAGCTCCCTGGTCGCGTGCTTCCCTTAAAGCGTCGTTTTCATTCTCACGTTCTAACAGGTTGGCATTTTTTATGAACAGTGCATTCAAATGGCCGGGCGGCATTTCACGTGTAATTTCGGCTCCCTTCACCAAAATAATTTTCAATTCTTTCGAGAGAGGTTCAGCAATTTCGTAGGAACGGTTATGGTCGGCAACAATGTTAACCGAATGTGGCCGGTATTCAATATGGTCAGTAATTGCTATGGCATCTAATCCTTCTGCCCAGGCTTCTTCCACGCGCACTGTTGGCCAAACCGTGCCGTCGGAAAAAACGGTATGCAGATGGAAATCACATTTGAGTGTCTGGTAACCCGGGATATTGGGCACATTGATCACTTTGCGCGATTGTGCACCAGCCGTTTGGAACGCATACACACAAAATAACAGCAAAACAGTTCGGAAAAATAGCATGGTGATTTTTTTAAAAATTCATTTTTTTTTGATCATCTAAATATCCATTTTTTTATTGAATTTATGAAGCCTAACAATGGATTAAGTTTAGGTAGAAAACCTTTATTGTTGAAAAAGTAAAACGGACGATTCCTTTCTAATATTATTAAAAAGATTCTTGTTTGATGAGCAATTTTTTCTGATCTTTGCGCGTGCTATATGGAAAAACTATTTAAAAACACGGGGAGTCAAAGCCTTGCGGTTGAATCAAAAAATATCGGACACAAAAAACAAGTGTTGCGAGCGATTTATTTTAATGGTCCTTTGTCAAATTCGGAACTATCAAAACAACTTAAACTAAGTACACCGAAAATAAATAGTTTGTTGATTGAATTGTTGGAAGACGGACTTGTTGAGGATTTGGGAAGGGGCGATTCCAGTGGGGGCAGGCGGCCAAACATTTATGGCCTGGTGCACAACGGATTTTATCTGGTTGGCATAACCATTAACATTACCCGAACCATTATTTCTATTTTTAGCAGCAATAATGAGGAAGTTAGCGGACCGCACTATTTTCCGATAAAAATGCAATCGGAACTTTCCATTTTCAATCGTGTGAACGAAAAGTTGGAAGAAGTGCTCAGCACCAGCAATATTGAACCCGAAAAAATTTTAGCAGCCGGGATTGAGTTACCCGGTTTAATCAATTTAAAAAAAGGAATCAACAAAACCTATTTCCCCGATATCGATAATTTATTCGCAGAACTGAAAAAGATTTTTGGAATCCCCGTTTTCTTCAATCACGACGCAAAAGTACGAACCCTCGCTGAACAGCATTTTGGACTTGCTAAAAACAAAAAGCATGTTTTGATGCTGCAGGCCGACTGGGGTTTGGGCCTTGGAATTATTGTCAACGGCAAGCTCTATTCCGGCAAATCGGGTTATTCCGGCGAGTTTGGACATTTGCCCATTGTTGACAACGGCGTTTTATGCACCTGTGGTAAACAAGGGTGTTTAGAAACAGTGGCATCAGCAATTGCGATTTCACGTATGGCGAAAGAAGGAATCACTAACGGCAGCTCGTCGTTGATAACCGAATTGGTAAAGGGGGATTTGGAAAAAATAGAAATCGTTACGGTTATCCAGGCTGCAAAAATGGGCGACCAATTTGCCATTTCCCTGCTTTCGCAAGCGGGTCATTGGCTGGGGCGAGGTATTACTTACCTCATTCATATTTTCAATCCGGAGCTGATTATTATCGGGGGGCGTGTTGCCGAAGCCAGCGAGTTTATTTTGGCTCCCATTCAGCAAGCTATTACTATTTACAGCAACCGCGACATCAGCAACAACACGGAAATAATGTTTTCGGAGTTGGGCCAGAAGGCCGGGACAATGGGGGCCGCCGCCTACGCATTGGAAAAGTTGTCATTTTCAAATTAAAAAATATGGAAAATAATTTCACAAAAGTTGAACGTGCTTTCTTTGAAGAAGCAAATATTAAGGAAATCACCACTCCTACACCGTATATCACCGTTGAAAGCTTTCCGAAACTTGGGCTGCTTTCCGCTTTAAGTTTTCTCGAATGGGTTAGTGAAAACCCAACAGGTGTGGTTAGTTTGCCCACCAGCAAAACTGCACAGTATTTTATACGTTTTGTTCATCTATTGCTGGACAATTGGGACAAAAAAAACGGAAAAGAAATTCTGGCAAAATACGATTTAGAAGGAATTAAAAAGCCTGATTTGAGCCAACTGCAATTTGTACAAATGGGCGATTTTTATCCCATTAGCTCCGAACAGCACAACAGTCTTTACAACTTTGCCAAGATCAACTATATCGATGGTTTTGGGTTGAATAAAGAGAAATCGTTGCTCATTCGGTCAGAAGACATTGAACTTGCCGAAGGAAAAAGTTTCCAGGAAATCTTCCCAGATTATTCCATCGATTTGACACTGCGGGTGCGTGCTGCAAAAACAAACTTGGAAAAGTTCCAGCAAGAATCAATCTTCATGATTGACAATTGGTGTACTGATTATGAAAACAAAATCCGCGAAAAAGGGGGGATCGGATTTTTCCTTAGTGGAATCGGGCCTGACGGGCACATTGCATTTAACACGAGGGGCACCGACCATTTTTCGACAACAAGGCTCACCGGAACTAACTTTGAAACACAAGCGGTGCTGGCTACCGATCTGGGTGGAATAGAAGTTTCCAGAAAACGCCTCGTAATTACTATTGGCTTGGGCACACTGGGCTTCAACCCCAACAATAAGGCAATCATCTATGGCGCAGGTGAAGCAATCGCCGACACCATAAAATTAGCTGTGGAAAGCAGCCCCAATGTGATAGCTCCTGCTACAGCACTTCAAAAGTTGAAAAACAGCCGTTTTTATCTGACTGATGGCGCTGCGGTTAAACTGGACGACAGCATTGACCATTTCTACAAAAGCGGACCCTGGGCACACCAAAAAACTGAACGTGCCGTAATTGAACTTTGCAAAAAAATAAACAAGTTTGGCTCAAAATTGGAATTGGATGATTTGAAAGCAGACAAGTACTGCCGAATGATTCCTAACCTGAATCAAGACACGGTGCAAAGTGTGATCGACTCCATTTTGGCAAAAATACACCGTGGAATGGAAGAAGAGAAAAACCAAGTGTTTTATCACACCGGACCACACCACGACGATATTATGCTGGGCATTATGCCTTCCACCAACCGCCAGTCGCGCCATGGCAGCAACGAAATGCACTTTGCAGTTCTAACTTCAGGCTTCACCGCTGTCACAAACAGTTTCCTTACGGATCTTTTAATGGATACCAAGGACTTGTTAAACGATGGAAAAATTGAAATGACTGATTATCCCGACTTTTTCACTTTCGGGTACAAATACAAATGGGATAAAGATGTTTACCATTATTTAGACAACATAGCTGCGCAAAATGAAGACGAAAAACGCAGGGGGGTTTGCCATCGTTTGGTGAGGGCAATGGTGGATATTTGGAAAATTAAAAATAAAGACGGATTACGCGAAACCATTTATGAAATCCTTTCATCGCTTAAGAATAGTTATGATGGGGGTACTAATCCGCCAAAAATACAGAAACTGAAAGGCACAATTCGTGAGTTGGAAGAAGAATTAGTTTGGGCGCACTACGGAACTATGGTGAAAAACGTTCACCATTTGCGACTGGGCTTTTACAACCGCGGCTCCTCATCGAGCCAGCCCGATTACGAAGGGGATGTGTTGCCTATCCTCGAAGATTTCAGAAAATATAAACCCACGGTCATCAGCTTGGCCATGGATCCCCAAGGCAGTGGCCCCGACACACATTACAAAGTGTTGCAAGCCATTGCAAAAGCAGTGGAGGCCTGGAGCAAAGAAGAAGATTTGAGCAAGCTGCGCATTGTAGGTTACCGCAATGTTTGGTTCAAATACAATCCATGGGACGTGGAAGTGATTGTGCCGGTTTCGTTGAATTCACTGGCAACGCTCGAAAAATCATTCTCTGAATGCTATGTTACACAGGTGAATGCATCGTTCCCGAGTTATCAGCTTGATGGGAAATTCAGTCAACTGACTCAGCAAATCTGGTTCGAACAGCACAAACAAATTCAATTCCTTTTGGGTAAAAATTTCTTCTACCAAAACGAATCTCCGTTGTTACGCGCCACACACGGAATGGTTTATCATCGGAACCTGAACGTGGATGAGTTTCTTGAAGAAGCTTTCAAACTTGAAAAATCGATGGAAGGATTATTTTGAGCTTTGATATTTGTGTCTTAAATCTAAAAAAATACACTATGAAATTAGTTATCAACAAAAATTACGACGAAATCAGCAACTGGACCGCCAACTACGTTGCGGGGAAAATCAACGAATATGCACCAACGCAAGACCGCCCTTTTGTAATGGGATTGCCCACGGGCTCAACACCTATCGGTATGTATAATAAACTGATTGAAATGAACCGGGAAGGACGGGTGTCTTTTAAAAACGTGGTAACCTTCAATATGGACGAATATGTAGGGGTCTCGAAAGATCATCCCCAAAGTTACCATCACTTCATGTTCACCACTTTCTTCGACCATGTGGATATCGATAAAAAAAATGTTCACATTTTAGACGGAAATTCGCCTGACCTGGAGAAAGAATGTGCCGACTTTGAAGCTAAAATTGCTTCGTACAACGGTATTCGCTTGTTTCTTGGCGGCATGGGCACCGATGGGCACCTGGCATTCAATGTTCCCGGTTCGTCGCTGAATTCGCGCACACGGCTGGTAAACCTGAACTATGATACCATCATGGCCAATTCAAGGTTTTTCGACAACGACCTCGATAAAGTGCCCAAGCAATCGCTAACGGTTGGTGTGCAAACGGTGCTCGAATCGCATGAAGTGGTTATTATGGTGAGCGGTTATAGTAAAGCCAGGGCGTTGCGGCATGTTGTAGAGGAAGGCATCAACCACATGTGGACCCTTTCGGCATTGCAGAACCACCCACATGGGATGATTGTATGCGACGAAGATGCCACTATGGAATTGAAAGTTGGAACGGTGAAGTATTTCCGCGATACCTTATAGAAATGTCTGCTATAAAGTAAAGGGCATTCCGTAGTTTTTTGGAATGGCCTTTACTTTTGAAGAAATTACAAAACTACTATGCAACTAATACGAATCAAGGATTAAAACTATTTAAGAATAACACTCGCGAGCTATCGGGGCAGGCCGTTCCTACGGAACTACTACTATATAACTAAATCGAAGTTAAACATGCTGATGTTCGGTTGAAACGCCGTGGTTGACGTAAAGTGAAAAGAAAGAATTAAAGGCTAAAGCCGATGTTCGATTAATCATTTTTATCACCCAGCTAAAGCAGGGTGCAAAAAAGAAGAAAAGAATTGAATATAAGAAATGGGAGCCATTTTTAATCCAAGAAGTTTTGCACCGTCCTTTAGGGCGGTGATTAATTTAGCAGCAAATTCAGTGACGGAGAAGGATTAAACCTTAATAACCTTAATGTGAGATATAACAAACATGAAAAATTATCATAATTCCCTAAAAGCCCAATAAGGTTGGTGGTCTTGGTGTAGTTTTTACTACTAAGGTTAAAGAAATCAAAATAAGGCTTTAGAATTTTATTTTTCTTGCAAAGTCATCCGGTATAAGGCTGCCTTTTCCACCTCGTTTTTGCTGAACGGGTCGGAATGATATCGGTTGTTTAAATACAGCTCGATTTGATTGAGATAAAACTTGCTTGCTGGTATTCCGCTGGTTCCGGTGGGAATTATAGTTTTTGAACGGTCCCAGTTGCTTGCGTCGAAAATGTGGCGGTGTGAAGCCCCGTGGTTAACTTTATACAAATTGTTGTAAGAATATGAATACGGGCCAACCGTGTGGTAACTTCCAGGTACGGCAAACGGACCGCGGTTCAGTTTTAGTACTTTATTTAGGATACCCACCACTCCGAGCGGGTGCGCCAGAGTGAATGTATGAATTTTGCCCCAGTTCCAGAACTGAATATCTTCGCCTAATTGTCCGCTCAAATCGGCGACAGTTTCTTTAAAAGAACGGACAATTATTGAATCAAAAGATTCGATTTGAGGCGTGCTTATGTCATCAGTTAGACTGGATTTCCCGCTTGCAACAATGTTTGCAATCAAATTTTCCAGCAACATGCGTTGCCCCATTACCGCTTCGAAAAGCTCCGGCGACAAATCATCCTTTATCAGGTTTTCGCACACTTTGCGGTACAAAATCTCGAATACTGATGCCGCAGCACTTTCACGTGTCAATTCAAAATTCCAGTTATTCAATTCTTCCCGTGCTGCTTTTTCATTCGAACCTAAACTACCTTCATTGTTCAAAACTGATAAAAACACCGGGGTCATTCGTTCCGCTTTTTTAGATTTTACATCGGCCTGTATTCGTCGAAAATCTTCAATACCAAGCAGTTCCTTTTCTTCCAACATTTCCCGGATGCGGTCGATACGGTCGGGTTGCGCATACCAATAGCTGATGTAATAGGGGTAATCGTCGGGTACGGTTTTGTTGTTGGCCGAAGATACATAGCCGCGCTCAGGATTGAATTCGTAGGGCAATTCCTCAAACGGAACCAGTCCTTTCCAATCGTATTTCGATGAGTCGCCGGGGAAAATTTGGATTCCGTTCCCTTCGCGGATGGGTACTCCGGCGCTGCACTGCAAACCAATGTTCCCGGCAACATCGGCATAAACAATGTTTTGGCTCACTGCCGTAAATGTACTTGTGGCTTCCCTAAAATCAGCCCAGTTTTTTGCCCGGTTTAAAAGAAAAACTGAACGGATTTCATTGCTCATTTCGTTTCCCAACCAACGAATGGACATAGGGCTACCGGAATCTTTTTTTAATTGATTTACTATTGGACCGCGATGCGTAAATTTCAACGTTTTTTCAACCGTTTCACCTTCCTTGGTTTTTATTGGTTCTTTCTTGATGATGAGGTCTTTCCATTCGTCGTCCAACAAATATTGTGTGGAGTCGGCATTAAGCGTTTCGGCATAAAAGTCGAGGTCGTCAACCGCAACGTTGGTCAAGCCCCATGCAATAGAATCGTTGTGGCCGGCAATCACAAATGGTTGACCCGGCAAAACCAAGCCGCTTACATTAAGTTTCCCTGCAACAGTTTGGTGCATTTGGTACCAAATTCCTGGAGAAAACAAACCAAGATGCATGTCGTTAGCCAGCAATGGCAATCCGGTTTTACTTTTTTTGCCCGAAACTGCCCAGTTGTTGCTCCCATAAAAAATTTGTGCCCCCAACTCTTCCAATTTGCTGCTTGCGGACAAAATAGTTTCGCCAATTTCAATTTTTGGTGAATGAAAATCGGGGTAAATGGCCGTTTTATGATTTTCAAGATGAGGAATTAATTCCCGGATTTGATTTTCACTAATTTCATTTTTTAATTGGTGAAGCAGCAGCTCAGTTCCCCAACCCGAGGTTAAATCCCACGACATATAGCCAATCAGGTTAATGGAATGCACCGGCTGCCAATTTTCCGGCTTGTAGCCCAGCACTTTAAATTCAGGTGGCAGCGGGTAATTTTCGATGTAATGGTTCACGCCTTCTGAAAAAGCAGTGAGGGCGGAAAGGATTTCAGACGATGAACCTGCAAGTATTTTTTCCGATTTTTCTTGTATCCGCAGGGCACGCATCAACAAATCTGTATTAATTTGGTCTTTACCCAAAATTTCGGAAAGGCGCCCCTGGGTCACACGCCGCAGCAAATCCATTTGCCACAAGCGGTCTTGTGCCATTGTAAAACCAACCGCGCGGTACAAATCGGCTTCGTTTTCGGCATATACATGCGGAATACCGAGCGAATCGCGCAAAACCTCCACTTCCGATGTAAGTGCTGAAAACGCCACGTCTTTATTGTAATCAGGAATCGCTGCATTTTTGATGTTCTGCAAAACAGAAAATCCAATTATCAGTACAAGAACGATGACAGCAAAAAGGCCGATTAGAATTCTTTTTATGGTTTTCATATCCGGTAATTTATTAAAAATTAAATCTTAAATTAGACCTTGAATTTCAAATATTTATATATTTAGTCCCTCAATTTAAAACATAAAACTATGAAAAAATTATTCATCCTTTTGGTTCTAAGCTTTTATTTTCTCGCAGGAGTTGCGCAGGAAGCCGATAAAATAGGCGGGGTTTGGTGGAACGATGAGAAAACCACTAAAATTGAAGTAAAAAAAGTGGACGGGAAATACATCGGCACCATTGTTTACATGATTCCCGAAAAATATGAAAACGGCGCAGCGCCCAAAGACAAAGAAAATCCGGACGAAAAATTGCGGAGCCGGTCGCTTGTGGGATTACAGATCCTAAGCGGATTGGTTTACGATTCAAAAGCGAAAGAGTGGAAAAGCGGTGTCATTTACGATCCAAAATCAGGCAAAACCTATGATTGCTATGCGTGGTTAGAAGGTGACGACCTGTTGAAACTGAAAGGTTTTGTTGCCGGAATCCGTTGGCTGGGCCGCAGCTCGGAGTGGTATAGGACAAATTTATAATTGCGTTTTTTCCGTTACGGAAATTTCGTAATTTTCTAACCTGAAACTTGTACCCTGAAACCCGCATTTTCCAACCTTTTTGCAATTGCATTTAGATCGTCAAGCGGCACTTTTTCAAGGGTATCAACCGGTGTGTCGCGGGCAATAGTGTAAATCATGACCTGCGAGGGTTGAATTCTTTTCAAAAGTTCAATCCAAGCCGAAACTTCCTTTTCGGTGGTATTGTCAATCTCAGTTCCTTTGAAACTTCCGCGTACAAAAAGGGTTTGGATGATGACTTTTCCATTAAATTCTGTGAGCTGCTTTACCACTTTTTCAAGGTTGAAATTTCCTTTGGGGCAATTCAATATCCGGATGGTTTCTTCAAAAGCAGAATCGAGTTTTTGGATGTTGTCTTCCACTTTCAACAAGGCATTGAAAATACCTTTTTTGTGTAGCATGGTGGCGTTGGAGAGCACGGCAATCCGTGCTTTGGGTGCATATTTATCGCGCAGTTCAACGGTGTCGCCAATAATTCCTTCAAACTCTAAGTGCATGGTTGGCTCCCCGTTCCCCGCAAAGGTAATCACATCGGGCAATTCATTATCGGCAAGCATTTCATGGAGTTTTTCTTCTAGTTTTTCGCGCACTTCTGCTCTTCCCGGAAGAACTACTTTCTTTTTGTATTTCTTTGGTGTCCATCCGCACTCGCAATAAATACAGTCGAACGAACACACTTTTACATCGGTAGGCAGTAAGTTAACTCCCAGCGAAACACCTAACCTCCGACTTTTCACCGGACCAAAAATTATTTTATCAAAAAGAAATGTAGCCACTTTTTATACTTTAAACTCTAAACTTTAAACCCCTTCACACCAATCGTTTAACCCGACTGCTATCCGTTAATTTCATCGATTTGAAATCAATCCCCGTAATCAAATTAACTCCTGGTTTTTTACCCACCTCAAAACTCCCAAAATTAGTATCCATTTGCAACGCTTTTGCCCCATTTAACGATGCCCAGGTTAAAAGTTCATCCAATGTTAACTCGGGAAAATTAAATTGAAGCGTCATCATTTCTGACAAAATGGAAAGTTGATGGTTCGAAGCCAGACTGTCGGTGCCCAAGCAAATGTTCAGCTTTTCGTTGCGAAAAAGCGAAACGGGCGGCAGCTGATTTTCGATGTAGATATTGGAATTCGGACAAAGTGCAAAATAGGTATTTTCCATAGACCGTATTTCGCGAAGTGCCTCCAAGTCCGCTTTTTTGGTTTGTGTGTTGTGTACCAAAACAAGGGAGTTCCTGATAGGGAAATATTCCAAAACCGATAGCAGCGAGCTTTTACCGGTGGGTTTCCAATGCGATATATCAATGTCAAGGTTATTCTGAAGGTGGTCGGCAATTGGGCCTGTTCCGTCTAAATAAAACTGATCTTCGGCTTTACTTTCCTGATTGTGAAATGAAAGCAAACTTTTTTCGGTGATTGCATTTTCGCGTATTTTGTTGAAAAGCGGTGCAGAAACCGAATAAGGTGAATGCGGCACAATGGAATTAGCCAGGCCGTTTTCCTGAAAATCCGATTGCACCAGCCGGGCATAATCAAACGCAATTTCGGCACGGGAAGGATGAAACCCGAAGGCTTCGATAAAAGTGTGGTAAAATATCCGGCTTTTAAGTTTCGTGTCCACCGAGAGATTTGAATTGGAAATGTCGCCCACGGCAGCAATTCCGGCAGCCCACATTTTGCGGTCGGCAACTTGCATCGCCTTCTCGCGCGATTCGGTTTCCAAACTTCGTAGCAGGTTGATTTTTCCTACAAATCCGCCAATGCCCGTTTTCTCTTCAATTTTGCCGTTCAAGTGTGAAAGTTCGAGGTGGCAATGCACGTTTACAAAACCCGGGACCAACAAGCCGCTGTAATGTTCCGTTCCGGCTAGCTCGCGCAATTCACCTTTATTGTCAATGATTTCGAGAACAGTTCCGTCGTCATTACAAATCAAAGTACCATTTTTCAGGAAACGTCCTTTGCCGGAATAAAGGTATGTGGCAGAAATTTTTCTCACAGCACTATTTGGGTGATTGAAACTCAAGCTCCTCTTTGCGTCCGGAAAACTGTTGTTCCATCGCGCTGAGTTGATTCATCACTTTGCGGTACATGTATTCGAATCTTCTGGGATAGCTGGCGTAATAGACAAACGATTTTTCAAAAACCGAATCGGGCACGTTGTATTTTTCCAGCACCGAATAGTAGAAATTGGCCGACGAACTATTTCTCACTATCGAATCGCCTTGCATTTCGCGGTAGGTGGCTTCGGCCATGTGCACATCGACGAGCATTTCAATCATCTTTTTTTCTTTGATCAACTTTTTGGGTTTTTCAATGAATTTCTTGTTGCACGAAGCAAACGTAAAAACAAGCAGGAGCCATATAAATGTAATTTTCTTCATGTTTTTCAGTGTGCCAAATTATAAATTGTTCGGGCACAATTCAAAAAAATGCTTGGTTAAAAAAAAACTATTTCCGCGCAGAACTTACTTTTTGACTGAAAATATTCCTGAAAACCTCCTCTACGCGGCTTGCTTTTTCGATTTGGATGTTGAATTTAGAACTGTCGAAACTTCGATTGTGGGTGGGAATAAATATTTTTTTGAAGCCGATTTTCTCTGCTTCTGCAATACGTTGTTCGATTCGGCTCACGGCGCGAATTTCTCCGGTCAATCCCACTTCACCCGCAAAACAAAATTTATGGTCGATGGGAATGTCGATGTTCGAGGAAAGAATGGAAGAGATCACTGATAGGTCGGTAGCCGGATCGCTGATTCTTAACCCACCGGCAATGTTCAGGAAAACATCTTTTTGGATGAGTTTGAAACCTGCCCGTTTTTCCAACACGGCCAGCAGCATATTCAATCGGCGCAAATCGAAACCGGTTGAGGAGCGTTGCGGAGTGCCGTAAGCAGCTGTGCTTACCAGAGCTTGGATTTCAATAAGGAATGGGCGGGCTCCTTCAATGGCCGCTGCAATCGCCGTTCCACTCACATTGTCGCTCACTTTCGAGATGAGCTGTTCCGACGGGTTGATAATCTCGCGTAAACCATCGCTTGCCATCTCAAAAATCCCAAGTTCGTTGGTTGAACCAAAGCGGTTTTTGTTAGTGCGCAAAATACGGTACATATAATTAGTGTCGCCTTCGAATTGTAACACGGTATCCACCATGTGTTCCAAAATTTTCGGCCCGGCCAGGCTGCCCTCTTTGGTAATGTGTCCGATTAAGAGGATAGCCACATTATTCTTCTTGGCGTATTTCAGCAACGCAGCGGTACATTCGCGCACCTGCAAAACTGAGCCCGGTGACGATTCAATGGTTTCGGTGGAAATAGTTTGAATGGAATCGATGATTAACAGGTCGGGGCGGATTTGTTCCGTATGGGCAATTAAATGTTCTAATGAAGTTTCGCACAAAAACAGGCACGCGTTGTTCTCGATGTTCAGCCGTTCGGCGCGAAGCTTAATTTGCTGCAAGCTTTCTTCGCCCGAAGTGTATAAAACTGTGCGTTCTTTTAATCCAAGAGCAAGCTGCAGCGCCAAAGTCGATTTCCCAATTCCGGGATCGCCGCCCAGCAAAATGAGCGAGCCGGGAACAATGCCGCCACCCAAAACGCGGTTGAATTCGTTGATGCCCGCCGAGAATCGTGGGGTTTTAGAAGCTTGAATATTTTCGAGCGTTAACGGTTGGTTCCCGGCAATTTGCACCGACAGTTTCCCAGTATGCTGCTTTTTGCTGACCACTTCTTCCACTAAAGAATTCCATTCGTTGCAGGCCGGACATTTGCCCATCCATTTTGGCGATTGTGCCCCGCAACTCTGGCATGTAAAAATGCTTTTTGTTGCTGCCATCTATTCCAAGGTTTTTATTTTTTCGATCAAGTCGCTTGTTGAAACACCGGGGATCAGCTCCAGGGTTACAACTTTACCGCCATAGCTTAAAACCGTTTCGTGACCCGCAATTTCGTGGATTTTGTATTCGTTGCCTTTCACCAGAACATCGGGCAAAATTTGGGCAATTAAATCTGCCGGGGTTTCCTCAGAAAATAGAATTACAGCGTCCACAAAACCAAAAGCGGCGAGAATTATTGCCCGGCCCGTTTCGGACATAACCGGACGGTTCTTGCCCTTCAACAGTTCCACCGATTGGTCCGAATTCAACCCAACAATTAATTTTGTACCGAGTGCGGCCGATTTCTGCAACGAATCCACATGTCCCTGATGGATAATATCGAAGCATCCGTTTGTAAACACGATGGTTTCCTTGCTTGTTTTCCAGCTTTCCAATGTACTCTGGAAAGCTGGAAAATCTTGAAATATTCTTGAGTTGATGTCGAATTGCATACCTTAAAAGCTTTGCGGACAAAAGTAAAAAATCCGCTGCGTTATTATTAACATGTCGTTCTTTATCTCTCTATTTAATAGGAATTGATGTCAATTCCCCAATTTTCATTCGGAGCTGGTCCCATTTCCAATTTCAGTTTTCCGTCGTTTAGTTTTAAATGTCCGTTCCTCTATTGCCCCAAATAAGCGCGTTTATAAAAGTCCATGTATTCCACAATGTTCTTTTGTTTCAGGAATATCTCGAAATTGGGTTTTGAAATCAAAAAATTGCGGTATTCCCCCTGTCGCAACGGGGCATACAAGCTGCGACTATTCACCACTTTACTGAAATAGGGCGTTGCTGCTTCTTTGTCGGGCAGCCCCGAAATGAGCACAATCTGGCGCATTTCGTCTAAGGGTTGCACTTCCACTTTCAAGGTCAGGTTTGCATAACTTGCCTGATTGAAATCTGTAATTCCGCTGATAAATGCCGGTTGGTCGATGTCCAATCTCGGGATAACGAATATAAAATAATGTTCTCCGTCCAAGTTTTCATTGTAGGGTCCGGTATATTCTTTTGGCTGCGTTTCAGGTTGAGCTTCAACTTTCGCTGTTTCCGTTTGAGTTTGTGCCGGTGCTGCCGAAGTCGTGGGCCGGTTAATGTAATTGTTCCTGAAAAAGTCCATGTAATCGTCCACCTTATTCTCAGCAATCAGTTTCTCAAGGTTCTCGTTGGTGATTAAGAAGTTCCGGTAAACGGCTTGTCCGAGGGTGGCAAACAAACTCCGCGTAACCACCACTTTCCGGAAATAGGACATTGATTCGTTCAATGTCGGGATGCCATTTACCACCAGCAGGCGGTAGTTTTCGGTTTCTTTCAATTGAAGGGCAAGGTTCCAGCCGCGGAATTCATTGCGGTTAAACTGTCCGAAATCCGTCAGGAGTTGCCGGGTTGATATTTTTTTGTCCTGAATGGCAATCACAAAATTCTGGGTGGTATCAATGCGCGGGTTGAACAATTTGTCGGCACCGGTATTCACTACCACAAACTGACCGCGTTCCCTCAGAATCTGGTCTTCTTCTTTTGCGCGCGCCATTAGTTCTTCCGGTGAAACGTCGGTTTCGTCGTCAACAAAATTCGAACGGATGTAACGGCTGTAATTTTTCACAAAGAACTTGAGGTAGTCGGCCACCGATTTATCGGCCATAACTGCGCGGTAGTTGCTTGACGAAATCGCGAAATTCAAATATTCAACCTCTTTCAAGGCTTGGAAAACCGGAGCTTTACGGATAATTGCACCGTGGTAAATCAAACCGGCTTCTTTATTTTCGAGCGCACGAACAACCAAAAACGCCAGTTTATCGTCCAAGTTTTCAGTTTCAATGTCGAAATCAAGTTTGGTGTAATGGTCGATGTTGTAGTTGGCAAGGTCAAATTTCAAGCGGTTCAAATCAACTTTAGCATCACGTGGGTAAGCGATTACGAAATAATGCAACAAATCTTCGTCGTATGAAAATTTACCGCCAAACTCATCGTCGGCCATTTGATTTTCAGGCAGCAATTCTTCGTTTTGAATTTCTTCGCTGATGTAACCCATGTCCACCAATTTCTGATAGTCGGCCAGGGTACTGTCCTGTATCAGTGTCAATATTTCTTTGGCCAAACGGGTCGGCTCTTTATCCGGGTAGGTTTTCACATAACCCTTCAACAAGGTTTCAAAATTATGCACATCCGATTGTACACCTTTCGCCACGGTTTCCATAAACTCAAGTTTGGGCACCATCAGCGTGTCGGGTGTCATTGCTTTTATCTCGGAAGCAAGCGAGAGCACTTCGCCATAGCGACCGGTTTTGTAGCTTTTGAAGGTTTCCTGATACAGTCGGTTGATGCTGTCTAAGCGCGCCTGCATTTCAATAAAAAAGTTGGGGTTGACCAGAAACTGGGCATATTTGCTTTCCGGGAATTGCGATACAATCAGGTTGCGGTAGTAGTCCGACTTCTGTTTATCGCCCATCAATTCATATAAATCATATAAATCAAACCATGCCGAAAGTAAATAGATATTACTGGCGTAGCGGCGGTTCAGCTCCTCGAAGCGTTCAGCGGAACGCGGGTAATTGCTAAACTCGGCCTTGAAAATTTTCCCGGCGTTGTAGAGTGCGTCGCGGATTTTATCGTGCGAAACCTTCATCAGCGAATCGGTGAGCGGGAGATGCTGGGTGTAGAATTCCTTTTTCATCGGGTCTTCTACCAAAACCACCATTTGGCTGGAATCGATTCCTTCCGTAACGTCCGCAATTTCGTCCATCGAAACAGATGCTTTGTTCGAACGCCGCCAGTTGTCTTCCAGTTTTCGTTTCCCCCAGCGTTGCTGGAAAGTGACCCGCCCGTAAGATACCGTTTGCGGATTATAGAAATACCAGCCTGCACCTTCCTGTTCGTTGCCCATGCCCATCCGGTATCGGTTGGAGCGGTAGTAGCCCTGATTCTGCATCCCTTGCAACGAAACGTTTTCCAGGTTGCGCTGCCTTTCCTGCTCTTCTTTCATTAATCGCGCAATTAACGATTCACGTTCCATTTCCGGCATTCGTGCAATTTTTTGCAAACTGTCTTCGCGTTCAACAATCACAAGGTTGTCAACCAAATTGGTAAGCCCTTTGTATTTTCCTTCCAATGCCTGATAGTTGGGGTAGGTGTCGTCGATAATAATCATCGCACTATCGTAATAGGCTTGTGCCTTGCGGTATTCCAGATCTTCAAAATAGATATCCGCGACAGTTATTGCCGATAGCGCGCGCTGAAACTGGTTTTGGTAGCTTGTTGCCACCGATTGAGTATAATTATCAATTGCCACGGGGCGGTTCCCTTCGTTGAAATACAGGTTCCCGATGGCATAATAAATTTGGTCGCGGAAATCGATGTTTTTATTGTCGCGCAACATCCGGTTCAACTCTTTTTTCAGTTTTTCGGTATCGCCGGTGCCCGCAAAAACGCCTGCTGAATTAATCTTTGCATTGAATGCCATTTTGTAGCCCGGGTTCATTTTGGTTACCGCGCGAAACGCTTCAGACGCTTGCTCCGGCATATTTAGTTCCTGATACAATTGTGCCACAATATATTGCAGCCGTGCTTTATTTTTTTTGAAGAATGTTTTTTTGATAGCGAGATTCAGAAACTTAATGGCTTCATCGTAAATCTCTTGTTTCATGTAGTAATCGGCGGTAGCGATAACCAGGTCACGTTCCAGCTTCTTTGGGAAATCATCGTCGTTTTGCACTGCCTGAATCACCTCCGATGCTTCCGTGAAGCGTTCCAGTTCCGAATAGCTGCGGATCAGCCAGACATTTGCCTCGTGTTTTGTTTCGTCGTCGGGAAATTTGCGCACCACATAGGAAAAGCGGTCGATAGCTGCAACAAAATTATGCTGATAAAAATAGGCTTTCCCCATCAGCAGGTAGCTGTCGTCAATCCATTTGTTGAATTCCTCCTGGCTGGCAAACTCCTGATATTTGCGGGTCCGCTTCCGTTTGCGTTTGGGTTTTTTGGTGATGGAGTGTATTTCAATGAGTTTCGAGCTTTTGATGATGGCGTTGTCCATGTTCGATTTCACCATTTGTGCAGCCGACGGATCGCTCGTTTTATAGATCGGCAGTAAGCGTGTATAATCGTTTTCGATTCGCTGTTCGATGGTTGCAACTCCTTCTTTTACACTCTCATTGGCATTGAAAAACACGTTGTATTTCGAGGTGACATTATGAAACGCGCGTGATGCCGGGGTGTTTTTTTCGGTGGAACAGCCGCCAAAAACTGCAATTAACAGTAGGAATAGGATGGTATGTAAAAAAAATCTCTTCAAGCAGGTGTCTTATAAACTCAATGATTAAACTCAATAACAGTCAGAATATTGTTTATTTTTCCTTGATTTTGTTCATTTAGCAAAAGGCGCAAAAGTATAAAAAATTGTGATGGAAAATATTGGGTGATTCGGATACTCCGGTAGGATTTCTGTGAGGGGTAGAGGGCTTATTGTTGAATCAGTTCTATTTCTTGGATATCAATATTGAATATTTCCAGGCCTCCAACAACAGGAGTCGGCAAATCCTCATTTTTGAAAAGATTGCCGCTTACCCGAACTTTAAGATTGACGGTTCTCACTACACTTTCAACCCTGATAGCTTACGGTTCAATTTCCATTCTCGGTTCAACAGTTTCTTTTGGTAGCTTGCCTGTCCATTTTTTAATTCGGTAGTTAACGCGAATAGTCAGCATATACATCACAGGAGAAATCAAAAGCGTGAGGAAGGTGGCAAAGGTGAGCCCAAAAATTACGGTCCATGACATGGGTCCCCAAAATGCGACGCTTTCGCCACCAAGGGTAATTTTGGGATCGAAGGCGGTGTAGAGACTAAAGAAGTCGAAGTTTAAGCCAATGGCCAACGGAACCAAGCCAAGCACGGTGGTGATGGCGGTGAGCAAAACCGGACGCAGACGTGTGCGTCCCGCTTCCACGAGTGCTTCAATCTGTACGTCCGTGGGCAAAAAAGCATCTTCCGGTAGGCCACGTTCTTCGCGTTTGCGTTGCAACACCAAATCGATGTAATCCACCAAAACAATCCCGTTGTTTACCACAATCCCCGCCAACGAAATAATCCCGATCCCGGTCATAATGACCACAAATTCCATTTGAAAAATACCCAGCCCGAGGAATACCCCGATGGTGCTGAAAATAACGGTGGAAATAATGATTACCGGACGGATGAAGGAGTTAAACTGTGTTACCATGATGATCAAAATCAAGGCAATGGCCACCAAAAGGGCAAAAAACAAAAACTCACTGCTTTCGGCCTGTTCCTGTTGCTCTCCCGTAAAATTATAGGTATATCCGTTGGGCATTTCATAGTCTCGCAAAATCTGTTTTATGCGCGTATTGATTTGGTTGGCGTTGTATCCTTCCACAATATTCGACGAAATAGTAATGGCGCGTTTATTGTCCACCCGGGTCACTTTATCGTAGGTGGTGGAATATTCAAAACTGGCTACCGAAGAAATGGGGATTTTGTTTTCTTCCACCACAAGTTTCTGGTTCATGAGGGTAGAAACATCGTTGCGGTATTGTTCTTCTAAGCGTACAAAAATATCGTATTCGTCTTCGCCATCTTTAAATTTTCCGGCTTCCAGGCCATATACCGAATTGCGGAAAGCCATGGCTACCTGTTGGGTAGAAAGCTCGTACAAACGGGCTTTTTCGCGATCGATGTGCACCAACATTTCCGGCTGGTTAGTATTGATGTCGAGTTTTAATTCAGCAATGCCGGGGATATTATCGTCGGCTATGATTTGCAAAAAATCAGTAGTGACGGCGATCAGTTTGTCGTATTCGTCGCCGGAAATTTCGATGTTTACCGGAGAACCGGTGGGCGGGCCGTTTTCGTCTTTTTCCACGTAAATCCGTGCACCCACATATCCTTTAAATTTCTGGGTGATTTCTTGCATTATCTTGGCTGTGTTCACTCCTTCGCGGTATTTGAATTCTACAAAAGAAATGGTGGTCAACGATTTATTCGGGCTGGCAGCGTTCTCTAACATTCCACCCTTACCCACGCCGACGCTGGTGGTTACCGATTTCACTACCGGCATCACCGGCTTTATCGTTTCGTTGATGATTCTCTCCACATCGCGCGATACTTCGTCGGTTTTTTCGATAGAAGTTCCGATAGGCAGTTCCATTGTAACATACACGGTTTGTGGATCGGTATCGGGGAAAAATACCACTTTTGGATTGCTCAGATTGAAATAGAAAAACATGGAGAAAATGAGTAATATTATGGTTCCCGTGAGATAAACTACCGGCCACCAGCCAGTGAGGGCCAGGCGCAAACGACGGGTATAAAACTCTTCGAGCCAAACCAGGAATTTGGTTTGAAACCAACGCGCCATAGGGCGGAATACAAAAATATTCAGCACCATAATCAGAACAATGGTCATAAGGATATTGCCAAGCAAATAAACCTTCGCAAAATAGAACAGCACCGCAAAAATGGCGATGACTCCCGCCCTTTTCAACACCCGTCTCCAGTTAGCTTTTGCCGTGATGTCATCGAGTTTCATGTACGACGCCAAAAATGCCGGGTTAATAATTAAGGCTACGAATAGCGATGCAGCCAATACCACAATTAGCGTTTTGGGGAAAATACTCATGAACTGGCCCACTACCCCTTCCCACATCAGCAAGGGAAAAAACGCAGCCAGGGTTGTTAAGGTGGAGGATATGATGGGAAAGGCGATTTCGCTAACGCCTTTCTTTGTGGCGGCCAGCCTTGAATAGCCGTTGCTGTAGAGCCGGTAAACATTTTCTACCACCACGATCCCGTTATCCACCAACATTCCGAGGGCTAAAATAAGTGAATAGAGCACGATGGAATTTAACGAGATTCCGCTCTGTTGCAAAACGATGAACGACAGGAACATGGAAAGCGGGATAGCCAGCCCCGAAAAAAGTGCATTTCTAAATCCGAGAAATAGAAACAGCACGAAGGTGACCAGGATCATGGCGAGAATGATGCTGTTTTCGAGGTTTGATATGGTATCTTCAATAAATGGAGTCATATCATCGGTAATGAGCACGTCCAAAGTTTTAGGAATATACCCTTTGTCTTTTTGTTCCTGAATGATTTCAAAGACCCTTTTTGAGGCTTCGAGGATGTTTTCACCCGATTTTTTGGTGATGGAAAGTGTGACTACCGGCCTGTTGTTCAGGCGTGCAATGGTGGATTGTTCTTTATATCCGTCAATTACGGTGGCCACTTCGCGGATATAAACCGGTTTGCCGCCGTTTATTTTAATGATGGTATTGGCAATCTGATCCACGTTGGTGTAATTCGCCTCGGTGCGAATAATCCGTTTGGCTTTGTCGGCAGTAAATTCGCCTGCACCAATGGTTACATTCTCGGTACGTATTGCCAGCGCAATATCGTCGAAAGTAAGGCCAACGGCATCCAATTTATACGGATCCACGTTAATCTGGATTTCGCGCTCTTCGACACCGCGGATGTTTGCCTCCGAAATTTCTTTTACACTTTCAAACTCTTCCTGAAGCGTTTCGGCGTATTCTTTCAAATTCCGCATACTAAAATCGCCCGAAATGTTCACGTTCATAATCGGGAATTCCGAGAAGTCAAGATCCAGTACCAGAGGGTCGGTTTCCATATCTTTTGGAAGTTCAGATTTGGCTTTGTCCACGCGGTCTTTCGTGTCCTGAAGTGCCTGGTTGATGGTGACGTTTGTGTTGAATTCAACAACAATGGTACTCACATCCTGGTACGAAGCGGAGGAAACTTTTTTCACCCCTTTCAATCCCTTTAACTCCTTTTCAATGGGGCGGGTAATCAAATTCTCGATGTCGATAGGGGAGTTGCCGGGATATACTGACTGCACAAAAATGTAGGGCACCACGATTTCGGGCATCGCTTCGCGGGGCATTTTGTTGTAGGAATACAAGCCGAAAAACACCAGCAAAGCGGTGAAGATATATACCGTGGTTTGGTTCTTTAAGGCCAGGTAGGTAGGCTTAAATTTCCGATGGATTTGCTGGCTGTGAGATTCTTTTTCTTTTACCATCTTTAGTTTTTTTTATGTATGCTTGCCCGGAATGCTTAAAACCTGATGACTGTGCCATTGGCAATTTGATCATAGCCTTCCGAAATAATTTTCATCCCCTGTTCCAGACCGTCAATCACTTCGGTGGTGTTGTTGTGCGTCACGCCCGGAGTAACATAAACCCTTTTAGCAATGGTTTTGCCGTTCGCGTTGTCAACAATGTAGGTGTAGTCTCCGGTAAAATCTTCTTTGATGAAAAGTGTAGGGACAACGATGGCGTCTTCGGCACGGTAATCGCGGATTTTCACGATCGAAATCAAGTTGGGTTTTATCAGATTGCCCGGATTGCCCATGTTAATGCGTACCCTAAAGGTGCGGTTGTTCGGGTCGATAGTGTTTCCGATTTGCTGAATGGTAGCTTCAGTTTCCTGATTGAGTGCCGGGAAGTAAACCGTTACTTTGTCGCCCTTTTTGATTTTGGTAAGGTACGACTCAGAAATATCGGCATAAATTTTTATTTGGCTGATGTTCACCACTTTTGCAAATGGAATTTGAGGTGAAGCGATGTTTCCTCTTTTCTGGTAAACCACATCCACCACACCATTTATAGGCGATTTTATTTCCGACATTTCAATCTGGGTTTTTATGCTTTCAATGCGTTTCTCCAGGCCTTCTTTACTGCTTTTCGCTTGCAGCAACTGCATTTCAGAACCGATGTTTTGATCCCAAAGGTTTTGTTGGCGCTGGTAGTTGGTGCTGGCCAATTCTAATTGAATCTCCAGCTCTTCCATCGACCGTTGCAAGACATCGGTACTTAGCTTTCCCATTACAAAACCTTTTGGCACTTGTTGCCCCTCGGTTACAAATACATCGGTGATTACGCCCGATGATTCCGGGCTGACATCTAAGTTCAACTCGGCTTCCACTTTTCCGTTCACTTCAATAAAATGTTCGAAGGTTTGGGCTTGCAGTTCCTGCACTTTTACATTCACCACCTCCACTTTTTCCATGCCTTGCAAGTCAGCTTCAAGGGTTTCAATTTTCTCGTCTAAGTCATGGCGTTGCTGTTTATATTGCTGCAATTGCTGACGTTTTGCCACTTCGTCGCCACCTTTTGGTGCAGTGCATGCAATCATTATAATTACAGCCATTAGAGTCATTAGAATCTTCTTCATATCGTTTTCATCTGTTTATTTACAAGTTTCCTGTGGCTTTTTTCAGTTTAAGATCGGCTTGGAGCAACTGTAGAGTGGAGGCTACTAAAGCCTGATAAGCAGTGATAAACTGGGTTTCGGTTTGCGAAAGCTCGGTACTGCTGCTGATGCCGTTGTTGAATTTTATTTTTGTTTTGTCCCTGATTTTCAGGGCCAATTCGCGGCTTTCCTGATCGTTTTCAAAACGTTCCAGGGCTGATTCGAGGTCGGCAACTGCCGTCAAATAATCTTTTTGAAGGGTTGTTTCCGCCAATTTACGCTGGGTTGCGGCTTTTTCGATGTTGAGGCGGGCTTGTTGCACTTTAAACATCTTCTCGCCCGATTCAAAAATGGGCATCGTCAGTTGGAAGCCTACAAGCGATGCCGGAAACCAAGAAACGCTGGACTTAAGCAGGTTGGCATTATTTCCGTAAGCCGTTTTCGAGTAGCTGTAAAAAGCATTCAAACGAGGTAGGAAGGCTGCTTTTTCCAGTTTCATCAGTTTCTCCGAAGCCTGAAAATTAATTTGCGATAAACGATAATCAATATGCCTGGTAAAATCGAATCCGCTTCGAGTGTTTTCTTCTACGATTGGGTTCAGGAATTTCTGCAAGGGATCGGTTAACGTGATTTCTTCATCCAAAGAATAGCCCATGGTATATTTCAGCACTACTTTGGCAATTTTAATTTCACGTTCGGCTTTTACGATTTCGTTTTCGGCATTTCTCACCATCAGTTTCATTTGGTCCACGTCTTGTTCTTCGCGGAATCCGTTGTCGAAATAAATTTTAGTTTCGTGGTACAATTTTTCGGTGTTTGCCAGGTTTTCCCTTACAACTTTCTCGTTTTCCTGGCCGATTAGAACCATTAAGTAGGCTTGTGTAACGGCTTCACGAATATCAATCTCGGTTTTTTCGTGCGTTTCTTTTACCAAGTTGACGTAGATTTTGGATGAACCTATGCCAACAATGTATGAACCGTCAAAAATGGTTTGAGCCACATTCAATCCAAAATCGGAGTTATAGTCTTGTCCGAATTTTACGGGAATATAGGTGCCTTTCGGTTCGCCAAAAAATTCGCCTGGCAAGAGTGAAATGGGTAAGTTTAAGAAGGCATTATAATTGGCAGAGCCTGTTACATGTGGCAAGCCGGTGGAAATGGTTTCCCAAACTTTTTTGTGTGCTATGGTGATATCGCGTGCGGAATTATTTAAAATATAGGCATGTTCCATGGCATATTGCCTGGCTTCCTCTAACGAAAATGAACCGGGATCGTTTTGTGCGTTCAAATTAACCGTCACAAATCCCAGCATCAGAAGGACAGAGAGAAATTTAAAGAATAGCTTCATTCCTTACTTTGTTTAATTGTTCGTTGTAATATTTCATTCCTTTTTCGGTACAAATGGAATGCATGTAATTTTCCATCACCTTGTCAAACAGTTCAATGTTAGCCACTTCCGCATCGGTGAAGATACCATTATCAGGGTTCAGCGTGAACATAATCCTACCAACTTGTAATTTTGCGATAAGCAAAGGCTCCAAATCGTTTCGGTAAAGCCCTTGTTTCATACCTTCTTCAATGTTCTTAACCGTGTTGTCCAAAATACTGTCGCGTTTTGCGCAATGCACTTTATCATAAAGTTTTGGATACTGTTTTTTTAAATCGAACTCAATGTTGGTATTGAAGAATTTAAGGAATTGAATGTAATGGCTGCGGAGGGCAAAATACTGGTCGATCGGGTTTCCGTTTTCCTGTGCGCCCATTTTAAAATTACGGTTTTGCAGATGATGCCCAATCACCTGGGCCACCAAATCCGCTTTGTCGTGAAAATATTGGTACAAGGTTTTTTTCGAGATACCAAATTCCTTTGCCACATCATCCATGGTTACGCTGCGTATCCCGTATTTCAGGTACAACTGCTCCACGTCTTTCAATATCAACCTTCTTTTATTTTCCATTTAATGACAAAAATACTATGCAAACACGTAGGAAACTATTTTGGTTTAAAAAGTTTACAGAAATTTAATTTGGAATGATTAAAAATTGCCAAGAAATGCTTGAGCCCTATTCAAATCTTCGGGGAAAGTTATTTTAATGTTTTCACGGTTGCCTGCTACCAGGTGTATGGTTTCGCCGGTGGCCTCCAGCACGGATGCGTCGTCGGTAAAATTACTTGATGAGGCCTGTTTGTATGCCTTTTGAATTAATGCAGTTTTAAATGTTTGCGGTGTTTGTACCAGCACAAACTGATTGCGGTCCACAGCCCGGTTACTTTTTCCTTCTATCATACGGATGGATTCGTTCACGGGAATCACCGGTGTTGCATTTCCATAGTCCACTGCCGTTTGGTAACAATTTTTGATGGTTTGAACTGACACCAGCGGACGCACTCCGTCATGAATAAATACGATGCTGTTGGCGTCGATTAACTCCAGTCCGTTGCATACCGAAAGGAAGCGGTTTTCGCCACCCGAGGTAAGCGCTATTTTGGCGGTGAATCTATGCACCTTGCAGATTTCTTTCCACGTCCGGATTTCATTTTTTGGCAGCACAAGCACAATTTCAACTTCCGGGTCGTACCGTAAAAACACTTCAATGGTGTACATCAAAACCGGGCGGCTATTTATTTCCATAAACTGTTTTGGAACTGCGTTTCCCATCCGGACCCCACTTCCACCCGCAACAATCAGTGCAAACTTTTTCATGCTCCTTGTGTTAATTTGTACGTTCACGATTCAAAAATACATTAAAATAGAAACTACAATGGATAAAGTCCTGGAATTCCTGACGGAGCTTGCTGCCAATAACAACCGCGATTGGTTTCACGACAATAAAGAACGGTACAACGAAAACCGTGAAAAGATGCTGTTTGTCACGGATGTCCTGATTAACGAAATCAGGAAGTTTGATCGCGAAGTGCCGCTTTTGGAGCCAAAAGACTGTCTGTTTCGGATATACCGCGACGTGCGCTTCTCGAACGACAAACGACCTTATAAGACACACTTCGGTGGTTTCATTTCCAAAGGCGGCCGTAAAGGGATTTATGCCGGCTATTATTTTCATGTGGATCCTGTGGGTAGTTTTTCGGGAGGGGGAATATATATGCCGGCGGCAGTGGAGTTACGGGCTATCCGGAACCGCATTGCAGAATATGGCGCTGAATTTCTCGAGATAATGGATGACCCTGATTTCAAAAAAACATATCCTGAATTGATGGACGACAAGTTGAAAACTGCGCCGAAAGGTTTCCCCAAGGATCACGAATTTATTGATTTGCTTCGTTATAAATCTTTTGCTTTTTCAACTCCGATAAGTACCAGCGAAATACTGAATGGCGATTATATTTCATTAAATGTGTCTGCATTCAAAAAATTATCGCACATAAATGCCTTTATAAACGAGGCTTTCGAAGAAAAATGAAAAATAATTGAATTTTGAGGGTTACCTTTTGGTGTTTTTTGGAATGTATAGGTATAAGACCCATATTTTTTATCTTCCCGATTTAAAAAATATACCCTGGACGTCCTGTCCGGGGTTTCTTTTTATATGCGTGAGTATCCGTCCCTTCTTTTAATTTAGCCTTTCTATCTTCTCAATTTTGGTTATTTTCGGGGAAATTTTTTAAAAATGGAGATTCAAATCCTGCACTTACTCGAAGGGGCAAAGGTCGCCCGTGGGCTCACCGTTATAATAGACGTGTTCAGGGCTTTTTCAACAACGTGCTATGCTTTTGCGGGCGGTGCAGTCAAAATAATCCCAGTGGGCGATATCAATGAGGTTTTCTGATTTTATACTGAAAGTAGAAAAGGAAAACGAGTTGAATTACTTGAAAATGATAAATACCTGACACTTCTTATCTTGATACCTCTTATCTCAATACTCAATACTCAAAAATGAAAACTTACAATTTCGACGAAATTATTCCACGCAAAGGAACCAACTGTATGAAACACGATGCTCTCCAGCTATTTTTTGGCTCCGATGACGTGTTGCCGCTTTGGGTGGCCGATATGGATTTCCGAACTCCGGACTTTATTGTGGATACCATTAAAAAACGCGCAGCCCATGAAATTTATGGATACACTTTTCGCCCCGACTCCTATTATCAGGCAGTAATTGGATGGATGAAACGCCGCTACGGCTGGGACATAAAAAAGGAATGGATATCGTTTAGTCCCGGTGTGGTTGCCGGATTAACTTCGGCCATCGAAACCTTTTCGAAGGTTGGTGACGGCGTTGTTGTTCAGCCACCGGTGTATTTCCCATTTTTCGAATGTGTGAGAGGCACAGCACGTCGGTTGGTTGAAAACCCGCTAAAAATAGTAGAAGGAAGATACACCTTTGATTTTGAGGATTTAAAGGAAAAAATCGATAAAGAGACGAAACTTTTGCTCCTATGTAACCCGCAAAACCCCGGCGGCACCGTTTGGACACGTGATGAGCTGAACGAATTAACTGCAATATGTCTCGAAAACAACATTATGATTATTTCGGACGAAATCCATTCCGATTTAATTTTTGAAGGACATCGGCACATACCCATCGTTACCCTTTCTGACGAAGTGGCACAAAATTGCATGGTGAGTATGGCACCGAGCAAAACCTTTAACGTTGCAGGCCTGGCTTCGTCGTTGGTCATTATTCCAAATAAAAATAAATTAGCACGCTACGAGCGAACCATTGGTGTGGGACATTTAGGCATGGGCAATATTTTTGGGTCGGTGGCACTCGAAGCGGCCTACACGCATGGAGATGAATGGCTGGAACAATTGCTCAACTATTTATGGGAGAATTATTTGGTTCTGGAAGAATATTTTAAGTCTAATTTGCCTAAGGTTAAAGTGATGAAACCGGAAGGAACCTATTTAGTTTGGCTCGATTTCCGCGAATATGGCATGAAAAGCAAAGAGCTTTCGGGATTTGTAACTAAAAATGCAAAAGTTGCACTCAACGACGGCGGGCGTTTCGGCACTGGCGGCGAAGGATGGTTACGCCTCAATATTGGTTGTCCTCGAAGTGTGTTAACAGAGGCACTTGAAAGGCTGGGCAAGGCTTTCGGGTGAAACCCAACAAGGGGTTGCAACCCCTTGTTTACCTGAATTGCCGCGTGAAAATAATAAAGTCGCGCTGCGCCTTGATAACGTTAACGGCATGTAAAAGAAGGTTTTTTGCCTCGGCGTTTATTTTGAAGAACAGTTGTGAGTTGCGTGTGTTTACTTCCTTATTTTTGATTCGTTTAAATTGGTTCTTCTCTATTTTGCCAATAAAGTTGAATATCTTTTCCCTATCGGAAATCAAGGCATCAATGTTGTCGAATTTCTCCTCTTTCACGGTATGAAGCGCAAAGTTCAGGAAATTATCGAACATGAGGGTCAGTTCATTGAACTCCTCGTTTTGCTCCGGGGTAAAAGGCTTGTGGTTGTTGTCAAAATGTTTAATTATTGGCTCCAGCATAAAATGCAATGCGTGGGCCATTTCGCGCTTATAATCCATTATTTGAACATAGAAATGGCTGGTGTCCACCGCCCCGTCAGACAAAATCTGAACGGTAGAATAAACCCTTTCTTTGTTTCTCTTTGATTTTTTGGAGAATTCTTCACTTGTTTTTTCAGCCAATTTCAATTTAGAACGGTCTTCTTTTATAAAACCTTCAAGTCCGATTGAAATAACTTGGTTACTGAAAACCATGGCACGTACCACTTGTTTAATGCTTTTGTTGATAATTTCTTCGAAGGCATCTTCTTCCATTATGGTATCTTCTTCTTCGGCAAGTAATTTTTCACTACGGCTTTTGAACATAAAATGAGTACGTAGTAGGATGAAGATGGCCAATGCAATAAACACGAAGATCATAAGATTACCGCCAATTGCTATTACCCATGCGACTATTGATGCGACTGTGAAAGCAATGACAGCAGTTAGAAACCAGCCTCCGATTACCGCAATCACTCCGGAAATGCGGTAAACTGCACTATCGCGGTCCCAGGCTCCGTCGGATAAAGAAGATCCCATGGCCACCATAAACGTAACATAGGTGGTGGAAAGCGGCAATTTTAACGAGGTGCCCAGAGCAATTAAAATACTGGCAACAACCAGGTTTACCGAAGCCCGGATTTTATCGAAAGCAGGTGGTTGTAGGTCGTCAGGCAGCTTATATGTGGCAGGCACAAACCTCGAATTCATTACTTTCATCACCGGTGCAGGAACCAGTTTCACTATTTTTTTATTGAACTGAGTGGCGGAACGCACTAAAAACCGGGCGGCAAGCGACGAATCAAACCGTTCGGCTCCTTCATTTTGCCTCGCCAAATTCAGCTCAGTATCCACCACCGATTGTGCTTTCTTCGAGAAGAGGATGGTAGCAATCATTATCAATCCCGATATAATTAACATATACCCGGGAGTACCCACTTCTCCCTGGAGCATTGTCATCGGGAATTGTGTCGGGTCAGGTGCACCTGCACTCGCCCAGCCTTTAAAGGCGTTGAATCCGGCAATGGGAACTCCGATAAAATTCACCAAATCGTTCCCTGCAAAGGCCATAGCAAGGGCAAAAGTGCCGACCAAAACAACCACCTTCAGTATTTTAATGTTGAATAGCCATTTTAACAGTTGAATTATTACCACCCAAAACAGCAAACTATACAGCATGATCAGTCCGGTATTGTGATCAAACCATTGGTTTAGTGTCTCCCCGTCGCTAATTTCGATTGCGGCAAACGATGAACCTTTCATCCCTTTGATGAACATAAAATACGTGATGGCCGTAATGGCAAGACCCCCATATAATGAACCGAAATATTTCATCGGTTGCCGGTAGTTGAACGAAAAGACTAAACGTGCAAGATACTGAACAACAGCTCCAAAAGTGAATGCAATGACAACTGAAAGTAATATCCCGGTGATTATGGCAAGCACCTTTTCGGAGTTAAGATATTGCGCTAATTCCAACACAATTGAACCACCTGCCGCTTTAATTTTTACTGCCGCAACTGCTACGGCTGCCCCTAAAAGCCCGAAAACGATAGAAACGGTTGAAGAGGTGGGCATTCCAAACGTATTGAAAATGTCAAGCAGAATGACATTTGTAATCATTACCGCGAGAAATATTATAATTACTTCGGAAAAGAAAAACATTTCGGGGTTAAACAAACCCTTTCGGGCGATTTCCATCATCCCATCCGAGAACGTGGCGCCAATAAGAACTCCAACACTTGCCATCAAAAAGATCATCCATTTGGGAGCGGCTTTTGAGCCTATTGCGGAATTAAGGAAGTTTACCGCGTCATTACTTACTCCTACTACCAAACCGGAAATCGCAAGAATAAATAAAATGGCGATAACAATGACGTAAAAACTTTCCATTATAAGTTGCTTAATTAAGGTTGGCAAATATAGATGCTAAACAAAAAAGCATCCCCCTATTAACATTAACAAAACATTAAGTAACCGTGAATTTACTGTTAATCAATGAATAACAATAATTTTCTACTTTTGCGCGATAAAGCAAAGATAACAATGAATAAATATTCGTCAAGGCAAGTGGTTTTTTTTCTTTCATTTTTGTTAACAATTGCTGCCGGTTTGATATGGGCAGGCCTCTTTCTGATTAACAAATCTGTGCTCATTTTTTTTCTTCCGGTACTTTTTTTATTTTTTCTGATGGCTTATTTTTTAATACAAAGCACCTTGAACCGGTTTATTTCCGAAAAAATAAAACCGATATACAAAATAATCAATTACCTCCCGCAAGAAGGAAAAGAGTCGAAACTGAAGCTGAAAAACAAGTTTATGGAAATGTCGGATGTGGAGCACGATGTGGAAGAATGGGCACATCACCAATTGCAGGAGATTGAACGATTGAAAGAATTGGAGCGCTACAGGAAGGATTTTGTGGGGAATGTTTCGCATGAATTAAAAACCCCGATATTTAACATCCAGGGATATATCCTCACCTTGCTTGAAGGAGGCCTCGAAGACCCACACATCAACAAGCTTTACCTTAAGCGCAGCGAAAAAAGCATCGACCGTATGATTTCAATTGTGGAAGACCTGGAATCCATCAATAAATTGGAAACGGGGGAACTTAAACCGCACTTTACCGATTTCGACATTGTGAAAGTGGTAGAGGAGGTGTTCGATTTAGAGCACCGGTTGTCAAAAGAGCGGAAGATTTCACTCCAAATGACCAATAAGCCGGATAAGCCGATCATGGTAAATGCTGACAGGAAAAGAATTTTTGAGGTGTTGACCAATTTGGTTACCAACGGTGTGAAATATGGGAAAAAGAAAGGTTTCATCAAGGTGGCGTTCTACGATTTCGATCAGAAACTGATGGTGGAAGTATCAGACAACGGGATTGGGATCGACAAGAAAGACCTTTCCCGCGTTTTCGAACGTTTTTACCGTGTCGATAAATCGCGGTCGCGCGAGCAGGGCGGCACAGGCCTTGGCTTGTCCATCGTTAAGCACATCATCGAAGCACACAAGCAAACCATTAACGTTCAAAGCGTACTCGACGAAGGGACTACCTTTACCTTCACACTTGAAAAAGCGAAATAATAAGCTACCTTTGTTTGGCTTAAAAATCTATTATGGAAGACACAGAAATCAAAATATTACTGGTTGACGACGAAGAAGATATTCTTGAGTTTATCAGCTACAATTTGGCCAAAGAAGGATACAAAGTTTTTACCGCAAAAAATGGAGTGGAAGCACTCAAAATCGCCGAGAAGAAAGTTCCAAACCTCGTTATCCTC
Source organism: uncultured Maribellus sp. (assembly GCA_964572085.1). Taxonomy (GTDB): domain Bacteria; phylum Bacteroidota; class Bacteroidia; order Bacteroidales; family Prolixibacteraceae; genus Draconibacterium. Next base: position 49,525 of record CAZNEV010000011.1, on the reverse strand, counting down.
GATGTGATGATGCCGGAAATGGACGGTATTGCAGCCTGCGAAGAAATGCGCAAAATTCCGGCGCTCAACAACACTATAATTGCATTTTTAACCGCCCGGGGAGAGGATTATTCGCAAGTGGCAGGTTTTGAGGCTGGTGCAGATGATTATATCACTAAACCGGTGAGGCCGAAAGTTCTGATCAGCCGTGTGAAAGCCTTGTTGAAACGCACGGGCGAAGGCTCCATGGTTACCGCTGCAATAGATGAAAACACAGTGAGTGTAGGCAACCTGGTTATCGACAAAGAGCGTTATCTCATCAAAATCGACAACGTAGAAATGGTGTTGCCCCGAAAAGAATTCGAACTGCTCTCGTTATTGGTGTCCAAACCCGGAAAAGTTTTTACCCGTGAAGAAATCTATCATTCGGTGTGGGGTGAAAATGTGGTAGTAGGCGACCGGACTATTGATGTGCATATCCGAAAACTACGCGAGAAAATCGGCAGCCACCATATCAAAACTTTAAAAGGTATCGGATATAAGTTTGTTGAATAACTTCACATCCTATTAAATCCTTATTTCTGTCTGAAATATACTTGTATCGGCACACCGGAAAAATTGAACTTTTCGCGAATTTGATTTTCGATGTAGCGCCGGTAGGGTTCTTTTATGTATTGCGGTAAGTTGGCAAACAAGGCAAACGACGGCGTTGGCGAAGGCAATTGCGTGGCATATTTTATTTTAATGTGTTTTCCTTTCACCGATGGTGGCGGATATTTTTCAATCGCTTCAAGCAACACCTCGTTCACTTCCGAAGTTTTGATTCGCTGCGCACGACGCTGAAACACTTCTATGGCCGTTTCAAGAGCTTTATGGATACGTTGTTTGGTAAGTGCCGATATAAATAAAATCGGGACATCCACAAAAGGAGCAATCCGGTTATAAATCTCTTCGATTAATTTTTTCGTGGAATGTGTGTCTTTTTCAATCAAATCCCATTTGTTCACCAAAATCACCACCCCCTTTTTGTTTCGAATAATCAGGTTAAAAATGTTCACGTCCTGCGCCTCAACACCTCGTTCGGCATCAATTATCAGCAGGCACACGTCGGAGTTTTCGATAGTCCGCACCGCGCGCAACACCGAATAGAATTCCAGATCCTCGTGTACTTTTGCTTTTTTGCGGAGGCCTGCAGTATCCACAATCATAAAATCGTGGCCAAATTTGTTGTAGCGCGTGTGAATGGAGTCGCGGGTTGTGCCGGCAATGTTGGTAACGATATTTCTTTCAACGCCAATCAGGGCATTAATGAATGAGGATTTTCCAACGTTGGGCCGCCCTACAACCGATAAATGTGGCAAATTTGATTCTTCGTCTGTGTCTTCTTCTTTTGTGGGGAATTTTTCCACCAACTCATCTAATAATTCACCTGTTCCGCTGCCCGTCATGGACGAGATGCAATAAATTTCACCCAATCCAAACCCGTAAAACTCCTGCGCATCGGGTATCCGCTCGTGGTTATCCACTTTGTTTACAGTCACCAAAACGGGTTTATTTCCCTTTCGCAACAGTTGGGCTATGGCATCGTCAAGGTCGGTAATACCCAATTGTACATCTACCACAAACAAAATCACATCCGCCTCGTCGATGGCCAAATGGACCTGTTTGTTGATTTCCGCTTCAAAAATATCATCCGAATTCACTACATATCCGCCCGTGTCGATCACCGAAAACTCTATGCCGTTCCATTGTCCTTTGCCATAATTTCTGTCGCGCGTAACGCCTGCTGTTTCGTCAACAATTGCTTTACGTTGTTCCACCAGGCGGTTGAATAAAGTCGATTTCCCAACGTTGGGCCGACCTACTATTGCTACTATTCTGCTGCTCATTTCTGTTTTTTCTAATTCTCAATTTCCAATACAGGTTGACGTTGCCAAACCCTGCTTCCTGCACCCAACCGTCCAATATCGTTCTTTTCTCCCCCTTCCCCTTCGGAGAAGGCCGGGATGGGGCTTCCCTTTACACCGCGTCGTACCCGAAATCCTTCAACTGTCCGTCTTTTTCACGCCAGTCTTTCGCTACTTTCACATACAATTCCAAAAATATTTTCTTGCCGAAAAACTCCTCGGCATCTATTCGGGCTTCGGTGCCAACCCGTTTAATCATTTTCCCCTGGTGCCCGATAATTATTCCTTTCTGGCTATCGCGCGACACATAGATGATGCAGCGCACATTGATGATTTTATCGGTTTCTTTGAATTCTTCTACCGCCACTTCAACCGAATACGGGATTTCCTTTTGGTAGTGCAGCAATATTTTTTCACGCACAATCTCCTGCAAAAAGAACCTTTCGTTTCTGTCGGTCAAATCGTCTTTCGAGAAATAAGCCGGTGCTTCGGGCAGCAACTCCAAAATACGGTCGAAAATGGGTTCGATGTTGAACTTCTCCTGCGCCGAAATCGGGAAAATGTTCGCCCCCGGAAAAACGCCCGTCCAGTAATCAAACAGTTTCAGCACCTCGTCCTGGTTGGAGAGGTCGATTTTGTTAATCAGCACAATCACGGGCATGTTCGATTTGCGCACCTTTTCGATATAGTCCGGGTTTTTTCCCGGCGTTTCCACCACATCGGTCACAAACAAAATCACGTCCGCGTCAATCAGTGCCGAATCCACAAATTTCATCATTGTTTCCTGCAATTTGTAGTTCGGTTTCAAAATCCCGGGCGTGTCCGAATACACAATCTGAAAATCCTCGCCGCTCACAATCCCCTTAATCCGGTGGCGCGTCGTCTGCATTTTTTGAGTGATAATCGACAGTTTTTCGCCCACCAGCGCGTTCATCACCGTCGATTTCCCCACGTTTGGGTTTCCAATAATATTCACAAAACCAGCCTTATGTGCCATAATCAATTCCTTAAAAATCAGCACAAAGTTAAATGTTTTCGTCTATGTATGCACATTTCGCCACGCTTAGACTGAATCTTACTGTTTTGTTGATGTTTTTTTATACTATTAAAATTGCTTGTTTTCAAAGGTATAGTATGGAACTCGCTCTTTTTAATTATTCTCTTGGGTGTAACCATTTTACATGCTCGTTTCGTACTTTAAAAAAGTAGCCGTCTCATTTTAAAATAATAAGCCATGAAAAAAGAAATAATAGCCGGCGGAAAAAGCGGCAAGGCTCGACCTCCCTACAATTTCATACAAAACAGAAATACAAAATATTTGAACCCCAGCCACCAATTAGACCGAATTGCAATTACAGTTCGTGCACACAAAATCCTGCGAATACTGCTTTCCGAAAACTCCGATATCGAAAAAATTATGCGCACCTCGGTCAACGAATCACAAGCATTAAAAGCCTGCTACAATTGGATCCTGCCAAAACTCAAAAAAAATCCTGCTGCCGAAATGTTCTACGCCAATAGCGTCCATAACCCCGAAAACTATAAAAACCTCCGCTGGAAAGATTTTGCTGCCATCCGACTGCTCGACTACATCGACCACGCAGGACAAGAATTTCGCGACCAAAACATACACGGTGAAATGGCGGTTACCAACCCCATAAAAATGTTGTGGCTCGCCACCAATTTTGGAACAGGCGGCGCAAAACCCGAGTTTTTTACCGACATGTTGCAACTGCTCCGGCAATTAAACGGCAAGTCGAAAAACAAAATCCCCGAAAAGAAACAACTCTTGGAATGGATGAAACGCTACCCTGCCGGCACCGACAAAAACAGTATCGAACTCCGAAAACAAAACCGGAAACGCATCATCCACCTCCTCATCCAAAAAATCGACAGCGGCGAAATCGACAGCAAAACCTACCGTTTCGCGCCAGATTCCACTTTCGTTCAAAAAGAGAAAAAAATGCTGGAATGGTGGAACCAATCGAATTTTCATTTGCGCTTTGCGGTGCGCTCGCCCGAGTTGCTCAACGAAATGCTCGGCTGCTCGCTCGACCCCGACACCATGGATATTCTTTTTGAAGCCCGCGAAAAAGGAATCCCATTTTTTGTAAATCCCTATTATTTGTCACTGTTGAACGTGCAAACACCAAGTTTTGCCGTGGGCGCCGACCTTGCCATCCGCTGCTACGTGGTGTACAGCAAACAGTTGGTCGAAGAGTTTGGCCAAATTGAGGCCTGGGAAAAAGAAGATAAAGTATCGCCGGGAAAACCGAACGTGGCGGGCTGGATTTTACCGTCGCACAACATTCACCGCCGCTACCCCAAAGTGGCCATTTTTATCCCCGACACGGTGGGGCGCGCTTGCGGAGGCCTGTGTGCAAGCTGCCAACGGATGTACGACTTTCAGGCCGGGCGCTTTAACTTCGACCTCGAAAAACTGAAACCCAACGAAACCTGGAACGAACGCTTGCCCCGTTTGCTCGACTATTTCAGGACTGACAAACAATTGCGCGACATACTGATTACCGGCGGCGATGCGTTAATGAGCAGTGACAAAAATCTTGAAAAAATATTGGACGAAGTGTATAAAATGGCGCGGAAGAAACGCGAAGCAAACCAACTGCTGCCCAAAAACGAAAAATACGCCGAGATAGTGCGCGTCCGAATCGGGACCCGTCTGCCGGTTTATCTACCGCAACGTATCACGCCCGAACTGGCCGCTTTGCTTTCCAAATTCAAACAAAAAGCACTGAAAATCGGCATCAAACAATTTGTAGTACAAACCCATTTCCAGTCGCCAATGGAAGTAACCCCCGAAGCCGAAAAAGCGGTAAAACTGCTATTAGATGCGGGCTGGGCGGTTACCAACCAACTGGTTTTTACGGCTCCGGCTTCACGCCGCGGGCATACGGCAAAACTCCGGCAAACCCTCAATGAAATTGGAGTGCTCACTTATTACACCTTCACTGTAAAAGGGTTCAAAGAGAACAGCGCCAATTTTTCGCCAAACGCCCGCGCCGTGCAAGAACAAATGGAAGAAAAAGTATATGGACTGATTCCCGAAGAAAACCTAAAATCCACCGAATCATTAATGGTCCATGCGAAAAATTTAAAGGAAAATATTGCCGCCCTTCGCAGTGCTTGTAATCTGCCATTTCTGTCAACCGACCGCAATATTCTAAATTTGCCGGGAGTGGGTAAAAGCCTCACTTTCCGTACCATTGGCATTACCCGTTACGGGCGGCGGATTCTGGAATTCGACCACGACAAAACGCGCAGTCACAGCCCGATTATCGACAAAATGGGCAAGGTAATCATCATCGAATCGAAATCGATTGGCGAATATTTGCGACAGTTAGACGAAATGGGCGAAAACCCGGCAGAATACGCCGGCATTTACGGCTACTCCATTGGGCAAACTGAACCGAGAATGCCCATGTACGAATACCCGAAATACGATTACAAAGTCACAAAAACATTCTCGAACCTCGAGATTTAAAGCTCCGTCAACAATTCCGAGCTTAAAAAACCATTGGCTATTTCGCGCACTTCGCCGGTCATTCGGATTTCCCAATTTTCGTCAATTTCGATAGCAAGGTTGCCGCCGGGCATTTTTACGGTGAGCTTGCGTTCGGTCAACCCTCGTTTTACAACTATTGCTGCCACCGCACACGACGAGCTGCCCGAGGCCAAAGTCCATCCGGCACCGCGTTCCCAAATCATAATTTCAACTTCGGTGGGCGAATTTACTTTGGCAAACTGCACGTTGATGCGGTTCGGAAACATGGGATCCGTTTCGATTTGTGGACCAAAGATTTTTATCTCTTTTTCATCGAGTTCATCTTTTAAGATTACGCAATGTGGATTGCCAACGGATACACAATTCATCGCATAGTCGCGGTATTCCAAATGCAACGTTTCGTTGATGCACTCCGGTTTTTTACAATTCACGGGTATTTTTGACGACTCGAAAATGGCTTTTCCCATGTCCACTTTGATGGTTTTGGCTTTCTCGTTTTCTACTTCCACCACTTCCGCCCGCACAATTCCACCAAGTGTTTCAATCGAAAACTGCTTTTCGATGGTGAACTTGTAATCGTAAAGATATTTGGCAAAAATACGCAAGCCGTTGCCGCTTTTTTCAGCCTCCGAACCATCCGGATTTAGGATGCGCAAACCAAAATCGGCATTCGAACTTGGCACTTTCAGTAAAATTCCATCGGATCCAATTCCATAGTGCACATCACAAATGCGAATGATAGCGTTTTTACTTAATTCGAAGCTTATTTTTTCTTGGTTTAAAACGATGTAATCATTGCCTAAACCGTGCGATTTCACAAAGAAGTTTTCCATGATTCCTGTTTTTTTTGTACAAAAGTATTAAAGTAGGGTGAATTAAAGAGGAGATAAGGACGAAAACACGCTGCTGCGATTTTTATTTTTAAATTTGCAGTAATGATGTATTCACAAAAACAAACATTAGATTTTATTTTGCAAAGCAAACCTATGCTTCGCGAAAAATACTATGTCTCGAAAATTGGTTTGTTTGGGTCGTATGCACGTCAAGAACAATCAGTTAATTCCGACATTGATTTAATTGTTGAGTTCGATGAAAAAACTGAAAAAGAATTTGATGCTGTAGAAACGATGAGAAAAATCCATCGGAAGCGTCATGAAGAATATACTTTAAATCCGGAACCCAGAGAAAAAAGACTGGCGACAATCCGCGAGAAGTATGCACACCGGATAAAAATTTTATAATTATATGGCAACGATTAACGAAAATTACCTGAAACTTCAGGCGGGTTATTTATTTCCCGAAATTGGGCGGCGCGTAAACGAATTTATTGCGGCCAACCCCAACAAAAAAGTTATTAAAATGGGCATCGGTGATGTAACGCAACCTTTAGTTCCGAGTGTGGTAAAAGCCTTTCACGAAGGAGTGGAGGAAATGGCCTCAGGAGAAACTTTCAAGGGATATGGCCCCGAACAAGGTTACGCTTTCCTGCGCGAAGCCATCGCTAAAAATTCTTATCAAGACAAAGGATTAAACATTTCTGCCGATGAAATATTTGTTTCCGACGGCTCAAAATGTGACACCGGAAACATTCAGGAAATTTTTGGCAGCGAGAATAAAATAGCAATCTGCGACCCGGTTTACCCGGTTTATGCCGACACCACCGTGATGGCCGGTAAAACGGGCAAATGCCAGAGCAACGGTTATTACGAAGGTATTATTTATATGCCCTGCACAGCCGAAAATGGTTTTATCCCGGAATTGCCCACCGAAATACCAGACTTGATTTTCCTGTGCTACCCCAACAACCCAACTGGAACGGTGGCTACGAAAGAGGAATTGAAAAAGTGGGTGGATTTTGCCACCGGAAACAAAAGCATCATTTTGTACGATGCGGCCTACGAGGCCTTTATTACCGATGACGAAATTCCTCGCTCGATCTACGAAATTGAAGGTGCACGGAAAGTGGCCATCGAATTCCGTAGTTTCTCGAAAACAGCCGGATTTACCGGTACGCGCTGTGCCTTCACGGTTATTCCGTCCGATTTGCTTGCTTACGACAAGGCAGGGAATTCACATCCCGTGAAACCGTTGTGGAACCGTCGTCAATCTACAAAATTCAACGGAGTTTCCTATCCCGTGCAGAAAGCTGCTGCTGCTACTTATACCGAGCAGGGCAAAAAGGAAGTAGCCGAAGTAATCGCTTACTACCTTGAAAATGCTCGAATTATGAAAGAAAGTCTGGCCGCGGCAGGTTACGAAGTGTATGGCGGCGAAAATGCCCCTTACATTTGGGTGAGGACCAAAAACGGCATGAAATCATGGGAGTTCTTCGATAAAGTACTGAACGAAGCCAACGTGGTGGGAACGCCCGGCTCTGGTTTCGGTCCTGCCGGCGAAGGTTATTTCCGCTTTTCGGCTTTTGCCGATCGCGAAAATGTGCTGGAAGCGATGGAAAGGATTAAGAGGCTTTAATAAACCTTGTTAAATTTCTCCATCACCAGTTTTTTTACTTCGTCCATCGGGATTTCGCGCCCAAGTTCTTGCTGGATGGAAGTGACGTCGGACGAAGAAAAACCGCAAGGGTTGATGTAGTTGAAATAACGCATGTTGGTATTTACATTAAGCGCAAAACCGTGCATGGTAACGTAGTGGCTCACGCGAACCCCGATAGCACAGATTTTCCGGGCACGTACCCGGTGGTCGGCATTGAGCCAAACGCCCGTTGCACCTTCTTTCCGTCCTCCCGTTAAACCATATTCAGCAAGGATGGCAATTATAGCATCTTCCATTTTCTCGATGTATTCACGCACCCCGATTTTGTAGAATTCAAGATCGATAATGGGGTAGCCAACCAATTGACCGGGACCGTGGTAGGTGATGTCGCCGCCACGATTGATTTTATAAAAGGTAGCATCGATTTTTTTCAGGAAATCGCCATGCCCCAGCAGGTTTTTTTCATCGCCGCTTTTACCGAGCGTATAAACGTGTGGGTGTTCTACCAGCAAAAAATGGTTTTTTGGCGAAGGCTTCCGAGTTTCCCGTTTATCGTCGGAAACTTCTTTCAGAAAAGCCTCTTGAATGTCCCAACATTCTTTGTAATCTTTTAAACCAAGATCTATGTAATTGAAATTTGCCATTCGGTTTGTGTTTTTTCTCCATAATCGTTATGAAACATTCTTCCTCCTTCCCCTTAGGGGAAGGCTGGGATGGGGCTTTATTCCCTACGCATTCACATGCTCCTCTGCCCGGTACGAACTGCGCACCAACGGTGAGCTTTCAACAAAACGGAATCCTTTTTCGAGGCCGATGCGTTTGTACTCGGCAAAGCGTTCCGGCGTGATGTATTCCACCACCGGCATGTGGGTGGAAGTGGGGGCAAGATATTGCCCGATGGTCATCACTTTGCAACCCACTTCTCGAAGATCGTCCATGGTTTGCAGAATTTCTTCGTGGGTTTCGCCTAAGCCGAGCATGATGCCGGATTTGGCTACCGTATAATTTTCGGCTACATATTTTACCACTTCGAGGCTACGGCGATATTTCGATGCGAAACGGACAAAGGGCGTCAAACGTTCTACCGTTTCCACATTGTGCGAAATCACTTCGGGCCGTGCATCAATAATTTGCTGTATGAGTTCCGTTTTACCACGGAAATCGGGAATCAGCACTTCAATTCGGGTTTCAGGGTTTAGTCGTTTCACTTCGCGGATAGTGCGAGCCCAAATCTCAGCGCCTTGGTCGTCCAGATCATCACGGTCAACCGAGGTGATCACGCAGTGCTTTACGCCCATGATACGAACAGTTTTGGACAGTTTTTCCGGTTCCAGCAAATCGGGGGCAAGTGGTTTTCCGCTTTTCACAGCGCAGAATTTACAGCGGCGTGTGCAGATGTCGCCCAAAATCATAAATGTTGCCGTTCCGCGGTTCCAGCATTCGCCAATGTTCGGGCAGTTGCCGCTGGTGCATATCGTGTGCAGGCCGTGTTTATCGACCAAATTTTTTACTCGTGAGTAGCTTTCGCCTTTTGGCATGGTCATCTTCATCCACTTCGGCAAGCGTTGCCGTTCTTTCATCTCGTGTGCCATATCTTTAAAATTTTTGTCAAAAATAAGGTTTTAATTCAAAATAGGGTAACAGCCGCAATTGGGATTGGTTGAGCAATCCATCCAATCTTTCTTTCCCCAAAAAACCATTCTTTCCCCAAGAGTGTTATTTTTGCATCACATTCAATATTTATATGAGATACTTATTCGTTTTATTATTTTTTGTTTTTACGCTGAACCCGACCTGGGCGCAGCAAAATCAAAATGCCATTCAAACACAATCGAGCCTGGCGATACGCTACTACAATGCAAAAGATTACGAAAAGGCCATACCATTGCTATACAATGTTTACGAGCTGACGAAGAGCAATACCTATTTTAAATATTACTTAGATTGCCTGATCCAATTGGAACGATTTGATGAGGCGGAGCTGCAAATTCAAAGAGAAATCAAAAAACAAAACCCGCCGAACCCTGAATTTTACGTGCATTGGGGGCAAATCCTCAAAGCCCGGAAAAACGATGCCGGGGTAAAGGAAAAATACGCAAAAGCCATTGAAAGCATTCCACCGAACAAAGCAAATTATCAGATTCTTGCTAACGCTTTTCTCACGTGGGGCGAGTTTGAACAGGCCAAACAGACTTACTTAAAAGGCAAGGAAGTGCTGGCTCCCGAACCTTTCAGCTACGAACTGGCACGGGCTTATATGTACTTGCGCGACTACGAGAATATGATGGAAGAATACCTCGATTTGCTGAAACAAAGCGAGCAGCAACTGCCTCAGGTTCAAAGCAGCCTGGCGTCAGCCATGCGTTTAGACATCGACGATGATTTGCGCGACGGTTTTCGTGAGCAGGTGCTGAAACGTATTCAGGCCGAACCCGATGTGATTGGCTATAACCGCCTGCTGATTTGGTTTTTCTTGCAGGAAAATAAATTTGCCAGTGCACTGCGGCAATCCGTTTCGCTCGACCGTCGGACAGGTGCCGAAGATGCTCAAATCATCCAGTTAGGCAGCATGGCGCTGAACAATAGAAAATACGACGATGCCAAAAAGGCTTTCGATTATTTGTTGGGGAAAGGATCCGAAAATCCATTCTATGCACAGTCGTTCGCCTTCAAAATCCATGCTTCCTATTTGCAGTATGTAGCCGAAACTCCCAACGACAAAGCACTGGGCGAAAAAATTGTTGAGGAATTTAATTTAGGACTGGAGTTTTTGGGGATAGGTCCTTCAACACTTAATTTGGTTCAGGAACAAGCACACTTGCTGGCATTTTATCTCGAAAAATCGGACGAAGCACTTGCTCTGCTGAATAAAGGGCTGGAAGTCCCGCGACTGAAACCTGAACAATCGGGCTTGTTGAAAACAGAAATGGCCGATATTTACGTATATGTGAACGACCCCTGGGAAGCTACTTTGGTTTATTCGCAGGTGATTGATGCCAACAAAAATAACACTTTGGGCGACGATGTGAAGCTGAAAAAAGCAAAACTGGCTTACTACATGGGTAATTTTAGTTGGGCAAAAGCGCAGTTAGACGTGCTGAAAGCCAGCACCTCGAAACTCACCGCCAACGATGCCATGGAACTTTCGCTCCACATAGGCAACAATCTAAACCTGGATACCACGGCTGCCCCTTTATCTATGTTTGCGAGGGCCGATTTACTTTTCTTTCAGAATAAAAACGAAAAAGCAATGGCAGTTTTGGATAGTTTAACCGCAATTTATCCCTACCACTCGCTAATTGACGATATTTTATTACGAAAAGCAAAAATTGAAATTGAGCACGAAAATTATCAACAAGCAGCAGAATACCTGGAAAAAATAATTGCCGATTTCAGTTACGATTTGCTGGCGGATGATGCCCTTTTTATGACGGCCAACTTGTACCACTATCATTTGAATGATTTGGAAAAAGCAAAAGATTTGTACAAACAAATGCTCACGCGCTACCCGGGGAGCATCTATGTGGATGAATCGCGCTTAAACTATCGGGAGTTGCGAAAAATCTATCCCGACAAAGAATCGGATTTTGAGATTCAGGAACCCGTTATAATCAGCGGCGAAGAAAATGAGTTCTGAGCGTAAAGCATATTTATTTGCCGGACTGGCCGTGCTTTTTTGGTCAACAGTGGCAAGTGCTTTTAAAATTGCGCTGCGCGAATTCGATTTTATCCAACTTATTTTTTATGCTTCGGGGGTTACTGTAGCCCTTCTCTTTTTTGTGTTGTTGATTCAGAAAAAAATCAGGTTAGCATTTAAACAAACCCGACGCGAATGGCACAAATCGTTGCTTGTCGGAATGCTCAACCCCGTATTGTATTACCTCGTTTTGTTTAAAGCCTATTCACTGTTGCCGGCACAGGTGGCACAACCTCTCAATATGATTTGGCCCATCACCCTCGCCCTGCTTTCGGTACCGTTTCTCAACCAGAAAATCAGCTATATAAGCCTGGCCGCATTGTTTGTGAGTTTTGTCGGCGTATTTTTTATTTCGTCGCAAGGAGGATGGAGTGGTTTCAAAAACACCAATGGGTTGGGAGTTTTTCTTGCACTCAGCAGTTCTGTATTATGGTCGTTGTACTGGATTTTTAATGTGCGCGACCATCGGGACCAAATCGTGAAACTGTTTCTGAACTTCTTGTTTGGCTTTATTTTTCTTATCCCTGTGGTTTATTTCTTCTCCGATTTTGAAATTCACATTGGCGAAAGTTTTTATGCTATAATTCATGTGGGTATTTTTGAAGTGGGCATCACCTACATTCTATGGCTGAAAGCGATGAACCTCACGGTCAGTAATGCAAAAATTGGTAATCTCGTGTTCTTCGGTCCGTTTCTATCGCTGGTTTTTATTCATTTTTTGTTGAAAGAAACCATTTACATCACTACTTTTATCGGATTGGCTTTTATTGTTGCGGGGGTGTTGGTGCAGCAGTTAGGCGGGAAGAAAAGAAGAGATGAGAGGTGAGCAGTGAAAAGTAAAAGGTAAAAAGCAGAGATAAAAAGCAGAGATAAAAAGTAAAAGTGAGAGGTGAAATGTGAAATGGTGAAAAGTATGGAGGTTCGATTGTCATCCTGAATCCTGGATGCCTGGGAAAGGATGTTTACATCTCACTTTCAATGACAACGCCAATTGAGAATGTAAAAAATGATTATTAAATACGATGGCTTCAAAACAGGAAATTAAAGAAAAAGAGCAGGTGCTTTTAGAGATGGTGAGAAATTTTTGTACGCAAAAGCTGGATGATGACTACCTTCAACTTTGCGAAAAGCTAATCCGGAAAATGGGACGGAAACGAGAAGTTCCCTTCCAACGGGGCAAACTTGAAATCTGGGCGGCTTCGGTGGTGCATGCAATCGGCTCGATAAATTTTCTATCTGACAAATCGTTCGAGCCGTACCTGACATTAGACGAAATCAACGAATATTTTGGAACCAAGAATTCCACGGTTTCACAAAAAGCCGCGCAAATTAAAGATATGTTCAAAATGTGGCATTTTAGCCCGGAATTCTCGACCAAAAAAATGACGGAGGACAATCCTTTTAATAATTTGGTGATGGTGGACGGATTTATTGTACCACTCAAAAGCTTGCCGCCCGAGCTACAAGAGAAAGTAAAAGAAGCCCGTTCACGCGGAGGCGATATTGAATTCACCACGGAATAGTAGAAGTTGCTGGTTGCTTGTTGCTTGTTGCTCGTTGCTCGTTGCTCGTTTGTCTTGATACTTAATGCTCTTAATCTTGATGCTTGATTCTAATAAATGTCTGAAAATCTACGAATATTGGGGATCGACCCGGGGACGGTTGTTACGGGTTACGGATTAATTGAAATCCGTAACAACGCCCCCGTGATTCTTCACATGGGCAAGATCACGCCCGGTAAATACTCCGACCACTACCAGCGCCTGAAACACCTGCACGAACGTGCCCTGCATTTGGTGAAGGAATATCAGCCCGATGTGATGGCACTTGAAGCTCCGTTTTACGGAAAGAACGTGCAATCGATGTTGAAGCTTGGCCGCGGACAAGGCGTGCTTATGGCGGCAGCCTTGTTTCATTCGGTTCCTATTTTTGAATATGCACCGCTTTCGGTGAAGCAGGCCATTACGGGCATGGGCCGTGCCTCAAAAGAACAGGTTGCCTATTTTCTGCAGAAAGTTTATCACCTGAAAGATTTGGATCAGGGACTGGATGCTTCGGATGCCGTAGCCGTAGCCATTTGTCATTTTCTCCAACTCGGCAAACCCCAGAAATCAAAAGAATATAAAAATTGGGGCGATTTTGTGAAAAAAAACCCGGGGAAGGTGAAATAAGAATTGGGTTCGGCGAATTCCAATTCGCGGATCTTTAAACAATAAAATTGTTTAATTTTGAAATAAAAAATGCCTACAGTTCTACTTATCGCAGGATGGAGACTTTATTTTTGGGCTAACGAAAATAATGAACCTGTTCATATTCATGCTGAAAAAGGTGATATGGAATGCAAATTTTGGCTGGATGTTGAAAACTTTGAAATTAAGCTAGCGTTGGAATATAATCTTACCCCACAGGGACGAAGAGAAATTAAGAAGATTATATATGAACATTTTGACTATATTGTTTCCGAGTGGAATAAATTTTTCAAAAAATAACTGAAATGGAAAAAGCTTACGATATAAAACAAATTCGTTTTGAAAACGGGTACATGATATTAATGTATGATAATCAAATTTTAAAGTTGAAATTGGCTGACGTTTCCCTGAAACTGGCAAATGCAACGAAAAATGAAAGAGAGGATTATAAAATCTCCCCTTCGGGATACGGGATTCATTGGAGATTGCTTGATGAAGATTTATCTATAAATGGGCTGCTAAATCGATGAAAGAAAAGCTTTTTGGAAAAACGTTGGATGAACTGCAAATCTTGGTTGCCGAACTGGATTTGCCCAAGTTCACGGCCAAACAAATAGCCGATTGGTTATACAAAAAGCCGGTTGCATCGATAGGCGAAATGACCAACCTTTCGAAAAAAGCCCGCGAACTGCTGGATGAAAAATATGAATTTGGAATAACTTCTTTCACCAAAGTGCAGGAAAGCACCGACGGTACAAAAAAATACCTTTTCCCAACAAGCCAACATAAATTTATTGAAACCGCCATGATACCAGAGGGCGACCGAAAAACGGTGTGCGTGAGTTCGCAAGTGGGGTGCAAAATGGGATGCCTGTTTTGTTTCACGGCCAAACAAGGTTTTCAAGGGCAACTGACCGCCGGCGAAATTGTGAACCAAATCCGCAGCATCGACGAAGCCGACGAAGTGTCGAACATCGTTTACATGGGAATGGGCGAACCCTTCGATAATTTAAATGAGGTATTAAAGAGCATCGAAATCCTTACTTCCGACTGGGGTTTTGCCATGAGTCCGCGACGGATTACCGTTTCAACCATTGGAATCATCCCCGGGATGTTGACTTTTTTAGAAAAAAGCGAAGCCCATCTGGCGGTGAGCCTGCACACTCCTTTTCACGGAGAACGGCAGAAATTGATGCCGGTGCAAGTGGCGTATCCGATTGAAGAAGTGGTGAATGCAATAAAAGGATGGGATTTTGGGCGGCAACGCCGGATTTCGTTTGAATACATTGTGTTCGACGGGTTGAACGACACCCCGGCACACATTAAAGAATTGGCGCGAATGCTCGACGGGCTGAAATGCCGGATTAACCTTATCCGGTTTCACCCTGTGCCGGGAACACCGCTGAAAAGCCCCGACGAAGCAACACTTCTTCGCTTTAAAGATGAACTCAACCGAAAAGGAATCTTCACCACTATCCGGGCATCGCGCGGTGAGGATATTTATGCCGCATGTGGGCTGTTATCCACGAAAGAACTGATAAAATAAAGGGTTATACCCACCCAAAAACTCCACATGCCGAAACCCCTAACCTAAATCATTGTTTTCTCACGCAACCTTTTGCAACCTTTAAGCATCTTTCAATCATAAACTAAAGTCAAGTATATGACAACTAAAATTTTAAAATTAAGTGCAAAGTACATTTACATCGTAACTTTCATGTTCCTTATTTTCTCGTGCGGACACGAAGCGGATGAATTGCCTTCGTGCGACAATGATAAATTACTATATGGTTTTAGAGATTCATTATCAAGCTATTTTGACCGATTGATATATCCTGAATCTCAGATTAGTATTTCAATTTCACACGGTTACTGGGACAATATTGCAAAATTGAATTCGGGAGAAGAAAAAATAGCTTATTATGAAACCATGAATGCAGGTTATCAGCCAGGCTACTCTTCCCTATTTGACTTTGAGGAGGTGAAAATATATACATACGAGTATGTTTTATCCCTGGACTCCATATTGGCTACAATGAATCCTCCTTTAAGGAAGCATTTATTGTCTGTTGCAATCGACAAACACAGGAGGAAGTTCGGAGTTGATTACACCACTCCTTTCGATGCGCGGCTATCGGGGATATTGTTGGTTTTATCGGTTTTGCAGTATGAAAAAGCACAACCTACACTGGATAGGATATGTGGTTATTGCAGCCAACATAATTTGAACGATCCGATGGCATTAGCTAGCAATGACGATTTTAACGATTTTCTTATCAATGAAGTATCAGGTTATTTAACAAACTAAGAATTTCGGATACAAAGAATTTCACCCCTTTCGGGGTTTAGATTGCTCTATTCAATGGTTTCTATAATCTTTCCATCCCTTCGGGATTAGAAACCAATCCCGAAGGGATGGTAGGATTATAGCTGTTTAATTTTGATATTTCTGAATTTCAATTCCGAACCGTGGCCGAGGAAGCCGATGTAGCCTTTCGCCCGTTTCAAGCCCGGATGATTCTTTCCGTCTAAGGTGCCGTTCTTGCTGGCCTGGGCAATGTCGCCGTCAAGAATAACTTCACCGTTCAGCGTGATTTTTATTTTCGATCCTTTTACGATTACCTCTTGTGAATTCCATTCGCCAACAGGATTTAAGAACCCACGTTTGGCAGCAATTACACCATATACCGAACCGTGATACTGATATTCTTTCAGATTGGCATAAATGGCTGCGGTGTTGTCCAAAATCTGTAATTCAATTCCGGCATAAGCCGCGTCACCTCCAAGCGGAGCGCGGATTCCCAGGCCGTTGTTCGCACCGGGAGTCAACTGAAAATCGAACCTGAAATTAAAATCGGCATATTCTTTTTCGGTAAACAAATTCCCGTGGCCGCCCATTTTGGGGTTCACTATCAATTCACCGTTTTCAGCAAAATAATCGGTTTTATTGCCTTGCCAACCGTCTAAGTTTTTACCGTTAAAAAGGGATACAAATCCTTCAGTCTTTTCTTCTTCAGAAAGCCCGATCTCTTTGGTGTTGATTTCGCGCACATAAATATTGCGGAAAGCCAATTCGTCGCCATGCGCCTGCAATTCGAGGGTTCCTTTTTCGAAGATTGGAATACTACGGTCCCAATAGTTGTCCATGCGGACATTATCTACAACCAGTTCCCCGTTGAGGTAAACCGTTACATTTTCTCCAATCATGGTAATTATGAACGTGTTCCATTCATTGATTGGATTATCTGCAACTTTTAGCGGATTGCGGATATTATCGGGATTGTTGTTATACAATCCGCCCGAACCAATCTTCTCACCCTCTCCA
Source organism: uncultured Maribellus sp. (assembly GCA_964572085.1). Lineage (GTDB taxonomy): Bacteria > Bacteroidota > Bacteroidia > Bacteroidales > Prolixibacteraceae > Draconibacterium. The sequence continues at coordinate 32,412 of CAZNEV010000011.1, read as the reverse complement.
CCTGGCGAAGTATCCCAAATTTGCACCTGCGGTGTGCCTCGCAAGTATATACCGCTGTCGCCTCTTTTGTCAATTCGCCAATCAACAATCATCTCAAAGTTTTTGTATTCCTTTACTGACACAAGGTTAGCTCCTTTTCCGTTGAAAATAATTTGTCCGTCTTTAACACTCCAGTTTTCAAACATCTTTTTATTGGCCTCTTCCTGTGCTTTTGCACGTTCTGCCTCGGTCAACTGAGCTGTTTTTATCGGGTTTCCATTCAAAAGCATTCCCTGCCAGCCGTCTAAATTCTCACCGTTGAACATCGACACAAAACCTTCGTCTTTTGGCATTTTTTCGAGATAATTTTTGACGTTGATTTTGTGGTACTGACTGTCATCTCCGGTTAATTTTGATTCGGTACGTTCTAATAAATTACGCACAAATTTGCCCGAAAAACCGTTATTCTCGTTGCCTGTGGGCAGGGTAATTTTCATAATAGAATTTGCAGCCACACCTTCCAGGTCTTTGTCAGCAAGAAATTGCTCCAAATACACCAGCGACAAGAAAGTTTTCAGATTCCCTATGGAAGAGATAATGGATTTTTTGTTTTGGTTTGAAGTTGCGAACGGCATAATTTTACGATACTGCAACAGCTTTTGGTCGTCGGGTAAGTTGGCCGAACGTACCATTCTTACAAAATTTGCAACGGCTTTATCGCGGTATTCGCCGGTATTGTTTTCAGCAATTTCAGACAATGATTTTGAAGCGGAATAATCTTTCCAGCTTGTCAATGCACTGAAGGCAGTCTCTTTTGTTTTTCCGCTTGAAGTATTAAAGTAGTTGGTCACCGTTTCTAATGCCACCGGACCACCAATTTCGGGAAGCACAGCAATAATGCGGTCTTTCTCATTGGTTGAGTTTAAAGCTGTGAGCACTTTTCCGTTTTTTTGTTGTTCTGCATCAACATCTTTCGCGGCTGCTACAACCGCTGCCTGAACTTCAGAAACATGGTTTTCCATTTTAACATTCAGCAACAGCGAAATCAACTCATCCAAATTCTCCTGCGTTGACACCCGTTTCAGGGCACGGAATGCAGCATCTTTTTCATCGAGGTCGCTGGTGGAAATGGCGCTCCGAATTTCATCGAAATATTGAGTTCCGGCTTTTGCGGCAATCAAATCAATAAAGGCGGCTTTCGTTTTGCCCGAAGTGTTTTTCATTCCGGCCGCAATGGGAGCAAGATGTTTTTGGTTGAGCAACTGTGTCAAAACAGTTTTTGTAGCTTCAATGTCCTCGCCTTTTGCCAAATGTGCGATCAAGACCGGAGTAGCTTTTTCCCCTTGCAATTTTGCCAAAGCAGTTATTGCTTCTTCACGAACTTCCGGCGAAACGCAATCCACATTTTTAGTCACAAAATCCACTGCCAATAAATCGCCACGGCGTCCCAACATCGAGATAATTTCGGCTTTTGTTTGGAGTGAAACGGTTTTTCCCTTTTCAACCCACTTGCGGGTATCGGCAATTCCACCAAGGTTTTCAGCCAGGTTCAATGCGGAATAGCGAAAGGCTTTATTGTTGTTTTCCACCGCTTTCAATAAAAGCGGTGTGGCTTCGTAACCAAACGTTTCGGTATAAATGTTTAATGCTTTGGAATAATTATGGAGCAAGTCGGCACTTTGGTTGGCTTTAAAAATTGCCTTGCAGGCTTTTTTGCACAGTTCCGTTTCGTTTTGCTCACCCAGCCGGGCGGTGTAATTCAAAAATGCTTCGGCTGCGTTGCTTGCTTCGTATTTGAAACCCACGGCTTCAGCGGCTTTTAGAAGTGTTTTATAGGAGTTGGGCGAACCGATATTAGCCAAAGCGGCAAGGGCAGCTTTTTGCAACCGGGGTTCGCCGACGTTTACCAAGGGAGTAATTTGCGGTAAGGCTCCGTCGCATTTCAGCTCACCTAAAGCACGTACCAACGTTGCTTTGCATTTGCCTTCAACTTTTGAAAGTGCAGCCACAAATTCTTTGGCAGCCACTTTTTTGTCGATGGACAAAAGCGTTTGGGTAGCAGGTTCGCAAAAATTGTCATCGCTTAAGTAAGCGGATATTGCAGGAATAGTTTTTTCACTTCCCACTAAATTCAATTGGTTCAGTAAAAAAGTTTTCACTTCAACATCGGTCTGTGTTTTTAATGCATCCAACAGATTGTCTTCGGCGAAAGTACGCGCTTTATAATGCTCCAGATCGCTGGAATAGCGCGCCAGGCTGTTGATTGCAAAGCGCACAGCGGTGTCGTCGCCCACGCCGGCAGGTGTTAATTGTTGTGCCAGTTTCTGAAAACCGGCAGTGCCCATTTCCACGATTTCATTCATGGCCTTGTCGCGATGTGCCAGATTTTTGGTGGGCATTTGTGCCAGTATATCGGCAACTTTAGTATCCAGCGTACGGTTATCCTGCGCAAAACTTCCGATGCTGAAAGTTGTTAGCAACAGGATCGTAAGTAAATGGAATATGTTTTTCATTTCTTTAATAATATTTAATCATTAATCAATACTAATTTAAATGATCCAAGGGGCACGCATCGGCTGATTAATCAAGCGGTTGGCACCTTCGTCGTCGATAAATTCCAGTTTGTCGGGGTCGAAATTTAGCGTACGGCCCAAGCGAACAGCATTTATTCCGAGGTTTACCAGGGTAGCGGAACGGAAGCCATTTGTTTCATTTAAACCAAACTTTTTACGTGATTTTACTGAATCGGAAAAAATAGAAATTTGTGGTTCAGGTTCAGGCAAAGTTTTGATGAAGCTTTGAAGATGAGGAATGTCTGACTTAAATCCCTGATAGATTTTTCCATGAGGGCCTTCAATGTAGGCTGCATCTTTATCGCGGTTTTCACCGTCGAGAATGATCTGACATCCGTCGGCGTAGGTGTAAGTAATGCGGCGCCATGAACCTACCGCATCGTAATGTTGTTGCGGAGCATCCACCTCAATCTTCACGGGACTGGTATCGTCTTTCCCCAACATGTATTGAACCGGATCGAGGTAGTGTTGTCCCATATCGCCTAAGCCGCCTCCGTCATAATCCCAATAACCGCGGAAGTTGGAATGAACACGTTCTACATTGTAAGGTTTGTAGGGCGCAGGTCCGAGCCACATATCGTAATCCAGGTTTGCGGGAACGGGTTGTGGCGCGAGGTTGTGTTTCCCGCTCCAATAGAATTTCCAGTCGTAACCGGTTATTCCACTCACCGTAAATTTTAACGGCCATCCCAGAATACCGCTATCAATAACCTTTTTCAACGGTTTCACTGTGGTGCCCAAACCGTAGAAATTGTCTTTAAACCGGAACCAAGTATTCAAACGGAACATTCTTCCGTGTGCGTTTACCGCTTCCATTACGCGTTTTCCCTCACCAATGGTACGGGTCATTGGTTTTTCGCACCAGATGTCTTTCCCGGCTTTGGCTGCTTCAACGGCCATTAATCCGTGCCAATGTGGAGGTGTGGCAATGTGCACAATATCCACTTCGGGCAGTTGGCATACTTCACGGAAATCGCGGAATTGCTTCACGTCGTAATCGATCATATTTTTTGCGAGTTCCAGGTGTTTTGTGTCCACATCGCAAATTGCCACTACTCGGGTTCTTTCATAAGGGATATGTCCGCGGCCCATTCCGCCAACCCCGATAATTGCTTTGGTGAGTTGGTCGGAGGGGGCAACAAACCCGTTTCCGCCCAGCACATGCCGGGGAACAATGGTCAGCCCCGCGCCAGCTACCAGAGCGCCTTTCAAAAACTTTCTTCTTGAAGATGAGTGATTTGAATTCATGTTTTATAATGATTTACTGATTTTGTAAACAATAAATCCCAAAGATAGAATTTACTTTTTAAATAAATGTAGAACTTTTAACAGGAGAAGAAGATATGGACACAACCCACTATACATTAAAGTCCGCTGAGTATTTCCAGATCAAAATCATTCATTTGCTTCATTTAAATTGACATTCTGTTCAATTCCATTTTATTCCTTAATTTTATTCCCTAAGATAAATACACCTTCAATATGGAAAATGAGGAACAAATAGCACAGCAAGCTTATGCGAAAATGGCACAATTTTGTAGTCGCTCAGAGCAATGCTCCGCCGATATTCGACGGAAATTGATCACTTATAATTTGGTGGATGAAACTGTAGAGGAAATAATTGAAAAGCTGAAGGAGGAGAACTTTCTGAACGATGAACGCTATGTAAAAGCTTACGTTTCCGATAAATTCCGGTTCAATAAATGGGGGAAATTAAAAATGCGCCACTCCCTTCGCATGAAAGGGCTGCCTGAAAAAATTATCCATGATTCCCTGGATGAAATCGATGAAGAGAAATACAAGGCAGTTTTACTGAAAACCATGAAAGACAAAGCCCAAACCATCAAAAAGAAAACGAAGTTCGAAAAAATGGGTCAGGTGATCCGCTTTGCCCAATCACGCGGTTTTGAGCCGGAACTGATCCACCGGTACATTAACTTAGTGGTGGAAAGCTAATGGGTGAGTTACCAATCTGTTTCATTTTTCTTTTACAAAATCCAATAAAAATTCTTTTGGAGTAAAAATGGTCAATTGACTTTTTTTATAATCTCTCAGATTTCGGGTTATCAGAATAGTTAGTCCCCCTTCTTCGGCACAAAAATTCTGAAGACCATCTTCAAAATCGCTAAAATCAGATAAAAGTGCTTTTTCAATTGTTGACTTGGCAACAGACAATATTTCAACCAAATCTAATAAAATGCGAATTTGTTTTTTTGATTTCTCCGCAGATTCAAGCTTACTGACGATGTAGTGGATGTTATTGATTGAAAGCGATGAAATGTAAATTTTCAACTCCTTGCGAGAGGCGAATTCAAAAATACGCATCGACTCCATTGCAAAAGGTTCTCTTTTTGTTAGAAAATCCAGTACCACATCGGAGTCAAGGAATACATGTTTCATTTCAAATATTTTTTCAAGATTTCGTCTCCAATGATTTCCTTATAATCACTTTCCTTAGGAATGGTTTTTACCGAACCCCACAGCGATTTAACAATTGGAGACACCTCAAAATCAGCTTCTTCCTTCTCCCGCGTGACAAGTGAGTTCAGGTACTCTTCAATTAAGCTGGACAAACTACGACCTTGACTGCTGGCATATTTCTTCGCTTCCGAAACAACAGTTTCATTTACGCTGATGGTTAATTTTGACGACATATTATAGGTTCTATTAATATTTTCAAAGATACGTACAACAGAATATTTTTCCAAACGCTATAAAATTAGGCACACAGCTCCCTTAAATTCTTTTTACCTTTGCCCTTCAAATAAAAATTCGACACAAAATGATTTTAAAAGACCAGATAGACGACCTTCTGGAGCGTCGCGACGCGCTGAGGAGGCATCTTTGACTACGATGCAAAAATAATCCAGCTTCAGGAAGAAGAACTGAAAACTCAGGACCCCGATTTTTGGACGAACTCCAAAGAAGCGGAAGCTCAAATGAAAATCGTACGTGGCATAAAGGTGTGGACAAGCAGCTTTGAAGAGGTAAACCAGTTGGTGGAAGACCTAATGGTTTTATACGATTTTTTTGAAGCGGATGAGGCAAGCGAAAAAGAAACGTATGCAGCGTTTAATGAAGCATTGCGGAAAGTGGAAGAGCTGGAAGCTAAAAATATGCTTCGTAATGAAGAGGACCATTTGGGTGCGGTGTTAAAAATCAATGCAGGTGCCGGTGGCACTGAAAGCAACGATTGGGCAGAAATGCTTTTCAGGATGTATTCGCGCTGGGCCGAAAACAACGGTTACAAAATGAAGGTTGCCCACATGCAGGACGGCGATGAAGCGGGCATTAAAAGTTGCACACTTGAAATCGAGGGCGAATTTGCCTACGGTTATCTGAAAAGCGAAAACGGTGTGCACCGCCTCGTGCGCCTTTCGCCGTTTAACGCGCAAAGCAAACGGATGACCTCGTTCACCTCGGTTTATGTGGCACCGCTCATCGACGACACCATTGAAATTGAGGTGAACCCAAACGATATTACCTGGGATACTTTTCGCAGCGGCGGTGCAGGCGGACAAAACGTAAACAAGGTGGAAACAGGCGTTCGACTGAAACACGGCCCTTCCGGAATTATCATCGAAAACACGGAAAGCCGTTCACAAATGGGCAACAAGGAAAATGCGATGCGTCTGCTGAAATCGCAACTCTATGAGATTGAATTGCGTAAACGTTACGAAAAAACCAGCGAAATCGAAGCACAAAAGAAGAAAATTGAATGGGGCTCACAAATCCGTTCCTACGTGTTGCAACCCTACAAAATGGTGAAAGATTTACGTACCAATTACGAAACAAGCAACGTAAGTGCGGTGCTCGACGGCGAACTGGAGGGCTTCATAAAAGCCTACCTAATGGAATTTGGGGGTGAGTGAAGCCTCCCCTAATCCCTCCGAGGAGGGGGACAAGAGAGGCAGCACAGATTTATCTGTCGAACTCTGTTTGATTTCTCATTCTCTTTTCTGATATTGGCGCAAGCACGATTAACAACTTTTTGAAAATGTATTCCGATCAAAATTTTATCAACCGCGAAATAAGTTGGCTTTCGTTTAACGAACGCGTACTGCAGGAAGCCGAAGATCCTGCTACGCCCTTGTTTGAACGTATCCGGTTTATCGGTATTTTCTCGAATAACTTAGACGAGTTTTTTCGGGTGCGCGTGGCGGCAGTGCGGCGGATGGTGGATTTTGGGCGCGATGAAGAAAACCTGCTTGGAAATTTCACGCCAAAAGAATTGCACGATAAAATTCAGTCGGTTGTTATTCGCCAACAGCAAAAAGTACAAACTATTTTCAGGAATATCTTTGAGGAGTTGAAAGAAGACAACATTTTTCTCATCAACGAAAAAGAGCTGAACCATCAACACGGCATTTTTGTAAAGAAATATTTCTACGACAAGGTGCTGCCTAACCTCGTGCCGATTATGTTGCGCAAACGAAATAAATTTCCCTATCTGCGCGACCGCTCCGTTTATCTTGCGGTAAAACTTTCAAAAAAATCGAACCCCGAAGACACTGCTTACGCGCTTATCCGCATTCCGGGGATTTCGGTTCCGCGGTTTTTGGTGCTGCCGAAAATTGGCGTCGAAAAATACGTAATCATGTTGGACGATGTGATCCGCTATTGTTTCAACGATCTGTTTTTTTACTTTGATTACGATGTGCACGAAGCATTTACACTGAAAATTACCCGCGATGCCGAATTGGATATCGATGATGATATTTCAAAAAGCTTCGTCGAAAAAATGACAAGCAGCCTGAAAAAACGAAAAACAGGCAAACCCGTCCGGTTGATTCACGATAGGGATATGCCCAATGATTTGAAGAATTTTATTTTCAAAAAAATGCGGATCGACAAAGCGGAAAATGCCATTGCAGGTGGGCGCTATCATAACCATAAAGATTTTATGAATTTCCCTGAAATCGGGAAACGGAAACACTATTATACAAAACTCACCCCGTTCAGGCACAAAGATTTGCCGACAAATACCAGTATTTTACGGATGTTGCGCAAAAAAGACGTAATGCTGCATTACCCTTACCAAACCTTCAACCATTTTATCGACTTGTTGCGCGAAGCAGCTATCGATCCTCAGGTAAAGGAAATTGGCGTAACGATTTATCGCGTGGCTTCCGATTCAAAAGTGGTGAATGCCCTGTTGAATGCCGTGCGCAACGGAAAAATTGTAACCGTAGTTATCGAGCTGCAAGCCCGTTTCGATGAAGAAGCCAATATTTTTTGGTCGAACAAATTGCAGGAAGAAGGCGCGAATGTTATTAATGGTGTGCCTGGAATAAAGGTACACAGCAAACTTGCCTGGATAAACCGGAAGGAAGGTGGAACTTACCGGAACTACGCCTACATTGGCACCGGAAATTTCCACGAAGGAACTGCACGCGTGTATGCCGACGACGGATTGATGACTTCCGACCCACGACTGGCAAATGAAGTAGCCAACATTTTTGAGTTCTTTAAACATAACTATCAACACTTCGACTATCAGCACCTCATTGTCAGTCCGTTTAAAATGAAGAGTATCTTCCTGAAGCAAATGGACAAGGAGATTGAGCTGGCACAAAATGGTAAACAAGGCTTTATGATTTTGAAAATGAACAGCCTCATCGACCCGGTGATGATGAAGAAAATCGTTGAAGCAGGACGGGCCGGGGTTGAGATTAAATTAATTGTCCGCGGAATTTTTGGTATCAGCATCGACCCGGAACTGGCAAAAAACGTTTCGGCAATTAGCATTGTCGATAAATACCTGGAACACTCGCGCATTTTTCTGTTTGGCAATGGCGGCGATGAAAAAATGTACATATCATCAGCCGACTGGATGCCCCGAAACCTGAACCGCAGGGTAGAAGTGGCTTGCCCGATATACGACAAAGAAATACGCAGCGAATTAAAAGAAATGCTTAACATTCAGTTAAAAGACAATTCGAAAGCACGGATTCTTGACCCGGCGCTGAAAAACGAATACGTTAGCGGTGGCGACAAAAGCTACCGTGCGCAGGAAGATTATTACCGTTACATCAAAAGTAAACACCATATCGTTATGAAGATTTATCACAATCCACGCTGCTCAAAAAGCAGGGCAGGCTTAGCTTTTCTCGAAGAAAAAGGTTACGACATTGAAGTGGTGAAATACTTAGTTGACGGGATTTCGGAAAACGAATTGAAGGACATCGTCGAAAAAAGCGGCAAAAGTGCTTTTGACTTTGTTCGAACACACGAAAAAGATTACATCGAAAAGTACCGTGGAAAAGAGTTGAGCGATGATGAATGGATTAAAATACTGGCTGAAAACCCCCGTTTGCTGCAACGTCCGATTGTAGTGAACGGCAGCAAGGCAATTTTAGCCAATCCACCCGAAAATGTGGAAAAAATAGTTTGATTATAGCTTGTTTTGCAGGCTTTTTAATTCAGCCTGCAATGCAGTTCGGCGTTTTAATGCTTTCGACAAGGCCAGCGCGTCTTTCACTGCCTGTTTATCGTAGGTTTCCAAAATGATGTAATAATATCGTTTGCCGAGGAAAGCGGCTTTTAAATTCCGGTCGGCATTTTGGGCGATAAATTCGATTACTCCATTGTCGCGCCCATTGCGGTAGGTAACCTTTTCCCACTTCGCCTCCATAAAATCACTTTGGTGGTTGTCCACATCCCCCACCGGAATTGAATCGGTTTTAGCGGCATCGCCGCTGTCATAAACACGCAATGCATAATGGTTGAGCGAAGTTTCACCATGGTAATTACTGCTCAAATACAATTCGCCGCGCTCGTCAAGGTGCACCTGTATGTAGGAGCGTTTCCAGGCCCGGTCGAAGGTCTGCCGCTTGTGAATGTATTGGGTGTAGCGGTCGTACTGCGTTTTCTCTTTGATGAACGATTTCTCCAACGTTTCAATTTTTGCATTTAGCGAATCCAGTTTGGTTTCGCTTTTTTGCAATAAATCAAAATTGATTTGATTCGTCAGGTTTTTAGCCGAATTCACAGCATACATTGCCTTAGGGTACAATTTTGAAATGCTGTCTAATTGAAGCAAAGCGGCCACCGTGTCGTTCCTCTCCAGCAGAGCCTGAGCGTAATTAAGCTTTGTGCGGGCTTTTTCCTCATCCGAGGGGCCGCACGAAATCAATAAAATCATGGATGCCAATCCTATAAGTAATATGGAATGTCTCATTTTATCTGTCGTTTTGTGCAAAATTACTATTTTATCCGAAAATCGGTAAAAGCATTTCACGGAAAGGGCAACAGTTGTAAGTAAAGCAACTAAATATTAAATATTCACGTAATCAGACAGGCTTTCATAGATTTTGTCTATTTTTAAAACCAAAATCAAAAATCAAAATGATTACATTAACGCAGTTGGAATACATTGTGGCAGTGGATACTTATCGCCACTTTGGAAGAGCCGCCGAGCATTGTTTCATCACGCAGCCTACCCTTTCGATGCAAATTAAAAAGCTGGAAGAGGATCTTGAGATCATCATTTTCGATCGGAGCAAACATCCGCTTATCCCTACCGATGTTGGGCAACGCATTGTTGAGCAGGCACGAATCACCTTAAAGCAATCCGAAGAAATCAACAACATCGTAAAAGAACATAAAAATCAGGTTTCCGGATTGATTCGCATCGGGATTATACCCACCATGGCGCCCTATCTTTTACCGATATTCATTGGAAAATATAAACGAAAATATCCGAACATCTTTATAAGAGTAGTGGAAGAAACTACTGCAAACATTGTAAACCTTTTACAAAAAGATTTAATTGATGTTGGGATTCTGGCCACTCCGCTAAAAGAAGACAAGATTATCGAGAAACCGATCTTTTATGAGGAAATGCTCATCTATGCGAGTCCTTCGCATAAACTTTATAACAAGAAAGAGATCACGGTAAAAGACATTGCAACTCCGGAAATCTGGCTTTTAAGCGATGGGCACTGTTTTCGCGACCAGGTGATCAATCTTTGTTCCTTCATGGGCGCTATGGACAGTGAGTTGCCTTTCCATTTTGAGGCAGGTTCGTTGGAAACTTTAATGAATTTGGTGGACCGTGAAGGGGGATTAACCCTCATCCCGGAATTGGCAAAAGAAAGCATGTCGGAAGGCCGCATGGCTAATGTCCGTTCGTTCTCCAATGTAAAACCATTGCGCGAAGTGAGTTTAGTCTATTCCCGCCACTTTGCCAAACACAAACTGATCAACTTGCTCTGGCGCGAAATCAAAGAATCGATCCCCGTCGCGCTTCAAGATGAAAAACGGGGAACAATAGTGGAATGGAAATAGCGTAAATGATTCGATGTTAAGAGCTTATAATTTTAATGATTTTGATATTTTCATTTTCAACACCCTTTACTATTTAAAAAAATATTTTACCTTTGCGCCGCTATTTGCGGGCGTGGCGGAATTGGTAGACGTGCTAGACTTAGGATCTAGTGCCTTATGGCGTGGGGGTTCGAGTCCCTTCGCCCGCACAAAACCGCCGACCTTTCTTTTTGTGGAAAGTGTTGGCGGTTGTTTTTAAAAGGTTCGTGAATTAAATTTTATCATTATGAATATTGTCAGGGAAAATGTTGACAACGTGAATGCCGTTCTCAAAGTAACCATCGAAAAAGCGGATTACGAAAAAACAGTAGCCGATCAGTTAAAAGAATATCGCCAAAAAGCTTCCATCCCGGGGTTCAGGCCTGGAAAAGTTCCGGCCAATCTCATAAAAAGAAAGTTTGGGGCCGGTGTTCTTGTTGAAGAAGTGAACAAACTCCTGTCCCGGAATTTGTCAACCTATCTAATCGATGAGAAATTGAACATCCTCGGCGAACCGATTCCTAACGAAGAGCTTCAAAAAGACATCAACTGGAACACCGACGAAAATTTTGAATTTGCTTTCGACATTGGTCTCGCTCCCGAAATCAATATTACAATTGACGAAAACAATGAATTTGATTATTATACCATCTCCGTTACTGACGATATGGTTGAAAAACAAATAGAAACCGCCGAGATGCAGTTGGGGCAGAATGTTCCTGATGATGAGGTAAAAGACAACAGTTCGGTGCGTGGTGATTTTGTTCAACTCGACGAAAATGGGGAGGAAGTGGAAGATGGGATTCAACCCAAAGGGGTTTTGATTGCCATCGACATGTTGAAAGATGAAAAAACCAAAAACGAATTTATTGGTAAAAAGAAAGACGATGTACTTGTTTTCGATCCGGTAAAAGCTTTTGACAATCGCCATGAGGTGGGGCACATGCTCGACATCAGCCACGAACAAGCGGACGAACTGAACAGCAATTTCAAATTCACAATTACCGAAATATTGAAATTTGAAAAGGCAGAATTGAATGAAGAACTTTTCAAAAAAGTGTATGGCGAAGAAACCGAGATAAAGACTACCGAAGATTTTAAAAATCAGATAAAAGAAGATCTGGCAAAAAACTTAAGCTATTCTTCGGATCATAAGTTTGCCCTTGATCTTCGCGATAAATTAGTGGAACAAGTAAATCCGCAACTGCCAGAAGAATTCTTGAAACGCTGGTTGAATACCGCGAATAAAGAAGTAACTTCAGAACAGGTGGAAAATGAATTTGGTTTCTTTATTTCCGATTTAAAATGGCAGCTAATCAAAGAGAGTATTATTAAAAGTAACGAATTAAAAGTTAGCGCTGAAGAAATCAGTGCTTTTAGTAAGGAAATGGCGCGGGCACAATACAATCAATATGGGATTTACGATATTCCTGAGGAACAATTGGAGTCGTTCGCAAAAGTAATTTTAGAAAAGCCCGAAGAAAGAGAGCGGATTTACAATAAACTTTATGAAGACAAAGTCGTGGCTGTTGTGAAAGAAAAAGCAACACTACTGAATAAAGAGATTAAGCAGGAGGAATTTAACGAAATGATGAAGTAATTCCTCTTCACGTACGATAAAACTTTGCTGGAAGAATCAGCAACAATCTTTTTTGTAACTTTGTAATTCGCTTTTCAACGAACTTTACAGAGTTACTTTTATTTAATGCAAGATTACAAAATGAAAAATAGCAACGAATTTAAAAAATACGCGTTACATAACGCAGGAATCAGTAGTTTGACAATGCACCGCTACAACTCGATGTACAGCAACTACATTTCGCCTACCATTATTGAGGAGCGGCAGCTCAACGTTGCCTCAATGGACGTTTTCTCACGCTTGATGATGGACCGTATCATCTTTTTGGGTGTACCAATTGACGATACCGTTGCCAATATTATTCAGGCTCAACTACTGTTTCTCGAATCAACGGATCCGGCAAAAGACATTCAAATTTATTTTAACACCCCCGGTGGCTCGGTGCATGCAGGATTAGGGATTTACGATACCATGCAATACATTACCGCACACATATCTACTATTTGCACCGGAATGGCGGCCTCAATGGGCGCAGTATTGCTCACGGCGGGCGAAAAAGGAAAACGTTCGGCTTTGCGGCATTCACGCATCATGATTCATCAACCCATGGGTGGGGCATCCGGACAAGCTTCCGACATTGAAATTACCGCCCGTGAAATAATGAAAATCAAAAAGGAACTTTACACGATTATTGCCGAGCATTCAGGCAAAACATATGAGCAAGTTGAACACGATTCCGACCGCGATTACTGGATGACGTCCAATGAAGCGGTGGATTACGGAATGATTGACGAAATTTTGGTGAGGGACAAAAAATAATGGCTAACAAACAAAAAATGGATAAATGCTCGTTCTGCGGACGTGAAAAAAAGGAAGTTAATTTGCTGATTGCCGGTATCGACGGGCACATCTGCGATCGCTGTGCGGAGCAGGCACATTCCATTATCCAGGAAGAGACAAAAAAAGACAACTCCTTCAACCTCGAAGGGGTAAAGCTTTTAAAACCCCGGGAAATAAAAGAATTCCTGGATCAATATGTTATTGGGCAAGATCAGGCGAAACGAATCCTTGCCGTTTCGGTGTATAACCACTACAAACGATTGCAACAGCGCGTTGATGATGACGAAACCGAGATTGAAAAATCGAATATCATTCTTGTGGGCGAAACCGGTACCGGTAAAACTTTGCTGGCGCGTACCATTGCAAAAATGTTGCACATCCCGTTTACCATTGTGGATGCCACGGTGCTTACCGAAGCCGGCTATGTGGGTGAAGACATCGAAAGCCTTTTGACACGTTTGCTTCAGGCTGCCGACTACAATGTGGAAGCAGCTGAACGCGGCATTGTGTTTATCGACGAACTCGACAAAATTGCCCGCAAAAGCGATAATCCTTCAATCACCCGCGATGTTTCGGGCGAAGGCGTTCAGCAAGGTTTGCTGAAATTGTTGGAAGGTTCAGTGGTGAATGTTCCTCCACAGGGGGGGCGCAAGCATCCGGAACAGAAATTGATTCCGCTTGATACGAAAAATATCCTTTTTGTGTGCGGCGGTGCTTTCGACGGCATTGAACGCAAAATTGCCAGCCGCCTCAACACAAAAGTGATTGGCTATAGCGCAGCAAAAGAGGCCGACAGGATTGAAAGGGAAAACCTGTTGCAATATGTGTCGCCTCAGGACTTGAAGGCTTTCGGGCTTATCCCGGAAATCATCGGACGATTGCCCGTTTTGGCCTACCTCGATCCATTGGATGCAAAAATTCTGCGCAGCATTTTAACCGAACCAAAAAATTCAATTATCCGGCAGTATAAAAAGCTTTTCAAAATCGATGGCATTGAACTTGAATTTGAAGAAGATGCCTTGCACTACGTGGTTGAGAAGGCGCTCGAATTCAAATTGGGCGCAAGAGGATTGCGCTCCATCTGCGAAAACATCATGAACGATGCCATGTTCCATTCTCCTTCGCAGCAAATTAAAAAGTTGGTAGTCACAAAAGAATACGCCGAAAATAAATTAAACCGCTCCGGCATCCAACGTTTAAAGGCCAGTTAGTGGGTTCTCGTTGCTGAAATTCCATGGACTAATTTCAAAATTTCTGCTATGAAAAACTCAATTTTATTGATTTTTGCTCTATGCGCCTTTTGGTCATGCAATGAAAATCCTCCGGCAACAATCGAAGTGGAAGCGTTGCCGGTAAGCGCCCATGTTACAGGCGATGTGCTATCAGGGCCGAGTGCCTTGAACGATCCTGACCGCTTTGTGTGGGGCGGCAGTGTGGTAAAAAGCGACGACGGAAAATACCACATGCTCTATTCTACTTGGGAATGTGGCGATTCGGTTCCAGTTTTCAGCGACTCCTGGGTACTGAATTCAAAAATTGCTTATGCCGTTTCCGAATCTCCCGACCGTGATTTCAAATTCCAAAAAATAATACTGACCGGCCGTGCCCTGCAAGGCGATTCTTCCGCCTGGGACGCCCAAATGGTGCACAACCCGCACGTCCGGAAATTCAACGGCAAGTATTATTTGTATTTCATCGGTTCAAAAGACCCCGGCGTTCAGCCCAAAGGTTCGTTGGGCGAAAACCTAACCCTTAGGAACAGAGTTCAGCAAAACCAGAAGATTGGCGTAATTGAATTCAGTTCGTTTCAGGATTTGGTGGACGGTAATTTTGTACGACCCGACAAACCACTGCTGTCGCCACGTACAAGGGTAAAGCCCGATGCAGTGGTAAACCCTTCGCCCGAAGGCACTGAACCGAAACCCGACAACCTGATTGTGGTAAATCCTTCAGTAGTTTACCGGCCTTCCGACGGGAAATACCTGCTCTATTTTAAAGGGAATTTCTACAACCCCAGTTGGCGGGGCATTCACGGGGTGGCTTTGAGCGATTCGCCCACGGGCCCTTTTGTTGCGGCTAACGATTTTGTTTTCGACATCCGCATGGACGACGGCAAAATTGCCAGCGGCGAAGACCCCTACGTGTGGTACCACAACACCCACAAAAAGTTTTATGTCGTGCTGAAAGATTTTTCGGGCCGTATCACCAACAACGAACCGGGGTTGGCCATTTTGGAATCAGACGACGGCATTCAATGGGCAGCTCCCGCAAACCCTTTTTTCATGCCAAAAGAAGTTGAGCTGGAAAATGGGGAAATTCTTAAAGTGGACCGCTTAGAACGGCCACAGCTACTGATTGGTGACGACGGGTTTCCCGAGGTCCTCTATTGCGCCTGTGCCCTGGTGGATGTCAACCCGCGAACCGACGGCACTTCGTTCAACATTCAAATTCCGCTTCGGGAAAAGCAATGAACCATAATACATGGTACGAATTTGTATTGATGCAGGGCTCTACCTCTACCGGCTTCAAAGCCGTAAAAACTAAATCGTTATGGCGCATAGCCCACATCTTCCAATAAGGTGGGTTGCATGGAAGCCTGCACGGCCAGTTCGTCACAGCGTTCGTTAAGCGGGTTGTTGGCGTGTCCTTTCACCCAAACAAAGTTCACCACGTGTTTTTTGTAAATTTCGAGAAAACGCAGCCACAAATCGGGGTTCTTTTTGCCCTTAAAACGCTTTTTCACCCAATTGAACACCCAACCTTTGGTTACGGCATCGGCTACATATTTCGAGTCGGTATAAACCGTTACCTCACATCCGTCTATTTTTAGTGCTTCCAGAGCAACAATTACGGCCAGTAGTTCCATGCGGTTGTTGGTGGTATGTTGGTATCCTTCGGAGAGCTCCTTGCGGTGCTTGCCCGAAAGCATCACAATTCCGTAACCGCCCGGGCCGGGGTTTCCGCGCGCTGAGCCATCGGTGTAAATCGTAATTTTTGGCCGTTCCATTTTTTATTTTGAAAGAAGAGTGCAAAGAAGCGGCTAAAATGCAAAATAAGCAAATTTTGGTTGAGCGTTTAAACTATTCAGCGGCATTTTAGTCAAACCCCTTGTTTCACATCATATACAACAAAATTTAACCGTGCACATAAAGATTGAAAATCTCAACAAAATATACAAGGGAGGTAGTTATGCAATAAAAAACCTCAACCTTGAAATACCCAACGGCATGTTTGGTTTACTTGGCCCCAACGGAGCAGGGAAATCCACCTTAATGCGGATTTTGGTCACGCTGATGAAGCCCAGCAGCGGTAAAGTAACCGTAAACGATCTGGATTTGGCCAAAAACCGTCGCGAAATACGCTCCATGTTGGGTTACCTACCTCAAGACTTTAGCTTTTTCTCGAAACTGAAAACCTACGAATTTTTGGATTATGCGGCACGTCTATCTGGGATGAAAAACGCGGCATCACGTCGTACGGCGGTGGAACAAATGCTCGAAGAAGTGGGCCTTTTTGAAGCCCGCGACCGCAATGCCAATAAACTTTCGGGCGGAATGAAACGCCGCCTTGGAATTGCACAGGCGCTCATCAACGACCCTAAAATTATTATTGTTGATGAACCCACCACCGGCCTCGATCCGGAGGAGCGCATCCGCTTCCGCAATCTGCTTTCCACTATTAGCACACGCGACGTGATTATTATCCTCTCGACACACATTGTTGGTGATATTTCGAGCACCTGCGACAATATGGCGCTGCTCAACACCGGCAACCTGGCTTTTTCAGGCTCTCCCGAACAATTGGTGAAGGAGGCTGAAGGGCACGTTTGGCTCATTAAAGCCACCGAAAAAGAATACTTGGAAATTAACGAAAAATATCCTGTAATTTCTACTATTCCCATCGACGGCGGGTGGGAGGTGCAAGTGGTGGCCAACAACATCAACGGCTACTACGGAGAGCAAATACGCCCCAACCTGGAACATGCCTACGTGCATTTTATGGAGAACAAATTAAACCATTGGAGTAAAGTTTAACAGAAAAGTATAAAAATGATATCAATTCACAACATATTGTCCATCGCCAAATACGAGCGTAAAACCCTGCTGCGCAGTTGGTTTTTTCGCATTTTTGGTATCCTTTCGTTGTTGGTGCTGTTTAGCATGAACTTCGGAATGGTGATTCAAGGCGGTGGCGCCGACGGCTGGGCTATCCGCGCCATACCAAGTGCCATTCCGTATTTCAACCTGTTAATCCTGAACGTAGCGCAAGCTATCATTGCCGTATTTCTGGCGTCCGACTTCCTGAAACGCGACAAAAAATTAGACACCACGGAGGTTATCTATATGCGATCGATGACCAACGGCGAATACGTAATAGGGAAAACCTGGGGCAACCTTCAGGTATTTTTAGTGCTGAACATTGCCGTAGTAATCATGGCACTCATTTTTAACCTGCTGGCAAAAAATACTGGCATTAGCTGGGCATCCTATGCGGTTTATCTTATCACGATCAGTGTGCCTACGTTGGTATTCATCATGGGTTTGTCGTTTTTACTGATGAGCGTTATCCGCAACCAGGCTATTACTTTTGTACTTGTTCTGGGATACATCGGCATCACCTTGTTTCTCATTCAGGCGAAGTACTATTACCTTTTCGATTACATGGCCTTCAATATTCCCATGCTCAGCTCCGATATTGTGGGTTTTGGGAACTTAGAAACCATTTTAATCCACCGCGGTATCTATTTATCCCTTGGTCTTGGCTTTATTTTCGCTACTATATTTTTACTGAAACGGCTTCCCCAATCCGAAGGGATGACCATTTTTTCGCTTGTTTTTAGTTTGATTTTTATTGCGGGAGGCGCATATTTAGCCTACACGCACATCCACAACTTTAAGCTTGACGAAAAGCTCAGGGTCGATGCCATTGAATTGAACAACAAATACGTGGACGAAGCAATGCCGGGCATCGTCGCCCAAAATATTTCTGTTCAACACCAGGGAGATAGCCTCGTAGCCACATCGGAAGTGAGTTTGCACAACGAAAGCGGCGAAGCACTGGACAAACTCATTTTCAGTTTGAACAACGGGTTGAAAATTAACAGTCTGAAACTAAATGGTACAGAAACCCCTTTCCTGCGTGAAAAGCATTTAATAATCATTCAGGATAAAATAAATATAGCACCTGGAGAAGAGGCAAAAGTGGAATTTTCCTATTCGGGGAAAATAGACGAGCGTTTGTGCTACCTCGACATCGAAGAAGAAACCTTTCAGGAGAAATACGGGAAATTCGTGATCAATGTTGACAAGCGATATGCTTTCCTGACACCCGATTATGTGCTGCTTACTCCCGAAACCAATTGGTATCCAAAAGCAGGCGTAACGTATAGTTCCGAAAACGTGAGCTGGTACCAGCCGCAGTTTATGAAATTTGATTTAACCGTGAAAACCCGAGCGGGATTGCAGGCTGTTTCACAAGGCGAGATTACGGAGGTTTCTATCGGGAATTTCAACTTTACAAACGAACATGCTTTGACTGCGATTACATTGGCAATCGGCGATTACAAGCAGAAGACATTAGAAGGTGAAAAGGTGGAATTCGGTGTTTGGTATGTTGAAGGTCACGATTTTTTTAACGAAGCCTTCCCGGAGAGCAAAGACACCATTTCGAGCATTATTACTGAGCGTTTTCAGGATTTTGAACGTACGTACAATCTGAGCTACTCATTTCCTCGTTTGATGCTTGTGGAAGTGCCCGCGCAGTTTAAAACTTATCCGCGCAGTTGGTCATCAAAACAAGAATTTGTGCAACCGGAACAAGTGTTGATTCCCGAAAAAGGGTTCATGATGCAATCGGCCGATTTTGAAAACCAAAAAGAACGGGTGAAACGATGGGGGCGTGGCAGTGAAAATTCCACGCCACAGGACTTGGAACTTCGGGTGCTGAACGATTTCCTGAGCACCTTCACTACCGAAATGGAACGAAACTGGCGCGGTGGACGCGGAGGTATGAGCACCGTGCAAGCATCAAATCCGTATTTCATTTTCCCCATGTTGTATAACTTTCAAAACAACATCCAGTCGGACAAATGGCCTATTACGAACCGGATTTTTGAGGCTTACCTGAAAAGCCAGGTGACCGACATGCGTTCGATTTTTATGGGCAGCATGCAAGGCCAAAGCAATGAGGAGCGCGCGAATATTGCATTACAGGACAGCACCTTTGAGCAAATTCTTGCCGACCCCAAGCAAAAGGCTATCATCGAAAGTGTTATAAAACTGAAAGGCGATGACCTGTTTTCCATGATTGAATGGAAGGCCGGACAAAAAGAATTTCAGAGCTTCCTGCAAAATATGCTGACTGAATTTAGATTTAAGAACATCTCTTTTGAGGTGTTTGCACAAAAAATAAAAGACGAATTTGGCCTGGAACTTATCCCCATCATGGACGACTGGTTCAACGCAAAAAGTTTGCCCGGTTATCTTTTCTCCCCTGTAAAAGCTATAAAGGTAAAATCCGGTGACAAAATGAGAACCATGGTCACGCTCAAAGCAAGCAATTTTTCGGAAACCGCTGGTTTGGTAAAATTCAGCTTCAGGCTGGGTGGCGGCGGACCGGGCAGCGGGCGCGGCAGAGGACCGGGAGGCGGCAGCGACGATATGATCAATAAACTGGTTTATTTGGAGCCGCATCAAACCAAGGATCTGAGCTACCTTCTTGATGCCGATCCGCGTATGATCATCATCAACACTATGACTTCGCAGAATATTCCACAAACTATGATGGAGTTTTTTCGTGATATTCAGGAAGATCCGAAGGCAACCCCGGTTGAGGGCGAAACCATTTCGGAAACGCCGGTTCAAATGAGCCTGCCCAACGAAGTAATAGTGGATAACGAAGATCCGGGATTTAGCGTTGACAGTCATGAAGAGATTAGCCTGCTGGAAAAATGGATTCTCAAGAAAGAAGAAAACAAAAGCAAATACTCCGGGATGAATTACTGGAGGCCGCCCGCCAACTGGACTCTGGTTACCAACTCTGATTTTTATGGGCAATACGTCCGATCGGCCTACTACATCAAAAGCGGCGACGGCAGTTTAAAAGCAAAATGGAGACTGCCGGTGAAACAACCGGGCTACTACGACGTGTATTTTCATTTCTATAAGTCGCGAGGTTTTGGGCGCAGGGGCGGAGGCGATGAAAAAGGCGACTATCATTTCACCATCTACACGGATGACGGCGCAGAAGAGGCAGCTCTCTCTGCACAGAATGCGGACGCCGGCTGGGTCAACCTCGGGGCTTACTATTTCTCCTCCGATACGGCCGTAGTGGAACTTTCCAACAAATCGGAATTGAAAATATTATTTGCGGATGCCGTTAAATTAGTAGAACAATAATTCAAGTATAATCGAATGAAACGAATAAAATTCAACACGATGCAAAAAGTAGTTTATTTAGGGTTGATAGTGCTATTGGGGTTTTCAATCCCGCAACTCGAAGCGCAAGAAACCCTCACCCTTGAAAAAGCATTACTAATCTCCGAAACGGGCAGTCCTGACTTGCAACAATCGCGGCTTAACCTTTTACGTTTCCAGAAGAACCTTGAAGCACAACGGGCAGCCTTGAAATCGCGATTTTCGCTTGAGGTAAACCCGATGGGATATAGCAATCAGCGGCGGTTCGACAACCGCGTTTCGCAATGGTACACCAACAAAAATCTGGGAACAAGTGCGCGCTTTCTGGTGGCTCAACCCATCTTATTTTCCGATGGAACCATTTCGCTATCCAATGAATTTGGGTGGCAAAACAGCTCGTCAACCGCCAACAATTCAGAAAGCAATGTTTTCTACAATAACTTATTCCTGAACCTCAACCAGCCTTTGTTCACTTACAACAGGTTGAAAATGAATTTAAGACAATTGGAATTGAGTTACGAAAACGCTAATATAAGTTACGCCATTCAACGATTAAACCTCGAAAAGAACGTGACGCAGTATTTCTATAATGTTTTTATGGCTCAAAAGGATTTGGAAATTGCCAGGGAAGAACTGACGAACACGCAGAAAAGTTACGACATCATTATAAACAAGGTGGAAGCCGGTTTAGCAGCGAAAGAGGAACAATACCAGGCTGAACTGAACTTGGCTACTGCTAAGTCGAGCCTGCAAAACCGCGAGGTAGTGTTCGAAAATGCCAAAGATCAACTGAAGCTATACCTCGGAATGGACCTTTTTGAAGACATTGTGGTGCTCGCGGATGTTACCGCCAGTTCCGTGCCGGTGGATTTGCAGAAAGCCATTGATAACGGGTTGAATTCGAGGATGGAATTGCGGCAGCGCGAAATCGACATCGAAAACAGCCAGTTTGATCTCATCCAAACCAAAGCATTGAATGAATTTCGTGGCGACATGAACCTGCGTCTCGGTATCTCCGGCGACGATCCGAATTTGTCGAACATTTTTGATAACCCAACCAGCAGCCCATCGGTGCAGGTGAGTTTCAATATTCCGCTTTTCGACTGGGGTGAAAAAAAGGCGCGTATTGCCGCTGCCGAGGCTTCCATTCAATCGGTGGAGCTCAATTTAACCGAAGAGAAAAAGCAAATTGTCATTGGTATCCGCCAGGCGTATCGCAACCTGCAAAACCAGCAGAACCAAATTGATATTGCCAAACAAAACGAAATTAACGCGCAACTGACCTACGAAATTAACCTGGAACGTTACGAAAACGGCGACCTCACCGGAATGGATCTCAACCTCTTTCAAACACAGCTTTCGGAGAAAAAAATTTCAATGGCACAATCGCTCATCAACTATAAAATTGAGTTGTTGAACCTGAAAATACAAACCTTGTACGATTTTGAAAAAGATTCGGCGGTTTTGCCATCGGAACTGTATTTGAAGGAAAACGGAAATGAAAAATTTTAAACATCAATAGTCACTTTGCAAATAGTTACAACATGAAGAATATAAAATTAACAACATTTATTGCAGCACTGGCCATAGCTGCTATTTCGTGCAATACCCAACCACAATCGGAAGCAACGGAACTGGCTGTTCCTGTATCCGTAGAAAATGTGAAGCTGAAAAGCATTAGTCAATTCATCAACACTACCGGCACCGCAAAATCTATATACGAAACTGCGCTTAGTGCGCAAATTGCCGGCGAATATCATTTAATGAAAAATCCGGCTACCGGTTCCACTTATAAATTGGGCGACCGGGTGAGAGAGGGGCAGGTAATCATTCGATTAGAGGATGCCGAATACGTGAATAACATTGCATTGGAGGCAAAAAAGCTAAACTTAGACATCTCGGAGCAGGAGTATGAAAAGCAAAAATCGCTTTACGATAAAGGCGGCGTTACCTTGCGTGAACTGCGCAATTCGGAGGTATCGAAAACCAATGCCCGCTATGATTTTGAAAGTGCCCAGTTTTCACTGGCGAAAATGAACATCATTGCTCCTTTTTCAGGTGTTATTGTTGAACTGCCCTACTACACCAAAGGTACTCGTGTTACTTCGGGGCAAGCTATGGTTAGCCTAATGGCCTACGATAAAATGTATGTGGACATCAACCTGCCCGAAAAAAATATTTCGGAAGTAAAACTGGGGCAGGAAGTGATTGTGACGAATTACACCATTGTGGAAGATACCCTGAAAGGTGTGGTGAGCGAACTTTCACCCATGATAAGTACGGAGACCCGAACCTTTGGCGGAAAGCTCCTCATCAATAATCCCGATTTGAAATTGCGCCCCGGGATGTTTGTGAAAACCGATATCATTACTGCTCAAAAAGACAGCGCGATTGTAATCCCGAAAAGCATTGTGATGAGCGGCAACCGTGGCAAATACGTTTTTGTGGTGGGCCGCAACAGTGCTGCCTCCAACCGATGGATCACCACCGGGATTGAAGATCAAAATTCCATTGAAGTTACCGAAGGTCTGACCAGAAATGACCGCCTGATTATAAAAGGATTTGAAACGCTGCGCGACAACTCGAAAGTGAAAGTAATACTTTAATCGATGCGCGGAAACTGCATTATTTGAAAATCACAACATGAAGAAATTAACTCAATTTTCGGTCAATTATCCGGTAACGATTTTAATGGTGGTGCTCGGGGTAATCCTGCTGGGCTACATTTCATTCGATAAGCTGGGTGTTGATCTCTTCCCCGATTTGAATTCGCCACGTATTTTTGTGGAGGTGAAATCGGGCGAGCGGCCGCCGGAAGAAATGGAGAAACAATTTGTTGAAGGCATCGAAGCCCTGGCCATTCGTCAATCCGATGTTATCGAAGTTACTTCCGTCACAAAAGTGGGTTCGGCACAAATTACAGTGGAATATGCCTGGAAAAAAGACATGGACGAAGCCTTCCTTGACTTACAAAAGGCACTGAACGCGCTGACGCAAAATTCCGAAATCGATGAACTGAAAATTACCCAGCACGACCCCAATACCTCGCCGGTTGTTGTCCTCGGACTCACGCATTCCGAAATAAAGGACATGAATGAAATCCGGAAAGTAGCCGAAAATTACATCCGTAATGAGTTGGTGCGTTTGGAAGGCGTGGCAGAAGTGGAACTTTCGGGGCAGGAAGAAAGCGAGATTATAATCAAAACCAACCCTTACCGCTTAGAAGCTCAAAACCTTACGATGGATGAAGTGAGCACGCGCATCCAGAATTTCAACCAGAATGTTTCCGGGGGGCGCATCAGCGAACTGGGTATGCAGTATATCGTTAAAGGGATTAGTTTGTTGAGGGACATTCAGGATTTCGAAAACCTGATTGTAGGCTATAAGGCGGTGCGCACCGGAACGGAAGGGCAAACTTCCATTGAAAGGGCGCCGATTTATTTGAGGGATGTGGCCACTATTTTTCAGGGCAACAAAAAGCCGGTAAACATTGTGCGTATCAACGGTGAGCGCTGCGTAGGACTTTCGATATTTAAAGAAACAAAATACAATACGGTGAAAGCGGTGGAGCAGATCGACGAAGCCATGGTGCAAATCGAGAAAGCCTTGCCGGGGTACAAGCTTACCCGCGTTTCCAACCAAGGAACTTTTATCAGCAATGCCATCGGCGAGGTTAAGGACACCTTACTTTTCGGGATATTATTAGCGGTGGTCGTGCTCTTCGTGTTTCTTCGTCGTTTTGGAACTACGCTTATTGTAAGCGTCGCCATTCCAATTTCCATTATTGCCACGTTCAACTTAATGTATTTCAACCAGCTCACCATCAATATTATGACCTTGGGCGGTCTCGCCCTTGGAGCGGGAATGTTGGTTGACAATGCCATTGTGGTGATGGAAAATATTTTTAGGAACCACGAAAACGGCATGAGCGCAAAAGATGCCGCCATCAACGGCACAGCTGAGGTAGGCGGTGCCATCACGGCCTCTACCCTTACTACCATTGTGGTGTTTTTGCCCATTGTGTATATGCACGGAGTTTCAGGCGAATTATTTAAGGACCAGGCCTGGACAGTAGCTTTTTCCCTCATATCGTCATTGTTTGTGGCTATTTTCCTGATTCCGATGATGTATCACCGTTTCTACAAAAACAAAAAGGCACCGGTGAAACAAAAATCGGTGCGTGTGGGCGGATACGGAAGGTTTCTCGCAAATGTATTAAGCGTGAAATGGTTAGTCATTATTGTTACCACCATAGTTGTACTGGGGTCTTTCTTGTTGGTTCCGTTCATAGGTACCGAGTTTATGCCTAAAACCGAAACCCGGGAATTTACCGTGGAGCTGAAACTTCGGGAAGGAACTGAATTGCAACGCACCGAAGGGATGGTGAAGAATTTGGAGGAAGTGCTCACGGATTATCTCGGTGAAAACTTAGAAACACTTTATTCGCAGGCGGGTCCGTCCACCGGTATTGCGGGTGGCGAAAGGGCTGTTTTTGAAGGAGAGAATACCGCCAAAATTTTAATCGTACTGAAAGCAGGTTCAACGCTTTCATCGGAATCGGTAATTGCGTCCATCGACCAGCTTACTGCAAACATTCCCGGATTGGATGTGAGTTTTGCCCAGGAACAAACGGCGCTCAAATCCATTCTGGGAACCGATGAAGCTCCGGTGATTGTAGAAGTTCGTGGTAAAGATCTGGACGAAATCGAGGCGGTGGTGAACCAGGTGAAAGAAAAAATGCTCAACATCGATGGACTTTTCAACGTTCAAACCTCCGTTGAGGACGGTGCTCCCGAAGTGGAAGTGAAAGTGGACAGGGTTCGGGCAGGAATGTATAACATCAACATCAACACCGTAATTACGCAGCTGCAAAACCAATTGGAGGGCAAGAATGCCGGAAAATTGGAGAAAGACGGAGAAATGCGTGACATCACCATAAAAGTACCTGAGAAAGGACTGAACGAAATCGGTAATCTGACCATTACTTCCGGCACACAAGTATTCCGTTTGAGCGAAATTGCCGACATCACAGAAGGTGTTTCACCAAAAGAAATTTTTCGCCGCAATCAAAACCGGATTGGAAAAGTGACAGCCCAATTAGATAAAGGCATAGCATTAGATAAAGTTTCAGAAAAAATTCGCGTAGCAACTGCTGATATTGATTTGCAACCCGATTACCGCATTCAGGTTACAGGCGAAGAGGAAAAACGGCAGGACTCGCTCAACAGCCTCGGTTTTGCCTTGTTGCTTTCCGTTGCCTTAGTCTATATGGTTTTGGCTTCGCAGTTCGAGTCGCTGATTCACCCCTTCACCATCTTGCTGACGATACCGCTGGCGGTTGTCGGAAGTATCGTCACCTTCTTTTTGTTTGGGAAAACACTGAATATTATGGCCGTTATCGGCGTGATTATGTTGGTGGGTATTGCGGTAAATAACTCAATCATTTTAGTGGACAGGATCAATCAACTCATGCGCGAGGGATTGGAGCGTAAAGAAGCGATTGTTCAGGCAGGCCAACAACGTATCCGCCCGATTATTATGACCAGTTTAACGACGATTTTAGCTTTGCTTCCGCTTACCATTGGTTTCGGAGAAAGTGCTTCACTCCGTTCTCCCATGGCCTTGGCGGTTATTGGCGGTTTAGTTACATCCACCTTAATGACCTTAATCGTTATTCCTTGTGTGTTCGATGTATTGGATCGGTTCAGGGAATTGTTTGTTAAAAATAAAATTTAAGAATAGAACGCAGATGACGCTGGTTTAACTGATTTATACTGAAAAAAATGCAGAAATCGAATTACTTACATTCAGAAATAACCGATAGAATTATCAAGTGTTTTTATATCGTTTACAATAAGTTGGGGTTTGGGTTTCTTGAAAAAGTCTATCAAAATGCACTTATGTATGAGTTAAGAAAAGCTGGATTATTTTGTGAGTGCCAAAAGCAAATAAAAGTCTTTTATGATGATTTCATCGTAGGCGAGTATTATGCCGATATCGTTGTACAGGATAAAGTTGTTTTGGAATTAAAAGCATCCGAATGTTTAATTGAAGCACATGAATTTCAATTGATTAATTATTTGAAAGCAACTGACGTAGAAGTAGGACTACTCTTGAATTTTGGCAAAAAACCCGAAATTCGAAGGAAAATTTTCACGAATGATCGATTAAATCATTGAACATCATTAAAATCCGTGTCATCAGTGTTCCAAGAACATGTCATCAGTGTTCCAATAAAAAGAAACTATGAAATTCATCATCAATAGAAAAATATTCATCAGCATGTTGTTCCTGGCACTAACTGTTTTAGGTTATGTGTCTTACAAACAGTTGCCGGTGGAGTTGATGCCCAATGCGGAGCTGCCCATGCTTTTTGTGCAGGTGCAATCGCGCATTGAGGTTGACCCGAAGTACATGGAGAACCAGGCGGTTATTCCCATTGAGGGTGCCATCGGTACCCTGGAAGGAATCGAAAACATGGAATCCTTTCTCAACAACCGGACAGCTACCATTCAGGTCGATTTCAAACAAAATGTCAATTTCAAATATACTTTCCTAAAACTTCAGGAAAAAATCGACCAAATAGCCGGCACCCTCGACGATAATTTTATTGTGACGGTGAACAAGGTGGATATGCAGCAGCTCAGCAACCAATTTATGGAACTGCAGGTGAGGGGTATCGGCGGTACCGACCGGCTTCGCAACATTGTCGATAAAGAAGTGCTGTCTGAAATAGAAAACATCGACGGGATTGCCTCCGTTTCGGTGTTTGGCGGTAGCGAACGTTCTGTTGAAGTTACCTACGATTTGGCGGCTTGCGAAGCCTACAACATCACCCCCGCACAACTGAGGAACGCTATTTCGCAAAATTCCCGAAACCGTACTTTTGCCGGATATCTGCACGATTCCAACAAACAATATTTTGTGCACGTTACGGCCGAATACGACAACGTTTCGGATATTGAAAACATTATTGTGGCCGAAGGGCCGATTTATTTGAAGGACGTTGCCGATGTTTATTTTGGAGTGAAAGAAGAGGAAACCATCAGTCGTGTCAACGGGTTAGACGCTGTTTCGATGCTGCTGGTGAGCGATGCGCAGGCCAACCTTATCGACCTTTCGCACAAAGTGCAGGATCAGATTGTGGAACTCAATAAAAAGCTGGCGCTCAATGATGTTGAAATTGTGGTGCAAACCAACCTCGCCGAGACCATGGAGAAAAACATCGACCAAATTATGAATTTGGCATTGGTAGGTGGGCTTTTGGCTATTTTTGTGTTGTGGATGTTTCTGAAAAACCTGAAAATCGTTTCGTTTATCGCGCTGGCTATTCCCATATCCGTGTTCACAGCCTTCAACTTATTCTATGCCTTCAACATTTCACTAAACAGTTTAACTCTCGTGGGTTTGGTGCTGGCTATCGGGATGTTGTTGGACAACAGCGTAGTGGTGCTCGAAAACATATACCGGCTTTCAGGCAACCACGTAGAACCCG
This sequence comes from uncultured Maribellus sp., assembly GCA_964572085.1. GTDB lineage: Bacteria > Bacteroidota > Bacteroidia > Bacteroidales > Prolixibacteraceae > Draconibacterium. The sequence continues at coordinate 4,224 of CAZNEV010000011.1, read as the reverse complement.
ATCGAGCCGTAACGCAGGGTACACAAGAAGTCTGGCGTTCCATTCTGGCAGCCACGCTTACTACGGTAACCGTATTCCTACCCTTTATTTTTTCGTCGGATTATATGGTGAAACTGTTAGGCAACAACATTGGCGTATCCATTATTTCTACTTTAATGGTTTCCCTGTTTGTGGCGTTGATGCTCATCCCCATTGGCGCGCACATTTTGCTGAAAGGCAAACGCTCGCACAATATCTTTTATGAAAAGGTTACCACCAACAACCGGGTGATCCAAATTTACCTGCTGCTTTTAAAACAGAGCATGCGCAGGCCTGCCACAACCGTAGTGGGCGCCATCGTGTTTTTCTTCATTACCGTTTTTGCTGTTTTGGCCATCAGCGTAAACAACCTTTCGGAGGTGGAAGAAACGCAGTTTTCGATTTATGTGACCATGCCCACAGGATCATCGCTCGAAGCCACCGACGTAGTAGTTGCTGAAGTGGAATCGCGCTTAGAAGAAATTGGTGAAAGGAAGGATTTGATTTCTAAAATACAGGAAGGTGAGGCCATCCTAACGTTTATCTTCAAAGAAGATTACAAAAAAGTGGACAACCGGACCATTGCCGAAGTAAAATCGGACGTGGAAAAGCGTATAAAAAACGTTTCGCAGGCGGAAATCAGTTTAACTGCGCCCACTTCGAGTGCCAGCTTCCGTGGCGGTGGCGGAGGACGTTCGGGCACACAGGGCTTCAGCTCTTTCATGGGAATTGGCTCTAATCAGGAGCGGATTGTGATAAAAGGCGATGATTTCGATGTAATGAAAGGTGTTGCCGAAGATTTACAATACTACATTGAGGACCTGGAATCCATTCGCAGGGCAAACATCAGCGTATCGAGAAACCGCCCCGAAGTCCATCTTTATTTCAACCAGATGTTGCTTACTGAGTATGGTGTCAGTCTGAATAACATCGCTTCGGAATTGGGTTCTTTCTCGCGCGAATTTACTTCGGGCGTTAACTTTAAGCAGGATAATGAAGAATATGCGATCATCATAAAACAAAAGCTCACCGAAGAAGAGGAAAAGCAACAAAAGGAAAAAGGCATCGAAGATTTGCGTCGCTTGAAAATCAGCAATTCGCAAGGTGCAACCTACGATTTGCAAGATCTTGCTCAATTGGTATATGCCGACGGTATGGCCAGCATCACACGTGTTAATCAGGTGAAACAAATCGAACTGACCTACCGCTTTGTGAGCGAGGCAGAACAGTCGAAAGACCTGCTGACGGCCTATCGCCTGGAAATTGACGAAATTGTGAGTGCCTACAAAATGCCCGCCGGGCTTGCCGTGGAAGTGATTCACGAAGAAGACCAATATTCCGAATTTTATTTCCTGATTGCCGCAGCTTTTATTTTGATTTTAATGATTTTGGCTGCCGTATTCGAGTCGGTGGTTACCCCTTTTGTGTTGATGTTTTCTGTGCCACTCGCCGCTGTGGGTTCATTCCTGGCCTTGATATTCACTGGGAACAGCTTGTTCAATGCCAATACGCTCATGGGTTTTTTAATTTTGCTCGGTGTGGTGGTCAACAATGGGATTATTTTAATCGACTACACGAACATCCTGCGCAAACAAGGAAACCGGAAATCACGTGCCCTTATGGCAGCAGGTTTGTCGAGGGTCCGCCCCATTTTGATTACTGCCACAACCACGATTGTAGCTTTATTTCCTTTGGCAATGGGACAAGCCGAATATGTTGGTGCCATCGGTGCACCGTTTGCGATCACCGTAATTGGCGGATTAGCGCTCAGTACGGTACTCACCTTAGTTTTTATTCCTACATTATATGCCGGAATGGAAAACGCACTTTCCTGGATGAAATCGCTCCATTGGATGCTGAAGGCCGGGATGCTGATCGTGTTTATTACGGGTGCCGCATACATTTATTGGGAAGTGGATACCTTCATCTGGCAGTTGCTTAATTTTATGTTGCTGGTGGTTTTGGTTCCCGGGGTAGTTGCCTTTGTGATGACAAGCCTCCGAAGCGCAAGTACGCAAGTTATAGGCGATAATGATCCCATACGTATTGAAGTGCGCAAATTAGTGAAAGTATATGATCGCGACAGCCGTTTTGTGCGCGAATGGAAGTCGGGAATAAAAATCCGCGAACGTGCCGGTTTAACAAAAGATTACAAAAAACTGCGCGATTTCAGCGATCTGATTTGGCAAGTACCGCTATTTGTGTTTCTGGTTTATTTCACTTTTATTTATTTGGAAAGCAGCCTTTGGATGTGGATTTTGTCTCATGCCATATTCTTCTTTATGTTTCTCTTGTGGACACCGGTGAATCAGGTGCTTGTTAACAAACACGAAGCTACGGGCAATCTCAAATTTCTGAAAATTGCCAGGGCCACCAAAAATCTTCTTTATTGGCTGGTTCCGCTCGTGTTTTTATTTGTGTTTTTTAAAACCTGGGATAACATCGGAATGGTGATTTTTGTAGGCATAATCTGGTATTTGTTATTGGTGATCTACAGTTCGGGAAATTACATTCAAAACAAAAATTTAAACATTGCCCGTATCGAAGGTCGTTTCGGAAAGCTTCGCAGGGCTTATTTTAATCTTGTGCGGCAAATCCCGGTCGTAGGAAAACGCAAAAAACCATTCAGGGCATTGAACGGAGTTTCGCTTGAAATTAAAACCGGAATGTTCGGGCTGCTTGGTCCCAACGGTGCTGGAAAATCGACCATGATGCGAATCATCTGTGGAATTCTGGAACAGAGTTACGGGAAAATTTGGATCAATGGCCTCGATACTCAAAAGTACCGCGAAGAATTGCAGGGTTTGATTGGCTACCTGCCACAGGCGTTTGGCACTTATGAAAACATGTCGGCATGGGAATTTTTAGATTATCAGGCCATCCTGAAAGGGATAAAAGACACGAAAACCCGCGACGAACGTTTGGAATATGTGTTGAAAAGCGTACGTATGTTTGAACGTAAGGACGATAAAATCGGCTCGTTTTCGGGCGGTATGAAACAGCGCATCGGCATCGCCCAAATTTTGCTGAACCTGCCTCGCATTCTCGTGGTTGACGAACCCACGGCAGGTTTGGATCCCCGGGAACGTATCCGCTTCCGCAACCTGCTGGTGGAACTCAGCCGCGAACGAATTGTAATTTTTTCGACCCATATTATTGAAGATATTTCGAGTTCGTGCAACCAGGTAGCGGTGATCAACCGGGGTGATCTGAAATATTTTGGTACGCCCAACGACATGGTGCATATGGGCAACGGCTTTGTTTGGCAATTTACAGTGCCTGCCAAAGAGTTCGACAACATTGCCGATAAAAAATTGATTGTGCACCACATGCGCGACGGAGAGAATATCAGGCTGCGGGTGTTAAGCATGGATAAACCGCACGAAAGCGCAGTGAGTGTTTCGCCCCACTTAGAAGATGCGTACTTGTGTTTGCTGAAAGATTTTGTTAAAAAATAAGAAATGAACAAGAAATTTGAATTGCGAAATTCGTTGACTATTGGGATACGGATGATACGCTATAATCTGCGGATAATATTTGCCAACCGCTTTATCTGGTTTTTGCTGGCCGGCTTTGCATTTTTTGCATTTTTTGCCATCCAAATGGTATTGAATCGCCAAAGCATTAACGACGGAGCGGTGTATAATCTGTTAATATTCCCGGGGATATTGCTGATTTTCTATCCTTCGGTGTTTGGCATCCAGAACGATGACGACTCGCGGATGCTGGAAATACTTTTTGGCATTCCCAATTACCGTTACAAAATTTGGCTGGTACGTTTGGCCCTGATTTATATTTTGATTTTCCTCATCATTGTCCTTTTCGCCGAAGTAGCATCGCTGTTACTCTACAAAATCAACATCCTTGAAATGTCATACCAATTGATGTATCCCATTGTGTTTTTAGGATCCATGGCATTTATGTTTTCTACCATTGTGAAAAATGGCAACGGAACCGCCGTAGTAATGGTGCTGGTTGGGGTAGCACTTTTTATCCTGAGCGAATCCATATCACGTACCCAGTGGAATGTTTTTCTGAACCCTTTTGAAATCCCAAATAACATGAATCAGGTGATCTGGCAGGGCATCATTTCCAAAAACCGCATTTTTCTCGGCGCCGGAATGTTGGTTTTTATTCTTTACGGCTTGTTCAATTTGCAGAAACGCGAGAAGTTTGTGTAGTTGGTAGTTGGGAGTTGGTAGTTGG
>CAZNEV010000010.1:79241-88992 GCA_964572085.1 uncultured Maribellus sp. | reverse complement strand
AGGGTCACCTTACGGGACAAATTCAAAATTGATGAGTTTGTCCCGTTTTTATTTCCCCCTAATTCATTGTCCATCAATTGAATACATTCCAGGGCTTCGTTTATTCTTGTGGTTCGAAAACGAATTCCGTCAAATGTGAGTTTTTCCGGGAAGACCGAACCAATGATTTTTCTTTTCTGGGTAATGTTGCCATTTTCGTATAATGAATCAAGGTTGGAAATACTGCTAATCGCCTTGTCCCATAAGGGTTCTATGTTTTCAGAATCACTTATGGAGCCAGTTAATTTCGCTTCAAGTCTGGTAATTCGCGTTTCAATTTCAGATTTCATTATGCGGTAGTCTTCAGCCTCAATATCTCCACATAAAAGCAATTCCCTTGCTTTGGATAGCCGTTTGTTTTCTTCCTGTAGTTGAAGTTTTATTTGCTGGATATCTCCCTTTTGAGCTTTAGTTTTTTCGTTATAACGGGTTACGATAACTTCTTTGTACAATTTCAACTTAGGGATTGGTCGTACATATTCACCAATTTTATCAACAATCTTTTCGTTTAAATCAATTGCACTGTGCCTGAAATTACAACCTCCCGTGCAATGATAATAGTGATAATATTTCGTCCGTCCTTTTGATGCGCTCCCCGATAACAGCCGTCCGCACTCTGGACAGATAAGGAAACCCCTTAATGGAAGGTTATCATCGACAAGTATTTTTGTCCGCTGAACCTTTTTGCGCCCGTCAAGTACATCCTGTACCTTGTAAAACAAAGTTTCGGTAATTAAAGGCTCGTGCTGACCGGTTACAAAGTAACTTTCTTCATCCTTGTATTTTGGAATAAATATCTTTCCGCAATAAAGTGGGTTTCTGATGGCCAGCCAAAATGCGTTCTTACTGCATTTTAATCCTTTGGATTTGGCCATTTTCCACACTTGTTCTGTATTAAACTGGCCTCGGGCTAGTTCCTCGAATACCCATTTCATGATCTTTCCGGTTGTCTCTCTTGGAGCTATATACTTTTTCCCGGTTTCAGAAACTTTATTCGCGTACCCTATCGGGGCACTCCCCATCCACCTGCCTTCTTTCTTTGCTCGGCGCATTCCGTGAAAGACATTCAGCGCCCTTCGGTCATTTTCCACTTCCGGAGCAGCCAAATAAAAAGCAAGCATCATTTTATTTTCAGGAATGGATAAGTCCAACGGTTGTTCTACTGCTTGTGGCTCAACACCCAGGTTACGAAGCGTACTGATCATTTGATAGGCATCGCCTGCATTTCGGCTAAACCGGTCCCACTTGGTAAAAAGAATTAAATCCGATTGGCCCCTGCGTTTTCGTAGTTCACCCAATAACTTTGTCCAGGCCGGACGTTTGAATGTTTTTGCTGAATGGTCCTCAAAAACGACTTTGCGGACTTCGATATTATTTATTTCGCAATACTTTGTCAGCCTTTCTTCCTGGTCACGCTGGGAGTAGCCTTTATCTGCCTGTTCATCGGTGCTGACACGAATATATAAATCTGCAATTCTCATGATAAAATTATACTTGTCCCTGTAAATTTAAAAAATTATCCCGGTGTATCCAGAAATTGTTCAACAACAATCTCTGCCATTCCGTACATGAAATCAAGTATAACTTTTGCCTGTTCTATGGTAACATCAATTCCATCTTCTTTCAAAAGTTTAACTGCCAGTTCAGGTGAAATTTTATGTCCTCCTTCACAATCCATTGCGTTTCTCCTGGTATCCGGCCATTAATTTTTGTCCATTATTATTCATGGTTCATATGCCTTTCCCATAAAAATAAGGCACATCAACTAACGATTTGTGTGCCAGCCATGTGATGACATTTTATGTCTTGATAATGGCAGCTTTTGGCGTAAAAACAATTTTTTCAAATTGCAATTACATTGTGAAATCGCCGGATGTTTACAGTTTAGTTTTTACTGTACTTCTCTCCTGAAATTTCTTCCCCTTAAGCGGTGTATCTGGTGCCCCTGAGCGACCGTGTTCAGGAGCGAAAGTATTTTCGTGTTCTTAACGCCGACGCAAATTCAAGCCTGACGGTTTTGCGGAAAATCTTCCTCTTTCCTTTCTGATGAGTGTATTTTCCGCAAAAAATTTGACATCGGCTAAACACTACTTTCTCATGCCCCTGAAACACGGTCACTCCTCACCGGCTCCGATACGGCATAAAAAAAAGGTCAGAAATTATGAGAAGTACAGTAAAAAATAGGAAACAACGATCTACCTACCTTCCAACCAACATAAAACTGGTTGTGAAAATCGCTCTGATAGCATTGGGTTTCTATGTTTGGGGAACTGAATTTATCTGGGTGCTGTTGGGTTTGTACCTCGGTTGGGCAGTTATCAAACAACTGGCGTCTTGCCTTGTCTCTCTTCTCGTTCTCATAATCATTCTGGCTTTGCTGGTTTCATTAATCTTTTAATAGTAAAAACAATGGCAAAGTATTATTCACTATTCGGAAAAACTACCACCGATACCGAAGTACAGGTGGTGAAAGAAAATCAGATTGTAATCGGTTATGGTTATGCGATGAGTGAATCCCGCTATGTGGTTTACAAAGTGGAACACATCAACAACCGGGGATTTATGTATCATCTAATCAATACCGACACCAAAGCTATGGACAGGACCGACATATTAAACCCCTTATCCAAAAAGTTCGGTATTGGCAGGTATTACGATGATGTAAAACCGGAGTTTATGGATGCTTTTGAGGTAGCTATACTCCTTCAGGAAGCACAATCGAGCGCCAAAGCAGAGGAGGACGAAGCCGAAAAAGAGCGGATAAGGATTAGCGAAGTAAAACAGGTCGGTCGCAAACGCTTTGCCGAAATATTCCCGGAAACGGCACAGGCAATTATTGTGGCAAGGTTGAAACAGGATGAAAGCGATATGCAAACCGACTACTTTGCAAGCAGCACACAGCGCACCGTCATTTTAGGTTTTTCTACACACAAAAGGGACATTTTTTCGGAGATGCGCAAACATGCCTCCAATTTCGAAGAAACTGCTTACCTCTCGGAATTCAATCAGGATTACGAACATCGTGAAAAATATAGTATGGGTGCAGGGTACTATCTGGGAGAAAGCAAATATCACGGGTGGATAATTGAAAAAATGCCTGTATATGACTGCTCCAGAACGATTGAGGAATTCGCATACATCGCAGGGGATGAAGATAACATACGTATTAATAAGCCTGACGGGACACCGTCTGATACCCCCAACTTGGAAGACAAAGCCCATTGTACAATGGTGGAGTATTCAGCCAAAGCGGTCGCTGTTTTCGGAAATACCAAGCCAATTAAAGACGAACTCAAAGCAATGGGCGGACGGTTTAATAACCGATTGACTTTTAAGGGAGAAAAAATCGCAGGCTGGATATTTCCCAAGTCAAAAGAACAGCGTTTAGCCTGCTATTTCGGATTGGATTAACATATTTTTTTTCAAACGGGGCAGCAACCCTGCCCCAGAATACCACAAAAACATGAAAGCATCAAACCATTTCAAAAATACCATTAAGGCATATTTAGACCAACGGTCGGAAAACGACGTATTGTTTTCATTGCGATATTCCAAACCCGAAAAAAACATAGACGATTGCGTGACTTACATTCTCAATACAGTCCAAAAATCGGGGTGCAACGGCTTTGCCGATGAAGAAATCTATTCGATGGCAGTACACTATTACGATGAAGACAACATTGATATTGGAAACCCTGTCAACTGCCAGGTGGTAGTCAACCATGTTGTTGAGCTTACTGAAGAAGAAAAACAGCAAGCACACAAAGAAGCCCGGCAAAGGGTTCAAAACGAGGCTTATGCCAAACTCACACAAGCTCCTAAAAGGGTGAAGCAGCCCGAAACAGCCAATCAACAATCACTATTTAACTTTTAAGAAATGAAACCACGAAATAAATTCCAAAAGACAATAACGGAGGCAAGTAAAAAACTGCCCCCGGTTACCGAAGCGCAGGTTAATTGGGGCTACCGGAACTGTATCGAACACATTGGGCGCAGGACGAAAAAGGGAGTAATAAACTGTCTGGAATGTGGGCATTCAAGGACAGATACAGCAGCAAAAAGACATTGCACCTGCCCGAAATGCAATACAAAACTAATTGTCAAAGACACAAGGCAACGTGTGTTCGATGATTACCAGTATCTCTGTATTATTGCAGCTTGCGAAGGGTTTCAGGTATTACGATTCATTTATATCGATTACAGGGCAAAAGTCGGGGAAAAAGCAGGGTACTTTTACTCAGAAGTGGTACAACGCTGGATAGCCCCTGACGGTAAACATGCAACAATGGCAAGGCTGAGGCCAATGGGATTCTTTGTACATACTTGGAGTTTTGGCAGCCCCCTTGAAATACGCCCTGAAAAGCCCCTGTACAATGTTGTCCCCACTTGTATTTATTCCCGGCAAAGACTAATCCCTGAAATTAAACGAAGTGGTTATACCAAGCAGTTTTTCGGCTTGACGCCATTTGATTTCTTCCAGTTCCTGCTCACAGAAAATAAAGCCGAAACTTTGCTGAAAGCAGGGCAAACAGAGCTTTTCAAATTCTTTGCGCTCAATAACCATCGGAACATCAACAATTACTGGGCTTCCATCCGCATCTGCATTCGCAACAACTACAAAATAGAGGATGCTTCCATGTGGTGCGATTACATGGATTTACTCCGATTTTTCGGTAAAGACCTGCACAACGCCAAGTATGTTTGTCCTCCCGACCAGCAACGCGAACATGACAGGTATGTGAGGAAAAAAAGGGAACACATAGAACGGGAACGCCGGGAAGAAGCTAAAAAGAAGGCGTTGGAAGATGAAGCTGAATTTCTGGAAATGAAATCCCGGTTTTTTGGCATCTGCTTTACTGACGGACTGGTACAGGTAAGAGTACTTGAAAGCGTGGAAGAAGTCATACAGGAAGGTGATGCCTTGCACCACTGTGTTTTTACGAACGATTACCACCTGAAAACCGATTCGCTTATCCTTTCCGCACGTATTGATGAGCAGCGATTGGAGACCATTGAACTATCCCTCTCAAAACTACAGGTACTCCAAAGCAGGGGGCTATGCAATGAAAATACAGAATACCACAACAGGATATTAAGGCTTGTGAAAAAAAACATGCCCCTCATCCAAAAGAGATTAATAGCTTAAATATTAATAAGGTTGGGAGATTTCCCTTGAAACAACGAGAAGATATAAAGATGAAACCGAAAGAAGTAAATAACAGCATAATAGGGAAACGTTGCAAGTGCATTTTTACAGGCATGATGGTTACCGGAGTGATTGAAGCTGCTACAAAGGACCAACATGCGGTTCATGTGAAAGTACGTTTCGACGAACCGCACATTTGGGGTAATGAACAATTTGAATACAACTGGTCGTTTGCCCGTCTGTCAGATGGGTTTGGCTCACTACGATATCTGGAAATTATAGACGACAAATACCAAACTATCAGGGTAACTTTTTCGAAAACCATTCGGGAAATAGACCGGGATTTTGTCAGGGACTACACCAAATGGCAAAGGGTCAACCTGAAAGAATGGGTTGACAACTACGAATCTTCGCGCTTTACACAAATAGATGAAGCGTGTGCCATTATTACCTCCGGGGGCAATTTGAGTTACATTAAAGAGTGGCTGGTTGAAAATACCCCGGTAAAAACAATTGAAGAACTAATCTAAAATTAAAATCATGAAAACGGATAATTCAATCAATAACAGCGGGTGTTCGATATGCGAACAAGGGACAGAAAACTACACAACGCTCCATCCTGAACACCGCCCAAACCAAACATTTTACCAATATGATTATCGGCACTCAGACGGGGAACTGTTTTCAACAGTGGCCCCGACTTTGGAAGAGTGCCGGAGTCGTCGCGATAAATGGCTGGCTAAGAGGAATGAAATGTATAAACTCTTTATCGGGTTCAGAAAATTGGGCGAATTTGATTCCATACTGGAAGCCAAACAATTTGCGGATAACAGCAATTTTAGTGGCGTGTTTACCTTGCTGGGCAACAACTATTCGGATAAGTGGTATGTATCTAAAAAATTATTGGGACAATGAAAGCGACGATAACCGATATTACAGGAGCAAGCATTGAGGTAACGGATTTGGACAAAGCAATTGAACAATGTAGGCTTTGCAAAGACAGTCCGTACAAAATGCCATCGGGACAAACGGTTGGTGAAAACTATAAGTACATGTTATCCCAACTTCAAAAAATGAAACATTTAAATTAAACAAACGGGCGGTTTTCTCCGCCCGTTACTTTTTCCATGAGCCGATTACCTGAGCGGGAGAAAAAGTAACAAAAAGCCCTTTAACGGCGGTTTCTCCCTCTAATTTTCAGGCAAAACTACAGGTAAATCACTGACAAACTGCAAGGTCATGCCCTGCTGGTTTTACAAACAATCTCCACGCCTGCGGGTAGTATTCTTTGTAAAAACCTTGCGCGAAGTCATTGATTACCTGTAATGGTGAAAGCAAAAAATTAGTGTTGAACCATTAAAATTTTTGCATTATGAAAGTTAATTATTTCTCCATTCCGGAAATTACAGTGTCGTATCAAGACAATGTAAAAGCTTCAGAACGATTTGTTGTTAAATGTTCGGAAGACGCTTCGCAGATATTTGTCCAGGCGCATAAAGATTGCATGGAACACCACGAGGAAGTGAACGTGTTGTTCCTGAACCGTGCCAATCGGGTAATTGGAATAAGCTGTATCAGCAAAGGCGGGCTTGACGGTACTGTGGTTGATATACGGATTATCCTGCAAACAGCTTTAAAAGCAAACTGCTCATCGGTGATGCTTTCTCACAATCACCCAAGTGGCAGCCAGAAACCCAGCCAGGCGGATATAACAATTACCCAAAAACTGAAAGAAGGCTGTAAAGCTGTTGGTCTTTTACTTTTAGACCACCTGATTATAACCGGCGAAGGTTACATGAGCTTCGCCGATGAAGGGCTTTTGTAGCCCTTTTTTTGGTCGAACACACAATGGGTTTTTGCTTGTTTTAAGCTCAGTTCTTTATTAGCGTTTCGCTATTTCTTTTTCAATCCATTTCTCAACCTTTACGGAATACCCCTCAATCAATCTTGGAAAATCAAATTCAGTATCAACGGTTGGGTCAAATGATTTTTTTAGTACATGATTCGCTTTGGGAAATAGTATTATCTCAATGTTTTCATTATTCAGACTCTTTAAGATGGATGTATTTCTTTTAGCATCAACAAAACTGTCTCTTTCGCCGAATAAAACAAGTGTCGGGAGGTTCAGATTTTTCCAATAGGAATAAATATTTTCGGTTCTGCCTTTCCAATAAAAACCATTAAACTCTCTTTCATTAATATTTATTCTGTCGTGTAATCCGGTTTGGTTCATAAAGGGGTATTTTTGTGCATTTTGATGAATAAACTCTTCAATGGACTTATAATCATCTCCTTTTCTAATCATTCTTTCAACTTGCCTATGGCTTTCTGCCGCAATTTGTCCATTAAAATTCGACCCGCTGAGATTCACAACTCTTAGACTATCAGAAAAAGCAGCAGCTTCTGTAACACTAATTATCTCAGGCGATTTTGCAATAAGAAACGCTGGAATATCTGTTTTCGATGCAATTCTTGGCAAAAGCATTGCTCCCTGACTATAACCCCAAAGACCTATTTTGCTTTTGTCAACATTTTCTTTTTTGCTGAGAATTTCCAAACAGGCAATAGCATCGTCAATTATTTCTTCATAACCTGAAGTAAAATATTCACCCGTTGATTCTCCGTTTCCACGTTTATCAAATATTAAAACCTCAAATCCTTGTTTGGCAAAATAGTCAGCATCATATAAGTAATCACTTTTCAGATTAGTTGACGACCCGTGTACTAAAACGATTGCAGGGAATTTCCCGTTGGCTTTCTGTTTGTAATAATCGGCTACCAGAACAACATCCTTGCTTTTTATTGTCAGATTTTCAACAGAATATGGCTTATCCGGAGTTTTGGGTTGTTTTGTTAAATCAAAAGTCATATTCATATTTGGCGGTCCGTTTTGCATTTCAACGGTTCCCTTTATTTCGTTGTTCTTTCGTTCTCCTTTAAAATGCAGTTCAACATCGAGCAAAAGTGAAAAACTGATATTGGTGTTTGTTATTTTCAAATCACTTATTGGTTGATTTATCAGCATTAAATCATAACTCGAAAATGTTTGCCCTTCTGAATTCAGCTCAAGTGCTAAATCCACTTTCTTTCCATTCATTTCTATTACTCCTGTCCAGTATCCGGTTACAGTCTCCGAATCGGCACATCCATTCATTAAAAAGAGGATTATTAGAATGATGGATTTTAGTTTCATTAATTTTCTTGTCATACTATTTTGGTCTTTAATAACGCTAAAAATAAAGTGTATGAAACGTGGCAGTTCTGCCATGCTTTGTGCACATTGTTAGGCGGTCGTTCTTTTTTAATTCCTTCTGAAAATTTGATTGTTTTTTCCAAGGTTCCATCTATAGACCAATACTTCCATTCTCTATCTTTCAGTCGGTGCTTAAAATATCCAGTCACTTTAATTTTACCATTTTCATAATACTCAAAATATTCACCATCAATAATTTCAGGATTTAAACTCGAATAATGTGCTACTCCCTGCAAAGTATCGTTCATGTAGAAATCTCTCATAAGGTAATGTCCTGATTCTTTCTCTATAGTCCTATAGAACTTTGCCTTACGTTTTTTTGTAGTTTGTTGCCAATCTTTGTCTAAAAATATTTTATCGGAATTTGTCAGGAAGTCGTCATCTGAAATTTCTATCTGCCTTTTGTCTTCGCTTGTAAGCTTAACCAAATCGGATAAATAATAGGAGTATTTGCCTTTTTTTAATTCTTCGAACAAGTTGATTTTTGCAAGTCGGGAAAAGTTTCCGTTAACACATAAAAGAATGTCTCCTGTATTCAGATTAAAAACAGTGGAATATATGGTTTTGGCAAAAACATTATTTTGCCGGGTTGCTTTTAGAATGGAAAGAAAGTTATTTTCTGTTAAGTCCAGGTTTTGTAGTTGTTTTTTTGCTTTATTGAATCTTCCAAACCCGATACTATACCAATGCGCTTTTTTAATGTCTTCATTACGTGAAATTCTAAAATTTGAGCAGACCTGATAAGTTTTCTCTCTTTTTGTAACTACCAGCCCATTTTTACTGTAAGTAATTATGGCACTTTCACCAGTTTTGTCAACAACCATTAGTTGTGAAAGTTGGAATCCTTCCCAGTAGTATTTTTCAAAAAGTTGTATTACTTCATCAATCGTAGCACAATCTTCAAGTATTTTGCACAGTATATTTCCGCCAATATTGGGCTTCTGTGAGGAATTATCAGTTGTAACATATGGATATGCCCTTAATCCATCCCAAAATAATCCTTTCTCATTGACACCCGATTGTTCAGAACCGTTGTACCCAAACAAAGAATAAGCATATTTACCGTTATTTGCCGGGACAATAAAAATTTGGGAATTACTTTTTTTATAATCTTCATTACTGCCAACAAGAGTCAAACTGTCTCTTGTTCCCATAAAAACAGTGCAACTATAAAGTGGATTATTTGTAAACCATGTAAAAGACAAAAACAATATTAAAATATACTTTTTCATGCTTATAGTGTCATTTTTGCCTATAACGGCAGTCTGTCTAAAAAGTAAAATTAAGCCGTTGAGATTTCAATATTTCATTCT
>CAZNEV010000010.1:0-79231 GCA_964572085.1 uncultured Maribellus sp. | reverse complement strand
TCATGTAAGGAGGTTTTTAGTTCGTATGTTTGAAAAAGAGCTTCGAGGAAAGTAATTAACTTTCAGTTGGACTAAAACTCTAAGCTCAATGAAAAAATTAAAGTTATTAAATTTTAGTGGACAAACTATCTATGTTGGAATTGATGTTCATTTAAGAAGTTGGAAAATTACTATTCGCACAGAAGAATTTGAATTAAAGACTTACAGTCAATCTCCTGATGTCAAAGGTTTGATAAAGCATTTAACGACCAACTATCCTGGAGCCAGTTTTAAATGTGTTTATGAAGCAGGTTTTTCCGGTTTTTGGTTGCAACGGGAATTGGCAAAGGCAGGAATTGAATGTATTGTTGCCCATCCTGCAGATATTCCAACTATGGACAAAGAGAAGAAACAAAAGAGTGACGCAATTGATAGCAGAAAACTTTCACGTTCATTGAAAAACAATGAAATTGAAGGAATTTACATCCCTGCTGTTGAATTACAAGAAGTCAGATCTTTACTTCGCTCCAGAGTAAAAATAGTTACCGACCTGGTGAGGGTGAAAAACCGGATCAAATTCTTCATAATGCAATATGGCCTCTCACTTGAAAACTATTCAGACAGGCATTGGAGCAACAAGTTTGTGTCGGAACTTAAACAGGTAAGACTAAAAACCTCTGCAGGCCAGTATAGTTTTACTGCCTATATCAATGAACTGGAATTTCTTGATCAGCAAAGAAAGGAACTCGACAAAGTCATAAAAGAGTTGGCTGGGAGCAGTGTCTTTAAAAAGAATGTTGAGCTACTATTAAAAATTCCTTCTGTTGGGATAAATACAGCTATGACCTTTCTCTCTGAGATAGGTGAAATAAAAAGATTCAAATCATTAGATCAACTCTGTTGTTATTTTGGACTTATACCAAACACAAATAGTAGTGGAGAAAAAGATAATGTCGGTAGAAATACAAGAAGGGGCAATAAATACTTAAAGCACAAGATAGTAGAATGTGCATGGGTGGCTATAAGAAAAGATCCGGGGCTTCTGATGTATTATAAAAATCAAGTTGCAAGGATGGAAAGCAATAAAGCGATTATTAAAGTTGCTCGGAAATTATTAAACAGAATAAAATTAGTATTAACAGAAAGGGTCGAATATCAGGTTGGATTAGCATAAACTTATAAAAATCATTTTGCAAGGTAATCGTTACAGACTGTCTGCAGCCATAAAAGGACTGCTATTTTTAGTTTACGTCTTGCCCTGTAAAATTTAATACGTGAACTTACGGCTTTAAATAATAGACCGTTAATAGAAGATTGATTTTATAGGAGTTTTATTGAAATCATGGATAACTCTTATGGAGAGTTACCCACAATTCCAACAAAATATCATTATTATGATGAAATAAATCAAAAATAATTACCTCGGAGTTTGGTTTTCAACATAGAAGACAGTCTGACGGTGAGTGTATGAAACGTACCAGCCCTGCCATGTTTTATAAACAGAGTTAGTGTTGAACGAAACCTAAAGGTAGCTAAAGTCAGCAACTCTTGCTACCTTTAGGGTAATGTTTCATTATTAAATTATACGTTATGAAAAAAAAGCCCAACACTCATTGAACGGGCCTGTTTTTCAGTGCCTGAATTTAACAATCTTTATTCAAAGCTCAAACGCAGTACCGAACTTTCCGGCAAGAGCCAAAGCACCTTGGCCAATTATGGTCGATGCCTGGCCACTATGGCGTTGCATTTCAAGTGCAGCCCTTTGGAATTGGACCGGGAACAGGTACTGGATTACCTCCACTACCTTAAAACGCAAAGCAAAACCCCCTCGGCAAGCTATTTTAAGCATACAGTTTACGGGCTGAGTTTTGCCTATAAAGTTATGGGCCTGCCTTCAAAAGGTATTTCCCTGCCTTCGTTAAATAATCCAAAGAAACTTCCCGTGGTATTGAGCAAGCAGGAGGTGAGGCGTTTGCTAAAAGTGCCCCACTTGTTAAAGCACCGACTGGTACTTGCCATGCTTTACGGTTGCGGGCTGCGGCGGTTCGAGCTGGCGAATGTCAAACTGCAGGACATTGATCTTGACCGGAAAATGCTTCACATACGGGAAGGCAAAGGGCGCAAAGACCGGTATGTGCCGCTCGGAGAGATGCTGGCACGCGGAATCAGGACATACATCGAAGCCGAACGCCCCTATGTTTGGTTGTTCAACGGAAAAGACAATACCGGTCAGTTGCAACAATTTACAGGGGCCGGTGTGCGATGGGTGGTAAAAGAAGCTGCAAGAAAATCGGACATAAAAAAGCATGTAACCTCGCATATTTTACGCCACACCTATGCCACCCATTTGCTGGAGATGGGGCTCGATATTATGACCCTAAAAGATTTGCTTGGCCATTCCGATATCAATACCACGTTGGTTTACCTTCACATTGCGCAACTGGGGCGGGGGCGCGCTTTTAACCCAATGGACAAACTCTACGGTGAAAAACACAAATAATGCTCCCGCGATATGAAGTGGCCCATATATTACAGCGTAATATTGGCCAAATACAAACGTTTGTAGCCAACAGTTGGCAGGCACGCACACTTTATGCCCTGTCTGCTTGCCGTACCCATTTGCTGGGCGGGCATATCGATAAATGTACCAATCCCGGCTGCAACCATGTACATATCAGTTATAACAGTTGCCGTAACCGCCATTGCCCCAAATGCCAGGGGCATAAACGCGAAGAATGGGTTCATGCCCGTGAATCGGAACTGCTGAATGTGCCTTATTTCCATATTGTGTTTACCTTGCCCGAAGAACTCAACAAGGTTTGTCTGTACGACCCAAAATTAATTTATAGCCTGCTGTTCAAAACAGCATGGTCGGTAATAAGCGGTTTTGCTTCGAACCCAAAGTTTATGGGGGCAAAAACAGGGATGGTCGCCATTTTGCACACATGGGGGCAAAACCTGTCACTGCACCCCCATCTGCATTGTATTGTGCCGGGCGGTGGCGTGTCCCCACAAATGAAATGGAAACATGCAAAGGGCAAAGGCAAGTACCTGTTCCCGGTAAAAGCAATGTCAAAGGTGTTCCGTGCCCGTTTTGTGGAAGGCTTGCGAAAACAAACAGAGTTGGAAGACAGGTTGTACAAAAAACTTTTTGAAAAGGGTTGGACCGTGTATTGCAAACCTCCGTTTTTCGGACCTGCACAAGTTGTTGAATACATTGGGCGCTATACCCACAAAATTGCCATTAGCAACCACCGGCTTAAAAATATCGAAAATGGCAATGTCACCTTTTCTGCAAAAGATTACCGGCATGGGGGGAAAACGCACCCGGTCACGCTCAACGACAAAGAGTTTATCCGGCGGTTCTCACAGCACATACTCCCGAAAGGTTTCACGAGGATACGCCATTATGGGATTTTGAGCAGTTCGGTAAAGAAAAAGGTAATCCCGGTTCTGCAGGAACAGTTAGGCCGCCCCGTGCTGCCCCAAAGATCCGGACGGGCACACCGCCAATGCCAGGTATGCCGCAAAGGGCAATTGGTTACGCTGCTGACCTTTACGGCACGTGGCCCGCCTGCCGAAGTTTTGCTGCAAGAGTTGTTGCAGCGCTTTGCCCGCCCCCGGAATGTAACGCCGTAGTGCGAATGGGATTAGTACGTAAAGGTGTGAATAAAGATGTACAGCTCCCCGGTTTTTATAGCGCAAGCAAAGGAATAAAAGCAGCTAAATACGGAAAGGAGAAAAAAACAAACATTCGGAAAATACAAAAACCCTGAATACAAAAACAGAGAACTCCAAACGATAAACCCAAAAGAGACCTTCGGACGATCATTACCCATAATAAGAAACTTCGATGCCGGTTCCGTCAACACCGCGTTCAGATTGGGCATTGCATGCCATCCGAACGCTTAATTGTTAGCAGTAGGGTTTTCATCTCTTCTTTATATTAATCCATTTATTTTTAACGTAAACAAAACTCATTGAGAGAAAGAATATAATACAGAGCCATGCAAAATAATCTCCTAAAAATGAATAAATCGTTTTTTGTCCTTTTACAGGCACATCTGAATATAAAATTACTTCATCGGTCTTAAAAAAGTCATTGGACGATAAGAGTTGTCCTTTATAATCAAAGGAGGCAGAAAATCCTTTGAATGTTGACCTTACCATGTTAAAACCATTTTCAATGCCCCTTATGGATGCCACGTAGGTATGATATGGCGAAATTTCTTTCCAGTCGCTACCCGGCACTAACATAATGTCAATATTCATTTTGCCGGTTTGACTAATCAAAAGTGGGAAATCCATATCGAAACAAATAGCTGAACCAATTCTTCCATATGGAGAATCAAAATATTTTATAACTCCATCTCCGTAGTCACATTCACCCGGATAAGTCGGTCTTGCCTTATGATATGTAAATAGTATTTCTCCTGTTGGAGAAATCCAGGTTATTTTGTTTTCAGGGTTTTTATTGAAGTTCTTATCTGGTATTAAGTTGATGGGGATTCCAATGTAAACAGTGTCACGAATTGCAATCGTTTTGGCTTTTTCTATGAAGTCAGTTTCTTTATCAACGGGCATACTGATGATGGTTTCTCGTCCAAATACTATTTTAGCACCTGATGAAGCCGCTGTTTCACAATTTCTTAAAAATCCCTGGTTTGCCTTTTCAACCAAAGAGTCAAAATTTACTTTCATGCGATGTTCGTACTCTGCTTTAGTGCTGTTTATTGAAGCAATTCTTACTGTTGGAGAATCAATGGTATGCATTAGTCTGAATTGTCCCCAAATAATTATAGAGAGAATAGGAATACCAAACCACCAAAATGCTGAATAAACTTTTCTTTTCTCAAAATAATTGTCCCAAAGCCAATTTATTATTGATGCAGTCCACGTAATTAAAAATACTACTCCCCAGATGCCAGTAATTGAGATAAGCTGTAATAAAGGCAATGATGACTGGGAGTGAACCAAAGTTCCGTATGAACCCGAAGGATTGGTTAATATGGTAATATAATCCATTATCACATAAGTAGACGGAAATATAAGTGTCGAAACGATTCCCTTAAATTTTTGAGTGTAAATTCGGTCTAACAAAAATGTCAGCGAAGTAAATAGGCTCATCATAAAAGAAACCAAGTAGTAGAAAAACCCTGACATGGGCAACATTCCCTTCCAGACGAATATGTTTGACAACCAACCAACAAGAACAATTATCAGAAATCCTATGAATGGTTTTTGAAACCGTAAAAAGCGAATGAGAAATATCGGTGCGACAAAAGCAGCAATCGGTAAAATCCATCTGCCGTTAAAAAAGAAAAGGAAAATAAATCCAATCAATAAATAGATGTAGGAATATTGTGTTTTTCTTTTATTGATAGTTTTTCCCATTGCTCTTATTTTTCATTAATCAATTAGATTTTTTCTCAGATTGGTTTATTAACCTTGCAGCTAACTAATGAATATAATATAAGGAAAAGCCTTTTTATAAAACGGCATGTAATTTTTATTAAAGGCTCTTCTTTTTTATATTTAGAATTTTTCGGTTCTGGAACTACTAGTTATTGTTTTGAGTTTAAAATTAAAAAATAAACAAATTGTATCTTCTGTTTTTTACTTTTTGTTTACCATCGACATCACTGGTATTATCGGTGAGACATAAACCTTCTTCAGAGGAAAATGTGAACCATCTTTCACCGATCCATAAAAAAGAGAACTACCATAAAAGTGTAGCGATTTCCATCAGAAATAAAAAAGAGGTGATTGAATTGCCAATCATCCGAATCATCTCTCTGTTCAACAAAAATTTTGAAAATAAATACGCTTGACAAGCGTTTAAGGCTTTCAATATAACGCTGTTGTTTGCTTTTGCGCCATTTACACCCCACGTCCTTTTTTCTTTTGCAGTGGTAACCGGGCAATATGCCTTTCATTATTAAAGCTGGGTTGAGATTTTTTACGAATATTCGGATAATCGCGTTTTAATATTTCTGAGGCCATATCTTTCATTACCTGAACAAGAGTTTGTTTTTTTATACTGTCAGAACATTTTTCCATTTTTCCGGCCAGCTCAACAAACTCCTTTTCGTATTTAAAGTCCGCCATGCTACCGTCAAGTAAAAGGCTGTTGTAGGATTCACCTCCGGCTATCTCCTGCAAGGTACTTATATTAAAGGTATCTCCCCTGACTGGTATATGAACGCCAACTACATAATCTGTTATTTTCTGTATCTGTTCAGGGGTGGGCTCCCATCCATTTTTCTTCACAGTTAAACTATCAGCCAAAACATTTGTGTCGGTAAAACATTCGTCTTTTATCGGGATTTTCAGTGGCAAATGTTTTTCGGGATACTTCAGGGCAATATCACATTTTTCCCGTAACTCAGGGTCACCTGACTCGATATAATGAAGATTAAAATAGGTATTGTTGCACAACGGATTATAAAGATTATCCATAAATAAACCCATATAATCGTGAAAAAGCTTAAAGCCTTCACTTGTTCTTGAAAACAGCAAAACTCCTTTGTCGATTTCAATGGCATTATAACCGCCATAACCATTAATCGGATTTTCTAAAGACATAATAACTGTATAAGGATTTATTGGAATAATTTCGCCTGATAAAACTGTTAATTCCTCTCAAACTATATCGGGTTAGCAACATAACTACAAAAACTTTCACAATTTTGATAGTAGTTGTAAGATGATTCATTGACATTAAAAAATTAAGCACCCGGCCATCACCGGGTGTTTACACTTAAAAGAAAAATTACTATTCTTCTTCACCAGGTTCATTGTTAAAACTAAAAGTCAGGGTGACCATATTCCCAAAATTATCAAGGAAATACAAGTCAATGACCTGCTGGTCTTCAGACTGCGAAGTATAATACAGCCTGAAAGTTTCTTTTGAGATTTCGTACAGGTCATTCGGCTTGAATATCAAACCGTCTTCTGTTTTCAACTCACCCGTTCCGTCAGGCTGAAAATACCGCATGTAGTATTCAGCGCCTTCCCAACGACCTGACCTAACCAGCTCTAAACGGATTTCAGCAGTTTCACCCTCTTTTATACTTTTCTGTACAGGAAGATGATTAACTTCGAATTCATAATCCTGCCTAATATCAATATCTTCGTTGCAGGCACCTGTTATTGCAATTAGTGATAACGTGCATAAAGCAATTTTTAAAATCTTTCTCATTTGATTCTCGTTTTATTTAATCATTATTTTAATACCTGCACCCGCCTGAAACCTAAAGTGGCTGATGGAAGAACCAAACATTGCCCTTTCGCGGGTCCTCAGCAGCAATACAATCCGGTCAGTAAGATAACTCTCCATTTCCAACGTAACCGCACCGCCATAAACGAACCCGTCATCATTTTGAAGGGTGGCCCCGTCGTTGAGTAGTTTTTCTCCCCGGTTTACGATTTCATATCCTGCCAATGCAGAAGCACCAATAGAAAAGCAAACCGCTTTGCCGGGGCTTGACAGAAAATTATAGTAAAAACCACCTTCGCCGGTAAACTGTTCCACCGGAATACTGCCGCTTTCATAAGCGTAATCCCGTCTTAAATACTCCGCCCCGAAAATCCATTTATTGGCATTTTTACTATAGGTTGCCATTGCTACACCAAAGTAATAACCAGATTCATCGCTGTTATTGGTTGAATAAATTCCATCAACCATTCCTCCGGTTATTTGCAAACCCTGCATCCCCGGCAGGACACGCTGGGCGTGTGCCTTGTCAACCAGGGCAAAGCACAACACCGTTGCTATTACAATTACTGCCGCTTTCATTATTTCACTTTCAATTCGTTAATCACTTTGGCACGAACCAAATCTGCATTCTCCACAAAAAACGACTGATGCCGGCCGCCCAGCTTTTCATGTAGTTCCACTAACAAATGTTTATCATCGGGTATAGTAAATTTAGGTAGTGTAAAAACTGTGCGTTCGGTAGTTTTACCCCCTATTTCCTGAACATTGTTGTAAGCGCGGAGGGGATATATCACCTGTTCCTGAATGGCGGTGCGTTTGGCTACCTTTTTATCCACAATTTTAAAAGTGATGTAATCCACCGAAAATGGCACGTGTGAAGTGTTCTTCAGTTGTGTATGAAAGTATAATAACCCATTGTGGGCATACAATCCTTTTAGTGTGTATTGTATCCCAAAACGTTTGGAACCGATGTGTTTGATTTCCCGTTTATCGTTTTTGTAAACCGATTTCATTATCAGCCTGACCAGCAGTGGCGATTCCTGCCCCAGTTCCTTTAGGTAAATATCCAGCGAGTTATTGGGCCGGTTAACTGCTTCACCGTCGTGAATAAAATCGGCCATTTCTACGGACAATTTCCCTGGCTCATCGGCATATTTTACGTTGAAGGTGTAATAAGCCCCGTCATCGGTAATCACTGCAAGGTTGCTTTCTCTTGAAAAGTCACGGACAGCAGCTTTCACCCTCAGTACGTTTTCTGCACCGTCAGCTTTAGCAGCCAGTAAATCTGATGAGCCTAAATCCACATACCGGATAGCCGACGGAAAAATTAGGTGAACCGTTTTGTTAAAAGTTACTTCCAGCGCATAAGGTGGAATCATCCGGTCGAAAGTCAGCGGACGTGTCAGTCCGTTGTAATAATCCCCGGTAGTGGGTTTTTCCTGTGCATTGACCGCAAATAGCATTGCCGCAAAAGCAAGCATCAAAATAATTTTCTTCATACTTTTTTTGTTTTAATTGAACTTGTTTGTTTTGGATATTTTAGTGGTGAAAAATCTTGTTTACTGCACGGATGGGAGCAGTAATACCCGGTGCCCGGCTTTAAGGGTAACCCTTACTGCCCGCATCTTTTTACCCGCGTATTGCGAAGCTCCCTGAACGACACTCCGTCCCAAATCTGCCAGCAGTTGCGAACCGGCATCGTCGGTAATGGTAATACTGCTTCCCATTGATGTGCCCATATTAGCAGCTACTTCCTTTACTGCATTGAGTTCTTCCGAACCCGGCACAGAAATTCCCGGATTACCGTCCATGTCGAAAATCGCCATCTTAACCGGAATGATGTTCCCGGCATACTGGATATTGCTTATCGAGATGTTCATCCGTCCTCCGGAAATCCGGGCAGAACCGGACACAAGCGTATTTTCCGGAACCAGTATTTTTCCGGCATGTATTGGCTCCAGGATGCGTACCTGAACTTCCTGACCGTTGGTAATAGTTACCGTTTTATCAACGCAGGCACTAATAGTGTTCTTTGTCGATTCTGTCTCCTCCCCGGCAACCGTATGAAAACCCAGGTTGCGGGGTTTTGCGTATTCTCTCATAAATACAGAATCAGATACGGGAGCAGCGAGAAGCGAAACCACTTTGGCGGACACCTGAGATACCGGAATAGACGTAGTTTCCTTTTCTGTTTCCGAAGCACTTAGTATAGGTGCAGCTGCCGTTTCCGACTTAGCTTTATCCGCAGGCATGTATCTGGCAGCAATCTCATAGGATTTTTCTACCAGGGCAAGTTGCTGCTCCGCTTCATTTTTCTCCTGAAGCTGTCGTTCCAGTTCCCCGATGCGTTCTTCCAACTCAGCCTGTTCCTGACCGTTTGCTTCGGATTCAGGCTCTTTATAGAAACTCCCCAATTGCCGGTTGATGTCCTGGTACTGACCGGCTGATGAGCGGAAAGCGCTGGTCCGGCTGGTTTCCGAAGTGTTTCTAAAAGATGAAGAGTTGACCTTGTTCCCCGAAGATGCAGTGACATCCTGAAGTCTTGTTTCATCTGACAATGCTTTTTCTTCCGACGCTTCATCGCCTAACATAAAAGCAAAATCCTGCAGGGAGCGCATTTTTTCCTGCTCCTTTTCTCTCATAGCCTCCTGCCTGTAAGCATCCTGTTTGTCAGCTACAATTCCACTTTTCTTTGGTGTGGGCAGGTTGGTGTTAAATGTATCGCCGGTTTCTTCACTTTTGTCGCCTGATGGTGCAAAAATGAACCACATACTGACAGCAAACAGCAGGAAGAAAAGGGGAAAAATCACCATTTTTTTCCTTTTTTGTAACTGCTGGGGCGAAAGCGGCTTTTTTTCTTTCGCCGCAAGCTTTTCCCCGTTGTTATTCTCTTTTTCTTTCATAATAAATTTCATTTGATGGTTTTAAACTATCCGGTTTGTTCCGTCTGTCCCTTAATTCCAGTTGCAGGCCTTCGATATGCTTGAAGTTCAGCTTCTCTTTTTCATCATGTCCGAAATTGAACAGGGACGAAAATGTGATGTAAAGCGATAGCCCTGTAAAAAGGAAAAGAAGGGTAAGTATTACGGTAATCCTTTTGCCGGGAGGAATCCTCCCGCACCACAGCCGGAGACGGTTTTCCAACTGTTCTCCTATGACAGTGACTCTTTTCCGTTTTTTTGCCATAACACTTTACCGGTCCAAAACCCGGATGTCTTTGTTTTCAAGGATTTCGAATTTCTCGATGGTAAACCCGTGAGGGTTATTATCGCTCCTGACCGATTTAATCAGGTTGCAGCGGGTAACAAGCGACCGTTCAGTTACATTGCTCGACCGGATAATCCTTTGTCGGGCGTAGGTAACAGTCGTGTAGGGATAACTTGCGAAGTTGCACGCCACGCTGTCAACCTGAATCACCTGCTGGATATTCCCTGCGACCACCCGGTTGAAATACCCCTTCTCCTGCATGTCCTGATAATAGTTATAAGCACTTTTATCGGCAAGGAACAGGGCGCGGGTGATATTGGTTTCAATGGCTTCCCGGTCGGGCGAAAGAGTAAAGAACAGCTCATGAAAGCGGGTCACATGGTCACGCGCCTCCACCGGCCGGTTCTGGTCCATATCCTGGGAGAGCGCCAGCATAAGCGATTTCCCCTGATCAAGCACATATATTTTCTGTCGTTGCGCTTCAGCATAACTGAAAGCATTCCATACCGAATAAACGGTTATCCCGGCACAAAGACAAAGAAATACCAGGGCGAAAAACCGGATTTGACGGAAAGATGTCTCTATATTTTTTAAACTTTTAAACTCCATAATTCTTTTGTTTTTTTTGATTGTTATGATTACCGCCCGACAAGACGTCCGCCTATATTCCCGGCAGCGCCACCAGCCATGCCAGCGGCATAGCTTCCGGCTTTTCCTGCGGTCTTGTTAATGGCGTGATTGGCGCTGCCCATGCCGCCCGACTGAATAATCCAGTTGGCCACTGTCGGAACCGTAAAGTACCCGATAATGCCAATGAGCATAAAAACAATGTAAATCCCGTTGGAACCGTCAGGGATATAATTGGGGTCTTCCAGAAGCTTGATATCCACTTCCAGCATCAGTACCTGAATACGTGCCAACACCGCTGAAAAAAGATCGGAAACCGGCAGCCACAGGTAAACGCTGATGTAGCGGGCAAGCCACTGGGTAAGTGTTGCCTGAAACCCGTCATACACGGAAAAGGCAAACGCAACAGGCCCCAAAATGGACAACACCACCAAAAAGAAAGTCCGTAAAGTGTCAATTATCAGTGCTGCGGCATTGAACAGCAATTCCAGTAAATCTCTTACCACCTGACGGAACCACATTTTAATGTCGTACCAAAACCTCTCGCTCCACATCCCGATGATTTCAGGGGTGTCCCAGATTCCAAGGTCTTTCAGTTTCTGATCGTAGGCTTCGTCGTCCACCAGCCATGCTTTCCCTTCCCGCACACGTGCTTCATTTTCCAGTTCTTCTTTTTGTAGCTGGTAAGCTTCCATATCAAAGGTCTGGGTTTCCAAAATACTATGCGTCCCCCTGACAATCGGGCTCATCACTGCATTGATAGTCCCCAAAACAATGGTTGGGAAAAAAAGGATGCACAACCCAATGGCAAATGGACGGAGCAGCGGGAATACATCTATAGGTTCAGCCCTTGCCAGTGCCTGCCATACCCGGTATGCCACATAAAACAATGCTCCCAGTCCGGCCAATCCTTTTGCCACGCCAATCATGTCGCCGCAGAGAGGTATCATATCTTCGTAGAGGTTCCTCAGAACCTGGTGCAGGTTATCAAAATCCATAATTTACGAGTATTATCTGTTACCAATATCTTTCCGAAGGGCTGCCATAAAGCGCCAGCACCCTGTCTGTATCGGCTTTTGCCTTGGCGCGGATAAACGAAACGGAAATGCTTTTCTGCGTGTAATACCTTGTCAGATTACGGTACCCAAGCATCCGGTTATAAATCTGGTCAATCATTTCCATACGTTCCTTGTCCGTCATGGAAAGTCCGTTACTACTGGTTACGATGTTTTTCAGTTCCGTAATCAATGCGCCCCCTTCTTCCATCAGCCGGGCATATCCTAATGAAATAGCCGCCAGCTCGTCCACCGTAAAATTGGGGTCTGCAACCATCTTGTTAAACCCCGTGATGTATATATCGCTGATTTCGCTGATCATTTCAATGGTAAGCTTCACCTTGCGGGCATCTTTAATTAGGTTGTTTACTGATTTAAGGGCATCGTAATATTCTTTGCCCTGCTCATATATTTTGACTGTTTCCTGTACATTCTTCACCATATTTGTCAGGGTGGACGAAGACTTGACCACCTGCTGGATATTCTGTACAAGATTGGACGGGTCGATTACCGCCCACTGTGCTTTAGCCTGAAAAGACAAACCAATCAGGGCTATGCACACGATTAAAACTATTCGTTTCATATTTTTTCTTTTTATTGATTGATACTTTGGGTTGAAGGGCGGGATTAATGCCTCGGTAGGCACTAATCCTCAACCCTGTAATATTTTCCGTAGGCGGAAAGTTGCAGGACATCGTTGTCCGTATCGTAGGACAGGTACATCACTCCGTAAAGGTTGACATACCGGATACTTTGATGTTTTTTGACAGGACACCGGAACATTTCTCCAGCTTTAAAGGCAAACTCCATAAAGAAGCAGCCATTTTTCCTTTCACTGTTTCTGTATATCCGGATATCCGGCGCACCTTCCCGGCTTTTCCATTGCCCGGTTAGTTCCTCCAGTGCAAATTCAGTTTTTGCTCCCAATGGATTGGTTCCGGTAGTTTCTGAATACATGGGCTGCGTGTTATTGCTGTTTGCTTTCAGCAAGTTGTTTAATGGCCAGTTCAATGTCACCGTCCAGTTTTCCGGCAAGCTGCATAACTTCCATTTTTTCCGATTCTTCGGTAGTGTAAGTCAGGTATTCTGAAACCGACACTTCTGTGGCATAAACAGCACTTTGAACACCTCCCAATCCTATCCAGACCTCTTTGTACCGGCGGCTGGGTGCATTACTCATATTAATGGAAAGAATCTGCGATTTCTCCTTTTCTGTCAGTCCCAGCAAAGCCTGTATCTGGTCGAACTTGTTCATGTATTTGCGCTGGTCGAGCAGTATCTTGCAATCCGAATTATTGATAATACTTTCCTTGACCACAGGGCTGGAAATAATGTCGTCTACTTCCTGCGTAACGACAATGGCTTCGCCAAAATACTTACGGACGGTTTTGTACATATATCGCAGGTATTCAGCCATATTAGCCGAAGCAATTGCTTTCCAGGCCTCCTCCACAATCAGTTGTTTCCTGACCCCTTTCAGACGGCGCATTTTGTTGATAAAAGCCTCCATAATGATGATGGTCACCACGGGAAAAAGCTCGCGGTTTTCCTTTATGGCATCAATCTCAAAAACGATAAAGCGTTTGGATAGCAGGTCGATATTCTTATCCGAGTTCAGCAGGAAATCAAACCTACCGCCCCGGTAATATTGCCTCAGGGTGGTCAGCATATTGTCAATATTGAAATCGTCCCTGCCTACCTTAATTTCCCGTTCTTCGAGTTCACGGCGGTAGTCATCGCGCATATACTCATAGAAAGTATTAAAGCAGGGTGTGATATTCCGGTTTTCCTGAATCCGGCAGATATAAGCCGATACCGCACTGCCCAGTTCCCCGCTTTCGGTTTTGGACACTTTGTCGTCTTCACTTTTCCACAGGGTCAGGAGCAGGGTTTTAATGCTGTCTTTCTTTTCCACATCGAACACATAATCGTCCGTAAAAAACGGGTTGAATGAAATCGGGTGTTCTTCGGTGTAGGTGAAGTAAACGCCGTCTTCTCCCTTGGTTTTCCGGTGAATCATTTCACACAATCCCTGGTAACTGTTCCCGGTATCCACCAGCACAACATGGGTCCCCTGCTCGTAATACTGCCTCACAAGGTGGTTCATAAAGAATGACTTTCCGCTTCCGCTTGGCCCCAGCACGAATTTATTCCGGTTGGTGATAATCCCTTTTTTCATCGGTAAATCAGAAATATCCAGATGAATGGGTTTCCCGCTCACCCTGTCACACATCCGGATTCCGAAAGGCGACGGTGACGACCGGTAATTGGTTTCTTCGGTAAAGAAGCAAAGCGCCTGTTCGATAAAGGTGTAAAAGCTTTCTTCCGAAGGAAAGTCGCCTGCATTGCCCGGCATGGCCGCCCAGTAAAGGGTGGCTGCATCCACCGTATTGTGGCGGGGCTTGCACTCCATTAATGCCAGTTGAGAACCTACTTCGTTACGGATATGCTTTAGTTCCTGCTCATCCTCACTCCATGCTATCACATTAAAGTGTGCGCGAATAGAAGTCAGCCCATGCGAATGGGCTTCGTTCAGGTAAAGGTCAATCCATTCCTTGTTAATAGCATTGCCCCGGCTGTATCGCGATAGCGACTGCATGTTTCGGGCGCTTTTTTCAAACTTTCGCAGGTTTTCCGCACTGTCATCCAGAAACAAATACTGGTTATACACATGGTCACAGGCCAGCATAAGCCCAACGGGAGCGGCAAACGATAAAAGGCAGTCGCTCCGGTCGGTGGATAGTTTTTCATAACGCATGTCAGTGCCCACCTTTCCGGGTAAATCTTCCACATCGGATAAGGTATGCAGACATACATGTTTTTCACCAATCCGTAGGCTGTCCGCTCCCAGTTCCATGTCTTCCAGACTGGTGGTATTATCGAGTGAAAGTGAAAAGTATTTCTCTATTAACCCGGCATTTTCCGGTGTTCCGACAATCTCATCGGTCGTAAGCCGGACAAGGCTAATAAACCCGCTGTCGTTGATAATCCGCTCAAACTGTCCTACAGCTTCCAGGAACCTGACCGTATTGTCTTTATTGACTTCTTTGGGGATGATATTGCCACGGCAGAGGGATGAAAAGTTGCTTTGCATCCGCATCCGCTCTTTGGTCGTTTTGGTCAGGTAAAGAAAGCATTCATGGTTCAGGTACGGACGTTCATTAAAATGACGTTCGTAACTCCGGGAGAGGAAACTCATTTCTCCGTTGTCTGATATAGGTTGGTAAGTTTCCCGGACAAACCAATCCTGCTTATGTACTACACTATAATCGGGAAGCACTTTGACCGCTTTGGCCCAGGCAGAATGAATGGCTTCGTATTCGGGCGAAGTTACCGTAAATAGTTCCGGCAGGCTTACACGGAAAACTACCGTTACATCAGCATCCTTACTGATAATACAATCATGTTCCACACTTAGCAGCGGGAACTTACTTTCGATAGTCGTTGCTTTTAGGATATTCCTCATGCTGCATTCTCCTTTCTCACTTTTTGGAAAAGGCTGCGGGGAACTTTCCGGTTAATCAGGTAGCGGGGATGCTGTTTTTTGGCCATGAGCTTCATCAGTCCTGATTCCCCGTAACGGGCATTCAGGTTGAAAGTCAGCCAGACAAGCACCGAGGCTGCAACTACGCCAAATGCAATGCAAAACAACTGGCTAACTCCTGCCATGTATAGAATGATAAACACCACAAACACGGCAAGCAGCCCGCCGGCGAAAATAAACAGGTATTGTGATTTCAAACCCTTAAACTCCACGCTTTTGCCAATTCCTTTGTTGATATTGTATTCCATAATATTTTTGGGAATTGATTAAAGGAAAAAGGAGCGCAGGATGGTAGCAGCAACGATAAGGAAAATACATGCCCCGAACCAGCTTGCAGCGGTTTTACTGGTGTCTGGGTCACCGCTCGAAAATTTGTTGTAAACTTTTATGCCGCCGATAAGCCCTACAACAGCGCCAATAGCATAAATCAGTTTGGTTCCGGGGTCAAAATACGAGGTTACCATGTTGGTGGCTTCAGTAATCCCGGCGGTGCCATCGCCTTGCGCAAATGCGGTTGAAACAGCAGCCATTAAGAAAGCTGCCTGCATCAAAATCTTCTTTTTTGTCATATTGGTTTCTTTGTTTTTGATGCGGGCTAAACAGACCCGCACCGGATAAATAAAATGTTTGTTGTTTCGGATATTTTAGTGGTCATCTGAAATGAGCCTTCCTATCCGTAATCTTGTTTTTTCATTCGTTTGCATTTTAATGTGTTAGACATAATTCCTGACATCAAACCCTTTGGGAACAGAGGTCGCAGAAGGCTTATTTTCTCCTGACTCTCCGGCTTTCCGCTGATGGAAAGCTTTCAGGTATGAATTAATTAATCCACCGACTCTGTCCTCCCTCTCGGGTTCACCTGAAACCATTGCTTCAAACATGTCGGTATGTTTCAGGTGCAGAAGAACTCGTCCTGTTTCTTCTTTTTTCTCCTCAGTTATAATTGGATTGTGTACCACGGTGCGGTAGGCTTCGCCCATTTGTTCAAAACTGATTCCCTCGGCCAGTGAACGGCCTGAAACCTGTAATGCCTCGTATTCTTCCTCTTCATCCGCCGGTTCCGGTTCTTCCGGTATCGGACAGTCAATATCGAGTGGCGGGTTGGCTTCGCCGGGAGGAACTTCGCCGAAAACTTCATCCAGTTCGCTCACTGAAATTATCCGGGAATGTTCTTTTGGTACATCTGACGGGACAAATATATTTTCTTTCCGCTTATCTTTTTCGTTGTCCGGTTCTGTGGCCGTTTGTGGCACAGGGATGCGTTCCTTGAGGACAAACTGGCTTTTACCTACAATGTCACCTTTGTTCTTTTTTCGGTCCTGTTCCAGGAGCATTGCCTCGCTGTTTTCTTTCCGAAAACGCCGGTTTTCCGAAATGAAGAAGTACATCGTCCAGAGCGCATAAAGTATGGCAAAAGTAACTAGCAGTGCCAACATGGTATTGGATGTAATCGTTATCATCTGATGCTGAAATTTGAATCGTTTCACTGGTATCAAAAAATATCAGTATTCTTTTTCTTGTACAGTTTGGTAATGTCCTCCTGGAACATGGCAAAGTGATGTTCCAGCACATTGTCCAGGTAGCTGAACAGCGACAGTTCGTTTTCTCCGATTACCCGGACTATTTTCAGGATGCGGTCATGATACTCTTTGCGGATATAAACCACTTTCCCATTACGTGTTTTGATTTCTGCTTCTTTGAAAAAGAAAGCCCCGTAGTTTATCTCGTTGCGAGGGTTACTTTCTGCATTTCGTTTGTCTGATGGTTGCTTTGCTGCAGTTCGATTTTTACTGAATAGTTTCATTTTTCCAAGTCTTTTAGAATGTTTATCCCTTTATGTTTTTCGTTATACAAACGGGTTATCTCTCCGCCAAAAGTTTCAAAGTGATGGACCAGTATGTTGTCGATGTACCCGGAGAGCGATACCGCGTTGTCTCCAATTACACGGCATATCGTCTGAATCGTATCATGAAAATCCCGGCGGATATAAACCATTTTGCCTGTTCGGGCAGTAATTGAAGATTCTCTGACAAAAAGCGTCTCATAATCATGTTCTTTGCTTCGTCTGCGCCGGGGTTCATCTTTTGGGATTTCAGCTTTGGGTACAGACGATTCACCGGAATTTTCCTTATTATCGCTCACCAGTGATTCATGGTCTGATGGTACGTCCTGAAGGAAAGAAGCAATTATTGCTTTTTCGTTTATATCCTCTTTTTTGATTGTTTTGGCCATAGTGTTATATTTTGATGATTTCCAAAATTTCTTCCATAAGGGTATCGAGGTTACTTCCTTTCAGCAACGCATTGTTGGCGGGGAACATAGTGGAACGGAACAGGGCTTTGTGAGATGTAGGAAGCTCGCGGCGAAAACGCTTGCTGTCGGGCAGAAAGGTTTTTAGAAGTGGAAGGTGAAGTTCTGCAATAACCTGTTCATAGACTTCGTATAATTCTGTTTTCTCCCGGCCATCCACCAAATTCCATACAAGGTATAAGCCTTTAACCCTGGATTTCCCGGTGGTGATGATGTTGTCATTCAGACGGGACGCAAAACGGAGCGTACTTTCAAGTACCACCCTGTCGGCGCTGATGGGGGAAAAAATATAATCCATCAGTGACAGGGTATAAATTACCCCTTCCTTATTGACTGTTCCCGGTAAATCAAAAAAGATAATGTCATATTTCCCTTTAGCCATTAATGCTTCGGCTGTTTCCGGGGCTTTTTCGGGAAGGCTCTTTACCACCGGGTACATTTTCTTTTGCAGTCGGGTAAACTGTTCGTAGGCCAGCGACTTGTAATAATCGTCGTCTATGGCCATTTTCAAATCGCGCTCCCGCATTTCGGCAATGCTGTACTGCGGATAATCACAATCCACTACTGCCACATCGTACCCTTTCACATAGTGCAGGTATGAAGCTGCCAGTACGGTCAGGGTTGTTTTTCCGGCCCCTCCCTTTTGGGTGGAGAAGGCAATACACAAATTTTTCTTTTCCATTTTTAATCATTTAATAAGTTATACATACAGTTGATGATACATCTGATTTGCCGACTGATTAGGTGGATAACCAGACAATACATCTGTGCAATTGCATGGCCGTTAAAAAAATGATTAGCCGTCTTAAAATTTGAATGCATGAATGTCTCAATGTTTGGTCAGTCATATATCCAATTATTTATCAGGCATCCAACTATACGGCATTATATCCGGCCCATTAGAAGGACATTCACTCATCTTACCATTCATAAAAATTTTCAGCCAATTTATCTCCCTATCAATCATTTGCATAATCAGTCATATTTTAAAAACCTCATGCAAATAAAAGCCAATAAAATCCTGATTAAACAGGCTTTGCGGCAGGTGGCACTTTGTGGCACAGTAGTGGCATCATTCGGCACAGTTACATGTTGTACAGTCGGTTATAAAGACCGGTAACTTTGCCTCCGGTTCGATACCGGTAACAGGTCAGACTGCTATCCATCATTTTTTGCAGCCCGTCAATTTATCTGTCCGGATGGCGGACAGATGTATTTGCAATGTGGCAAATAGCAAGCTGTGTTTTGAGTTACTCATTTCATTTCACGTAACTCAAAACCGCTTGCCCGCAAGGGGAGAAAAGCAGGCTCCGTAGTCGCTGCTTTTTGATAAGGACAGTAACAATGACTGTGTTATGGTACCGGATTTTTGAAACGCTAAAATATCCGAAAGATGAAACAGAAAAATACAAATCACCGAAGGCGAAAAGGGGGACGCCCTGCCAAAAGCGACCCCGCAACTGAGTGTGTTATGGTACGCTTTAACACACGTGAATATGCCCGTTTTTTGACATTATTTGAACAATCGGGAGTAAAAGCAAAAGCTGTTTTTATCAAAGCAAGGGTATTCAACCAACCGTTTCGTGTTGTTAAGACCGACCGGGCGGCACTCGAATATGTGGCAAAGCTGACCACTTTTTATGCACAATTTCGTGCTGTTGGGACGAATTACAACCAGGTGGTAAAAGAATTGCACAGCAACTTTTCGCATAAGAAAGCACTGGCATTGCTCTTTAAACTGGAGAAACTGACCACTGAATTAGCGGTAACCGGGCAACAAATTATTGCTTTGTCAAAAGAATTTGAAGAAAAATATTTACAGAAATAGCCCGGTATGATTGCCAAAATAACTACAGGGAAAGACATTTACGGCGCACTTGCTTACAACCAGGAGAAGGTAAACGAGGGATTGGGAAAGGTACTTGCATCGAATATTATCCCGGAACCGGAAGATGGTCGTTTTAGCGTTGTAGCGTGTACCGAAGCCTTTAACCGCTGGTTACCCTCGCATTACCGGACAGAAAAGCCGGTCATCCATATATCGCTCAACCCACACCCGGATGATAATTTAACAAATGAACAGCTGGCCGACATCGGCCGAGAGTATTTGCAACAGATGGGTTACGGAGCTCAACCATACCTCATCTTCAAACACTCGGACATCAATCGGGAACATATTCATATCGTATCGTTACAGGTAGACAGCGAAGGCAAAAAAATCAATGACAGCAAACGCAATTTACGAAGTGTGGCTGCAACGGAAAAGCTGGAAAAGAAATATAGCCTGCACCGTGCCAAAGAACAAAAACAGTTGGAACAATGGCAGTTTGAGCCCGTTGATTTAGCAAAAGGTGATTTGAAAAAGCAAATTGGTTCGGTAATCAAACCGGCAGTTGCGATGTACCGTTTCCAGACAATGGGAGAATACCGGGCCTTGTTGTCCCTCTACAACATTGGTGTGGACGAAATACAGGGAACGCGAAGTGGAAAGCCTTACCGGGGATTGCTCTATTCGGCACTGGATGTTGAAGGGAACAAAGCCGGAACACCCATCAAATCATCTGCTTTCGGAAAAACAGTTGGGTTCACTGCCCTCGAAGAACGGATGAAAAAATCCACCATCCTGATAAAAGAGAAGGGATACCGCGAACGGTTACGCCCTTTGATTGCCGGAATGATGCAAGAAAACAAAAATGAATCGAAACTGCGCCAAAAGTTAAAAGAAAAAGAAGTTGACCTTTATCTCCGGCGAAACAATACAGGGCGGATTACCGGGGTAACTTTTATTGACCATCAAAACCGTTGGGTGCTAAATGGCTCCAGGCTGGACAAAGAGTTTTCTGCCAATGTATTCAATAGCCTGTTTAGAGAGTCCCCGTCAGTAGTGGAACACACAAAACAGGCAAGGGAAAAAGAACCGTTCACGCCTCTTGCTGAACCGTCCCTTCCGGCTAATAGTCAGACCGGGCATATTGAATCCGCTATTAACAGTTTGTTTTCAATTTTTTCGCCGGAACCGGAATCCTATACTGAGAATCTGCAACAGCTTCGAAAAAAGCGAAAGAAAAAGAAGCGTAGGTATGGGAGACAGACATAAATGATATATTCCAACCGGATATTATTTTTGGTTTATATTTTTGAGTATATTTGTACTGTGAGTACAGTTACACCAATAAAAATAAACCAATTACTTCAGAAGTTGCCTTCGGGGAGCCTGTTCTTTTCATCGTGGATGAGAGAGAACGGCATATCTTATGATCTGCAACGACGCTACCGTGATTCCGAGTGGCTGACCTCTATAGGGGCAGGTGTGATGATCCGTACCGGTGATAGCCCAACCATATACGGGACTTTATCATCATTGAACAAACAAACGGGCAAGCACTTTTATGTTGGTGGGTTATCAGCCCTGGAACTGGCCGGATACACACATTATGTCCCGATGGGGCGACCGGTTGTGTATGTCGGTCATCCTAAAGACGAATGGGTTCCATCCTGGCTCAAAAAACATGATTGGGGTGTGGACTTATTATTGGTTACCTCGGAATATTTTGATACAGATACAGGCATAACTCCGATGATGCAAGGGGCATTTGAAATATTGGTTTCCACCCCGGAAAGGGCTTTTATGGAATGCCTGAATCTTGTTCCCAAACAGTACAACCTCATGGACTTGTATTATGTGATGGAACAATTAACTGCGCTTCGCCCCGGCACAATACAGGCCTTGCTGGAACAGAATACATCAGTAAAGATAAAACGTCTGTTCCTGTTTATGGCAGAAAAAGCCGGTCATGCCTGGTTCAGCGACCTGAACTTGCAGAAAATAGATACCGGGAGCGGTAAACGGGAAATCGTGCCCAACGGTGTTTACGACAGCAAATACCAGATAGTAATACCCGAAGAGCTGAAAAATTATGAATAACCTCTATAAAGAACAGGTCAGGCTTTTACTCCGCATATTACCCGTAATCTACCGCGAGGAAGATTTTGCGGTTCATGGTGGTACGGCCATAAACCTGTTTATCAAAGACCTTCCGCGTTATTCTGTGGATGTGGATTTAACTTATATTCCGCTTGGTCCGCGGGACGAAAGCCTTGCGGAAATCGATAAAAAACTGGCTACAATCAGTCAGCAACTGCAACGGTCAGTGCCGGATATCAATATCCGTCCGGTACCCAATAAGCTTTTATGCACATTGGGACGGAGCACGGTAAAAATTGAAGTAAATGGGATTAAACGGGGCATTATCGGGCCCACAATTGAAATGCCATTATGCAATAAAGCGCAGGCAGAGTTTGGGATGTACTGCAAAGCACGAATCGTGCCCGTTGGACAGTTGTATGGCGGAAAAATTGCAGCTGCCCTCAGCCGCCAGCATCCGCGCGATTTGTTCGACTACAATTATATGGAACCTGATAAAATCGACAATTTGAAACAGGGTTTTATGTTTGCCCTGCTGGGAAGCGACAAACCGTTTATTGAATCTTTAGCACCCCACGCGATAAACCAACAGGAAGCCCTGGAAAACCAGTTTCGCGGTATGACAGACATTCCTTTTACTTATGAGAACTACGAAACCGCACGGGAAAAGCTTATTGCATTTATTAACAAAGTGTTGAGTGGAGAAGACAAAGCATTCCTTGTTAGTTTTGAAGAAGGCGACCCGCAATGGGAAAAATCAGCTTACTCGGAATTCAGGGATTTCCCTTCTGTGCAATGGAAACTGCTTAACATTAACAAACTGAAAACACAAAATCCCACAAAACATAGGCTGGAAGTAGATAGATTGCAGAGGCTTATTTTGGTATGATAATATAAAATTAAACTGCGATGAGACCTTCACAAAATGCCTTCTTTGGATACTCCTATCAACAATGCATCACTTTTTTGATGTTTGCCAAAATGGATGTTGAACGAGAAATTGAGGCAATTGAAATAGAAGCAGTTGTTAATAATAACTTCGATGATATTTTTATATCATCGAAGGATAGAACAGCCTACTGTCAGATCAAAGATATTGATAATATTTCTCTAAATGATTTAACCATTGAAAACCATCAAATCATCATAAAGGGCAAAGTGCACAAATTGTCTGATGGAATAAACATACTGTTTTTTAAAAATATCGATGTCGTTTGCAACGAACATCTTTGGGATATCCCCGCATATAAAATATCAAATCTTTATATTGTTTCACTTTCAAGGGAAAGAGCCGGAAAGATTATCAGCAAGCTTTATAAACACAATGAAAAAAGAGAGTCTCGTATCGAACAATTCTTTAATATTTGTCTGGATAAACGTAAATTAAATATCAAACGGGAAGAATTACCAGGAATCGACATTTATGATATTCATCTTCTCGAAAAAACAGTTAACGTTGGTAAAAAGCTTTTAGAGTTCGAAAATATTCTGTTTGTCGAGGGAAAACCAGGTGTTGGCAAAAGCCATTTGGTGACTTGCCTGGCAAAAGAATATAAGAATTTTCTGATTTATCGATTCTGGGTATCCAATCAGGATAAAGACTACAAAGCAAGACTGATTTACCAAAATTTTCTATCCAACATATCAAAAGAATTATTTCATGATTATCGTTACAGGACTGAAGATGAAATAATTGATTGTCTCTGCAGGAATAGAGAGACAGTAATAATTGACGGTCTGGACCATGTAGAAAATTATCAGAAGGATGAACTGGCATCTTTTATCAAATTCATTGACAAATTAAAGGACAAGTGTAAAACCATCGTGTTGTCCCGTCCCTTAAAAATCAAAATTAACTGGAGAAAACAACAACTTGCAAATTGGAATTTTGGAGAGACCAAAACCGTATTGGATGAGCTTTATTTTATCTCCGATTATACAACATGCCGGAATATTTATGATTTAACTGACGGGTATCCAATTTTGGTTCGATTTGTTGCTGAGCATTACAAACAGTATAGCGAGATGCCTTTATCTGGAAAATTAAATGGCATAGACGATTATTATGATGGAATCATATCCGATACAAATTTATTGATCGCTCTTTCACTATTCTTATCTACTCGCTCTTTTATTATGGAATCTGAAATCTCATTATTTTTAAAAGATGAGCTCCTGTCAGAGATGGTAAAAGAATTTATTAAATCATATCCCTACCTGTTCGAAATCAGATTAAATAGAATCTCATTATTTCATGACAGCTTTAATACTTTCTTACGAAACAAGAGAATTGAGCGAACTTTAATAAGTTCAAATGTAAAGCAGGTTGTTCACAGGTCTTTAATGAGTGGTGAAAAAAGGTTTATGTCCAGGTTTTCTTTTTTTGACCTGGAGAAGTCTATGAAAATAGAAATTATCAAGAAGTATGTATCAATTACCTATTTTCAGAAAGTATTAAAAAGCTGCATTGATTTTGAGGCGCTAAGAACTTTTTACAAGCAAATTAGAGAATCGTTAACCGAACTGGAAGCCAACGAATTTGACATAGTTGAATATTACAACCTGTCGCTAATCGTAAATATTACAGCACGGGATCATATTTCAACAATTAATGGGTTCTTATATACCTTTATAAAGAGCATATTGTTTCACGGCTACGGAGATGACGATATAACAAGTACAGAGCACCTGTTTTGCATGTACTATTATTATAAGACAGGAGATGCAACATTGTTATATAACCTTACTTCAGACGAACATTATGATACCGAACACTTTTATCAAAATCTGGAATATGAAGTTTGGATAGAAGAAGACTATTTTTCTCGACATCTCAGTCCATTGAAAAAAACAAAATATTTAAAACGATTCTTAAACCAGGATTTAAGTGTAGATACTCTCGAATATGTTCCACATATACTGGCCAATTTATATCTGCATGAAACAAAAATTAAAGAATTAAAAAGACTTCAGAGTGCAATTCGAGAATATCTTGATAAAGACGAAAATTTAGGAGTTTATACTTTGGAAAACGCTTTGCGACAGTTTCGAAATGTAAGTATTCGTCTTTCCAGTTTATTTTTAGAAAATGCAAAAGATATAATTTTATCTTTAGGCAAAGACTTTTTCCCCAACCAATATCATTCGACTAGTCTTCAGGAACTTATTCTAAAAAATAGCTCGCAGGGTTCATTTTCAGTTTGGCCTAAAGTTCTAAATTATATTCGTTTATCGCTATATGAAAAAAGAAAGATAGATTTGACCAGCATCGGATATTTTTTGGCAATGTATGGTAATAGAAAAGACTATACAGTTTTTAATATTGATGAAGCATTGAAAGTTTTTGAGGAAAAAGGCTTAATTAGTATTGATAAGTCAATTGAAATCATTCTTTTTACACAAAACATGTCTGAAAAAGGTATCAGGCACTTATTGAACAGTTATATCCAATTACATTCACCTGATATAATTTCAAAGTTATTACAAAAATACCATCCGGATTGGTACCAAATTACATGGTTTGACTTACCCACAGAGTTTATTAATCATTTCCCCGACCGTCTTTTTAATTATGCTATGAACTCTCAATTGTTAAAATGGCACAGCTATAGTAAAGAAATTGAATTCAGGGATATTCAGAACTTGTTAGGTTCGAATAGAAAAACAGAACTAATTAAAACCATGAAGGTTTTGAAATACCGAATAAGAATTCCAACAAATCATCCCTCGGTAAAAGAATTACAAAAGTTAGGATGTCTATTGTCCCTGTTTGATCCTGAAGATGAATCAAAATACTTCAAGACTGCTGAAGAGAGGTATGCTCAAGGGATTTTGGATTCTGATAGTATAGACTTTATTAAAGAGCATAGTTTAAACGTCGAAGACATAGCGGGTTTTACTGATGAAAATAGAGCTGCATTTGCCAATCTTGAAATATACCAGGCATTCAGCGATGAGATAGTCAAAGAGAATATCTCGAAAATATTACGAAATGCACTAACTGGGAAGATACAATCAATCAATATGTTTGCTAATTTATTTCATCTTTCGGGAAATGTTCCAAAGTTTGCAAATGAGCATAACCTCGAAGTTGATTATGAGAGACTTTATCAAAGTTTTATAACTTTTATGGAAATCTCATTATTGACAACAAACAAAAATTCATTAAATAATGCAATGGAAGTCATTTAACACATACGGGGATAACCCCAATAACGCTTTTGAGACTTTATGCAACCAGTTATTTGAAAGGTATCTTAAACGAAACTACCTTGATGAACTTATAAAAT
Organism: uncultured Maribellus sp.; assembly: GCA_964572085.1. GTDB lineage: Bacteria > Bacteroidota > Bacteroidia > Bacteroidales > Prolixibacteraceae > Draconibacterium. The sequence goes on along the minus strand of CAZNEV010000010.1, from coordinate 53,076 downwards.
TCAGAGTAATTAAAGGTGCTGGTGGAGATGGTGGTATAGAAGCTTATGGAAAATTGAAATCAGAGGCAATTATTGCTGTTCAATCGAAATGGTTTCCACAGAAAATAGATAAACAAGAGATAGCGCAGATTAGGAGATCTATTACAACAGCGAAAGATTTAAGGCCGCAAATTATTCAATATTTTATTTGTATCCCTCATGATGTAGGTTCATTGAAATATGGGAAAGGAAAAGCAGGAGAAAGCAAAAAACCTATAAATAATTATGAAGAGAAGATAATTGATGATTTTACAAATGAAATAGTAAACAAATATCCTGACCTAGAAATTACTTGGTGGTTTGAAAAAGATATAGAGTTGGAATTACAGCAACCAGAAAATGAAGGCGTTTTTAAATTCTGGTTTGACAAGGAAATTATTTCTATAAATTATCTGGAAGAGATTTTTGAGTTTCAAAAGAAAGGATGGCTACATGCAAGGTATATTCCAGAATTACACGGTCAGGGAGTAATTAATAAAGAATACCAAAAACTATGTTTTTCTGCGAAATACAGAAAAGAATTTCACAAGGATGTGAAAGGCACCATTATTGAATTACAAAATGGTATTACACTGATTGATAAATTCCTGCCAACATTCCAATCATCGTTATTTTTGAAAAAACGTCTTTTGGTAATAAAACTTAATATCCAAAGATTTAAAGATGAATTTAATCAATTGTTAAACGCAATTGATGATGGTAATGATTTCTTCAAGGTTCGAAAAGTCAAAGAGGTTGCAATGTGGAAAACAATTAAAGACCTTGAAAAAATCAAACCTAATAATATTCAAAAAAATATTCTGCCAGCATTAGTAACTTCTTTAAACGAACTATATCGTTACGATTTGCCAAAATACCTTTCAGACATTGCACTAGAAATAATCCATTCCGTAAGATTAATACTTGGTGAACCTGGCACAGGTAAAACCCATGGATTAGCAAACTGCGTGGATCAGCATATTCATCGAAAATCACCCGCTGTTATTATTCAGGCAAAAGGCTGTCCATGTCGCAATTGGACAGATATTTTATCTGATGTTCTGAACCTTAAACAATGGAGTGAAAGTGAAATTTTTAATGCCTTAGAAGCTCTGGCTACAAGGAACGATATTCAGAAAGTTGCTGCTCTAAAAACAAAAGAAGAGCATACCTACGAATGCTCGAAAGTATTGATTTGTATTGACGGGTTGGAGGAAGATATTGAAAACGCAGATGAGTGGTATGGTCGAATAAGACAAAGTCTGCTTATCTCACAAAGATATCAGAGAATAAGATTCATTTTTAGTGCCAGACGATATTTTTATAACAATACTCAAGTTCCTGAAAGAGGTATATTTGAAGAAGTAACTCTTCCACGGGAAGGAGATGTCCCCATTTTAAAAATTGCAAAAAGATATTTTAATAAAGAACATTACAATATTCAAATTCCCTCATTTTCAATAATTAAAGGAATTAACAGTCTATTTGCTTTACGGTTATTCTGTGAAGAATATAAAAACACAACGATATTAGGATCAGATCAGATTTTAATAGTAGAAAGAGATTTAATTAATTCCAAAATCGACAGAATTAATCAAGAATTCTGTTCAGTAATCCAAATAGGTAAATCTCGAAATCCGGTGTTAGATGCAATGGAGACAATTTCGGAATACTTTTATTTCGAGATTGAGATAGAACATGAGCAACTAATCACTGTAATGAGTCCATCCTTACAAAAATATTTAACCATCAAAGAAATGGATCTCCTGTTTGATTTTCTTGCCAATAATGGTTTTTTGATTCGATTTGAAAGAGAAGAAAAGACAGAATTTCTGAGAAAACGCAAAACTTATTACAATATTACATATCAGTCTCTTATAGAACATATACTAATTGAAAAGACAATTCATAAAATTAAAAATGGAACGCTGAATCATATCCCCAAGATTTTTGAACGAGGTATGATAGCACCTTTAGATGATAAGCCTCAAGATATATTTAATCCATCGTTAAAACCTTATAATAAAAGAGTTGTCCAAGGTATAGTCGATAGAGTGTTTTTAGAAACTGAGAAGCTCATTGGGGATAAGGATTTTTTAATTGAAGGTTTTAAAAATAAGGAAGTCGTTGAAATGAGAATGGACGCTTTATCTCATGCTCCAGAGAAAATCGCGCTTCCATACAAGAAAGAAATTGACAATATGTTCTTCGGTGGATATAAAACTCAATTTATTGTACTCAAGAATTTGATTTTTCCATCAAGCAGTTCTTTGGATAATTATTTTGGAGCAGAATATTTACACAAGATATTAATAAATCAAACTTCGGTTTTCGAGAGAGACAAATTATGGTCAGGATTGGATAGATATGAAAAGAGGAACTTAACTGAAGAAGATACGTGGAGATATGAATATGAAAGTATCTTTAGAGTGTTTGATGAAATTGGGATGGGGAATCTTTATTTGTCTGAATGGGATAAACACAATGAAGAACCCTTGCTTTATGCGTGGGGATTGTCTACCATAGATCAAAAATTAAGAAGTAAATTGCGAATAGCTCTTACAGAGTGGGCTATTCAGAATCCTTCCGAATACTTATTACTTTTAGATAAAATATTCTTTTGTAACGATCCACAAATACAGGAAGACCTATCATCTGTGATGCTGGGAGTTGCTAGTCGTTTAAAGAAAAAAAAGAAAACAAAAGCCTTTGCGGAATGGGCATTAACCAATATCTTTTCAAATCTCGATACTCATAGAAACGTTATTGTAAGACAGGGATTTAGGGCAATTGTTGAAAGAGCTTTCCAATATGGTGTTATAAGTAAGGTAGAAGTTGAGCTTTGTAGGCCTAACCCAATGAATAATATTACACTTATTCCTTTAGACATTGATTACTTGAAATCGCCTAAGGAAGAATTTTATCCTATTGTTCACGATCTTGCCTGGTATGTGATTAAAAATGCATACGACGATTTTTTAGAATACCCATCGTCAATATCTGGAAAAACAAAAAGTAATGATTGTAGAGAGGCGCTGAACCTTGTCCAGAAATACTGGAAAGAATACAATACTAAACGATTATATGCGCATGGATGGGCAATGGCTGCGGCAATCGGATATATAAAGTCAATAGGGTTAACCAGAATTCAGGGAAATGGGTTTACTGATGCAACCCACGGTAGTAAAAGTGATGTTTTTACATATGAAGAAAAATATACATGGTTAGCGGTTCACTATCTTCAAGGCTATCTTTCTGATTATATTCCGATGAAACAATGGTCAGATAATCGTGAATTCTTAACTGACTATACTCAGATTACAGATATACCGAACCCTGCCGAGTTCATTATTGACTTGAAAGAAATTGATGAACAATCATTCAAATCAAAAGATTGGATAGTTAAAGAAATTCTTTCGAAAGAATTGGAAGAAGAAATTGAAATAAAAGAAAATCTTACTAATTGGGTCAATGAAGAACCAGCTTTAGATTTTAAAAATTGGCTAATCTTCGAATCTAATGATTTTGAGATCAAAGATAAAACATCGAAATGGGTTGCACTGTACAATCACACTGGGTTACATGACTCCAAAGAAATGGGTTATACTTTTTTAGATGCAAAAGCTTGCATAGTAAATAAGGATGATCTGGAAACTCTGATATTTAACATGTCCGATAACTCAAATAAATTGGATCTGACTTTTCACATGGATAGCCTTTTGGCTACGCCTCGGACGAGTACTTACTGCAATCCTACAGATATTGTTTGGATGTCCTGGATTGAAGAAGATGGAGATATATATTCCTTTTATGATAATAATTCAGGAAATGAAAAAGAATTAAAAGTTACAATAGCGAAAGTTGTTAGAAATACAATGGATGGAGAAGAGTATTTTATGCTGCCATCTAAAAAAATTAGGGAAACTATAGGAGTCTGTGAATTAGTTGGCGAAGAATTAAAAGATATTAATCAAAAAACCGTTGCATTCATCCATAAGCTATCTACGGGATTTCATAAAGATAATCAAGAACTCGTTTTAGTAGATAAGGAAATACTTGAAGCAGCAATTGAAAAAGAAGGATATGACCTTGTTTGGATTATTACTATTTATAAAGAGAAGAATCCTTTAAATGAATCGTTGCCAAAAGATTTTCATGTACGAAAATCAAGAAAATATTTTGTATGGAGCAATAATGTTGAATTAAAAACAGTGAAGTTTTGGGATGAAGAATCAACAAATGTTAGAGACAATGAAAAATTTAATTGATGGTTAACCAATTGACAAAATTTTCACCTTAGATGTGAGATGATATATGCAATCTCACTGCCACATATCTCCATTGTAAAGCCATAAGCTGCCAGCCATCTCAAATCAGGTTATTCTCCTAACTGGCTTCCTACTTTCGTTCCTCAAACATCAAAAGCAAAGCCTATGCAACAGGAAGACGATTTGAGAGCGCTGGCAAAAATCATGGACTTTATGCGTGCCTTAAGTATTTTATTTATGGTTATAAACATCTATTGGTTTTGTTATCAAGCGATGGTCGAATGGGGTATTAATATTAGTATAATCGATAAAATACTCCTGAATTTCAACCGCACTGCAAAACTATTTAGCAACATTCTTTACACAAAACTTTTCGCATTGGTGTTTCTGGTATTATCCTGTCTTGGGACGAAAGGTATCAAACAGGAAAAAATCACGTGGAATAAGATAATCAGTTTCCTATTTATTGGCTTTGTCCTTTTCTTTCTCAACTGGTGGTTGCTGGATTTGCCGATACCATTAGTTGCCAAAACAGCTTTCTATATACTTACAATGGCTGCCGGTTATCTTTACCTGCTGGCTGGTGGCGTTTGGATGAGCCGTCTTTTGAAAAACAATATGATGGACGATGTTTTCAATACCGAAAACGAATCCTTTATGCAGGAAACACGCCTAATTGAAAATGAATATTCAGTGAATCTTCCAACCCGTTTCTATTATAAAAAGAAATGGAACAGTGGCTGGATTAACGTTGTAAATCCTTTTCGTGCTGGTATTGTACTGGGAACTCCCGGCTCCGGGAAAAGTTATGCGGTAATCAATCAGTTTATAAAGCAGCAAATAGAAAAAGGATATTCGCAATATATCTATGATTTTAAGTTTCCCGACCTCTCAACGATTGCCTATAACCACCTGCTGAAAAACCAACGTGGATACAAAAAAGTACCGACGTTTTATGTAATCAATTTCGACGACCCAGCCCGTTCACACCGGTGCAACCCGATTAACCCTTCGTTTATGAGCGATATATCCGACGCCTATGAAAGCGCCTATACCATCATGCTAAACCTGAACCGTACTTGGGTGCAAAAGCAGGGCGATTTTTTCGTGGAATCGCCTATCATCTTGTTTGCAGCCATCATCTGGTATTTGCGTATATACAAGGAAGGCCGGTATTGCACATTTCCCCACGCTATTGAGTTTCTGAACAAACGGTATGAAGATATTTTTCCAATACTGACAAGTTACCCCGAACTGGAGAACTATCTTTCTCCTTTTATGGATGCCTGGATGTCGGGGGCGCAGGACCAGTTACAGGGACAAATTGCTTCGGCTAAAATCCCGCTTTCGAGGATGATTTCGCCCCAATTGTATTGGGTCATGTCAGGCGACGAATTTACATTGGACATCAATAATCCGGCTGACCCGAAAGTATTAGTTGTGGGGAACAATCCCGACCGTCAGAATATTTACGGCGCTGCGTTGGGCCTTTACAACAGCCGAATCGTAAAACTTATCAATAAGAAAGGTCAGTTAAAAAGCTCGGTTATTATTGATGAGTTGCCGACCATATATTTTAAAGGACTGGATAACCTTATTGCCACAGCCCGTAGCAACAAAGTTGCGGTATTGCTCGGCTTTCAGGATTTTTCGCAGTTAAAACGCGACTATGGTGACAAGGAAGCAGCCGTGGTAATGAATACCGTCGGTAATATTTTCTCTGGACAGGTTGTAGGCGATACAGCTAAAAACCTGTCTGAACGTTTTGGTAAGGTTTTGCAAAAACGCCAGTCAATGACCATCAATCGCAACGATAAATCTACTTCTATCAGCACCCAGTTGGACAGCCTTATCCCGGCCAGCAAAATTTCCACACTTACACAGGGTATGTTTGTTGGAGCAGTTGCCGATAATTTTGATGAACGCATTGAGCAAAAGATTTTTCATTCCGAAATTGTAGTGGACAGTGCAAAAGTTGCCGCCGAAACCAAAGGATACAAGCGGATTCCAGTTATCACCAATTTTGTGGATGAAAGTGGTGTTAATCGCATGAAGGAAATGATTCAGGACAATTATAACCGCATAAAGGAAGAAACAAAGCAGATTGTTACAGATGAACTGGAAAGGATTAGTAATGACCCTGCGCTTTGTTATTTGTTGCCGAAAAAGGAATAGAAAAAACGATTCAAATCATTTTCATTGTGATAATAACTTTTCATATAATTTTCTATTTATATACCGCACTCTACTCACAGCATTTAAAACATTGAATTTATTTCTAAAAATATGCTTATATTACTGCTTTAATTGCAGAAGATACTTAAAAAGTGGCTAAAGAGAAGCGTATTTATAATAGAATTAAGGCAGTATTAGCCGAACAGGGAAAAACAAACTTATGGCTGGCAGCGGAATTAGAAGTGAACAGGACGACCGTCTCAAAGTGGTGTACAAACGAAGTTCAGCCTACAATGGAATCCCTTTTTCGAATTGCTGATGCCTTAAATGTTGATGCAAGGGAACTGTTAGTTCCACCCAATAAAAAACTCTAAAATCAATTTAAAGCACACAGAAAATATATTTTATATCCTGGAATTGGACGGAAACAAATAGACTATTTGATATGAATAAAGTACAAACAATCCAAGAACAACATACCGCAGGTGCGCAATCAATAGGTTTTGATTACCAGTTCTATTATTTCATGTTTTTGGCACTTGACCTTAAAATGGGACAAAAAATTGGATTTGAGGTTAAAGACGATATTCATATCGATAAAGAAGACGAGACTACAATATTATTTCAAGCAAAACATAGTATCCTTAAAAGTTCGAGTGGTACGATAAAGAATTTGACCACATTAGATTCTGATTTGTGGAAGACATTGAACAATTGGGCTGACATGATTAAAGCTAATAAGAAAAATAAAAATTTTCTGAGAACACATTCATTTATACTGGTAACCAATAAGAATGAAAACAACAATGAATTCATCAATTTAATAATTCAGTACAGAACGGACAATAACATTGACGATGTTGTAGAAAAATTAAAAGAATTAGAAAGTAAAACAGAGGACGAAACATTAACAAAGTATATCAAAAATGTACGTTCTATTGGAAAAACTGGGTTAAAACAATTCTTACAAAAACTGACCATCGAAACCGGAGTTGATCATATCATAGAGAAAATAAAAAACAGATTAATTGAGTTATACAAAGACCCTCGTATAGCAGAAGCAATTTTTGATAGTTTATATTCAAACCTGCAAGCAACAAAATATTTAGATATTAAAGACAGTAATAAATTTGAGATTTCATTTGATGATTTTAGTAAAAAATTTGGCAGGTGTTTTAAAGTTGCTACCGAAACAAAACCACTACCGAGAAGAAGCTTTCCAATATTATTGCCAGAAGATTTAGAAAGTCAGGTTTTTATAAAACAGCTTCTTGATATTGGGGAGGTTCAAAGCGGTTCAGAAGACATTAGAAAATACACAACACTGATGTTGAAGTTTCTCAGGCATTTTACCTATTGGTCAGATGAAGAAAACTTTATTTTACTTACCGAAGCAGAGGAATTTAAACAAGAAAGCATTTCAAAATGGGCTAATAAGTTTAAATCCAAATACCGACAAATTGAAAACAAAATAGATTTAGGCTCTGATATATTTGAATTTGAAGAGGATATTAAAAATTTAGCCATTGAATTGGTTGAATACATAAGAGAGCAAGATTTAACTATACCGGGCTATTCTCCTCTTGGTATAGATTTTAGCAATGGGCACTACTATGCCTTATCAGATAATCTGGAAATTGGGTGGCATTTGGACTGGATAAATAAATATAAAAAGGAATGAAAGAAATATATTACACCTATAATAATGAGGCAATCGCCAGTTGTATCTTTTTATCAGTTTTGAATAATGCTGATGAATTGGATATTGCTCGTTCCTGTTTAATTTTACCTTTCTTGCTGGACGACAGAACTGTAAGTTATTTAGATAGAAACAAGCATATTGAGTCAGACTTAGAACAAATTATCAAAGAACAACCTCGTTTATTTGTTTCTTTTAATAAAAGGTATTTATCATTACTGCCTGTAACTATTAATTCGTTACTGTTATTAAGCAAGAGCAATCAAATAAAAATTGACACTCAGATTTCGTCCAGTGGACATCTTATTTTCGACAAACAAAATTTGGGGACAAGATTTCAAAAAATAGAAGAAATCACACCAAAATTTTTATCTGTAATACAGAAATACTCAACATCTCAATTGTATAAAATGCTAAAAATTCAACTATGAAATTCATACTGCACGAAATAAAGCTTTGGTTCAAGGATGAAAATGCAGAACCTAAAAGTTATCTTTTCTTAGCGAATAAAATAAATGTTGTTACTGGTGATTCAACTACTGGAAAAACCAGCTTTTGGAACATAATAGATTATTGCCTCCTATCAGGAAAAGTAACTATTGCAAATACAATTATTGAAAAAGTACTGTGGTTTGGCATTCATTTTACAATAAACAACAAAGAAATATCAATAGTCAGAAAAACACCGATTAATGGGGCTGTTTCTTCTGAAGTATATTTCGATATAGGAGCTTTACCTGACAAACCTGAAAGCAATATAACAGTGCCAGAGATAAAGTCAAAGCTTGACGAAGAATACGGAATAACAGATGCTCTCAGATTTCCTTATGGAAAAGAATCAGGCAAATCAACGTTTAACCTCTCATACAGGCATTTCTTACTCTTTAATTCGTTAACACAAACTATTATAGATGCACCTGAGACCTATTTTGACACTACATTTTATGGTAAAGATGAATACGATGAAGCTTTGGGGCATATTTTCGATTTAGTTATTGGTGTCAATGATTTGAAAAATATCAAAGCCAAAGAAAAATTGAAAGAAATAGAAGCAGAGCTAAAGAAAATACAAAATCAGGAAACAAAGAACCAGAAAAAAAACTAAAAATTTTGAACTGGGTATTTTAAGGCTAATTGAAAAATGCAAAAAATATAACTTCATAGACTATTCAGAATATTTTGAAAATGTGAATGAGGAAATAACAGTAATTCAGGAAATTATTGCTAATACCAGGAAAGTTGCAAAAAATGCACAACTATTTAATGAGATAGATAATTTGTACAAAAGAAAAAATGAGATACAGGCTCAAATTAATGCTATCAATCAATATCAAAAAGAATTTGACCTATACAAAAAGAACTTGGATAAATCGGCTGATAGCCTCCAACCAATCGAGTTTTTGAATCAAAAACTTTCAGACCAACTAATCGATTCATACGAAACAAAAATGTTTATAGAATCTCTGGAAAGTTCTTTAAAAAATATCAGGGAAAACCTTTCCAAAAAAGTTACAAAACCATTAAAAGTATCAGGAGATATTATAGAATTGAGGGGGCAATTACAGGAAATCGATAAAAAGATTTACCAATTGAATGAAATTAAAAAGAACTATCTGGCAGAAGGTGAAAAGTTTATTGCTTTAGGCGAAATAAAACATGAATTTGAGCAAATACAAAAAGAAAAACTAATTACCCCCATAGATACAATAAAGCTAAATAAATTAAACGAAGAAAAAGGTCGTTTAGCCAGTGTTCCGGCGGACACAGAACAGATAAAATATACAATGAAAACATTGTTAAATGAAAGTATTCAACGCAATTACAGTCAACTAAAATCGTTAACAGCATATAATGATTACAGGACGGTTTTCGATGATTCTAAAATGATTTTAAAATTATATCCCCCTTCAGACCAGCTTCAATTTCCATTGGAAAATGTTGGGAGTGCTTCAAATTACATGTTTATGCACCTATGTGTTTATTTAGGGTTGCATGAACACGTAATTAAAATTCAGGAAAATCATATACCTAAGTTTTTATTTATCGACCAACCCAGTAAGCCATATTATGAAGGGAACAATGATGATAAGGTAAAATTGCTTGATGCGTTCACTCTGCTAAATTCGTTTGTTGATTATATTTTGATACAGAAAAAACAACACTTTCAAATTTTCATGGTTGAACATGCCTCTAAAGAATATTGGGAAGAAAATAACTTGTTTCATTTTCACACTGTTGACGAATTTATTGATGGAAAAGGTTTAATTCCAAGTGAAGTTTATAACAAATAATCTATGATGAATGCTATTGTTGGTAAAATGGACAAATTAATAATCCATTTTGTAGGAAATAAAAATAATGGAGATGGAGTACGGTTTTCCGATGAATTAACTGATTATGGAAATATCGAAGAATACTTCAATATATTGATAGGCAATAGCTTTAAATCTGAGGAATTGTTTCAGTTCTATTTTAGTCCAGATTTAGAGCTTAATCCTATTTATCAATTCATTAAATCTGTTTTTCAGGATAAGGAAGCATTTATAGGACAATCCCAGAATGTAGCACGCTATTTATACGATAAAAGCACCCATCCTCAAATAAAACCGGGAGAACTTTGCATGGTATATTTTAAGGATTGTCAACTCAATGATAAAACGGTTGATTGTATCGGGATATTTAAGTCTGAAAATAAAGAAACAGTTCTAAAAATAGATACGATAAAAAACGGGTATGGGTTAACAGGCGTAAAAGGAATCAACATCAATAAATTAGATAAAGGATGTTTAATATTTAACACCGATAAAGAAAACGGATATATAGTTTCGGTTGTCGATAATACCAATAAAGGTTATGAAGCTCAATATTGGAAAGATGATTTTTTAGGCGTTAGACCAGTAAATAACGGTTACCATCAGACAAATCAATTTTTAGGAATTACCAAACAGTTTGTTACTAACCAAATAGCGGACGATTTTGAAGTTTCAAAAGCCGACCAGATTGATATATTGAACCGTTCTGTTAACTATTTTAAGACACATGAAAAGTTTGATAAATCGGATTTTGAAAATGAAGTCTTTCAGGATGAAAGCGTAATTGATTCTTTCAGAAACTTTGACAACTCATACCGCGAGGAAAATAAAGTTGAACTATCCGATAACTTTGAAATTTCATCTCAGGCAGTAAAAAAGCAGGCTCGGGTATTTAAAAGTGTTTTAAAACTTGATAAAAATTTTCATATCTACATTCATGGCAACCGGAACTTAATAGAGCAAGGTGTTGATGAAAATGGGCGAAAGTACTACAAGATTTATTATCAAGAGGAGAGTTAACGACCCGTTACAAAAGCTATTTGTTAAAGATAACAGAGCATCAATGATATTATTTATTATCCGTTAGAGTAGCCGAACTTCTATTAGTCTTTATTAAGCTTCCCGGAAACGCCACAAACCACCACCACAGTTCCTCAGGCTGCCACCATCTGCAAATCCCTTTATTTGTCATGTAGTTACGCATAAATTCGTCCATGCATCAATAGTGGTGCAACAACTAAAACATTCGTAAGATGGACGAAAAAATCAGTAACGACGACAAAAAAGTATTACTCGTCAAAGATGTAAATGATGGCAAAGTTAAAGCCGTCACAGGGATGGATGAAAAAGGCAATATTCAAACCACGGAACCAACAGCAAAAAACCAAAACAACCTTTTTGCTGTGAACACCAACGAAGCCATGTTGGAGACGTTCTTCAAAAAAATGGTGGAACAGGCGCAGCAACCCTCACACACCGGATTTTTCCTGATGACAGAAAAAATGCTGGATAAGCTCATTAAAATCGACCTTGACCCCCACGAACTGGAACTGCACCGTGTTAACCCGGCGGAATATCTTGAAAAAGCACAGAAACAGAACGCGCAACAAACGCAGGGTGGCGGAGATGAAACTTCCCAAGGCACTTTCCAACCTATGGATGTGAGTAAAATAGACCGGCAGGAACTTCAAAAGTACGGAATCAACGCTGACGATCTGGAACCTCACCTCAAAGCCATGTCCTACGGACACAAATCACCGCAAATGATTCCTCTAAATCCTGAACTGGAACCAGGTATCCGAGTTCCCACCAAAGGACGTGTATCATTGGAAGAGCAAGCCGATGGTTCCCTCAAAATCATACCACATTACTGGCAGGAAAAGCCTAACCTGGATGCCCCTTTTCATGGCGAACTTCTTACTGAACAAGATAAGGAAAACCTGCGCCAATCATTGAACGCAGGCAGGGTGATTGAACTGGAACCTACCGCCGGACAGAAAATCCCGGCTTTCGTTTCGCTCGACCGACTTACCAACAAACTCGAAGCCCTACCCGTGGAGAACATCTCCATTCCCAATAAAATAAAAGGGGCAGACCTTTCGGAAGACCAGCAACTCAGGCTTGGAGCAGGAGAAAAGGTAATGGTAGAAAAAATGGTGTCCCGGACAGGCCGGTTCTTTGATGGATATATTCAAATTAATGCTTCGGACAAAAAGTTTGATTTTTCGTATGAAGGGCTCGACCGTAACCGCTATGCAAAAGAGAATAAGGAAGTCCGCCACCAGCAGAAAGAAAATGCACCGGAAGGGGAATCCGAAAAACAAAAACAACTCTTTATCCCACAAAAACTGCTTGGCGTTGAACTCACAGAAAAACACCAGGAATACCTTAAAGCAGGCCAGGCCACTTACATCAGAGGGATGCTGAAAGACGACAAAGGGGAACCATTCAACGCGTGGGTAAAACCTAATCCTGAAAAAATGAAATTCGATTTTTTCAGGTGGAACCCAGACAAAGCCAAAAAGCAGGGAGCAGAAGTCAAACCTGCTGAAGAAAGCAAAACACAGGTAGCTGTCAACAACGAAGGCAAAACAAATGAAGCCACCAAAAATGTGAAAGAGCCACTAAAACAGGGACAGCAAAAGCCTACGGAAACCCAGTTTAAACAAGAGGCACGCAGGCCGGCTCCAAAGAAAAGCGGTATTAAAATCTGAGTACTGTTTTAAACAGTTCCGGATGAAAGCAAAAGAAGACAAGTTCAACCGGGAATGGTTATATTTACCACTGAATATACCGCTGCTTTCTTCAATAGGCATAACTTTTCTTTGCTTATTGTTCGTCAGTGACGGATATTTTAGTGGTGCGCTCCGGGTGGGAACCCGGGGCGCTTTTGCCTGATATACCTTCCCTTTTTAACCACTAAATATCCGTTATCATGAGAAACACAAAAAATAAAACAGGACAGGAATTGTCCTATTACGGGCTTTCACTTCTTTCTTACCTCAGGGAAAACCATCCAGGCCGTGCCGGGGACACCGCTTTTATAGAAGGACGTTCTGATGCCGCAGCAGAAATGTACAGCAATGCAGTTAAAGACGGGCAAACACCTATTGAGGCGGAAGAGCTGGCGTCGGAGGTACTTTTCCTCGGCCTGCTCTTTTCCCCATACAACACCCTCGTTCATATCCTTTGGAACGAATTTTCAGATAAAATCTCTGAAGAAATAGTAAAAGAGATTGCCCTTCAAATCTTACCATTTTGCAGTGAAGTGCTGGATAAATATACCCTTACGGATGATTTTGAAAGCACTTCGCAATACGATGAATTATATACTGAACTGACTGGAACCGTCGAAATACTGTTCGAAGATGGCTTACAATAAAAAGGGACATCTGCGGGCAAATATCAATGCGATAAAAACGGCGTTTACCATTGAACGGGAGAACAGGCAAGCAACAGCCGTGGAAAGGGAAATACTCGCCGGTTATTCAGGATTTGGAGCAATTAAGGAAATCCTCGACCCTCTTCCGGCTAACGGTTCAGCCAATCCCCTGATAAATGAATTGCATGATGTTATACGTGAAAATACCCGCGATGAAAAAGAATACAAACGTTGTTTCGACGGTCTGAAAGATTCTATACTGACAGCATTCTACACACCATCGGAAGTAGTAAATGCTCTGGCAGGGGCGTTTATTGACAACGAAATCAAACCATCCCGTCTGCTTGACCCGAGCGCCGGAACGGGTATATTTGCCCAGGCTTTTAAACTGCTTTCTCCCAACATGGAAGTAAGCTGTTTCGAGAAAGACCCGATAACCGGAATAATACTCAAACATCTTCGTCCTGAAGACAAAGTAAGAGTAGAGGGTTTTGAAACCATCGAAAAGAAATATGCAGGTTACTATGACATCGCAACAAGCAATATCCCTTTCGGGGATGTGGCAGTGTTCGACCCCGCTTTCTTCTCCGACAGCGACCCGGCAAAAAAGATTGCCACACGCTCCATCCACAATTACTTCTTTCTAAAATCAGTGGATATGGTACGGCAGGGAGGACTTGTGGCATTCATTACGTCGCAGGGCGTACTGAACGCCCCGGCAAACCGCCCGGTGCGGGAATACTTGATGTCCCACTGCGAACTTGTTTCTGTTATTCGGCTTCCAAATAATCTGTTTTCAGAATTTGCGGGAACAGAGGTTGGCAGTGACCTGATAGTTCTTCAAAAACGGGAACAAAAAGACAAGTCTGTTTCGAAACCTGAAAAACAGGCATTTATCGAATCACGTACCTTATCCAACGGCATAACGGTCAACAACAGTTTTAAAACCTTTGACAGGGTGGTACATACCAATGCCAAAGTTGACTCGGATCCTTACGGCAAACCGGCAATGGTATTCACCCATAAAGGCGGCATTGAAGGAATTGCCAAAGACCTGCGGCAAATGCTGAAAGAAGATTTCTCCCGACATTTGAACTTGCGGCGTTATCAATCCCATGCTCAGGACACACCGGAACAACAAGCAACTATCACTGTAGAAATCAAACCGACGCTTGAATTACATTCCAACGATAATCAAACCAGAACGGCAAAACATACGATAGAAAATAAACCCGACCCCCAACAACAACCAATATATTCAGGGCAGGGTACGCTTTTCGATACGAACGATACCGCCATTCATAAAAAACCTGCTACGGAGACGAAACCCCGGCAAACTGTAACACAGGAACCGTTAATCAGTTTGTACGATTTATTTGGCCTCTCCAAAGAAGAACGCAGCCAGCAGGGACGACCTAACTGGAAAAGGAACCAACAGTCCCAAAAACAGGAACTGCAGGAAATTCCTTTCATGGAATGGCGGGAGCGGTTGCATTACGAAGGAATGCAAAAAAGAAGGCAACAGGAAAAAGAATCCCACAAAAACAGGAAAGGACATTCGGGAAAGGGTACAAGGAAAGAAAAACTACCTGAAGGCTTAAAACGGGAACAGGAACAGACCGAACGCGAGGAAGCGATGAAACCCGTACCTTTCAAAACTGAGTTGTTACCTCATTACCGGGAAGGTTCGCTGGTGTCCGACCAGGCCAACCGAATTGGCTATTTAAGGGATATTGAAGGTTTGCAACCCATATTCCACCCTTTGGATTTAAATACTGTTCAAAAGCAGAAAGCATCTCTATATATCGAAATACGGGACACTTATCATCACCTGTACCACAACGAAGCCGACCGGATGGAAGCCAATCCTGCCCTTCGTGAAATGCTGAACCACCTGTACGATAATTTTTCCTTTCGGTTTGGGTTACTCAACGACAAGAAAAACCTCGACCTGATTAAGCTGGATGCACGGGGGACGGAAATTTTATCGTTGGAACGTTACATTGACGGGAAAGCGGTAAAAGCCGATATTTTCAACCGTCCAGTTGTATTCAATCCAAACGAACCTACCTCCGTTGATACACCATATGACGCGCTGGCCGCTTCGCTTAACAAATATGCCGGGGTAAACCTGGGCTATATGGCATCATTGACCGGCAATACGGTGGATGACCTGAAAGAAGAACTGAAAGGGACAATTTATTTCAATCCCATGACAGGCGGGTACGAGGTGGCGGATAAATTCATTTCGGGCAATGTTATTTCAAAAGCCGAAGAAGTGGAACGTTTCCTTGAACATAATTCCGGACACCATGAGGCAGAAGAATCGTTACACGCCCTAAGGGAAGCCATTCCCAAACCCATTGCCTTCGACGACCTTGATTTTAATTTTGGTGAACGCTGGATTCCAACAGGTATCTATAACAAATATGCTTCGTACCTTTTTGATACCGAAGTTAACATCCATTACGCTTCCAGTCGTGATGAGTTCAGCGTTCAATCCAATGATTCCAATATAAAGATTACCGACCAGTATGCTGTAAAATCGGAAAACCGTACTTTCAACGGGCTTGCCCTTATGAAACACGCTTTGCAGAACACTTCGCCAAACATTACCAAAACAATCCTGGTGGACGGTGAGGAAGTAAAAGTGCGCGACGGGGAAGCCATCCAGCTTGCCAATACCCGTATCGATGAAATGCGAAACGGTTTCTCCGACTGGCTACGGGAACAGTCACCGGAGTTCAAAGACCGGCTGGCCGGTTTGTATAACCGCACTTTCAACTGTTTTGTCCGCCCGGCCTATGACGGTTCACACCAAAATTTTCCGGGACTTGACCTGAAAGGGCTGGGTATCGGCAGCCTTTACCAAAGTCAGAAGGATGCCATTTGGATGGACAAACTCAACGGAGGCGGTATTTGCGACCACGAGGTTGGTGGTGGCAAAACGCTTATCATGTGCTGCGGTGCTTATGAAAAGAAACGACTCGGGCTGGTCAACAAACCAATGATAACAGGGTTAAAAGCCAATATTCACGAAATTGCTAAAACATTCTGCACGGCTTATCCCAATGCCCGCGTATTGTATCCGGGAAAGGAGGATTTTACTCCCAAGAACCGACAGAGGATTTTTAACGAGATAAAAAATAACGATTGGGATGCTGTAATCCTGACACATGAACAGTTTGGAATGATTCCCCAGTCACCGGAGGTACAGCGCGATATTTTGCAGACGGAACTTGACAGTGTGGAAGAAAACCTTGAAGTACTCAAACGCCAGGGGAAAGAAGTTTCGCGTGCCATGCTGAAAGGCTGTGTGAAGCGTAAACTAAACCTGGAAGCCAAGCTCAAACAGATTACTTTCAACATTGAAAACCGGAAGGACGATGCGGTTGATTTTCGCCTGATGGGGATTGACCATTTGTATGTGGATGAATCGCATAAATTCAAGAACCTGACCTTTAACACCCGGCACGACCGTGTAGCAGGTCTGGGCAATCCCGAAGGCAGCCAGCGGGCATTGAATATGCTCTTTGCACTTCGTACCATTCAGGAACGCAACGGCAGGGATTTAGGCGCAACCTTTCTTTCCGGGACCACCATTTCGAATTCATTAACAGAACTGTACCTCTTGTTTAAATACCTCCGCCCAAAGGAACTGGAACGGCAAAACATTAAAACATTCGATGCCTGGGCAGCTATTTTTGCAAAGAAAAGCATTGACTACGAATTTTCGGTAACCAATGAAATCGTACAAAAAGAACGTTTCCGTTATTTTATTAAAGTGCCGGAACTGGCACAGTTCTACGCCGATATTACCGATTACCGGACAGCTGCTGATATTGGTATCGACCGCCCTAAAAAGAATGAAATCCTCCATAACATTCCTCCGACACCAGACCAGGTTGATTTTATTAACCGGCTAGTACAGTTTGCCAAAACAGGCGATGCAACATTGTTGTTTCGTGCCCCACTGAATGAGCGGGAAGAAAAAGCAAAAATGCTGATTGCAACGGATTATGCCCGGAAAATGTCGCTGGATATGCGTATGGTTGATTCCCGTTTTGAAGACCATATCGACAACAAAGCAAGTCATTGTGCCCGTATGATTGATGGCTATTACAGGAAGTATAACGGACATAAAGGGACACAGTTTGTGTTCAGTGATCTGGGAACCTATAAACCGGGGGAATGGAATGCTTACAGCGAAATTAAGCGCAAACTGGTGGAAAACCACAACATTCCGGCACACGAAATCCGTTTTATACAGGAAGCAAAAACAGAAAAAGCCCGGAAAATGATGATAGCCGATATGAACAGCGGGAGAATCCGGGTTATGTTTGGCTCTACTGAAATGTTGGGAACAGGTGTAAACGCCCAGAAACGTGCCGTAGCCGTTCATCATTTGGATTGCCCGTGGCGTCCGTCGGATTTGGAACAGCGCGATGGAAGAGCGATACGCAGGGGAAATGAAATAGCCAAATCGGTTGCAGGAAACCAGGTGGATGTTATTCTTTACGCTGTGGAAAAATCGCTAGATGCCTACAAATTTGGTTTGCTGCACAACAAACAACTTTTTATCCGCCAGTTAAAAAACAACAACCTTGGATGTCGAACCATTGATGAAGGGGCAATGGACGAAAAAAGCGGCATGAACTTTTCTGAATATGTGGCTATTTTATCAGGTAATACAGAATTGCTGGAAAAAGCAAGACTGGAAAAGAAAATTGCGGCACTGGAAAGCGAACGCCAGGCATTTGTCAGGGGAAAGTCTTCGAGCCGATATAAGCTGGAGAATATTACACAAACGGTCGAACGGCATAAAGAGCTTATTGAGCGTATCTCCAAAGATGAGGAGAACTTCAAATCCCGCGTCCAAACCAACGAAGACGGTTCCTACCGTAACCCGGTACAATTGGAAGGCGTTACCGGCAGCGATTTCAGGGTAATCGGTAAAAAACTGAATGAAATTGCAGGTACAGCCAAAACACATGGAGAACATATGCCGATTGGAAGTTTGTACGGCTTCTCACTTTACGTGAAAAGTGAAACCACGAATAAAGATGGTCTCGATTTCATACAAAACCGCTTTTCTGTTCGTGGCGATGGAGAAATATTTTATCAATACAACAACGGGCAGATGGCCGTTGACCCAAAGCTTGCTTCACAAAATTTTCTTCATGCTTTAGTGGAAAATATGCCACGGCTGTTAGAACGTTATAAAACGGATAACGAAAAACTATTAAAGGATATTCCTGTGCTCAAAGAAGTGGTGGAAAGTATCTGGCGAAGGGAACCTGAATTAGTTGAATTAAAATCGGAACTGTTAAAACTGGAACGGCAAATTCAGCAGTCGTTAAAATCAACTGGTGAAACGGAAGGGCAAATTCCAGCTCCGGTTAATGGAGCTGTAAGCAAACAGATACCTCCTCTGGAAAAGAATAACCCGGAAGGGCCACCTAAAGTACCGGTACATTTACAGAAAATTTCTGAAGCTTCCGACGGGAAAATAATTATCGCCGGTACTGGTTATTCTGCGAAACGGGATAATCCCATCGTTTCTAAAAGATTGAAAGTATAGCATAGAACGAAAAGAGCCGGTACTATAAGTTGATACCGGCACTTTTCTTTTAACTTCTCATCCCGCACCGTTTAACAACGAAGCGGATAATGCAAAAACACATAACTCATTTTTTATCTTTTCGTTTACGCCGTGTATGAAAACGACTGAAATGGGTTTCTATAAATTTCATGACATCTGATTCTTTATAAAAAGTCTTATGATATATCATTTGATATGGAAGTTCTCCTAAAGAACGGTAGCGTTGCAATGTTCGTTTGCTGACATTGAGCATCCGGCATACATCGTAGTTGTCCAGCAATTTTTCTCCGTCAAGTAACGGGACTTCTTCTCCTGAATCATCTAGCTTGTTAACAACCTCATCCAGCTTTGAATTTAAACGCTGCATCCAGTTCTCAAAATATTCCTTATCAATAAACATTACAGTAAATCTTTGAATTACTGCAAAACTATAGGCTATTAAACCGGCTTATCAGGAAGTCGGTACTACCTTTTTTGAAGTTTTTTACTCCCGATTAATATTCAGTACATTACAGGGGCTTATTGCCAAAAACTATTACGAACCCAATGAGAGATTACTCGGTATTATTCTTTCATTTTCTCCGTTGCATACGTTTTAGTAGCGCATCTTTCAGTTTATCAAGGAAAGGTGTTGGGAGATTCCGGATTTTCATATCACTAAAGGCACGTGAAAGATTTTTATCAAGCTGAATGTTAAAAACGTTTTGGATATAATCAGATAACTGTGTAAGAGGGACATCTCCAAAAGTATTATCGCTATCCCAGGAATAGAGTTGTTCCATGAGTTCAGTTTTGGTTCCTCTCCATGTCAGTTTAGCTGATGGAAATCCCATTGGCAGAGCAATTATGCCATTGCTATTTAATCGCTCTATTTCCTGCATTAAATAAGCAAGGAGCATATCGTTGGATAAGATTTTTGCTACTTTGAAATCACAGTTAGTGGTGAATTTGGGGTCGAGTTCGTAATAAAATGTTTCAAGGTATTGTTCCGTATCTGTTTTTCCGCGCAGGAAATATAAAGAATCCAAATGAGTAGCTCCAGAACGATAGTACCGTATAAAATCCAGCCGTTTGATATTGTATTTGTTTATCTCGTTTAATTCTTCACTTAGGTACTCCTTTTGTTTGTCCACTCCGGCAGGACGGTTCATTTCAATGTTGTACAGCTTTCTGTAATAAATTAACCGATAACAGAATTTAGGTTTGATTTCTTTGAAAAAAGAGATTTCTTCCTCTTCATTTTTAAATTGATAGGATAGAATAAAAGTCTTTAGCTGATCAAACGCTTCGGCAAGCACATGAGAGGCTTCTAATGATTTCTTCAGAACATTGAAACCTGATGATTCAATTCGGTTAATAGCTTCATCGGTTTCCTTGCGTAGTTTGGAGATGTATTCAAGCATGCTTTATATATTAAATAAATCAGTAAACTAGTGAGATTATTAGTAATTCATAATTCATTCTCTGCTAGTTGCATTTTTGTTTTTCTAAATGACTAGCGTCTTTTATTTTGTTAATTTTTTAAAAAAAAATATAACTCTTCTTCAAGTTTTTTTTAATACAATATTTAGGCTAAAGCCATTCATGAAAAATGATAATATTATTAACTCTAAATATATTTCGACATCTTATTGACTATCTATTGCTTTAGTTATTTGTATCTTGGATTAAACGCAGATGAATTAAAAATTATCTTTAATTGAGAAACTGCATTTTTTCTAAGAACTTCAATAAACCATACAAGGTGATTATTATCGCTGCACTTATAATAGTATTTGCACTTCCAATTTGCCCATTACAGAAAAGTAAAACATCAATCACCGAAAAATAAAGAAACCACGAATTATACTCTTTTTTCAGAGCCCATTTCCAATTAAAGTGAAATCCTTTAAAAGCAGTATCAATAAGGCTGAGATCTGGGAGTAGCATACTTACTTCTGATTTATATTTTTTGTATTCTTCACCATATTTTTCCAATAACATATTTTCTTCAGCCTTAATAATTGCTAAGTATAAGAGTAAGAATACTGGAAATATTATTAGAACAAAAAACATCGAGTTGGCAAATATTCCAAAACCTAATAGCAATAGCAGATTTCCTAAATACATTGGATTTCTGCATAAAGAATATATGCCATTGGGAACATGAATTGTAGCGTAAATCTTCCTTTGAGAATTTCCCTTGATAACATACTCGAGCCCAATAGTAATGCTCCTTATTAAAACTCCAGCAATAATAAGAGCTCCACCAATTAAGAATGACCATTCCCATGGGAAAATGGTAGAAGACGGTAAAAAAAGTCCGGCATGAAGAATTGGAAATATAATTTGCCGGTAACGAAGAATCCAGTTTCCAAACTTTATAAACATAACCGTTGACTGTAACAAAAATACATTTGGATGATATTGTTATATTGAAATCTCTTTAAATATTCCCTGATTGTCTCTTAAAAGGATTATGTTCGGTGGAGTGATTAAGCAATCTGTTTTATTTAATCTATAACTATTAACAGATACACCTATGATAAACTGACAAATACTGAAATACACAATTTTATTCATAACTCTGCATTTATTTTCATCGTTCAATGATTGCTATAATCATGTTAAACAATAGCATATTAATTGAAAAAAATAACAAAACAATACACACTATCTGACTAATATTGTTTTATGGTCAATATATGAAAATATTTAAACATTTAGTCATATTTTGCAATTTTTATTAAGTAGTTAAGATTTTAATCCCTTTACAAGAAATTCTGCAAGTTCTTTAATTGTATGAATGTACTCAGAATATTTATTTTGTAGGAATAACGGTACTTCCATGCTATTAACCAGCATTAATAGCATATTTACTGTTGAGTCAATATTATTAAATTGCAATACACCCTCTTCCTCACCTTTTTTGAGCATCTGATAAAAGTTATTTCTCTCAAATGCGGCAAAGTCTTCCCTCACTTCCTCCACAAAATGATATTTTTCAAAAAAATCGGCTTTCAAAGTTTCATGGTAATTTACAGATTCATGCAATAACTCAAGCCTTTTAAAAAAGTAGTTACTAAGAACTGTTAAAGCATCTTCATCAGAATTAACAACTTTCTGTAACTCAGATTTTACCGTACTAAGCTCCTGCTTTAATACTTCGTTAAATAATTCTTCCTTGCTATTATAGTGATAATATAAAACTCCCTTTGCTTTATGGATGTGTTTTGCAATCTCATCCATCGTTGTTTTATAAAACCCAAATTTTGAAAAATACTGAGTGGCAGCACTTATTATTATCGATTTGATTTCTGGTTTTGCCATGTTGACTATATTTCACAAATGGTCAAAAATAATATAATTAAAGGCAATAAGCAACATTTATATACTCCTTACCCTGAAAGTCTAGAAAATTATTCCATTCCATCCCTTTACTCTTTTTTGAACCCATTGGTACCCTTGAGGTAAAAGCTGCTTGAATCCAATGCTTCTGAAAACAATCTTTTCCGCGAATAAAAAGTTTAAAGAACCTGAAAGTGCTCCCGCTACCAGGTTACAAATTATGACATCCCATCCAAAGATTTTTTCGAAACCAAGAAGTAAACCCATTCTTACTATAAATCCAAAGGTCAGGAAGAAGTTATATTGATTGAATTGTGAGATAAATGATTTGTGTTCATTACCCCTTGATATTTTCTTATTCCAAATCCAGTAATAAGAAATTATAAATTTCAAAAGTAATTCTACTTCAAACGCAATAGTTGGGGCAATTATATAATTTCCAATGTAGTTATGAAAAATGAAATTTGATAGAACCCATAAAACTATTGTTTCAACAGCTGTCCCCAATATTCCATTTAATGCAAATTTCAGATATCTATTTCCCATTAATAATCAAATCAATTTTCAGTTTAATCCTTCTTACTTTCTTTTAAATGATATCTGATTTGCTAATTTTTCTTCTTAAACTAAAAAGATCATAAATAAATATTATATGATATCAATTGTGATAAGATCATAAACAAACCAGTAGCTATCCTTATTATTATCAGGTCTCTGGTCAAATGATTTTTTTAAAAAGTGTTTTCGCAACTAAATTGTAATTTTCCAGTGCAGTAACAGCAATTTGATGTCCCTCCTTGATGAATTCTTCCATCGCTTTAGAAGAAGAAGTTTTACCAAATTTTGTGGGATGTATTAAACCTGGAAGCATAACATATTTGACCTTTTTACCTTCTGATTGAAAGTAAAGATTAATTAAAGTCTCAACACCAAATCTTGTTTCTTTCATCTTTTCCACAATTGGTAAGATATCTTTTCTTAACAGACACCGTTGACCGGTAAATGATTTAAAAGGATTTACCCTATAATTAATTAATGTCTCTGTAGGCTGGCCCAGCACCATATCAGCTTCTTTGTTTTTTATGGGTGTAATTAATTTTAAAAAATGTCCTTCCTGAAGGTTTGACAAATCGGCATCAATAAATACAACGATATCTCCACCTGCATGTTGAAGAGCCGTTGCCATGGCATACCCTTTCCCCATGTTTTCTTCCAATACTATATGCTGAAAACTGTAATATTTACTCATCCTTTTCAGAATAACATCTGTATTATCGGTTGAACCATCACTAACAATAAAAACCTCATCGAAAAAATAGTCAGCAACGGTAGCAACTACTTTTTCAATTGTTTTCTCCTCGTTATAAGCACATACAATTGCTGTTATCTCTATATCGTTCATATTAATGTTGTTTTTAGTTAATAATTTATTTTGGCATTTCCTGTAAAAACATTGCAAATCTTAAATGATTTATAACTTATTTCTACCCTGCACCCATTGACAGCTTCCAATAACTTGAATAATGTGAATTTGTTAGTTATAATATTTTTATATCATGTACCTTTCTTTGTTAAACTAATTTACGTGAATGTCCACATATTGATTAATACTTTTTCGTGCTTCCATTCTACCCAATTCAATTAGCTGCTCAGCTTTATGAAAATCGAAAGTTTTGGCAGATGATGCCGGAATATTTATCAGAATATCTGGTTTATTTACCATGAGTGAAAGCTCAGATATTCTTTCAAGCATCACTGAAGTCGTGAAATGAACAAGAGTATAGTACCCCTGACTTTGTTTATTTCCACCGGGGATAAATTCGATGATCTTTTTAACTATATCATTTATAGTAGATGGCAACAAAGAACCGTATATAAATGCTTTATTTTCAGACAATTCACTATTGTTGCCTTTCCCATTTCTCGTTATTTTCACATTATTCCCATCATATAAATTTACGGCCACAAGAATGTCGTTTTCAGTACGGGTAATACAACCAACCGGCACAGGATTAAGTAACCCTCCATCAACAAGAATCCTGTCTTCTTGGGGAACAGGCGTAATAATTGTTGGAATAGATATAGATGCCCTGGCAGCTTCATAGAAACTGCCAGTTGTGAATACTACTTCTTTTCTATTGATTATATCAGTAGCAACTGCTGAATAAGGAATGTTCATTTCCTCTATTGCCTTATCCGGAATAAAAGCATTCATCCTTTTGAAAACTTTTTCAGCTCTTAAAAGTCCGTTCGTACTTAGAGTAAAATCCATTAGATTGTAAACATCTTTTTTTCTCAAAGCGCTTACCCATTCTGTAAACTCCGGCAGTTTCCCCATTGCGTAAAAACCACCAATTAATGAACCAATAGAGGTCCCGCTTACTGATGTGATGTTAAATTCTTGTTTCTCCAGCTCTTCAATTACACCTATATGCGATAAACCTCTGGCACCCCCACTGCCCAAAACCAGTGCTACATTTTTTCTCATTTTATTGTATATTCTTAATTTATTTTATACACTCAAAGATTAATATGTTCAGCTTTTATCTCCCTGCGAGATAGCTCTTCCAATTCCAGGTCATAGTCTTCCATTTGTTGATAGTAACTTTCGTCAATTAAAGCTTCCTCCGCTTGTAGATTTTCGGGTTTTGACTCTTCTGTAAAAATGTTTTCCCTGAAATTCCGGTAATGATCCCGAATAGAACATGGCATTAAGTAATTGTAATCCTGCGAATTAAAATATTCTGTTTGCCATTTTTTGCCACGCTTCATTAATAAGGACTTAGTGGCATCTACCAAGCTTTTACCTTCACGGTATAAATCAATTATATTATCCTCATAATAAGGGACAAAAACACAAGGCATAATATTGCCGTTCCAATCTATATATAAGTATCCCCCCATTCTACCGTAAGCAATACATCCATTGGTAAGTAAAGCACTGTTCCAGAAATCGGCAACAGGATATCTTTTTTCTTCCAGTAGTCTTTCCCAGGCTTTGTATAATTGTATCCTCTTTTTAGGCTCAACCATTAGGTCAAAAGTTTCTTTCCCCCGTCCAATAGGCATAAATTGAAATTGAAACATATATGTTGCTCCTTGTTCTTCGAAGTAATAATCATAAAAATCATCTTTGAGTAACATGTCGCAGTTTTTTCGAGTTGCTGTTACTGATATCCCAAATGGTACACCGGCATTGCGAAGATTTTCGAAAGTCTTAAGAATTCGCTTATGAACACCGTTGCCTCTCCTTTCATCTGTTTCCATTTCAAATCCTTCAATGGAAATAGCGGGAGTAACATTTCCAAGTTCGGCTAACTTCTGTGCCACTTCCTCTGTTATCAACGTTCCGTTGGTATAAACAAGGAAAAATATATCATTATATTTTTTGAAAACATCTATCAATGTTTTTCCTTCGCTTTTATAAAGAAAGGGTTCACCTCCGCTTATAACAACAAACCTCCTCCCAAATACATAATACACTTCACCAATTATTCTATCCACTATGGAATAAGGAAGGGTTGGAACTGTGGTCTGGTCGCTTGAAGCATAACATCCGGTACAATGCAGATTGCACCGTTGGGTAGGCGACAGAGTAATAAATCCGGGAGGATAATCACCATATTGTGATTTAAATTGCTCACTTCTTTCACTCGGCTTGTTGATTTTATTAAATGTACTATCGCTAACTACTATTTTGATAATTTTTTCAATACTCTTTTTTGAATAATTATGCTTATCTAAATTTTTTACCACTGTGTTTAGTACGCTTGAATAATATAAATAACGAAAATGATTTGTTTGCGAAGGTTGACTATCATTTCCAGAGAGTCTGTTGTACATAAATTTGTCAAACTTTTTGGCAGTCAAATGTCTTGACGCTTTTTGGTTTAAAATGAGATTTAAAGCCTCGCCAAATAAAAATTCGGTTGTTTTCATGATTTTAAATTTTAAATTATTTATATTTCATAGAATAAACTTCTGAACGGATCTTTTGTGCCCATTCCCAATGAGTTAAGGATTTATCGAAGTCATTATGATGAATAACTTTCCCTATTTTCACATGTACGGATTCTCCTTTTTTTCTAAAAAGTTCCCGGGGAAGTAAAATCAACTCGATATTTAATTTTACCCTAAATAATTTTCTGAAAATATAAATGGTATAAAATAGGTTAGAGTTCTTTCCGTAAATTCGGATGGGAACAATATCTCTTTCGTGTTCAATTGACTTAGCTATAAAACTTTTGTGCCAAAATTCATCCTGTATCCTAAATTTCGAAACACGGGAAACCATTCCAAATGGGAAATGGGTAATTGGCACGTCTGATGAAAATACCTTGTTTAATTCAATTAAATGCTTTTTTTTATTTTTCCCAAATACGTTAACCTCCGATACAAGTGGTTTCAGGTTTGGAACATACATAAATGCATCATTCCCGATAGCCTTTAGTCGACCATATTTTGAACCCACAATAAAAGTAAGGACCAGCCCGTCTAAAAGTCCAAACGGATGATTAGCTATAAAAAAGCATTTTCCATTTTCAGGTAAATTCTCAAAGCCCACAAATTCAGCTTTAATTTCAAACTCCTCTACTATCTTACCCACGAAATCAATCCCTTTAAATGCTGAATATTTATCAAGAATTTCATTAATCTCATCTTGCTTAATTATATTTGAAATCCAGCCTATTACAAAATCAGGTAATTTTTTCAGGAATTTTGAATTGCTACTTTTTATAATTAATGCGATATCGATATGGTCCATTTCTATTTCTTTTGATAGATACAATCAATATTAAATCTTTAGTAATAAAGCTCCACTTGAGTATCCTCCACCAAAAACGGTTACTCCAATCAAATCTCCTTTGGAAAATTTATTGGAATTCTCAGATAAAGCAATAGGTGTACTTGCACAACCTGTATTCCCTAGTTTGTCAAGGTTTATAATCATTTTATCTTTACTCAGTTTTAAAATCTTTCTTATGTTTTCCAGGATTCGGATATTTGCCTGGTGTGCAACCAGATAATTTAGGTCGTCGATTCCCATATTGTTTTTGATTAGGATTTCTAATAATATATTGACCATATGGGCAATTGCATTAATAAAAACATCTTTACCTATAGGCATTTTTAACCCTCCATTTAGTGGTCTTAAATGAACGGCTTCAGATGCTTGTCCAATGTTCCCTAGTCCTTTAGTGATTACATCAATGATTTTAATATCATTTGGTGTAACCCTTTCTTTTGAAATGAAAATGGCAGCGGCGCCATCTCCCCATAAATGACCAGATTGAATATCACTTACTTTGCTATAAGCCGTATTATGTTCAGATGCAATAATCAGTACCTTTTTGGCTTTTTCCATCGAAAAATAGCCTTGGGCAATTTCAACAGCGTTCACAAAAGAAGAACATGCCGATGTAACTGTAACTGCTTTTGCATTTTTTATATTAAAATGATTTTGTATTGAGTGTGCCAGGCTAACAACAGTATCAAAAGGAGTATATGTCGCGCCGATGATTAGGTCTATCTCTGAAATATTGTAGGGAAGCAATGGGATAGATTCTCTTACAACTTTTAACGCCATTGTTTCGGTATTTTCTCCCAACGTGGCCTTTCTCCTTTCCTTTATTCCGGTTCTTTTTGTAATCCACTCATTATCAAGTCCGTTCTTTTCTTTGAAATAACTGTTAAGGATGACCAACTCTGGGACATAATGATTGATTAAATTGATGTACATATTTATTCTATTTGACATTTATTGTTTTTTGGTCAATTTGTAGGCAAAAAAATTATCGTTTTTCAATACCTCTTAAAAGAATGTTAATCATGAATTCAAGTTTTTCCTCAATTTCGAGATGTTTACTGACCATTATAGGTACTTCAAAACCCTTTAAGGCCCTGACAATTACAAAAGCAGTTTGAACTTCATCACTTTGCTCAAACTCACCATTTTTCATTCCTTGAACCAGAATCGATTTAACTAATGTAACTTCCTCGTTATCATATTTTTCTCTAATTCTTTCTACGAAACCTAAATAGTTTAAATATTCATTTTTAAGTGCCTCATACATATTTGATAACTCACCTAGAACTTTCATCCGGGTTGTAATGTAATTAGTTAGCTTCATTTTTCCCGTTTCACCTTCTTCAACAGCTCTTATCAATTCTCGTTGGAGTGTACTAAATTCTTTTTCAACAACGCTTTGAAATAACTCTTCTTTATTTCTGAAATAATAATACACAGAACCTTTAGCTTTATGTGCGGCTTTTGCGATTTCATCAACTGTCGTTTTTTGAAAACCAAACTTGCTGAAGATATGCATTGCTACCTTTATAATATGTTCTCTGGTATTCGTAATATCCATTTTAACTATTTGACCTTTTTCGTTCTTTAGTACAAAAATAAATATTTTAATCGATTATTGTTCCAATTCAATAAAATATTATCATGATTTAATATTAATTCACAAACTACAAAAGCGATGTCATTTTTTACAAAACACCTTGATATTTTTTTATTCCTGAATAAGAAGTACCCTTAAAAGCACATAAATAGATTATAATTTTCCATGACGAAAAATGGAAATTAGAAGCCAAAGTCCTATGATGGTTGCTGCAAGAAAGCCCAAAAGACCAACCAGTGAAATCCCGTTCCAAACTGGTGGCACATTCGCTAGGATAACTAAAGAAGACCCTACTGTTATTGAAGCCAAAATGATTGCAATTGTGATGCGGTTACTGATTTGTTCATGTTTATTAATTAAAGGCTCCATTCCTTTATGTTCAATGTTAATTTTTAAAGACCCATTTTTTAATTTATCTATTATTTCTCTGATTTCGTAAGGCAAATCTTTTGCTAAAAGCAATAACTCCTCTGAAGAAACCATTAGGTCGTTAAAGTATTTTTGGCTTCGAAAACGTCTTTTTATTAATTTTTTAAAAAAAGGTTCAATTTGCTTTGACATATTAAAATCCGGATCAAGCATTTCACCATCACTTTGTAAAAGAAGTAGTGCTCTCCCTAAGGAATAAAGATCCGATGGAATTTTTAAATTATTTTGAGGGAAGAATTCCACTAAATCATTAAATAAATCCGGTAAATTAATATTTTCCAGTTTTTGATGAAAATAGAGATTTAATATTTCTGTAATCTGAAGTTCCAGCTTTTGCATTTTTATTTCCCCATTCGTCTCACATATCTTGAGTAAACTCCTGATGATTTTATCTGGATCGTTATTAATTGCACCTACAACCATGGAAGTAATCAATTCTCTTGTCTTACTGGTAAGTGTTCCCATCATTCCAAAATCCAGAAAGCATATTATGTTTCCAGGCAACACCAGAATATTTCCAGGGTGAGGATCAGCGTGAAAAAAACCAAAGTCAAATATTTGTTTTAATTCTGACTCTGCGCCTCTTTGGGCAATTGTTTTCCTGTCAAGTAACTCCTGTCCGTCAGCTTCAATATCCGAAATCCTAACGCCATTAATGTATTCCATTGTTAGTACTTTACTCGTACAATAATCCCTGTGACATTGGGGAACATATACTGTAGTATCATCTCTGAAATTGTTTGTAAATTGTTCTATATTTGAAGCTTCAATTAAAAAGTTTAGTTCTTTATGTATTGATCTATCAAACTCTTCTACAATATTGACCATGTTATATGATTTCATCTCAGGAATATGTTTTTCCACTCTTTTTGCAAAAAGGAACATGATTTCAATATCTGTATCAATAATACGTTTAATACCGGGCCTTTGAACTTTTACAGCGACTTCCTTCCCGTCCATTAAAGTCGCCTTATATACCTGTGCTATCGATGCAGCTGCCACTGGTAATGGGAGAAAATTTCTGAAAATTTCTGAAACCGGTTTCCCTAATTCTTTTTCGAGTAATGGAGCGGTTACCTCCCAAGAAAAAGGAGAAACAGAATCTTGCAATTTTTTTAATTCATTAACTAATTCAGGTGGAATTAAATCTCCTCTTGTACTCATTATCTGCCCAAACTTGATAAAGGCTGGGCCAAGTTCCTCTAAAACCATCCGTATTCTTTCCCACCTGGAAAGGCTGAGAATTGAATCACCAACTTTTTTAAAAGTAAATTTTCTCCCTAAAAACCCCAGAATATCAAAACCTGATGTTGATACAAGATCATAAAATCCATATTTGGTAAGGATTTTAATAATTTCGAAATAACGTTGGGTCTGCCAATGTGTCTTTCCAATGGCAACAATCCTTTGAATCATTACTAGTTTATTCAGGTGTCTCCCTCATTTTCCGTAATTCTTTGTAAATTTTATCCACATCCTTTTTAGTAGCAAGACCTAAACTGTCAATGTACTTTTTAATTCTTTCATCAATTTTTTTGTCAAGGTTTTGCTTTGCTTCTTCAGACTGTTTCAAAAGTTCATCGGCAAGTTTACGAGCTTCCTCTTCTGATAATTTTGCTTCTTCTGCCGTTTTTTTCACTAAATCCTGAATTTTGTCTTTGGTCAATAAACCAAATCCAATTCCCGTGAGAATTCCTTTTTTTAATAATTCAATCATAATTTCTATTTTTAAGTTTGAAAATTTCAGTGACAAAAGAGAATATACGACTCTGTAATTTTCTTTGTCCTCTAGTCAAATACAGCTTTACATTTAATAATTTCAAATAATTCTCTAAAACGGCAACTTCCTAATCAATATGTACAAATACTGATCTTATTTTTTAACAGAAGTATTATTAATTATTCTTGATGGTCTGAATTATTCAATTAATTACCAAAATCGTTTTTCTTTCAATTCCTTTTTGAAAAATTCGAATCATAAATTCAAGGTTTTTTTCTATTTGATTATTATCAGATAACATCAGAGGCATTTCCAATCCCTTCAACGTAGCAACAATATCAAGCGCAGATCTATTTATATCTTCATTTTCGAATTCGCCATTTTCTATTCGGTTTTTAAGGATCGTCTTAACAATCGAAATCTCTTTTTCATCATATTTTTTTCTAACTCTTTCAATTGATCTTAAATAATTTAAGTATTCATTTTTCAATGATTTTTCAATCCTAAATAAATCTTTAAAAACAAATACCCTGGTTGTTACATATTTTTCGATTTTTGATTTCCCAGTGACACCGGAATCTACAGCGTTTGTTAATTCCAGGTAAAGTTTTTCAAACTTTCTGTCAACAATAACCCGAAATAATTCCTCCTTACTTTCAAAGTAATGGTAAATAGCCCCTTTCGATTTGTCTGCAATTTCAGCTATTTCATCAATCGTTGTCTTCTTGTAACCGAACCTGTTAAATAAAGATATTGCTACTTCAATAATATGTTCTTTTGTATTTTTATTATACATATTTACAATATTTGACTAATATTGTTTTATATTCAAATTTAGAAATTATTTTTGTATATTACAAATAAGATTTTAATTAAATAAGTAAGATTTCACTTTACTTTAATACAAAATTTATTGTCTTGTTTTATTAAAAATCATGAATACCAAAGATTTTATTATTGATGAATCGTTCAAGTTATTTTTGACGCATAGTTATGAAGGAGTTTCAATTAACCATTTAAGCAATGCTATATGTATGACAAAAGGTGCCTTGTATCACCATTTTAAAAGCAAGGAAGAACTGTTCAAATTAGTAGTAGATAAGTATCTTTATATTCCTACGTTTAATATAGATGCTAAGACAAATAGTTTATATAAATTTATACAACAAGGTAATATACAAGCTGAAAAAAATTACTTTTCTATTTTAAAGACAATAAGGTATTTAAACCACTAGATTATTTTTCTTTCCTTGCTGATATTTTCCGACATTATCCAGATTTCGCAAAAAAGAAGAAGAAATTCGTAAATGTAGAAATAGAAAAAATAACATTCATATTACATAAAGCTATTAAAATAAGAGAGATAAGAGAAGATATTAACGTCCCTCTGATTGCTACTAGTTTCTTTTCTATGAATATGGGACTTTTAAGTAATCCATTCAGTGAAAATTCTATAGAAGAATCAATACTTATATTGAGAGAACAGAATTTTGAATTTTATAAATTGCTGAAAAGATCATAAAGTTCTACAAAGATTCTGAGCGTAAAGTAATGCTAGTTATTTAATAACTGTCACTCAAATGACTTCATCCTTTAAATTTTTCATTTTATTACTCTTATGTCAAACTTAGAAACTCATCTCAGCCCTGAAGAATATTCCATTTTTATCGGCAAAACCACTTTTTTCGTAAGTTACTCCTAACTGACGGACATATTCCACGCGTAAAACCTTAAATATATTGGTCAGGCCAAATCCTATTTCAGCATAAGGTTTGCTCATTTCATTAGAATAATATCCCGGCAGGTCGAAAACAGGATGATATGAATCGTTTAACATACCATAATGACATTTAAACGATACCATTTCCCGTAATTTAAATCTTCGTATTACGGGCAAATGGTTCAAAACAATTCCTCCACCAGTGTAGTCAAGATGCAAATTCGTGTACAGGTTGTGGGCAAAAGTGGCAAAGTGCAGAAGATTATAGCCATACTTTGAGTATCCCAACGACATGGAACCTGTAGGAAGGTCGAGTAAATCATAGGGCGCATCTCCCAACAGATATCCGCCATTTACCATGTAACGCATATTTATCATTCCCATATTTAACATGCCCGATGCAGACGCATGAATCTGTGCGTAAATATCCAAATCATCAGACGCGCTGCCTGGCAGACCTGTTTTGCCAACATCAAGACTGAAATTAATTACAGGTAACTGGGTCAGATAATAAACACGGGCGAAGTAGTACTTATCGTAATGTTGTCCGAATGCAAACCTCGTATTGAAGAGAATTCCATAATTCGAGTAATTCTCATATCCTGTGTTATTGCGAAGAAAATGAACATCAGGAGTTTGGGTACTGTATAGCCAGTATGGTTCTATTTCCACACATACATCGTTTTTAGTATTAAACTCCAGGTTTAATTTTATGCTCTTTTCCCCTTTTAAACATGGATTTTCCTCCCTGGCTGTAAATATGGAAATGAAATTGGAATTGCCTCTTTCATTTGGATTCTTTTTAATAAAACGCAGATACTTATCCTGCGACACTAATGTATAATCATCAGAATAAGATCCTCTTAAAATAAATTTATCTGTTTCACCCGGTTGCCACGCAAAGTTTGCTCCATATTTAAACTCTCCACTTCGGGTTCCATAGCCAATAATACCTCCAATCGTAAAATGCTCAAACATTTTCTCTCCTGTACGCAATGGTACCGAAAATCGCTGACCTTCAATGGCATTGGTTGTGTAAATATCGAAAACGGGCCCAATTTGAAATTTCCCCAAATCAACATAACTGGTCAGTACCATTCCACCAATACCATCGACACTTCTTATAAATGAGTTTTCCTTTAATTTACTTACACGCAAATAGGTACCTTCGTCAAAACTGCTTTTTGAAGTAAATTCAGTACGGTTCTTCCAGGTGCGGGGCTTTACTTCGTCCAACTCTGTAGAAGTAGAAAATTTAGTGTTCTTTGTCACCAACCAGTTCCCTTTTGAAACCTCGTTTATTCTCTGCGAACCGTAGCGTGAAATGGTATCTTTATTCAGGGATAAGGAGAGATTCATGCTTATCTCCTGTTCATCATAAAACCACTCGTCTTTATCGTTACTTAAATAACTGACTTTTGCCCTGAACCCATTTACAAAATTTATGTTTGCTTCTTTTTGTAAATATGCATAAATATCAGTTAATGCAAAAGTACTGTCCTGTATAGTAAACCTTCCTGTAAACAAAGGATTGTACTTATTTTTAGGTGAAAACGAAAAACTGTAATATTTCTTCCCGTTTATGTTTGTACTGTCATTCAGGTAAAAATTGTATTGCGCCATTGCATTATTACTTAATGGCGAAACTATTCCCCTGTAAAGAATATTGATCTGATCCTTGTAAAAATCCAGGTCAACAACTGCATGTAAAAGGATCATACTCTCAATAGTCTGGTTCAGTTTTGGAAATATTCCGTCAACCCGCCTGTAAACTATGCTGTCGTCTTTGTTTTGGCAATTGCTTCCCTCTTCTGCAAGATATATCGGGCTAAAACGAATATTCATACTATCAACCTGAACCGTTACTTCTTCCATGTTCGGGATAAACCTGTTGATTCGCGAGGTTGAATCAATTGCCAGATATACAGCGGTTCGCTTGTAGGTTTTGTAAGCATCTACATTTTCAATGTTTTGCCGGTTCTCTTTTTTATGTTCCTGTATTTTCTGAAATAAAACTTTTGCCCTTGAAATTTCAGGCCTGACTGTTACCTCGCCCAATTGCAGGGTTTCTTCCGACAAGAATACAATAAGTGGATTTTCAGTAATATTTTTTGCCGGAATTTCTATTCGTTCGTAACCAACTGAAGAAACACACAGCGTATCTTTCGGTGACAACTTCAACAGAAACATTCCGTTCATATCTGACATTGTTCCCGTGGTTGTCCCCTTAATCCAGATATTTGCATAAGGAATTGCTTCCTGTGATTTTTTATCTTTTATGGTGCCCGTTAATGCCTGACCCATAGCCTCTACACCAAGTAAAGCAATAATGATGGTAAGAACTGTTTTGTATAACATGGCTTAATCTTCCCGTTCCCTACTTTTTTAGCAGCCAATAAAGTCCCTTTACCCCAATTCGTATGTCGTCCAATTTAAAAAGTATGATTATCTTTTCGATGTATGCTATTATTCCCCACGTGGCAACCACATATAACATCCAGGGATAAAAACCAAAAACGAACAATACAAAAAAGAATATGCTTTGAGCGTACCCGGCAGAAACGGCAGAATATAAATGTAATCCAGGAATTTTTCCGAAACGGGCAAAAGAAACTACATAGCTAAGAATAAATATTCCGAGAAAGAGGAATAAAATCCAGGAATGAGGTTCAATTTCAGCCCATTTAAAAACGAAAAGCCCCAAAATAGCCATGGCATACGTACATATATCCGCAAGGTTATCGAGCGCGGCGCCAAAGTTGGTTTGCAGCTTAAACAGCCGCGCAATGTTTCCGTCCAGCACATCGCTTACCAGGCTAATACATAACAGGATTACGAATCCACTCTCGCGCCCGGTAAGCGCCATAAAAAGAATTACCGGGAATACCAGAAGCCGGTACAAGCTGATAAAATTCGGGACATTTATGATGTTTTCTCCTTTTACTGTTATCTGTTTCATTGTTTTATGTTTAATATCTTAAAATTTATAACTTATTACTAACGCTCATCTTTCAGGCTGCTTCATGTTCCCGTTTCTTTTTCTTATCGGAAACAGTCTCAATAAAATACTCCATCATTTTAGCGACAGATTTATAATCGGGACCTGTTTCCGTATTTTTCAGGAACTTGTCTCTTTGCCGCGTATCAAATAACATATCGGTTGAAGCATAACTTTCGGTAAACGACATTCCTGCAGAAATCATTCTTTCAATAGGGTTCATTTCGCTTCGTTCCAGGTTTTTTACAGGGATAATTTGAATTGGTACCAACTGGTTCAGGGTATCAATAATGAAACTATTGGGAACTGGGTTTTTTGACACAAAATTCATTATCTCAGGAATCTCTTTCCCTTCCAGTACCTTGGTTAAATGTTCTGTTACTGTATCGATAGGGATTAAATTCTGGGTAGCATCCGGATCGACATGTACCCGTACTATTTCATTGGGATACCTGTTACCCAGACTCAAAATTCTTTTTGAAAAATCAAAAATCCCGTAATCGGTTTTGGTTACACCGGTTTTCTGGTTTCCAACTACCTGTGACAACCTGATTATATGGCCATTCAGACCATTTTCTCGAATATTTGTCCTGACAACATTTTCAGCAAATCGTTTCGACTGTTCGTAATAGTTGCGGAAAGCCGAAATGTCATCATTCCCATAAAATTTCTCTTTAAAAATACCTTCTGACTTACCGCAGGAATATGCTGTTCCGATATAAAAAAAACGAGAGCTTTTTGTTGCATATCTTGAAAAGACTTTGATTGAGTTTTCAACTCCTTCGATATTGGTCGAGAAAATTTCGTCCACCGACTTTTCATCGTATTTTAAACTGGCGGCAAAATGGAAATAATCGACATTGCCACTAAAAATGCTTTTTAGGATATTCCCATTCATGGCAAAGTGCTTGTCGAGCAAAGAATAATTGTAAACTTCGAGATTAGGAGTGTTTATTTCCTTTCCATCATTAATGAGTGCGAGTACTTCCCTCATTCTTTCTTCCGGGTCCTGGCCATTTCCACGAACCAGGGCAATAACCATGTAATGCTGTTTTAATAAATTGTTGATGAAATTTGAAGCAACGTATCCGTTTGCCCCGTTAATAATTACTGTTCTCATATTTCAATTTTTATATTTTGTTTTTCGTGTTTTTTCTAGTTGTGTTTAGAGGAATAATACCAAAACTGCTACCGCACTTAAGGGAATACTGAGATTATCTGATCCGCGCCAGCTTATCAATTCAGCGAAAGTGGTTACCACGGCAATCAGCATTGCCAGAAAGAATGTTTCAAAATCGAATACCCCGCGGTGAAAAAAAAGCGCTATAATACTGATTATAAAACTTGAAAGCAGGAATGCTTTCGACCCCAGCCATGTTTTATTTAATTTTTTCCCGAATATTTTTATTCTTCCATTGTAGGTTTTTATATTGATTCCGAGGATGGCTGCCATTGGATCTGAGATTGCCAGTATTAACATGGGAAGGATGTATATAAATTTATTATCTGTAATATTTGCTATCATAAATGTAATGTAGATGGACAATGGCAGCAGGTAACTTCCTATTGATTTCCGCTCCACCCCGTGAATTGATTTCAATTGTTTCCCTTTCCTTGTAATAAATAATACGGCAGCAAACAAAAGAGCAAGTACCAAAATATACCAGTGTGAAGGGAAAATATAAGGAAATGGCACTGTTGCCAGAACTGAAGAAAAATGCGCAAATTTTCGGGTTATCTCTCCTGTGGGATTAAGCCTGCGAT
Source organism: uncultured Maribellus sp. (assembly GCA_964572085.1). Taxonomy (GTDB): domain Bacteria; phylum Bacteroidota; class Bacteroidia; order Bacteroidales; family Prolixibacteraceae; genus Draconibacterium. The sequence goes on along the minus strand of CAZNEV010000010.1, from coordinate 15,255 downwards.
AAACCAACTCGTTAAATATCAACAGCAATCCGATCCCAATCAAATAAACAAATGATAATACAAGCAAATTCTTCATTTTTATCTTTTTTAAGTTGCAATAAATTGAAAGTAAAATGCAGACCAGGCGCCACCTGCAATAAGGCTATCAAATCGGTCAAGGAAACCACCGTGCCCGGGAATAAGATTACTGTAATCTTTTACTTTGTATTTTCTTTTATAAAGCGATGCAAGCACATCCCCGGCGAATGCAAAAACTACCGTCCCGGTTGCAAAAACTAACAACTCGGTAATAGTGCCCGTGAAAAGGTTTTTTAATAAGAATGCGCTGATTAATGCAATAATAATTCCGCCTGTCAGTCCTCCCAATGTTTTATTCGGACTTATCCCGGGCAGTATCTTTTTCCGGCCCCAAAGCTGGCCTGTAATTTGGCTGAAACTGTCGAAAATGGATATGACAAGAAAAGTATACAGGGTAAGTTCCATTTTCAACAGGCTAAAAAGCAAAAACCATAACGAAATGACGATAAAGGTTATAATTGAAGTAAGAAAAAAAGGAATATGCTTATTGTTGGAATTAAAGAAGAGCATGGTAAGTTCAACTGACCCGGCACAAATAATAAGTACCGTCAGAAAATGGAAAACAAATGGCTGAACAGTAATACTGAAAAATAAAATATTGATGATTATAAAATAAACAAAATATTTTGTGTAGCTCTTTTTTGCGAGTTCAGGAGCTTTCTTTCTATTGATCAGGTAAAAACCAATTCCTCCAAGAAGAAAATAAATTAGTATTATGATATAAATTGTTCTTATCATACGTTTAGTTTCCTTTAGCAATCATTAATATTCCTAAACCCAACATTATGGCAGCATACCAGTGCCGAACCTGGTTTTCAGATTTGTTTAATTGACTGGTATGTATCAGTTTAGGTCCCAGTAATGCCCCAATTGTTGAACCTGCAGTCAGAAAGCAAACCAGGGTCAGGTCGATTTTACCAATTAGCAAATGGGCTCCTGTAGCAAATATTGTATTCACCAGTACAATCAATAGCGATGTGCCAATAACCATCTTGAATGGTATTCCAATAGAAAGTAATCCGGCAAGAACCGGCGCAGTTCCACTGGTTCCAAATGTGCCTGTTATCAGCCCCGCAGCCAATCCGAAAGACGAACCTTTAAATGTTCGGAGATTTTTTAACGATGTTATTTTCTCTTTCTTTCCTTCTTCGCTGGTACCCTTTCCGGCACTATAAACTATATATAGTGCAATCAAAATTGAATAAATACCAAAAGCCGTTTTTAATGCCACGTTGCTAATTTTGCTGGTTATTTTTGCACCAATAAAAGCCCCGATAATTCCAGTTATTATAAAAAGTGTGGCCACCCGAAAATCGATATGATTTTTTCTGTAATGCCCCAGAGATCCCACAATGCAAATGGGCAGGGTAGCAGCGAGTGAAGTAGTTACTGCAGTTTGAGCAGGAACACCAATAATAAGAGTAAGTATGGGAATAAAGAAAAATCCGCCACCACCACCCGTCATCGTACCCAAAAATCCAATAACCAAGCCCAGAAGAGGTAATAAAAAATAAATGTTTTGTATCTCAGAAAATTCAATCATTAATATCGCTTGTTGTAATTCTTTTTAGTTCTATGGTTCCTGTTGCATGTTTCATTTGTGCGTACTGTAATATTCCTCCTTCATAGAAATAGCTGTTAAGCTCCTTTTCGTTTTCGTCTTTTATTGCATAAGTGTGCTCACTCACAGAATTTATCTGCTGCATTTCCGCGCTTCTCTCCTTGTATATATTTTTTATTCCTCTTGGTTCGTTGAAGTAAATCAGGCTGCCACTGTACGTAATGGAATCGTTTATGATTGTGGTATCGCCATTAGCAACACGCAGATAGGAGTTATTTATACGTTTGAGCCAAATAGTCGAATTTATCCTCCCGTTTTTATAGGTTTCGACTTGGGAACTTTGTAATATCCCTTGATTGTAGACGGTGTGCTGAACATATTTGATATGGTATGAAAAAAGAAGATTTACTTTCACATCGGTTACCGCTTCAACACTCAAATTCCCACTCTCGCCTGTTTGTCTGACTGAAAACTCACCAATATATGCACCCAATAGGTGCATAGTATATCTACTTGTTAAATCATTCGGTTTGGCAGAAACGGGTGTAAAAAGAAGAATGCCAAGTATTAGGCATAAAAAAAGGCTTAAACCATTGTTCTCGTGCTTATTAGGTTTTATTCTTCCTGAACAACGATACCAAAGTAATTCAATATTAGTCAAATGGCTTTTCTCTATTGTATTTAAATTAATCTCCATCGATGTCCTTAATTACCATTATTTTACTAACCTTCTGATCACCTAGAAAATAGATCTTGTCTTCACGGGCAAGCCAACCCAGTGCCAATAGCACATCCTGTCGTTGCATCAACAATCTTTTCTCGATCTCGAAAACAGAACTAATCTGGCTTTTATCCAGAAATTGCCAGATTTTTAAGGCATTTTTTTCTATTTGTGATTTAATCATATCCAATGTATTAGTTCTTAATACCAAAGTCCGAGATTAGCAGAGAATGTGGGTTTATCATACCTTCCAGCATAACCTATTCCTATTTCAACAGGTCCTAACCTGGAATCCACTGAATACCTTACCCCGCCACCATTAGTGATAAGAAAGTTATTTAGCTCATTATAATTATTGCCCTGTGCCATTAAATTATATACCAATGAAACGCACTGATTTTTAGCCACATGAAAACGTATTCCTGCCAACCCGATATTGGTGTACCTGTCGGCAAGTATTACGGGGGGAAGCCCAATAAAGGGTAAATGATAATTAAAATATTGTGAATAAGGCTCTCCTCCTACAAAAGTTGTTTTTATAAGCGGATAGGCATTATCGAACATCGAGCGGCTGTAAATATCAAATAAAAATGTAGTATTGGAAGATAGTGGGACGACATTTTTCATTTTAAAAAGCAGGGCAGAACTTAAGCTGGTATTTCCTGACAAATCAGAGTATACTGAAAACTCTGCATCCAGGCGAGTGCCTTTTTGGGGAAAATAAAAATTGTCCATATTATCGAAAACAACGTATGTATAGGCATTGGAAAGAAACTGGTTGGTTTTTGAGGACAGGATGAATGAATTAGTGTTTTTGGTAAAAACATCGCCGTTAAAATATTCTTCCTGTATGCCTATACCCAGAATTAGACGGTTGAAATAGGTTTTATATAAATAAATATCTAGTGCTGAATAAAATACATCTGCACTTGACAGTTTATCCCCTTCATTATATATTTTATATTTCTGGTATTTCCCCTTTAATTCAATACCTAAAGTTGGCAAATTCCTTTTAGTAGTTTCTGCAACAAGATTAACACCTGGATTTGCCGACAGCTCAGTACTTGCAGATAAAAAACCTATGGTTTTTTCATAATCTTTTCTGTTAATATTGAATAACACAGCTGCTGCATCATTTGTGTTTACTTTAAATCCTATACTTTGGGAATAAATCTTTCTTGGGACAATATTCAAATTAAGTGTTTTCCCTGTTTCATTATTTGTGAGATAATAATAGACGAGATCAAACTCTCCATATCCGTATAGCCTGTCAATTGCACTTTTTAACTCCTGATTTGAATAATACCCTGGTAATTGCAGATTGAGTTTGTTTTTAAAAAAGGTTTTATCCAGATTTTTTCGTTCAGTAAATCCTATTTCGGTAATTTTCCATTTTTCTGTTGTAGTATATTCGCGGGAATATATTCTTGGTTCCAAATGGTTCTCTTTTTTCAGTTTTTGAATGGTGTCCCTTAATAAAAGGGTAGCTTTTTCTCCCCTTAGAACCAATGTATCTGCTGCTTCTTTCGAAAAACTTCCGACCGAATAACCGGTAATATCAGGATGGATAAGAATGTCGCAATAACTGTTGTTTAATGAATCTTTTCCCTGTCCCAGAAAATTTATCATCTGACCGAAGATACCATCAATTGACTTTAATTTTTCACGGGGATATAGATCCCCCCTTATATCTACGCCAATAATAATGTCTGCTCCCATTTTTTTTGCTACATCGGTTGGGAAGTTGTTTACCAATCCCCCATCAACAAGAAGAAGGTTCTCTCTATTTACTGGATGAAAAACTCCGGGAATTGCCATGCTCGAAAACAAGGCAGTAGGGAAAAACCCGTCTTTTATAATCACTTCTTCCCCAGTCTCCAAATTGGCCGCAATGCAGGCAAATGAAATCGGGAGTTGACTAAAATCAGCATCAACTGGGACATTCCCGGCTAAGCCGCAAAAGATATTTAAAATATTCTGGCCTTTTATTATCCCCTGGGGAAGAGTAATGGTTTTGAAATCGGAAAATGTAGAAGAGAGTAAATATCTTTGTTTTAAAAGCTGATCATTTTTTGAGAGATCATTTCGTGGCACATTATCGGAAAGGACTTTTTCCCAGTTCTGGCTTTTTACAATATATTCAATTTCCTCGGCAGTATAACCCAGAGAGTAAAATCCGCCAATCAGGCTTCCCATACTGGTACCAACTATAATGTCGATTGGAATCCCTTCCTGTTCCAAAACTTTTAAAACGCCAATATGGGCAAAACCTTTTGCTCCTCCACCACTTAAAACCACGGCAACTTTGGGTTGTTTATTGATGCTAAAATCAGTTTGCGCTATAGAACTTATTGACTGTAACAGTAGTAAGCATATAATCAAGGGAAAGTATTGCATACTTAAATAGAATTCAATTTACTTAGTTTTCTAATACTGGTTTTTCCTAATCAACTATAAATGAGTATTTAAGTTTATAGGTAGTGTTTTTTACAAGGATTAATTCTTTACTATATAATCCCTAAAAGAACAAACCGGCATTAACGCACAATGCCTTGTTCCTAAGATCATCTTCATTGTCAATAATCTTCGATAATCCCATATCATAACTAATAGAAAATAGTAATTCACTATTTTTTAAAAGCTTACTATAACCTAGTTCAAAAGCCAATCCAAAATCAATATCTTTTGTGTCGTCAATTTCAGTAGAAATACCATCAATTTTCTGGTTGGCGTCTAACAATAAACCGGCATAAGGTCCTGCTGCTGCAAACAACCGATTATTAAATACGGGGATTGAATACTCCGCTTTAACAGGAAGCATCAGGTAACTATATTTATCCTTTTGCTTCTGAGGTTCCCCATCTTTTAAAACATCGAAAGACCTGCCTTTTGATGTATAGAGAAAATTTGTCTTTATGGCAAAAGTTTCATTAAAGGATTTTCTGGTAGTTATTCCTGCATTAAAACTGGTATACAGGTCATCATTGTCATAGATATTGCCAAAATCAGATTGGGTTGCCCCACCAATTCCAGCAGTTACGCCAAATTGGATTTGTCCGTAGGCCATACTTACTGCCATCAAAAAATATATGGCCATGATTAATTTTTTTATTGCTTTCATATAGCGTAATTTATATTTGGATAATGAATTTATTTTTATTCTAATTTTTATCATTCAAACACATTATCGTCCTGTGATCTTCATATAATTTACCTTAGCAATCTTATATTGCGTCAGTGTTTCAATATACATATCGTTTGACTGCTGCAACTGTGCCTGTGCATCAAGTAAATCAGAGATATTAACCACACCTGCGGAATAACTATCCTGTGTTACTCTTAGGTTTTCTTTTGCCTGGTGAATTGATTCTTCAGCCAGATGAATCTGCTCAAAAGCTTCGTTAAGGGAATTACGGCCTTGTTGCATCTGAAGCAGTAGTTTTTCAGTATTGTCTTTGACCATATTCCTGTTTTGCTCTTCTTTTATCCGGCGTTCTTTCATTTTATGATTCGCTTCCCACCACCCGGAAATCGGAATTTTCACTGTTCCAAAGGCCATTCCTAACGCTGAGCCGTCATCATCCATAATATCGAGGTATAATGCCCCTGCACCAACTGCTACCTGCGGCATATACTCACCTTTTTGCATTTTTGTCATGTACTTTTCTGCTTCGGTACTTTTCTGTAGCAGTCTAAATTCTTCTCTGTTATATAAAGCTTCCTGATGGTCGGTATAAATGAGTTCCAATGGTTCGATTAATCCTACGCTGTCAATAAAGCTTATATTTTTATCATATTCTATACCGATATACTGGCAGAATGCCATTTTAGCGAGTTCTATTCCATTTCCCAACTTCAGATGATTCATTTTGAGCTCGTTCTGTTTGAGTTCAACTTTTAGTAAATCATTTTGTGTAATTAACCCAGCCTCTAAAGCATCGTTCACTTCTTCATGTAAAGTGTCAACCAATAGTATATATTCTTCGAGGGTTTTCTTTTTTTCACCAAGCGAAACAATTTGCCAGTATCTTCTTTCAGTTTCCAGGGCAATCTCTTTTTCAGTTGATTTTAATTGCAATTCACTAACTTCAATGCCCAGGCTAGCTAACTTGTTCCCTGTTGAAATTCGTTGCCCGGCATAAACAGGCTGAGTAGCTGTAGCCATTCCTATTGCTCCTTCTTCGATAAGTGGAATTGAAGCTCCGGGGAAATAAGCAAATTGTGTTGCCGTTGGCAGATTAGCCGGATTTCCATCATATACGGGAAGATTTCCACCGGCCATTTCCATATTTATTAATGGATCGGAAAACTTATATGCAAACGCAGTTGCATCAACCTGTGGAAAATATTTGGTGTATGCAGCCTTTTTTACCTCTTTTGAAGATTCTACATCCAGCACCTTGTTTTTAATCTGGGCATTATTTTGTAATGCCAGCGTTTTACATTGCTCCAGCGTATAATTATGTTGATTTTGAGCAGAAAGTACCGGTGCCAGGCCAAATAATAGGACAAGTGTTAATAATGCCGGTTTTATTTTAGAATTATTTAAAAGCTCAGCTATTGTGATTTTCTTCTTGTTTTTATCCACTTTCCTGAAAATCAACCAATAGGACACAGGAAGTATCATTACAATAAATACCATAGAAGTTAATGTACCGAAAAAGATAACTGTCCCCATCGGAGACCAAAGGACACTTTTGCCAAGAATCATCGGGACAACTCCCATTGAGGCAGCAGCAGAAGTAAGAAAAATAGGGCGCATCCTTCTTTTGCCTGCTTCAAATGCAGCTTCAAGTATCGTTTTATTCTCTTTATATCGTAGCTCTTCGGCATAATCAAGCATAATTATGCCGTTACGTACAATGATTCCTATTAAGCTTACAATACCGAGTATGGATGTTACACCAAATTCATGGCCAAAAATCAACATGCCTAAAACAGCCCCAACAATGCTCAACGATGCGGAACCAAGTACCAAAAGCGCCAGGTTAATTTTTTTGAAATGAAAAACCAGTATCAGAAAAATGATAAATACTGCCATAAATAATCCACCAAGAACTTGCGGCAAGATTTCGGTATCTCTTTCATCCGACCCCCCATATTCGATACTCACACCAGATGGGAATGATTGGTTATAAACTATCTCTTTGACTTCCCTCGTGGCTTTATTTATGTTGTAACCGCGAACAACATCTGATTGTACTGTTATTGTACGTACACCATTTCTCCGGACAATTTGCCCTTGTGTCCAGTCGGGCTTAACTTCAGCAATTTGACGTAACGGAACTGAAACTCCCGGAATTATTGAATGAATGTATTCGTTTTCAATATCATCAATCTGTGGGTCACGTTCGCGTTCCGATTTCAGTTTTACAGGAATGGAGTAGTCGCCTTCCCACAAAGTAGTCAATGGCAGTCCGTTAAAACGCAGGGCCAGGTTGGTGGCAACTGTGGTTTTTGTTATTCCCAAACGGTTGGCTTCAATTTCATTTATATCTACCTGAGTTCCTGGTAACATTTCCCCGAAATCGGTATGTACCCATGTTAATCCTTCAATTTCCCTCATTTTGGCAGCCAACGAATCTGCTGAGGATTTCAAATCATCCAAATTAGTCCCGGTAAGTCGTACCTGAATCGGATTTGAAGCTTGTTCATAATCCAATTGTTTAAACCGCACATAAGCATTGGGGAAAAAATTCGCATATTTAGTGGAGTAGTCATCCAGTAAGGCTTCTGTTTCTTTATCCGAGTGTGTATTGACTATAAACTGAGCATAATTCTTAGCTGGCAATTTCGAGGCATAGGTAGCATGAAAACGTGGAGAACTGGTTCCGTTAAATGCTGTAACTGATACCACGCGCTCATCTTTTTGAAGTATTCGTTCAAGACTATCGGTTACAAACACGGTTTCTTCAAGTGTACTCCCCTGTGGCAGGTAAATTTCAACGGCAAATTGGTTACGTTCTGCAATTGGTAGTAACCGTACTGGAAGCGTTACAAACAACGCAATGCCGACCAACACAGAAATAATCCCAATCCCAATTGTTATTTTAGGATGTTTGAATGCCCTTCCTAACCATTTTTCATACGACTTCTGAACGACATCCAGAAAGTTATGCCTGTCTTTTTTGTTTGTTCCTTCCAAGCCTTTTCTGATAAAAAAGTATTGAGTGAATGGGATAATCAACATTGCCACCAATAATGATATGGTTAAAGTAATTGTAACAGTCCATGGAAATAATTGTACGAAATCATGAAATAGCCCCTTCAACGTAAACAGAAACGGGAAAAAAGTGATACTGATAGCCAAAGTAGCTGAAAAAATGGCTTTAAAAAATCCTTCAGCACTGCTGATTGCTGCATTCCAGCGCGACATCCCCTGGTCGAGTTTAACCATGTAGCTGTCAATAATTACAATAGAGTTGTCCACAATAATTCCCAGCATAACTATTAATGCTGCAAGGGTTACAACATTCAACTCCATTCCAAAAAGAAACATGAGGCCTAATGTGATAAATATGGTGATAGGAATAGAAGTTGCAGCAACTGCGGCAATACGAAATGGCATCAGTATCATGGTTACCAGTATCACAGCGATGATGGCAAACATCATTTCCTTCAAAAAAGTGGTAATAGAATGGCCTACTACCTGCGATTGATTGGCAATACGTTCAATACTGACATCCTCCGGTAATTCCGATTGAAATTGTTCCAATACTCCATCTACTTCTTTACCATACTTCACAATATTGTCTCCGGGCTGCATCTCCAAAGAAATCAATAAACATGTATTCCCGTTATTCATAATATAACTGTCAGGTTTAGGATACTCCCGAACAATTCGGGCAACATCCTTAAGCCGTATTATATTCCCGGTAGGGTCGGCGTAGATTATCTGTTCGGCAATATCCTGTTCGTTATCGAATGAAGGTGCAATATGGATTGGTGCATTGTACTCATCGTTTTCGACTGTACCACTCATTGTGGTAAATCCCTGGGTAAACAAACTTCCTAAAAGGGTCGCGGAGCTAATTCCGTAATTTGTCAGCTTTTCTTTATCGAGATAAATTGTAATTTGTTCATTATGTAACCCATAATGGCGCAGTTTTGATACTGATTCAATCCTTCTTAGGCGACTTTCCAGTTCATTCATGTAATTTTCCAGTTCCCTGTACGATTTATGGTCGGATGATTCGATTGTAATAAGCAATGCTGAAGTATCGCCAAAGTCATTGTTCGAGAGCAAAGCCAATACACCGGAAGGTAGTTCTGTTTTAAATTTCCCCAGGCCATCATTTAGTTTTGCCCAAAAATCATCCGAGTTTTTTATATCATCATTTAGTGTTACATAAATGATCATCATACCGTCCTTCGACTCCGAATAAGTTTTTGTTTTATCAATTTCTTCATAGCTGAACAAGTATCTTTCAACTTTTGTGGTCAATTGTTGCTCAACTTCTTCGGAACTGGCACCAGGATAAACTCCAATTACTAGTCCCTGACGAATGGTAAATGTTGGAAACTCCTGTTTGGGCATTACAAATAATGCATATACGCCTAATATTGCCAAAAGTGATGCAATTAAAAGTACTATCTGCCTGTGGCGCATGGCAGATTCTACAATTCCAATCCTTTTCATAGCTATTTGATGATTTTAATGGTTGAATTTTCATTGATTTTCTGATAGCCTTCGGTGACCAGCAAATCACCGTTAGATAAACCATTATTTACTACTACTCCGTTACTGGCAATAGGACCCAATTCAACAATCTTTGTTGTAATTTTATTTGATGAAGGATTGGCGATAAAAACATATTTACTATTGTTCTTTCCAACCTGAACAGCGGACATTGGGATAACAATCCGTTCTTCAAGTGATGGATTGCTTATGTTTACTTTACAGACCATTCCGGGTTTTAATAACTTGTCCGGGTTATTTAGTACAACTTTAATATTATAGGTATGAGAAAGAGGGTTCGACAATACACCAACTTCTGTTACCTCTCCTTCAAAATGCCGGTCACCTAAAGCACTTACTTTTACATATGCTTCCTGCCCCTTTTGTATTCCGGAAATTTCATTTTCCGGGATAGGTATTTTTACATTTACTTTGTCAATCTTTACCAATTGAAAAACCGGGTTGCCAGGAATAATACTCATACCTGGTTCTATCGTCCTTCTGCCTACTATCCCATCAGCAGGTGCATAAAGATTACAATCATTAAGATTTTTTTCTGAAATTGAAGCCAATGAATGAGCTTGCTCTAAACCGGTTTTTATTTCCACGTATTTAATCTCAGGAAGGCTACCTTTTTTATACATAGGTTCCAGCCGGTTATATGCATCCTCAGCCTGTTTAGCTTTTGATAATGCAACCTGATACATATTTTGATAACTCTCACTGTTAAGGACTGCCAGTAACTGGCCTTTTTTTACCATTTGTCCTTCATCCACAAGGACTTTTTCTGCAGTTCCGGTAACCAAGAAACTAAGAGGAACAGAAAAGGATTCTTCAATGGTTCCAATATACATATGATCGGTGTTATTAATACTTTTACCGATTTCACTAACTTTAACAGGAATGCCTTTCTCCCGCACAACTTTTTCACTGTTTGAATTTCCGGTACTGCAACCGGCAAGGATTAATGCGCCTAAGGCAAAAAACCAATTTAATTGTTTCATTGTATTCACTTTTTATTAATTAATTCTAATTGTATTCTTATGTTTTATGTCACAATAAGACATAATATTTGACTAATAATGTTCTATAGTCAATGCAAATATATAACAATATTTGACTAAAAAACACTTTTAGTCAAATTGAGTTAATAAATTATTAAGATTTTAATCCCTTTACAAGAAATTCTGCAAGTTCTTTGATTGTATGAATGTACTCAGAATATTTATTTTGCAGAAATAACGGTACTTCCATGCTATTAACCAGCATTAATAGCATATTTACTGTTGAGTCAATATTATTAAATTGCAATACACCCTCTTCCTCACCTTTTTTGAGCATCTGATAAAAGTTATTTCTCTCAAATGCGGCAAAGTCTTCCCTCACTTCCTCCACAAAATGATATTTTTCAAAAAAATCGGCTTTCAAAGTTTCATGGTAATTTACAGATTCATGCAATAACTCAAGCCTTTTAAAAAAGTAGTTACTAAGAACTGTTAAAGCATCTTCATCAGAATTAACAACTTTCTGTAACTCAGATTTTACCGTACTAAGCTCCTGCTTTAATACTTCGTTAAATAATTCTTCCTTGCTATTATAGTGATAATATAAAACTCCCTTTGCTTTATGGATGTGTTTTGCAATCTCATCCATCGTTGTTTTATAAAACCCAAATTTTGAAAAATACTGAGTGGCAGCACTTATTATTATCGATTTGATTTCTGGTTTTGCCATTATATTTGACCATTTTGTTTAATTAGTCAAATATAGAATTTTTATTAATACAAACCTATCATTGAAAAACAACAAGTGCATCAATCAGTTTTAATTACGAAGAAACTAAATTTTACTCCTTGTGCATTTTAGATATGATAGTAAATGCTAACATTAGGAAAGTTGCCAATAGCGCCATTACAGAGCCAAAATAAAACGGTGCATTTGAATTTACTTTATCATATAATAAACCTGCAATTAAACTTGCAGGTAATAAAGCAATCCCAATTATTGCAGAATAAATTCCATAAGCTGTCCCTGTTAAATCCTTACTTACAATATCTGAAATCATTGCTTTCTGGGTGCCCTCCGTCAATGCGAGAAAGAAGCCATATAATGCAAATGAAAATATGAATATACTAATGTTATTAAACCTACCAAATAAATAGTACACTACTACATAAACAAAGAAGCCAATGATAATGAGTTTCTCGCGACCAATTCTATCCGACAATTTTCCGATAGGCATAGCAAAAAATACAGATACTATGGCGGTAATCATAAACATAAAAGGAATATATGATTCATTTATCCCAGTTTCTGCAGTTTTAACAAGCAATAAAGAAACAGAAGAATTTCCAAGGGTAAATACAAAAATGATGGTAAGAAAAAAATAGAATTTTTTAGGCAATTGTTTTAGCCTGAATTATTCATAAAGAGCAACAAAAAACGGGAAATAAATTTGTCATCTCACTGATAATCAGTATCTTTGAGTTGTCAAAACAAAAACATTTCCCGATGAATAAAGATACAAATAATTATCAACCCCCAAGTGCCAAAATCTCAAATTTTCCCCAACCAACACTTTTCAATTTATCAGGTTTGGGCAAAAAAAGTATCGAAGTTAATTTTACCATGGAAAAAACCTCAAATGACGGAGGTTTGCTTTTATTGCGTGAAGTTGAAAAGCAGGTTGGTTTGATCGGCAGTTTGGCAAATTGCATAAAAGATGAACGCCACCAATCTTATGTGGAACATAGCATAAAATCGATGATAAGCCAGCGTGTGATGCAAATAGCGGCAGGTTATGAGGATGCCAACGACTGTAATGTGTTAAAGGATGATGAAATATTGAAGTTGTGCGCCGACCAGGAAAAACCACTTGCCACACAGCCAACAATAAGCCGTTTAGAGAACAAAGTAAACACAAGGGAACTGTACCAGATGGCGAAGGTTTTTATTGACCAGTTTATGGCATCATATGAAAGTGAGCCGGACATTATCGTCCTTGACCCCGACGACACCAATAGTTTTACTTATGGGCAGCAAGAACTTACATTGTTCAATAATTACTATGGCGATTACTGTTACATGCCCTTGCACATATACGAGGGTTTTACAGGTAAATTAATAACTACTATCCTTAAGCCGGGACGCAGGAACAAAAGTGTCAACGTCTTTGCTGTCCTAAAAAGGATAATAACGTACTTGCGGGAGCAATGGCCCAATACAATGATCATTGTCCGTGGGGACAGTCATTTTTGTTCAAAAGAATTGATGGATTGGTCACACGGGCTCAAAAGGGTGGAGTTTATTACAGGCCTTACCGGTAACGCGGTCTTAAATAAATACGCCAAGGTTACAATAGAAAGTGCCCAACGGGAATATGACAAGTACAACAAACCGGTAAAACGCTACCACAGTTTTGAATACAAGGCAAACCCGTGGACTTATCCTGAAAGGGTTGTCGTAAAAGTTGAAGCAAACAGTATGGGCACAAACGTACGGTTTATTGTCAGCAGCTTGAAAAACGTCCGCTCCAAAGCCCTTTACGAACAAGGGTATTGTGCCAGGGGCGCAGCCGAGCTTAGGATCAAAGACCATAAAACATACTTGCTCTCGGACAGGATGTCGTGCAACAGTTTCCTTGCCAACCAGTTCCGGCTGTTCCTTCATTCCGCTGCCTATGTGCTGATACACTCGCTCCAGAATGAAGTACTCAAGGGTACCGAATTCTGCAAGGCCACTATGAAAACAATACAACTAAAACTAATTAAAATAGCTGCAAGGGTAAAAATGATGAAAACAAAAGTAAAGATTGAACTGCCAGCTGAATTTTACAGCAAATGGGCTTTCGAAAAATGCTTTGGGCTTTTTGAGGTAATACGCCTGCCTGGCCGGCAGGCAGGGGGTTAGCCCATGTCCCCAACTATCCGTTCTTTAACATATTGTATGCGATTTATAACCCCAAAAGACAAAACCACAATGTTGGACAGGAGAGGTATGCCCAAAAATTTACCTGTTCAACAACAAATCACATAAAAACCAAAAAAACGAAAAAAAATAACAGCTGTCCCTAAATTTTTGAGGCCATTATTTATGTAAATTTGAATTCATGAATTAATCAGGTTAGGGAGATTTTAGTTGTGTTTTTTTCTTTTTTTTCTGACTTTGCTTCTTTTATAAAAAACACAATAGTCAATACGCCCATAATTGCAGGAATTGTTGCCAATAAAAAAATGTTAGCGTAATTAAATGGAAATATTATTAATAGAAAGGCGGCAAGCAATGGCCCAATAATAGCCCCGCTATTATCCATTGCCTTGTGAAATCCAAAACTTTTACCTATTTCATCCTTTTGCACCGAACCACTAATAAGACTATCCCTTGGTGCGACTCTCACCCCTTTTCCAATGCGTTCAAAAAATCGAAGAAACAAAACATGGACTGGAATTTTGGCTAAAGCATATAATGGGGTTACCAAAGCTGTAATCCCATATCCAATAATCAGAAAAGGTTTGTTTTTGCCTATCTTATCGCTCCAATATCCGGAAAATGCTTTAAGCAAAGATGCTGTACTTTCAGCAATTCCTTCAATCAAGCCTATTGAGGCTTTAGATGCTCCAATGGATAATAGGAATAGTGGCATCACACTATAAATCATTTTAACCGATGTGTCGGTAAAGAAACTTGTCAATCCAACAAAAAACACATTTTTATCTAATCCTAATATTTTTGCTTTCTTCATAAGAAACTCTATTAACGAAACAGCAAAAGTATGCAGTAGTCACGAAACAATCGTGGTATAATAAGATGCCAAAATGGTATTAATGAAAATATTTCTCCCTGAATTGAATGGGTGTTAATCCTTCATGTTTCTTAAAGAACTTTATAAAATTCGATGTGTCTGAAAAATATAGAATGTCTGTTATTTCATTAATCGTATTATCAGTGTGTAAAATATATCTTTTCGCTTCGAGCAATAATTGATAGTTTATCATTTCGCTTGCATTCCGGTTTACTTGTTTCCGGCAAATTGCGTTCAGGTTCTGGGGCGTTGTGTTAAGTAAATTTGCATAATCATTCACTTTATGAAGACGCGGGCTTTCTTTCATTAAAAGTTGTTGGAATTTGTCAAAAAGCGATATCGGCAGGTTTGATTTGTGCGGATTTATTTCTAAAAGCTGTAATAGTTTAGCTAATAGCACACTAAGCAGTCCATGA
>CAZNEV010000009.1:0-91266 GCA_964572085.1 uncultured Maribellus sp. | reverse complement strand
CAAATGCTTTCGACAATGAAAGTGTCGATGATGATTGACATCCACGAGTTGCAAACCGCCGAAAATTTTGGCCGATTAATGGCGATTTTTCTGTGGATTTATGGCTTAATGAGCCCGGTTGCCGGCTTGATTGCCGACCGCATCAACCGAAAGTGGCTGATTGTTGGCAGTTTGGCGGTTTGGTCGGCGGTTACCTTATCAATGGGTTATGCCACCAATTTTCAGGTTTTGTATGTTTTACGTGCAATAATGGGCGTGAGTGAAGCATTGTATATTCCGGCAGCATTGGCATTAATTGCCGACTACCACAAAGAAGGGACTCGATCGCTGGCAATCGGAATTCACATGACAGGATTGTACATGGGCCAGGCTATTGGTGGCTTTGGCGCAACGGTTGCCAGCAATTTTTCGTGGCAAATCGCCTTTCATTCTTTTGGTTTGATTGGACTTGTTTACAGTTTAGTTTTGATTGTTTTTCTGCACGAAAGCAAAGATCGAGATGTTTCCAAAAAGGTTGTGGCGAGCGTCCAAAGCAAATTCAGCGGCTTTCAATCCATACGTAAAAGTTTGGGGATGTTGCTCGGAACCATTAGTTTCTGGGTTATCCTATTCTACTTTGCCGCTCCGAGCTTTCCGGGATGGGCCACAAAAAACTGGCTGCCCACATTGTTTTCCGAAACTTTAGGAATCGATATGGCACAGGCCGGTCCTATGGCCACTATTACCATTGCCGTTTCCTCGTTCATTGGGGTTCTTTCGGGCGGAATTCTCGCCGACCGGTGGATTCAAAAAAACCTTCGCGGACGAATTTTCACTGGTGCAATCGGTTTGAGCTTAATGATTCCGGCACTCATCCTTTTGGGTTACGGCACGGGAATCATCGGGATTGTAGGTGGTGGGGTTTTGTTTGGAATCGGTTTTGGGATGTTCGACGCCAACAATATGCCCATTTTGTGCCAGTTTGTTTCGCCGCGCCACCGCGCTGCGGGTTATGGATTGATGAATTTAACCGGAGTTTTTGCTGGTGCCGCCGTTACCGAATTCCTGGGCAAATCATCCGATTCGGGTAATTTAGGCCACGACATGGCCTTGCTGGCCATCCCGGTTGCATTGGCGGTTCTGTTGCAATTAACAACCTTAAAACCTAAATTTGCGGATAAAAAAGAAGATTAAATGATCGGTAAACATCAATAAAAACGCATCTAATAGATATGATTAAAAATGTGGCTAAAGCCCATTTGGGCATGAGTATAACTATTCCGTCAACTGAAGTTGACGGCAATAAATTTGCAGAAAAGTTGATTTTATTGCCGTTCACTTCAGTGAACGGTTTGTGGAATGTAGTGGTAAAAAGGGTTTTAACCCCATTAATAAATTCAATAAAGGATTACTTATGAAGCTTAAATACAACCTTTTATTATTGTATGTTTTACTGGGAACAACAGCATTTGCCCAAAACGAGAAATTTGGAACCTACTACAACCAACGTCGTACCCTGTTTGAATTACTTCCCGATACGAAAAAGGAAATCGTTTTCCTTGGAAACAGCATAACGGACGGTGGCGAGTGGATAGAATTGTTCAACAATAAACGTTGCAAAAACCGTGGCATCAGTGGCGATGTTACCGAAGGAGTTCTTTTCCGGTTGGATGAAGTTACCCGCTCAAAACCTGCAAAAGTGTTTTTGCTGATTGGGGTAAACGACCTTGCACGGGGCATTTCAAAAGACACGGTGTTTGCCAACATCTGCAAAATCGCCGAAAATATCCGTTTAGCATCACCTAAAACAAAGGTTTTTATCCAGAGTATATTTCCTGTAAATGCTTCTTTCGGAAAGTTCGAAAAGCACGTTGATAAAGGAGGGGAGGTGATTTTTGTGAATACAGAATTGAAAAAATGGTGTGGCGAAAATGGTTTTTTCTATGTGGATTTATACAGTCACTTGGTAACTCCGGGAACAGAATTATTAAATCCAGAATATACCAACGACGGCCTGCATTTATTGGGCGCGGGTTATTTAAAATGGGTGGAAGTGGTAAAACCTCTGCTTTAAAAAACGGTTATCGCTTTTCAGGAATTCATACTTTCCCGTCGATACGCTTCACCACAAGACCATAAATAATCAGCGAAACTGCCGATACTAAAGCAATTGCAACGAAATAATACCAAATGTAATGGGCGTTTGCAGCCGCTGCCTGCCAGGCACTGTGACTGTCGAATAACTCGGGATCAGGACAATATTTTGTGAGTAAATAACCGGAGAGACCGAACCCCAGTATAGACGATAGAAACGAGTGCAGGTGGCTGAACCCGAGGTACAAACCTTCTTCACCTTTTGGTGCCTGCAAGGAGAAAAATTCCAGGTAACGTGGTGAAATAAACGTTTCGGCCAGCCCTTGAAATACAATTCCAATAACCATCATAAGCGCTACCGGATGAAGTCCTAAAATAGGTGTGCTTCCTAAAAGATTTCCGGAGGCCATTGCGAGGGCTGAAATAGGCATGATAAACATCCCGATGGTCATCGAAAACAACGATGATCTTTTGCGCATCAAATGGGTAACCATCCCAACGGTAAAAACCACAACTAAAGGATTCACGTTGGCGAACCACGAAATGGCACTGTCTTCCCCGGCAAGTCGTATCACGTATTTCGGCATGGTGGCATACAACTGGTGCTGCACCATCCAAAAACCGGTTATGATGATGATTAACAGGAGCAGCCGAAGGTTAGTAAGCACTTTAACCAATGCATGCATAATCTCGCGGAAAGTTTTAGTTTCCATTTGCGCGGTACTTGCTTTATAAAAGAAAAGCACGAGGAAAACAGACAGCAAGGTGAGTCCGCCTGCAAAATAATTCAAGGTCACCAACCCTTCATTGCCCAAAGCATCGCGCAACGGTTTCACAATTGTTTTGCCCGAGAAAGCCCCGATGTTCACCATCATATAAAAAATAGAGTAGCCCTGAGCCCGTGTTTTCTCCGTTGTTTCTCTGGCAACCGTACCAGTAATGCACGATTTTATGAAAGAACCGCCTATCATAATCACCAGCATAATCGGAATGATGAGCCATCTGTAGTCACTCTCGCGTAAACCGCTGAAGTGTGTTGTTTTGGTATAAGTAACCAGTCCGGCCGATTCTAAAAAAGTAGGCAGCAAGCCCATGGAAAAATAGCCGATGGACAGCAATGTGAAAGCGATGAGCAACGATTTTTTAAAGCCAATGCGATCGGCAACAGCTCCTGCAAATGTTGGCAACAAATACAAACCTGCTGAAAACGAACCTGCAATTATCGCCGCCTGAAAATCGTTAAAACCCAAAATACGCGATAGGTAGAGGGTGATGACAATAAATACACCGTAATACGCGGCCCTCTCTAATAATTCAACCGCGTTGGCTATCCAAAACGCTCTTGAAAACTTCCAGGCCCTTATGCTTTCCATGCTATTTTATTTTCAAGCTCGCAAAACTAACAACATCTGCGACTTGACAAAAGCGTTACAAAATAATTAATGTCACGGGCAATGCCCAAACCTCTAAATAATTCCTCCTACCTTTTTGGTGCTAAGGTTACCACCGGGACGATCATCTCCTCCAACGAAATGCCGCCATGCTGGAAAGTGTCTTTGTAGTAATTGGAGTAGTAGTTATAATTGTTTGGATAGGCCAGAAAATCACCTGAATGGGCGAAAATATAACTGGTGCTAACGTTTCGCGAGGGCAGAAATGCTTTGCGTGGGTCGCGCACTTCAAAAATCTGTTTCGATTTGTAATTCAGGTTTCTACCCAGTTTATAGCGTAAGTTTGTATTTGTTTCGCGGTCGCCGATTACTTTTATGGCGTTGTTGACCCGTATTGACCCGTGGTCGGTAGTTACCACAATGCTGATGTCATTTTCGGCCACGCCTTTCAGCAGTTCCAAAAGCGATGAGTTGTTGAACCAGCTTAAGGTTAGTGAGCGGTACGCTTTTTCGTTGCTTGCCAGTTCTTTAATCATGTCCATTTCCGTGCGTGCATGCGAAATCATATCCACAAAGTTGAACACCATTACCGAAAGGTCATTTTCCAAAATGTTGTTCAGTGCATCGCCCACGCGTCGTTCCATGCGGATGCCTGAAAATTTTTCGAAATAGACCTTTTCTTTTCTCCGGAAACGTTCCATTTGTTTGCGCAACAACTCTTCCTCATGCTGGTTTTTGTTCCCTTCGTTATCGTCATCATCCCAAAGTTGCGGGTACATTTTTTCGATATCCAAAGGCATTAATCCGGCAAACATAGCATTGCGGGCATACATGGTAGCGGTGGGGAGGATGCCAAAATACAACTCTTCCGATTCCGTTCGGAAATAGTTATTAAATACTGCATTTATGGTGCGCCACTGGTCGAAACGCAGATTGTCAATCACCAACACAAATACTTTTTTGCCTTTGTCTAACAAGGGGAAAACCTTTTGCTTGAACACTTCATGCGACAGCATTGGCCTTTCGTCGCTAATCGGTTGGTCCAACCAGTCCAGATAGTTGTCCTTAATAAACCGGAAGAATGCGTTGTTGGCGTCCTCTTTTTGCATGGCCAGAATTTCGTCCATCGCCGAATCTTCCGATTGGCTGAGCTCTATTTCCCAATGCACCAGTTTCTTGTAAATGTCAATCCAATCTTTGTAAGAAAGTCGATCGTTAATTTGCATCCCGATTTGGGCAAACTGCATTTGGTAAGCCGAGGTGGTTTGTTGCGTCACCAATCGTTTTTGATCGATATTTTTTTTCAGCGAAAGCAGAATTTGCTTTGGGTTTACCGGTTTAATCAGGTAATCGGCAATTTTCGACCCTATCGCTTCGTCCATTATATTTTCCTCTTCGCTTTTGGTAATCATCACCACCGGTACGTTCGGCGAAATGGTTTTTATTTGGGTCAGGGTTTCCAGGCCGGTCATTCCCGGCATATTTTCGTCCAGAAAAATAATATCGTAATAATTGCTTTGAACCTTTTCCACGGCGTCCAGCCCGTTGTTGGCGGTCTCTACTTCGTAGCCTTTCTCTTCTAAAAAAATAATGTGTGCGCGCAGCAAATCAATTTCGTCGTCTGTCCAAAGTATACGTGGTTTGTTCATGTATCTATTTTTAAATGTATGTTTAATAAGAAACAAAAAAAATACGATTATCGTGCGTGCTTAACAAATTTTAACGGCAAGGAGTTTAAAGCTTAACGATTAGTGTACTCTGAACGTTCGCGGTTAATGCCCTACTTCATAAATGCCTTAACAACTAAGGCTTCTCCGTCTCCCTCGTAAATCAATCGGTACGAACCCGCTGCGGCAGGAATCACAATTCTATTTTCTACATATTTTTCAAACATTATGAATCCAGCTCCCGATTTTTCAACATTATTCACTATTTTTTCAAGCGAAATTTTTATTTCCTCTTCCGAAAGCAAACCGACGTTGATGGCAGGCAACGGGAGACGGGTCAAAGTTCAAAGTTGAAAGTTGATGGAAATGTAACCAGAGATGATACAGAAATGCCCGATGAAGTAAACCGTACAGATGTTTCCGGTTTTGTTCAGAAAGGACCGTTTATAAACGGCACAGATATTTCTGTTACTGAGTTGACGGAAGAACTGGCACAAATCGGAAAAATGTTTTCTTCCCAGATTATGGACAATAAAGGCACGTTTGATATCAAAAATATTGAACTGACTTCACCATTTGTTGAATTGAAAGCCAATGGATTTTATTTTAACGAAGTAGCCAATGAAAATTCACCGGCACAGTTAACGCTTTTTGCACTGGCTGATGTTACAGAAACCAGCGACATCAATGTAAATGTACTTTCCAATTTAGAGAAAAACCGAGTGCAGTATCTTGTTTCCAACGGCACAAATTTTAAAGATGCGAAACAACAGGCTCAAGCGGAGATTCTTTCCATTTTTGAAATCGAAAGCGACAATATTTCCGACTCTGAACGGCTCGACATTTCAAAACCCGGCGACGGGAATGCTGCCTTGCTTGCAGCTTCAGTTATTCTTCAGGGCTACCTTCCTGTTTCCGAATTATCGGAACTGCTGGCCAACATCAGTACCGATATTCGTGAAGATGGAATTTTAAACAGCGCTCAACTTGGCACCACCCTGATAAACAATGCCCGTTTAATTAAACTCGCAGAAATCAGGCAAAACCTTGCATCGAAATACGAAACCCTGGGGTTGGCAACTGTTGTCCCAAATTTTGAAAAGTACGTGAATCAGTTTATTGAAAACACCGACTTTGAATTTACCGCTTTTATCGAGTACCCACCTTCGGGAAAGCATGGACTGAATCTTTTAGATCCGGATAAAACAAACTACACCAACGGAACCTATTCAATGAGGGCAATTCTCCCTGCCGGAAAAAGATTAAAGGTAGAGATCCGGGGCTGGAATTGGATGTTCCCTGGTGAGCAGCAAGATACAGGCTGGTTGGTTGGCACATGGAATATGGCGGATTCTTCACGGGTTTTTACCTCAACACGCACCGGCGATCTGGATTTTGAAATGAAATTGAATGATTTTGGCAAACCGGTTCCCTATCCAATTCGTATTGAATTTTATGAAAACGAAGAACATACGTGGAGCAAGAGTGTATATTTAAACTGAAAAGATTCGCGGAAAATAAACCGTATTCTTTCTTTCCAAATTTGGATATCACCTCATCAAAAGGAACTGTTTCTTCATCTTTTGTTTTCGTCAACCAAATGTGATGGGTATAAACCATATTTTTCCAATACTTTCGCCTTAGTGAAAGCAAAATTTTCGTCTTGCTGAATTTGTTGAATAAGCATTTTGTTTGTTTTTGACTGTTGGTTACAAGCCCCGAAAATGAGGAGCATTAAGGATAAAATGAGGAAAAAGATGTTGGTTTTCATAATTTGTTTTTTTTGTTTTTTAACTGGTATTGAACCTTTTAAACCCGAAGGGTTGAAATAATTATAGAATTATGTGCAAAAAACATTCTTAAACCACAACGTGGTGGCATAGTCATGTCATACCTTCGGTATTCTTTACAAACACGTATCATTTTTGCTATAATATTTCCATGCCTTCGGCATTCGATTCATTACTAACCTTTAAATTGACATTTTATAAATCCTTTTTAATTACCGCTCCATTAAAAGGTTCAAGCACCAATTGCAAACTTTCATTTCGTTTTGCTGAAGGCAACTTCGATAAATCAATTTCAACCTGCTTCTTTTCCCCGGGGAAAAGTGTAATATAATTATCGCTGAAAAATACCGGGAGCGCCAGTACACCACCTTCTTTACCCACCACTTTCAATCGATTAAAAAAGGCGGTTTCGTTGCTGTTGTTTTGGAGGCTTGCAATTGTGCGACCCGATGTTTCCTTTTCAAGCTGAAGATCGAGTTGAACGTGTTCAAGTTTTTCCAGATCCTGCATATCCGAATCCTGATTTGTCAGCCAGTACAAATTCTCGTCAATTGCATCTACCTGTTCATTTTTCAGGATTAAACGGACAAAATACAGACCGCCCGGTTTTGCACCTGAGAACAGTTTTCCTGCAATTTTGTGTGTATTTGCTTGAACAGAAAGTTGAAATTGTTCTGTGCTTATTTTATTTCCGTGCAAACCAAACAACTGTGCTTCAACGCTTAAATTTTTTTCATCGAACAAAGTTTGGTTGACAACGCAAACGCTTGAATCGTTTAAATTTAACTGCACATGCAGCGGAACTGACCCATGTTGAAATCCATAAAAACCTCCGGTTTGGTCAAGGTAAACATCGTAAAACTGACCGCGCAAGGCAGTCCATGGATTTTGGTTTTTCCACACCAACATTCCCGTATATTTGTTCCACATGCCCGCGTTAAAACCTTCCTGCAAAGCCCTGTATTGCTCATAATTCACAACTTGTGCCTTTTTGCAGAAATCGTCGATCCCTTTAATTTCGCCAAAACGCTCGATATGATCGCCGTAGCCAATGTATTTATGGTATTGCCAAACCGGGTTTGCCCTATCGCTGCGTGGTGGGCGCAAATCCTTTTCGTCCATTATTTTCCGCATCGTTTCCACGTTGGGCATTCCCACCGAACCCAGCTCGGGATTGAACGGATAGGATTGTGTTACAAAAAAGCGCAATGGATTTTGAATTCCATAAGGGCCATCGCCAACACCTCCAATTGTGTTCCGAAGAATACTGTCGGACGTTGAATAATTCACATAATACCGGGTTCCGTCAAATTCGGGAAAAATCTTTGTTTCCAGTACACGGTTTATATTGGGCGGTGGCGGGGTTTCATTGCCGCCACACCAGAGATAAAGGCTGGGGTGGTTGCGCAACATTTTAATCTGGTCGATTGCCGTTGTGATGAACAGCGAATGATCGTCGGGATAGGCTTTCCGGCGTGCTTGCGATTCCTTTTTCTTTGGGTCGAACCACTCGCCGTTACAATCGCCCGAAACCCACAAATCCTGCCAAACCAAGAGTCCGTATTTGTCGCAGGCATCATAAAATTCAGGTCGTTCGGGCATTGCACCTCCCCAGATACGGATCATGTTCATATTCATTTGGGCGTGCATCCGAACTTCGGTATCGTACCGTTCAGCCGAGAGGCGCAACAAGGCATCCGAAGCAATCCAGTTCCCGCCTTTGATGAACACTTTTTGGCCGTTTATCAAGAACACGCGTCCACCCACAATTTTATCAAAATAATTATCGGTTTGCCTGATTCCGAAATTGAGTTTTTCGGCATCTGTAACCGTCCCATTTTGTTCGAAACGTAATTCAAGCGGGTATAAATCGGGAGCTCCCATTCCATTTGGCCACCAAAGTTTTGGGTTTTCAAATTTGATTTCGGGAAACTCAACTTCTTTGGTTTCTCCCTCTTTGATGGAAACAGGCATTTTCCATTGTTTGTCGCCAATTTTTGCAAACAAAACACCTTCCTGGTTTTCATTAGCCGCATTTACCAAGTCTGCCGAAATCGAAAGATATGCAGGTTCCTGTTTGCCGCCGGGCGTTCTTTTTCCCGGCACGCGGGTTTTTATGTATGGATCGCGCACGTCAACCGGCCCGGTAATTTCAATGGATACCTGATCCCAAATCCCTGTATTCCTGTCGCGGATTGGGCAAATCCAGTCCCAGCCTGCCGTAAATTGCATGGTAACTGAACGGGCTATTGTGCCGTCGCCACCTTGCCCGCCATTTGCCTCGCCTACCGGACTTGGAGGTTCAACAATAACCGCCAGACTGTTCGAGGTTGAACCTTTCAAAAACGGCGTGATCAAATACTTTTCGCGCAAATACATACTTTTGTGCGTGTCGGTATTTACCCTATGGCCGTTCAAAAAAACATTGGCAGCATAATTTATCCCCCTGAATTTCAGCCACACTTGCTGGCCGGGTTTCAGTTCGGGCAATGAAAATGTGTTTTGAAACCAATAGGTATAATGTTCAGCGCCAACGTTGTAAATGTCGGGGATCAATTCGTTGTTCATCCCAAAAAACGGATCGGGAATTTTGCCGTTGTGCAACAAAGTGGTCAACACAGTTCCGGGAACTACAGCATCCATCCATCCCAAGAGTTCAAAATTAGGTGCGGAAACAACTGTCCCGTCTGCCACCACCTCATTCGCAGGTTTTGCTTTCCAACCCGTGTTTAACAGGATTTCGCTGTTTTGGGCGAATGAGTTCATCGCGGTCAAAACAACAAGGAAGAAGGTTAAAATGGGATGTTTTTGTATCATATTTCAAATTAATTAGAAGGCGGTGGAGTTTTAACCCCCCAATTTTTATTTGCAACTGAATCCATTTTGAAAGTCAGTTCGCCGCCATTCATCAATTCCGAGCGGTTTATCCAGCAGTTTTCAATTGAATTTCCGTTCAACTGAACACCTTGCACATACATATTTTTATTCGAGTTGTTTTCAGTTTTGATGACAAGCTTTTTTGCAGGATCGTTTGAAAGTTGAATTGTTACTTTTTCAAACTGCGGGCTGCCAAACTGAAAAGTGGGATTTGCCGCTGCATGTCCCTGAACATCAAATAATCCGAGCGCGTTCATTACATACCAAGCTCCCAATTGCCCCTGATCCTCGTCCTGACCATAACCATAACCGTGTAAAGGTTCAACCCCATAAAATTCGTCGCAAATGGTGCGGGTCCATTTTTGTGTCAACCACGGTTTGCCTGAATAATTAAATAGCCACGACTGGTGCAAACAGGGTTGATTTCCCTGGTTGTAAAGTGCTTCAACACCCGAAAAACTGTCGATTTCCTTGCCGCCGTCAAAACCTGATTTCCGGCTTTCGTTAAATGTCGTTTCTAATCGTTCGTTAAAAAGTGGAAGTCCAATCTTTTCGATCAAACCGGCCGGATCGTGAGGAACAAACCAGGTAAACTGGTAGGCATTTCCTTCCTGATAACCGTCCCAGGGTTTCATCGGATCAAAATCTTTGATGAATTCTCCGTTTGGAAGTTTTGGCCGGATAAATTTCGTTTCCGGGTCGAATAAATTTTTCCAGTAATCGGCTTGTTTCATCAGCTTTTCATAATCATCCACCTTCCCCAAACTTTTGGCCATTTGCGCCACGGCATAGGAACTGAATGCATATTCCAACGTGTGCGACGCCCCAAAATTAAAAACCCAGCCGTTTGAAATGATTGTATCCTGATAGGGTACATAGCCTTTGTTTACAAAATGGTTCAAGTCATATTTGCCATTACCCAGATTTCGCCCGTGGTATTCCAACTCATTCTTTACCGCTGCATCGTACCCGTTCTGCAAATCGAAGCCGGTTATTCCGCAATTGTATGCCGATGCAATCAGCAAACCCTGAAAGTTGGTTTGCACGCCGTTGGTGAATACGCCGGCAGCCTCGCCATCGTGCAACCAGCCTGTTTCTTTGTAAAAATCGATATTCGACTGAAGATATTGTGCAAAATATTCCGGATAAGCCAAAGCCCAAACCTGGCTGAGGTTCCAGAATCCGCCCCACATCCCATCAGTGTTGATATGGTTGTATTTTGGCTTTCCTTCGGCATCTAATGGAATTTGTCCAATTCCGCCGCCATTTAATTTATAATTCCCGTTAACATCACTGGCTATTCCACGGCCCAAAAGTGCATGGTACAAACCGGTGTAAAACTTAGTTTTATTTGTCTCATTGTCGTCTTCCACCTGAATGCGGCTCAGCATTTCGTTCCATTTCTTGGTAGCTGATTTTCTGACATCATCGAAAGCAACTCCTGCCGCTTCGGTTTCTAAATTTAACCGGGCATTTTCCAGACTGGTGTACGACAAGCCGACCTGCATTTCCACCACTTCGTTTTCTGCGGTGGGAAATGTGAGATAAATTCCGTTTCGTACGCCTTTTGTGGAAGTTGCGTTATCCTCAATATCGGAGTCAACAAAGGTTCCGATCTCCTTTGGCTCTTTCCCCAGTTTGGCCACGAAATACATTTTGACATGCTTGCCCGGATCGCAGAATTTTGCATATTCCGGATAAGTTTCCACAAAACCTTCAACTTCATTGCCGTTTATTAGCTGGGCAAAAGCTTCCACCACATCGCTGCTTTCGCCTTGTTTGTGGCCGACATCAAAAATCAATCTCGAATTTTCGGATTTTGGAAAAGTATAACGATGAAAACCAACCCGCTCGGTGGCAGTGATTTCTGCTTTAATGTTGTAATCTTTTAGAAGCACCGAATAATAACCCGGTTCGGAATGTTCATCTTTTTTATCGAAGCGCGAACGATAACCTGCATCCGGAGTTTCAAGCGTTCCGGGAACGGTTTTCAATTCGCCAACTGTTGGCATAACCACCACTCCGCCAATTTGGAATTCATGAAAATGTCCAAATCCTTCAATGGAAGAATGACGATCGTCGTAACCACCCGGCAGCCAGCTTCCGATGCTTTCGTAGGCATTGGTGTGCGGTGCGAGCTTTGCCATTCCAAACGGCAGAGCGGCTGGTGTATAAAAAAACCAGCGCCCGTGCACCGAACCAATTTGCGGATCAGCGTATTGAACGGCGTTAAATGCCGCTTCATTTTCTGTCTTTTTGTTGCACGAAAAAAGAAGCAATAAACTAATTAGTAGAAAAATGTAATTCATAAGAATAAAATTAAAGTTAATATCTAATATTTGATTCACATTAAGAAGATTTACAAAGGAAACACTAATTTTGGCACGGTGGAAGGCGATCAACACGACATTGGCAGAATCAGAGCATGACTTTATCAGATAGCGAAAAAAAATCAGCTAATAGGTTGGTTCAATATATATTAAAGAACTTGAATAAATACCGATGGGGAAAATAATCGACCAAATAAAGGCCGGAAAAGTACTGGTTTCCGATGGGGCGTGGGGAACTTTTCTGCAACAAAAAGGAATGAAACCAGGCGAATGCCCGGAAGAATGGAACTTAACCCACCCTAATGAGGTATTCGATATCGCAAAAAGCTATATCGAAGCTGGTGCCGATATGATTGAAACCAACAGTTTTGGCGGAACAAAATTCAAACTGGAAAAATATGGCTTTGGCGACAAAGTGTTCGAGTTGAACAAAGCCGCTGCCGAAATCAGCCGTAACGCTGCAGGCGATAAATTTGTGCTGGGTTCCGTCGGACCAACGGGTATAATTTTGATGATGGGCGAGGTTAGCGAAGAAGAAGTGTACGAAGCTTTTAAAACGCAGGTTCAAGGGTTGGAAGCCGGAGGTGTTGATGCCATCATGATTGAAACCATGACCGATTTGGATGAAGCTCGACTCGCCATTCGAGCCGCAAAAGAAAACACAGAATGTGAAGTTTTTTGCACGATGACTTTCGACAAAACCGTAGATGGCGAATTCCGCTCGATGATGGGCATTTCGCCAAGCGACATGGTGAATACCTTAATTGGCGCAGGTGCCGAAATGATTGGAGCCAACTGCGGAAACGGAATTGCCGATATGATTGGCATTGTTGAGGAAATCCGGAAAGCCAACACAGAGGTTCCGATCCTAATTCATGCCAATGCGGGAATACCCATTTACCGGAACGGCGAAACCATTTTTCCCGAAACACCCGCTGAAATGTCAGGATTAGTGCCGAAAATTATTGCCGCGGGCGCCAACGTTATCGGCGGTTGTTGCGGAACCACACCCAAACACATTTGCCGAGTGAGGGAGATTGTTGATAGAAAATGAAAAAGTACCATTTCTGATTTTGGAGAAGTACAAAACCACTTTCTCAAACGGATGATTGAAAAATTAATACACCTTATGACTCGTTTATTGCTTTTTAGCCTTTTGCTATTTTATTCAGTTTCCGCTTTAGCTCAAAACCCTCACAACCATGGAGATCACATGCACGGCGATGCACATAAATACCATATAGGAGTTGGTGCCGCTACTGCATATATTAAGGGTGAAGCCGGATTATTACCTGCTGTTCATTTTCATTTTATACGTCAAGTGGGGCATAACAATCGTTGGGGATTAGGGCTGGGATATGAAGTGATTTTTGACAACCATCTACACAACGGATTAAATTTACTGGTAAACTACCATCCATTGAACCAGCTTTCGGTAAATACCGGTCCGGGAATCATTCTTTCTGAACACAAAGGACATCGCGAAGTAACGCCATCATTTCACACCGAAGTGGTTTACGAATTCAATCTAAAAAGAATTCACATTGGCCCAATGGGCGGCTTTGGTTTTGACAAGGAAGACACACACTTTTCTTTAGGAGTGCATGTGGGGTTTGGAATATAAAATCCTTCCAATCCAAAATACCTGTTTCCCATAAATTAAATCCCATGCAGCACTTACCATTATACCCTATAAAATGGATAACGGGATATCCATTTTTGTTTCACCTTTTAGTGGGGATATTATTCAAATCCTTAAGGTTTGTTAATAATCACTAACTTGTGGGTGAATTTGCGTTTTATCTTTTGATTGTTTGGGAAAAAGCGATACTTTCGTATGGTCTGAGAAATTATTCTCCAAGTAATCAATACTTTAAAACAAAAATATCATGGGAAAAAATGTCGAATTTAAAACACCGGTTTCCAGCTTCTTGCCCTCAGAACAAAAAGAAGTTAATGCGCTTCTCGAACTTGCGCTCGATTTAAGATGGTCGTGGGATCACTCCGCCGATGAAGTTTGGCAACAGCTCGATCCTGAACTTTGGGATATTACCCGCAATCCATGGGCAATCCTGCAAACCGTCTCTAAAGATCGTTTTAAGGAGTTGGCGGGCGATCCATCATTTCGCGAAAAAATTGAATTCCTGGTTAAGTCCAGAAAGGAAAGCAACGCATCGTCTGCCTGGTTTCAAAAGCACCACCCCAACTCACCGTTAACGGGTGTAGCTTATTTTTGCATGGAGTTTATGTTATCTGAGGCACTCCCGATCTATTCAGGGGGTTTGGGGAACGTGGCGGGTGATCAAATGAAGACTGCAAGCGATTTAGGGGTACCCGTGGTAGGCATCGGACTGCTTTATCAACAGGGTTATTTTCGTCAAAAAATTGATATCGATGGCAATCAACAAGCTCTCTATCCGTATAACGACCCGGGGCAGTTGCCCATTTCGCCTTTGCGCCAATCCAACGGCGAATGGTTGCGGTTGAAGATGAACCTGCCCGGATACCCACAATGGCTTCGTGTTTGGCAAGCCCAGGTGGGCAGGATAAAACTGTACCTGTTAGACAGTAATGACCCGGCAAATTTCCCTGTTCATCGCGGAACAACGAGCGAACTATACGGAGGCGGAACCGAACTCAGGTTTAAACAAGAGATGATATTGGGAATTGGTGGATGGCGCTTGCTTGAAGAGCTTGATATTCAGCCTCAGGTTTGCCATCTTAACGAAGGCCATGCGGCTTTGGCCATTCTGGAACGTGCCCGCAGTTTTATGGAGAAAACAGGCCAACCTTTTGACGTTGCCCTAGCCGTTACAAGGGCCGGCAACCTCTTTACTACCCATACCGCAGTGCCTGCCGGCTTTGATCTGTTTCCACCAGCCCTGGTTGAGCAATACCTGGGCGAGTATGCAGAAAAAATGCTTGGTATAACACCCCAACAATTGTTGGGCTTGGGCCGCATAAACCCCGGCGATAATTCCGAACCTTTTAACATGGCATATCTCGCCATCCGCGGAAGCGGCGCAATAAATGGTGTAAGCCGTCTTCATGGGGTGGTCAGTCGCAATATCTTTGGCCCCCTGTTTCCCAATTGGCCCACAAGCGAAGTACCCGTTGGCCACGTAACCAATGGCGTGCACATGCCCACCTGGGACTCCAAAGAGGCAGACGAAATATGGACAGATGCCTGTGGCAAAGACCGATGGTTAGGCATGAATAAAAATCTGGAAAAAGGTATCCGTCAGGTTTCCGATGAGCGGCTCTGGGGGATGCGCACCAACGCCAACGAGACACTTATTAATTTTGCCCGTAAACATTTCACGCGGCAATTGCAGGGGTCCGGACATTCAGCCGGTTCGGTGGAACAGGCAAAGCACCTTTTTAACCCCAACGTTTTAACATTGGGTTTTGCCCGGCGTTTTGCCACCTATAAACGGCCCAATTTATTGTTGCACGATCCGGAGCGCCTGCTCCGTTTGTTAACAAATCCCAATTTTCCCGCGCAACTCGTCATTGCAGGGAAAGCTCACCCTGCCGATGGACCCGGCCGGAACCTGATTAAAAACTGGATAGAATTTATCCGCCGAAATGGCCTCCAGACCCCTGTTATCTTCCTGAGCGACTACGACATGTATGTGGGAGAGAACCTGGTACAGGGCGTTGATGTATGGATCAATACACCTCGCCGCCCATGGGAGGCCAGCGGAACCAGCGGCATGAAAGTGCTTGTAAACGGCGGCATCAACCTTTCCTCACTGGACGGCTGGTGGGCCGAAGCCTATGCGCCCGAGGTGGGATGGGCAATTGGCGATGGCAACGAACATGGCGATGACCCGGTTTATGACGCCAAAGAATCGGAACAACTTTTTAATTTGCTGGAAAACGAAATAATACCCGAATTCTATAACCGTAACGAAAAGGGAATCCCTACAGCCTGGATTGCACGGATGCGCGAAAGCATGGCACAACTGACACCCCGCTTCTCTGCCGACAGAACGGTGAGGGACTATACAGAAAAGCACTACGTCCCTGCAGCGGAAGCTTATCTTGAGCGCGCAGCCCAAAAAGGTAAAAAGGGCAAGCAGATTTCGAACCTGTTGCAGGTGCTTAAGCAACACTGGAAGGGAATGTACTTTGGTGAACTAAACATAGTAACTACCCAAAAGCACCATGAATTTGAAGTTTGGGTTCATTTTGCTGCCATCAACCCGGATACAGTACAGGTTGAACTCTATGCTGAGGGAATGAACGGAAAAGCACCAATCCTGCAAAAAATGGTCCCTGCAAAAAAAGCAGAAGGTATCGATAATGGGCATATTTATAAAGTATCGGTCGCAGCAACGCGTCCAGCCTCTGATTATACGCCACGGATAATACCCAATTTCCCGGGAATTTCAGTACCTCTGGAAACAAATCTTATTCTATGGCAACGTTAATACTGAATTAGTAAACAATTATTAGTTTCCATTCCTTTAATTAAAACAAATATAAATTACGGTTACATATTGGCGGATGACTTTTTTCGAAATATCCGCCAATATGTTTTAAACCGTTACCTGTGTTGGTATTTCAAAGGTCAATAAGCGATTGAAATCCCTCGAAGCAAGGTTTTAACCCATGGAGCTATTTTTCGTGGGCATCTAATCTTTTGTTTCTTTTCTGTCATGTTATATCTTTGTCAACCGATTTTTTTCGCTTCGGAGCATTTGCATCGTTAACGAAATAAAATTCGACTTTCTCAATACAAAAAACTTTATAAATAGTATTCAAATGAAGATTGCAGTTTGCTTAGGAAACGTGCCCGACACTACCACCAAAGTTAAATTTGGAGACGGCACCGCATTCGATAAAACAGGTGTGCAGTGGATTATTAATCCCTGGGATGAGTTGGCATTGACACGAGCCATGGAGTTAAAGGAAGATGCCGGAAATACGGTGAGCTCGGTAACAGTGGTAACCGTTGGCGGGAAAGATGCCGAACCTACCATGCGCAAAGCATTGGCTATTGGTGCCGATAATGCCATCCGCGTGGATGTGGAACCAAGCGACAATTATGCCGTTGCCAGCCAACTGGCGGAAGCGCTTAAAGACAAAAAGTTCGATATCGTACTTACCGGAATCGAATCGAGCGACTACAATGGTGCTATGGTGGGCGGAATGTTGGCAGAATTGCTGGATATCCCCTCTGTTTCGTCTGTTTCGTCCTTGAAAATCGTTGGAAGTGAAATTGAAATTACGCGCGATATCGACGGTGGAAAAGAACAACTTAGCGTTTCAACGCCTGTACTCGTTACAGTGCAGAAAGGGATTGCAAAAGAACCCCGCATCGCTGCCATGCGCGGAATTATGATGGCCCGTTCAAAACCGCTCACTGTTGTCCCTGCCGTTGCTACGGAAGGATTGACCAATTTTGTAGCCTTTGAATTGCCCGCAGCAAAACCGGCTTGCAAAATGGTGGACGCCGAAAATGTTGCCGCACTGGTTGATTTGTTGCAAAACGAAGCCAAAGTTCTTTAATTCAATCACCTAAAAAATTAGAAAAAATGTCAGTAGTAGTATATACCGAAAATTGGGACGGAGTTTTTAAGAAATTGTCTTTTGAACTGGTGTCGTATGCCGCCAAAGTTGCCGAAATGCTGGGAACTTCTGTTACCGCTGTGTCTATTGGAAATGTGAGCGATGACGAACTAACAAAATTGGGGAATTACGGTGCGTCGAAAGTATTGAAAGTGGAAGGGCATACCGTTCTCGACAATCAGATTTACGCCAATATCCTGGCTCAAGCCGCCCAGGCTGAAGCTGCAAAAGTGGTGGTGATTTCCCACAACAACACCGGGAAAGCCATTGCACCGCGCATTGCCGTAAAACTGAAAGCAGCTGTTGGAGCAGGGTTAATTGCACTTCCCAAGTCCACCGAACCATTCATCGTTTCCAAAAAAGTGTTTTCAGGGAAAGCATTTGCCGATGTAGTTTTAAAAACCGATGTCAAACTGTTAACACTCGCGCAGAATTCATTTGAAGTGATTGAAACCGGAGGTTCCGCAGCAATCGAAACGTTCGAGGCCAATGTTGGCGAGTCCAAAATTGCTGTGAAAGACGTTCAAAAACAAACCGGAAAAATAGTGTTGAACGATGCCGAAATAGTTGTTTCGGGTGGCCGCGGATTAAAATCGGCTGACAACTGGAATATAATCGAAGATTTAGCAGCAGTTTTGGGTGCAGCAACTGCATGTTCGCGCCCGGTTTCCGACGAAGGCTGGCGCCCGCACGAAGAGCACACGGGACAAACCGGAAAAATTATTGCACCGAACTTGTATATCGCAGCGGGAATTTCAGGAGCCATACAGCACATGGCCGGTGTTAGCTCATCAAAATACATTGTGGCCATTAACAACGATGCCGATGCGCCTGTATTTGAAAGTGCCGATTACGGAATTGTTGGCGATGTAATGAAAGTATTGCCTGCACTGACCGAAGCGATTAAGGAAGCTAAAAGCAAATAAATGGTTAAGCAAATTCTTTTCACAATAGCGCTGTTGCTTACGCTCGGTGTTTTCGCCTGGACGGTCAAAAACCTGACCGCGCTGTTCAAACTCACCAAACCTGCTTTCCCCATAAACGACATTGGCAAACGCATCAACGTGATGTTGAAAGTGGCGTTTGGCCAAACCAAAATTATGCGCAAACCGGTAATCGGTTTTATGCACGCACTGGTATGGTGGGGGTTTCTGGTCATCTTGGTGGGCAGCATCGAAATGGTTATCGACGGGCTTTTCGGGACGGAACGCATTCTTGGATTTCTCGGTATCGTTTATGACATCATTTTTGGTTTTGGCGATGTGTTCGCGCTGATTATTGCCGTATTGATTATAGCTTTTTTAGTGCGCCGTACTGCCATGGATATCAAACGTTTCAACGGTGTGGAGATGAAGCATAAATCGCACGTGGATGCCAACATTGCTTTATCACTTATTTTATTCCTGATGATTACATTGTTGGGAATGAATACCTTTTACCTGATTGACGCGCGTTTGGCAGGCCACGAAATTATTGGCGTGTATCCCGTTTCGCAGATTTTGGCAGGCTGGCTAAGTGGCGTTTCTGCGCACACGGCTCATTTCTGGCACGAAGCCAACTGGTGGGGGCACATCCTCGGCATTTTCTTTTTTGCCAATTACTTGCCCTATTCAAAACACTTCCATGTGTTCATGTCGGTGCCGAACGTTTTCCTCAGCAACCTCAATCCAATGGGCAAAATGACCAACATGGAAAGCATCACCAAAGAAGTGAAACTGATGATGAATCCCGACACCGCTTTTGCCGCTCCCGCCGACGGGGAAGAAATGCCAATTGCCCGTTTTGGGGTGAAAGACATCGAAGACGTGAGCTGGAAAAATTACATGGACTCGTTGGCCTGCACGCAATGCGGGCGCTGTACTTCGGTATGCCCCGCCAATTTAACGGGCAAGCTGCTATCTCCGCGCAAAATTGTGATGAACGTTCGTGAACGCATGAAAGAAAAAGGCCCTCAAATGGTAAAAAATGGTTTGGACTGGAGCGACAACAAAGCACTTTTGGGCAATTATATCACCGCCGAAGAATTGTGGGCATGCACCACGTGCAATGCCTGTGTTCAGGAGTGCCCGATAAACATCAACCAGCCGGCCATTATTTTGGACATGCGGCGTTATTTGGTCATGGAAGAATCGGCAGCACCCGGCGAACTGAACGCCATTTTTGCTAACATCGAGAATAATGGAGCACCCTGGCAGTTTTCGCAGGACGACCGCATGAACTGGGCGGAAGGGTTGACAATGAACGTTGTGGGTTCGTAGTGAACGGTCATAGGATGATACTGTCCATCTCTGTTAAAATGATTAATTTTGAATTAAAATAAGATAGATGAAATCGAATCGGATTTAGCCAATGCATAAAGTCGTTTCCAATACAACACCAAGTCGTAAAAAGATGGATAATACAAAAGACATTGAAATTATTAAAAGAACTTGCAAAGGAATCTTCCCGGGTAGCCGCATTCTTTTATTTGGCTCGCAAGCCAGAACTGATTTTTCATCCAACAGCGATTTCGATTTTTTAATTATCACAAAAAACACCTTGGATATTAAGGAGAAAAGAAGCTATAAAGCGTTGTTGAGAAAAAGCCTTGCAGCAAAGCGAATTCCTGCGGACATTTTAATTCAAAGCGAAGAAGAAATCAACTTAAAAAAGAACGTAACAGGGCATATTGTTCGCCAAATTTTAAAAGAAGGAGTTGCAATATGAACCAGGAAACCAGAAATTATATCAATCAATGGATTCTAAAGACTAATGAAGATTTATTGGTTGTTGAGAAGCTTACAGAGTTTGATATTATTGCGACTTCTTCGGTTTGTTTTCATTGTCAACAAGCTGCAGAAAAATTTCTAAAAGCCTACCTCATTAGCAAGGGTGTTGATATCAAAAGGACACATAACATTGAATTTTTACTTGCCGAATGTGCCGCTTTCGATTCAGATTTTTCTGAAATAGACCCTAAAAACCTAAGCGATTTAAAATAGAAAGCAAAATAAAAAAAGTGGATGATAAAAAACTTCGAACTTCAGGTTTCCTACTTCCGTCTCCTGACTTCCGACTTCGAACTTCTCTTCACTCTTCCAATTCTTAAACAATGACAACACAAATTGAAATAAAAGTGCCCATACTGGCCAACCTCTTCGCCAACGGCCAAAAGCCGGAATACTTGTTTTGGGTAGGCAGTGCGGGTGCATTCGACGACAGATATAAAAAAGTGACGCAGGCTTTTGTGAAAATCCTCACCCATTTGGGCATCAGTTACGCGGTTTTAGGCACCGAAGAATCGTCGAGTGGCGATGTAGCACGACGTGCCGGAAACGAAATGCTTTTCCAGATGCAGGCACTCATGAACATCGACCTGATAAACAGCTACGAAGTGCAGAAAATTATTACGTGCGACCCGCATGTTTACAATACCTTCAAAAATGAATACCCCGATTATGGCGCAAAATTCGAGGTGATTCACCATTCGCAATTCCTTCAGAAATTAATCGACGAAGGGAAGCTGACGCTTAGCTCCGGGATATTCAAAGGAAAAAAAATCACCTTCCACGACCCCTGTTATTTGGGACGGGCAAACGGCGAATACAATGCGCCACGTAAAGTTTTACATGCAATTCCCTCCGAATTGGTAGAGATGAAACGCAGTAAAAGTTTTGCGCTATGCTGCGGTGCGGGCGGCGGACAAATGTTTAAAGAAGCCGAAAAAGGAAACAAGGAAGTTTTTCTGGAACGCACGGAAGATGCTCTCGAAACGGGCGCTGATGTTATCGCTACAGCCTGCCCCTATTGCATGGTGATGATGACCGACGGTTTAAAATACAAAAACAAAAACGAAGAAGTTAAAAATTATGACATTGCGGAGCTGGTGG
Source organism: uncultured Maribellus sp. (assembly GCA_964572085.1). Classification (GTDB taxonomy): domain Bacteria; phylum Bacteroidota; class Bacteroidia; order Bacteroidales; family Prolixibacteraceae; genus Draconibacterium. Next base: position 69,692 of record CAZNEV010000009.1, on the reverse strand, counting down.
CGATGTCGTTGAAATTGTGAGAAGAATTAAACCACATAGGACATAGAACACAATAGAAAAACCTCATGTGCCCTAATGTGCCTACTGTGGTTCAACAAAAGATCAACTTAAAAAATAAAATAAATCGAAATGGAGAAATTAGTAAAAGGTGGAGAGTTCATGGTGCAAGACCTTGACGCGAAAGATATTTTCATCCCCGAAGAATTTGACGAAGAACAAAAAATGATTGCGGATACCTGCCGCGATTTTCTGGATACCGAAGTATTTCCAAACTTAGACCGCATCGACAAGCAAGAGGAAGGCTTTGTTCGCAGTGTGCTGAACAAAGCAGGAGAGCTGGGACTTTTGGGCATTTCAACGCCCATTGAACTGGAAGGTTTCGGGCAGTCGTTCGTCACCTCGATGTTGGCCAGCGAAGTAATGGGTTCGGCCTATTCGTTCGCGGTCACCTACTCGTGCCACACGGGAATCGGCTCCATGCCCATCCTTTATTTTGGTAACGAGGAGCAAAAGCAAAAATACATCCCCAAACTTTCAACAGGCGAATGGGCAGGCGCTTACTGCCTCACCGAGCCGGGTGCTGGGTCCGATGCCAATTCGGGCAAAACAAAAGCCACGTTGAGCGACGACGGCAAGTACTACATCCTTAACGGGCAAAAAATGTGGATTACCAACACCGGCTTTGGCGACATTTTTACCGTATTTGCAAAAATCGACAACGACCGTGTGTTGAGTGCCTTCATTGTTGAGCGCGATTTTCCCGGCATCAAATTCAATCCCGAAGAGAAAAAGCTCGGCATAAAAGGTTCGTCAACGCGCCAGATTTTCTTCGAAGACTGCAAAGTACCCGTTGAAAACCTGTTGGGCGGCCGCGGAAAAGGGTTCCGAATTGCGCTCAATATCCTGCACATGGGCCGCATCAAATTGGGCGGAAACGTTATCGGAGCCGCAAAAATGGCCATCGACCAATCGGTTCAGTATGCCAACGAGCGCAAACAATTTGGCCGACAAATCAGTTCTTTCGGCGCCATAAAATATAAACTGGCAGAACAAGCCATCCGCACTTTTGCCACCGAGTCAGCCGTTTATCGCGCCAGCCGCAATGTTGATGAGTTTGTGGAAGCACACCTCGCCGAAATGAGCAAAGAAGAAGCCATCGTAAAAGCCTTCGAAGAATATGCCATCGAAGCCGCGATTTTGAAAGTGTACGGTTCCGAAGCCTTGGACTATGTGGTGGACGAAGGCGTTCAAATCCACGGAGGCATGGGCTATTCTGCCGAAATGCGCATCGAACGCGGCTACCGCGATTCGCGCATCAACCGCATTTTTGAAGGTACCAACGAAATCAACCGAATTGTTACCATCGACACGCTGAACAAACGCGGCGCGAAAAAAGACTACGATTTATACGGACAAGGCGAAGCTATCCTCGCCGGTTTGGATAAACTGGAAGGGTGCAGTTGTTGTGTAGAAGGTTATTATGAAAACAAACTGGCCACCATCCAGAATTTCAAAGCGGTGGCGAAAATGCTGCTCACCGCAATGTCGAAACATTTCGGGAAAACCATGATGAGCGAGCAGATGATTATCAACAATATCTCCAACATTGTGATGAGCATTTATGCCGCCGAATCGACTATGCTCCGTGTTAAAAAGAAAGAGGAGGTTTTGGGCCAGGATGTAGCATTAAATAAAGACATGCTCGATGTTTTGGTTTACGATGCCGCTGCGTCTATCAGCAAAGAAGCCAAAGATTGCATCAATTCGTTTGTGGAAGACAAGGATCAACGTGAGCTTTATATGAAAGGCATCAAACATTACACCTGTGCCTTGGACGTAAACGTAAAAGCCGCCCGCGAACGCATCGCCGACAAGTTGATTGAAGAGAATAAGTATTGTTTCTGAGCAAAAAGTAGTGAGAGAGGAGATTTGAGAAGTGAGTAAAAAGCACAAGGTTGTTGAGACATAAGACTCAGTACTCAGTACTTAATTACTCGATACTAAATACTTGAAAAAAGCCATTTCTGTTGAAAGACGGAGGTGGCTTTTTTAACAGATGACTAAAACAATGAAATATCAAGCCTAGGGAAACATGCTGTATTCTGCACTTTATTTCACTGAACATCTTCCCTGTATTAATGTTTTTAATAGTAAGGGGTTAGAAACTGCCATTGAGTTTCTGGAAGAGGTTTCTCAGAAAGGCTAGCTATACCTGAAAAACAAAAAAGTAAAATGAAATGCCAATTTTCATGGACCGTCACGATGTGCCTGAAACATTTACCGCAGAAAATATTGCGGACATGCACCAGCAAGATTTAAAAGTTCAGCACAAATTCGGGTGCAGAGGATTAACTTATTGGTTCGACGACATCAGAAAAACTGCATTTTGCTTGTTGGAAGCACCTGATAAAAACGCTGTTGCCGAGATGCACAACCATGCGCATGGTGCAGTACCTCACGATATTATTGAGGTGGATACCGCGGTTGTTGAATCTTTTTTGGGGAGAATTGAAGACCCCGAAAAAGCTCAGAACAGCAAATTGAATATCATCAATGACCCTGCTTTCCGAACTATCATGATTCTCTCGTTCGAAATTCAATCGTTACAGCAGGATATTTTGCTTTTGCTTGAAAACATAGGTAAACGAATAACCCCAATAATACAGTCGTTTGACGGGAGCACCGTCCGACAGCGGGACACCGAGTTTTTGGTGTCGTTTAAATCGGTAAGCAAAGCGGTCTCGTGCGCTGTAGAAGTAATGCAACATTTTTCCGCTTTGGTTTTAAACAAGCAACGTAATGTTATTTCTTTAAAAATTGGTTTAAATGCAGGAATCCCCGTAACTGAAAAGAAATCTATTTTTGAAGAAACTATTCAATTGGCCCGGCGGATGAAATACATTTCTGAAGCATCAATTGTGGTTTCGGCTGAAGTAAAAGATTTGTACAAAAGCGAAAACCAAAATACTTTTTTCAACAATGAAAGTGTGTATGCACTTACGGTTTCCGATGAAGAATTCGTAAACCTCTTAATGGATTTTGTGGAAAAAGAGGCACAAAACCCAGACCTTAGAGTGGAGGATTTCCATACGAATTTAGGTTTGAGCAAGACGAAACTTTATCGAAAAATGATGCAGCTAACGGGAAAATCCCCCAACACTTTTTTACTCAACTACCGCTTGAAACGCTCTTTGTCTCTTTTGCAAAACCAGAACTCCAATATTTCCGAAGTTGCATTCGATAGCGGATTCAACAGTCCCTCCTATTTTGCCAAGCGTTTTCATGAGAAATATGGAGCAACTCCTTCAGAATTCTTGTGTTTTCTGCATTCGTGACACCAATTCTCCTTAAATGCATGCTTGAACCAAAAGTGTTAGTGTTAGGTCGAAATGTAATATTTCCCCCCGTTTGCATGTCGTAAATTTGTTCTTATTAATTTTAAAAACAACGACATGAAAAAATTAATTTCGATGCTTTTTGCACTTTTAATAATTGCAAACGCGACAAAAGCAGACACAAAAAACAGTGCCGATTCACCCTCACTTTACGAACGGCTTGGAGGAAAAGAAGGAATTACATCCATTGTTGATGATGTAATTGCAGCTCACATGGCCAACCCTGCCATAAGTGCAATTTTTGAACCCTACAAAACACAACCCGAACGCATGGCCAAAATACGTCAACACACCATTGAGTTTTTTAGTGCCGGCAGCGGGGGACCGGAAGTATATTCCGGGCGGGATATGCCAACTACCCATGCCGGAATGAACGTGAATGCCGCAGAATACATGGCGGTGATTGACGACATTATGGGCGTTTTGGACAAACACAACATCGACGAGGAATCAAAAAAAGATGTGCTGGCCATTCTTTGGTCACTGAAAGGAATGATTATGGGGAAATAAAATTGCAGTTATTATACACGCAGGAGTGGATACCACCCCTTTATTCATGGGGCTCGAAGGAAATTTGTGTCAGTGTCCATACTGGGGCTACCTTATAAGCGGCCAGCTTACCACTACAGATGGGGACAGCATCGAGGAGAGCGTTAACGCAAATGAACTTTTTTACTGGACTCCAGGGCATAATGTAAAGGTTAATTCAGATGCGGAGATTGTTATGTTCAGCCCTCAGCATGAGCACACTCATGTGATTAATCATATGATAGATATGGTTGGAAGCACTGCATTTGATTAAAGTATTAAAGGACAGCTCAAAAATCACCACGACCAAATTGTCCGATAAATACAAAGGTTTTATCAGCAAAAAAGAAGGGCAGCAACTCAAGGATCATGTCCATCAAATGCGACACGAATAGATGGTAGATAATTGAAAATCTTTTAGATATTTCAACCTGTCAATATCTTGAAACTTGACAGCGTTTTCACAGATAAGAAATCGAGCACTCCGGATGTCCGGTCGATAAACTCCAAAAACAAAATAATTCCCTAATTTCGCAGTTCTAATTGTAAAACAGAAATATGCGAATTGCAATCCTCTTTTTCCTACTACTTCCCTACTTTTCATTCGCCCAACTCAATCAAACCGACTCAAACGGTTTGCGGCAAGGCCCTTGGCAAAAACAGCAAGCCAACGGGCGATTGCTATACGAAGGCAGTTTCAAAGACGGAAAACCTGTGGGCGAATGGAAACGCTACCACAATGAAGGTCAATTGAAAGCCAAAATACTCTACCAACCTGATTCCGATTCTGCCTTTGCACAGCTTTTTGATGTGTGGGGCAAAAAAGTAGCCGAAGGAAAATATTTCAACGAAAAGAAAACCGAACGCTGGAGCTATTTCTCCGAAAACCGGAAAGTGGCCGACGAAGAATTTCACAACGGCATGAAACATGGCCTGTCCCGCAAGTTCTACGAAACCGGTGAAATACAAGAAAGCATCCAGTGGCAAAACGGCCAACAGCAGGGCAACTATGAAGTGTTTTTTAAGTCGGGCAAGCCTTTCGTTCAATGCAAAATGAGCAACAACCAACGCAACGGGCTCTACCTCACCTATTTTGAAAACGGACGGATGGAGTTGGAAGCAAACTATGCCAGCGGCCTGCGTCAAGGCGACTGGAAGTATTTCGACAACGAAGGTCGCTTGCTCTACACGCTGAAATACGACCATGGAAAAATTCTCAACCCCGAAGTGCGCGACAGCATTGCAACGCTGCAATTGCAAAATCTCGAAAGAGGAAAAGACGGGATCACAGACCCGGAGAAGTACATTGAAGATCCTTCAGAATACATGCAAAAAATGAACATTTACAAATGATTGTTGGAACGCGATATCAAAGTTGGAACAAGGGCTTGCAACTCTTTACTATTTACCTGAACAAGGGGTTGCAACCCCTTGTAATTCTCTTTCTACTGACCATGACCTTTTCTGCAAGTTCGCAAGAATATTTCTGGGTTTCGTTTACGGATAAAAACAATTCCGAATATTCCCTTTCCTCGCCGAAAAGTTATCTTTCCGAACGGGCAATTCTTCGTCGCGAAAAACAGAACATCCCCATTGATTCGCTTGACTTACCCGTCAATGCCAACTATGTTTCCGGTGTTCTTAATTTAGATGCCGAACTGGTTCATTCCTCAAAATGGCTCAACGGCATAACCGTGAAAGTTGCGAATCCCAATTTTGAACTCAAGGCAAAGGCTTTACCCTTCATAAAAGAAGTTCAGCTTACCAAAACCAATTGGAACACGAAAAGCAGCACAGATAAATTTCGCGAAAGGGAGAGCGGCGAAATTATTCCAATCGATAGTTCAACCTATGGCCCCTCGGTTTTCCAAACAAGAATAATGAACGGGCAATACCTGCACAATCAAGGTTTCAAAGGCCGGGGGATGGTTATCGCCGTCATCGATGCGGGATATTTTAAAGCCGATTCTTATCCCGCTTTTGACAGTTTATGGGCGAACAATCAAATCCTTGGAACAAAGGATTTTGTTAATGCCAACTCCAACTTTTTCAGCACCAACTACCACGGCATGAGCGTACTTTCGTGCATGGGCGGGAATGTTCCGGGAAAATTGATTGGTACTGCACCAGAAGCATCGTATTGGTTGTTACGCTCCGAAGATAATGCTACGGAGTTTTTAATCGAAGAAGACAATTGGGTGGCTGCCGCCGAATTTGCCGACAGCGTAGGCACCGACGTTATCAACTCGTCGTTGGGCTATTACGAATTCAACGATCCGCGCATGAACCACAGCTTCGCCGACATGGACGGGAAAACTACGCGGATAACCCGTGGGGCAAATGTTGCTGCCTCGCGTGGAATGCTGGTCTTTTCGAGTGCCGGAAACGAACGGAACAACAAAAACGGCTGGCGGACCATCATTGCACCATCCGACGGAGATGGGGTAATCGGCGTAGGAGCCGTGAACCGCGACAGTATCCCGGCCGGCTTTACTTCGCTGGGCCCGGCGTCCGATGGCGATGTGAAACCCAATGTGGCCGGCCTGGGCTGGAACGTCTTTTTGCAACGGAGCGGCGGCGATTTTGGTTTTGCGAGCGGTACTTCATTCTCTTCCCCCATCATGGCCGGAATGGCAGCTTCTTTGTGGCAAGCTGTGCCCTACGCCTCGGCAATCGACGTAAAACAAGCCATTGAGCAAAGCGCTCATCTTTATAACAATCCGGATTCGCTCTTGGGATTCGGTATTCCGGATTTCAAAAAAGCGTTTATATTATTGATAAATATGAACGTTTCAAACATAGAAACTCAGTACCGATGGACCGTTTATCCCAATCCTGTTGGCGATTTCCTCGTTCTTCGACAAACCAATGAAAATGATTGGAGCGAAGTTCGTATCGAAATGTTTTCCATCGAAGGTAGGCTATTGCAGAAGTGGACAAAACCCGGAGCACAACAAATAGAGTTGCGCAATCTACAACCCTTACCCGCCGGCATTTTGTTGTTGAAAATCACATCGGGACGTTCCTCCGAAACCTTTAAACTCACCAAAACCCGATAGCAATGGAACATAAACTCACCCTTTCCGAATTGAACGAAGGCATCAAAGATGCTATTTTTGAGGCGTTCCCAGCAACGGTTTGGGTGGTGGCCGAAGTGAGCGAACTAAAAGAAAATCGCAACGGGCATTGCTACTTAGAGTTAATCGAAAAGGCAGGGAACGAAATCATCGCACGGGCGCGAGCCACCATTTGGTCGTACACCTACCGCATGTTAAAACCCTATTTTGAAACCACCACGGGGCAGTATTTTACCCACGATATTAAAATCCTCATTCAGGTTTCGGTCGAATACCACCCGTCGTTTGGCTTGAGTTTGAACATCAAAGACATCGACCCGGTTTACACCGTTGGCGATTTAGCACAACAACGGAAAGCTATCATCGCGCGCCTTCAAAGCGAAGGTATTTTCGACATGAACAAAGAACTGAGCCTGCCTTTGGTACCCCAGAGAATTGCAGTTATTTCTTCGGCAACCGCAGCGGGTTATCAGGATTTTATGAAACAATTAGAAGGCAACGAATACGGCTTTCGGTTTTACACCAAACTCTTTCAGGCCACTATGCAAGGCACTGATACCGTACCTTCAATCATTTACGCCTTAGAAAGGATTTTTGTCTGGGAGGACTTTTTCGATGCCGTGGTCATTATTCGCGGAGGTGGCGCCACAGCCGATTTAAGCAGTTTCGACAGCTATGAACTGGCCTTCAACATCACCCAATTCCCGCTGCCCGTGATCACCGGGATTGGACATGAAAAAGACGACACAATTATCGACCTGGTTGCGCACACCCGAATGAAAACACCTACCGCTGTGGCTGAATTCCTGATTAACGGCATGGGACGCTTTTACGAGCGTTTGCAGGAACTGGAAAGCGAAGTTGTTCGCCACACAAGGAATGCCGTCGATTTTCAAAAGAACAAGCTCGAACATATGGCAGGCAGTTTGAGTTTTTCGGTGTCGGATTTTATCAACGACAAACAGGTCCTGCTCACAAAAAAAGGGAATAAACTTCAAAAGAGTGTGAGCCGTTTTTCCTTCAACAAACAATACGAACTGAACCGTTTGAAACACGATTTAAAAACTGCAACTTCGGTGTGGTCAGTAGAAACAAGGAATAAAATAGAACAAAAAACACAAATGCTTTCCAGACTAAGCGCTGGTTTATTATCCGATCAAAAATTCTCGCTCATCCGTAAACAAGAATTAATTGCTTTGGTTTCAGTAAAAAGGATAAACCGGGAAACCGAAAAAATCCGCTCGAAAGAAAACATCGTGCGCATATTAAATCCCGAGAACGTGTTGAAACGCGGATATTCCTTAACTTTGAAAAGTGGCAAAATTGTTAAATCAGTTAAGCAACTGAATTTGAACGATGAACTGGAAACACGCTTTAGCGATGGACAAGTAATAAGTAGAATCACAAAAAACAACAATAATGGCGATTAAGAAAATTTCGTATAACGAAGCGATGACCGAAATAGAAGCTATCCTGGAAAAAATCGAAAACGAGGAGCTGGATGTTGACGACCTGGCCGATAAGGTGAAACGGGTGGCCGTGTTGCTAAAAATGTGCAAGGACAAGCTCCAGCAAACTAACGAACAGGTGGAGCAAGTATTGAAAGAAATGGAAGAGTAAAATACATACCTAAAACGAATTATTATGAAAGGCAAGGACGGACTGGTACGGATTTTTGTAGGTTCCGCATTGGAAGCAAGCCACATTCAAGCGGAGCTGGAAGCCAGCGGCATCAGTGCATTGATAAAAAATGATTTTCAGTCGGGACTTGCAGCAGGTTTTGTAGGCGGAACCCCTTCGGCCATCGACCTTTTTGTGGCAGAATCGGATGCGGAAAAAGCGAAAAAAATTATTAAAATGTTGGATGAAAGGTAGAACGTCAATAAAAAAAACAATTGAATTAGGTATTTAAGAAACATAACTACAAATGTGGCTAAAGCCCATTTAAACAACAACTTAACTCATCCGTCAGCTAAAGCTAACGGCAATAATGTTACAACATATTTGATAGTGACGGTCCCTATTGCCGTTTACTTTAGTGAACGGATTTATGGAACATGAAAAATTAGGCATCGAGCGAGAGATGAACGATATTAAGACCGGACGGGTTGTTTCGCATGATGACGTGAAATTGAAGTATGGATTATAAAGAAACAAACATGTACACAAAAAAACAAGTTGCCCAAACCATTGACCATGCGGTTTTAAAGCCCGACCAAACCCTTGCTGACCTGGAAAAAAATGCGCGCATGTGCATCGATAACGAAGTGTTCAGCATGTGTGTGAAACCTTGCGACATCGCAGCAGCAAAAGCTTTTTTGAAAGACAGCAATGTAAAAGTTTCGTGTGTGCTGAGTTTTCCGCATGGAGCAGATGCCACGCCCGTAAAAGCATTTCAGGCCAAACAAGCCATTGAGGATGGCACCGACGAAATAGACATGGTGATGAACATCGGGCGTTTCTTGTCGGGCGATTACGATTATGTGCTGAACGACATAAAAACCGTGGTAGATGTGGCGCACCAATTCGGAGTACTGGTGAAAGTGATTCAGGAAAGCGGATTCCTCACACCAAAACAAATTGCCAAGGCCTGCGAATTGTCTGACGAAGCAGGTGCCGATTTCGTTAAAACCTCTACCGGTTTTGGTCCGGGCGGTGCAAAACCCGAATACATCGAAGTAATGCTGAAAACTGTTGGCGGCCGTATGCAGATAAAACCCTCGGGCGGCATCCGCGATTGGGAAACCGCAGTGGCTTTCCTCGAACAAGGAGCAAACCGTTTGGGCATAGGTTTCACCGAAGCCGTGCTGAGCGGCGCAAAAGCCAAAGGCGATTATTAGAGATTCTTTCCACACGACTTACTTGTCGCATACCTATACATTCCGGTGTAGCTATGCGACATTTTTTATATCCTCCGCACCAATCAAGTCCATTTGCACCCTTAATGTTATTTCATCAAGATTTATGACACTTTATGGTGCTGTTTATTGTCAATTTGATTAATTTCGATGAATTTTAAGGAATTAATTATTTATTTAACCGAAATAGGACATGTGTGGAATTGTAGGTGCATTTGATTTAAAAATCGACCCGCGGGAGCTAAGGCCAGCCGTTTTAGAAATGTCAAAAAAACTTCGGCATCGCGGGCCGGATTGGTCGGGGATTTATTGCGGCAAAAAAGCAATTATCGCCCACGAACGCCTTGCGATAGTCGATCCTAAATCAGGCGGACAGCCTTTGTACAACAAAGATAAAAAGCTAATTCTCGGCATTAACGGCGAAATATACAACCATCTCGAAATCAGAAAACAATACGAAGGAAAATACGAATTCATGACCGGTTCCGACTGCGAAGTGATTCTGGCTTTGTACAACGATAAAAAAGAAACATTCCTTGATGAAATGAACGGTATTTTTGCGTTTGCCCTGTACGACGAGGTGAACGATGCCTATTTAATTGCACGCGACCACATCGGGATAATCCCTCTATATATGGGCTGGGACAAGTTTGGCAATTTCTATGTTGCCTCCGAGCTTAAAGCCTTAGAAGGAGTTTGCAACAAGATACAAGAATTCCCGCCGGCCCATTATCTATACAGCAAAGATGGTGAGTTGAAACGCTGGCATAAGCGCGAATGGACGGACTTTGAGGAGGTAAAAAACAATCCCGCCAATATTGATGAGTTACGCCAATCGCTGGAAGATGCAGTTCACCGGCAATTGATGTCCGATGTGCCTTACGGGGTGCTGTTGTCGGGTGGTTTGGATTCGTCCATTACTTCGGCCCTGGCAAAGAAATTTTCGGCCAAACGGATCGAGGAGGGCGACCAAAAAGATGCCTGGTGGCCGCAATTGCACTCTTTTGTCATCGGGCTTGAAGGGGCTCCCGACTTGGCCGCAGCCCGAAAAGTGGCCGATCACATTGGTTCCGTGCACCACGAAATCCATTATACCATTCAGGAAGGACTGGATGCCATCCGCGATGTAATTTACCACATCGAAACCTATGATGTTACTTCGGTGCGAGCATCAACTCCCATGTATATGTTGGCGAGGGTAATTAAATCAATGGGAATTAAAATGGTTTTAACTGGCGAAGGCGCCGATGAAATTTTTGGCGGTTATCTCTACTTCCACAAAGCACCAAACGCCGAAGAATTTCATAAGGAAAGCGTGTTGAAAGTAAGCCGCTTGCACATGTACGATTGCCTGCGTGCCAACAAATCTTTGGCGGCCTGGGGAGTGGAAGGCCGAGTACCTTTTCTCGACAAAGAATTTCTGGATGTGGCCATGCGCTTCAACCCCGAAGGAAAGATGGCCAAAAATGGAAAAATGGAAAAATGGGCCTTGCGGAAAGCCTTCGAAGACCTTTTGCCCGAAAGTGTGGCCTGGCGACAAAAAGAACAGTTTTCTGACGGGGTAGGCTATGGCTGGATCGATACCTTAAAAAAAATTGCCGGCAAACAAGTTAGCGATGAAATGATGGCCAATGCCCGCTACCGTTTCCCGGTGCATACGCCCATGAACAAAGAAGAGTACATGTACCGCACGATATACAGCGAACATTTCCCCTCCGACGAAGCAGCAGCTTGTGTGCCCTCAAAAGCATCGATTGCATGCAGTACAGAAGCCGCCTTGGCATGGGATGCCTCGTTTCAGGGCAACGCCGATCCATCGGGAAGGGCAGTGAAGACCGTACACGTCCAATCAAAAGATTTTGCAGATATCAAGAAATAGTAAATTCGGCAACCTATCTTCGCATCCCCCGGGAATGGAGCGAGTGTCCTTTCGACTTATTCTTTGCTCGTGAAGCAAAAAACTCTTGTTTCCGCTTCAGTTTTTCTTTCTCCCATTCCTTTTTTTCGTTGTTCGTCATCGGTTTTTCGGTTTGCGGGAAAGGATTTGATTTTGCCAGTGGGATCTTCTGGCTGATCAGCTTTTCAATGTCTTTCAGGTAGTTATTCTCTTCGGGCTCACAAATTGAAATTGATATTCCTTCTTCTCCTGCCCTGCCCGATCTACCAATTCGGTGTACATACGTTTCAGCAATATTCGGGATGTCGTAGTTGATGACGTATTTCAGTTTATCGATATCGATCCCCCGTGCTGCAATATCCGTAGCAACCAACACCCTGACCTGTCCCTTTTTGAACTGTTCCAGAGCATTCTGCCGCTGATTTTGAGCCTTATCACCGTGGATTGCCGCCGCTTTTATGTTTTGATGTTTCAGGTTGCGGGCAATCTTATCGGCACCATGTTTGGTGCGCGAAAACAACAAAACCTGTTTGATGTTTCGGTCGTCGAGAATGTGCTTCAACAAATCCTTTTTCGTCGATTTGTTGGTGAAGTAAACGTATTGCTGCACAGTTTCGGCCGTTTTTGCTTTTGGTGTCACCTCAACTTTTGTTGGGTTGTTCAGAATTTTCCTTGAAAGCTCAACAATGTTTTGTGGCATAGTGGCCGAAAAAAACAGCGATTGCCTTTTTACCGGAAGCTTAGAGATAATTTTACGGATATCGTGTATAAAACCCATGTCCAGCATCCGGTCGGCTTCGTCTAAAACAAAGTATTCGATGTCATTTAAACGAATAAATCCCTGATCCATTAAATCCAGCAGCCTGCCGGGAGTTGCTACTAAAATATCCACTCCGCTTCGTAAGGCGTTCGTTTGATTTCCTTGTTTTACCCCACCAAATATCACGGTATTTTTAATCCCGGTGTAGCGTCCGTAGGTAGAGAAACTTTCACCGATCTGAATGGCAAGTTCACGGGTGGGGGTAATAATTAGCGCACTGATTTTTCGGGGTCTACCTGGCTTCGGGCGGTTGGCATAAAGATGTTGTAGAATTGGAATGGCAAAGGCTGCCGTTTTTCCCGTTCCGGTTTGGGCACATCCCAAAACATCTTTTCGTTTTAAAATCAGCGGTATGGCCTTTTCTTGAATCAGTGTTGGTTGGGTATAGTTTTGGTCGTCGAGCGCTTTCAAAATCGGCGCTATCAATTCGAGTTCTTTAAATTGCATGTTATAATTGTTGTAATCCCGGCATAAAATATTTTATGAATCTCATTCGGGGAGTTCTGTATAAGGGTACAAAGATACGCTTAAATATTTTACTACAGGATTTTCGGAAATTTGTTCAGCGAATGTTAATTAGATAATACAGTAACATTCAGTTGTCGCGGGTTTTTGTTAAACCAAATAAGCGTGCGGCTTGTTCGCCCAAAAAGCCATCGAACAACTTCTTTTCGCCATTTTCGGTTACAAATCCTCTTTCGGCCAACTCATAATAGGCATACGTCCAGATTATGTTCTCAATGCCATTTTCACCTTTCACCTCAACATCTTCTTTAACGGCCAATGTGGCGGTTTGCCGTAACTTATTCCCCTTTTCGCCTTCGATTTTTTCTTTCATGGGCACTCCGGCAGCTTTCATTGCTTCTACCGTAGCATCCAAATCGGGCCAATCCTCCACGTCCTGATGATTAATCAATGCCGTAAAATGATTGACCGAATTCCCGTGAAGCATCACCCAGGCCGCATATTGTGAAACGTCGTTCAGCTTCAACACATCCTCTTTGTTCGGAATCCCCCACGGACGGCGGAAATATCGGAATAAATCGTCCAACAAAAAGCCGGCGGCTTCGGATGGCAATTCGCCATTTACTTTCAATACGTTCAACAATTCAATGCTTTTATCGGAAAGTAAATAGGACGTGTCTTTTACCGCACCCTGAATGAGCAACTGGACCCACTCCGGCAGGTTTTCCACTTCCAACTGACTCACAAAAATTTTAGGAAGGGTTTTATTTGGATGTTCAAAATGGACGGCAGACAACTTTTCCTTTGGAAATTTATATTTTTCAACCGGCCGGTATTCCAGACAAGTCAGGATGTGGCGGATAGCCAGGATTCCACCGGGCTGCTCCCCTGTGCGGGTGTTGAAGGTACGGAATGCAATGTGATCGTTTACTACTTTTCCCCCCTTCGATTCCACCATTTCCTTGTAGGTGGCAGCATAAGGCACCCTTTCGATAAATTGCTGCCACAAGCGTGAAAAAAGTTCAGTGGCGATTTCTTGTGCTGTCTTTTTCATGATGTAATTTTCTCTATTAAACTATTAAACCACCGTTTGGGTTACCGAAAAAAAACATGATTATCTAATTTTAACATTGCTTTCCATAAAACGGAACACATCGTTTTTGTTGAAAAAGGTGGTTGCCCCCCGTTTTGTGGTGTTTAGCGCACCGGCTGCATTTCCAAAATTGATGGCTTCCTGAATTCCCTTTCCATTGAGGTAGAAATGCAAAAAGCCGGCAGAGAAGGCCATGCCCGAGCCAATATTGTCTTCAACCTCAATGGAGTAGCCCGGATCATAAAAAGCCCCCTCCTTTTCGTGAAGTGCAAAAACACCATTGTTCCCGCGGGTTACTAAAACCACTTCGATATGGTATTTCGTGGAAAGTTGTGCACAGAAGGTTTCGATGGATTCAGGATCGAGTTTCAATTGGGCGGCCAGAAAGACGATTTCCTTTTCTTTTACCCGAACAATGTGTGCACTGTTCAATAAAGCTTCCACCACATTCACATTAAAAAAATGGTTGAAGAGCTTGAGATCGAAAAAGCGCAGAGAATCAGGAGATTCTTTGATGAGTTCCCGGAGCGTATTTTTAGATATGCCAAAACGTTGTGACAGCAAACCAAAAAAAAGACAATTGGCATTCCGAACCAGCTTCAGTGCTTCGGCGGTGAATTCAATGTGGTCGAATGCAACATCAAGCGCAACGTTGTATTTTGGCTCGTTATTTTCGTCGAACGAAATGTGTACCGTGCCCGTTGGGAATTCCGTATCGATTTGAACGTTCTCATCGGAAATGCCCAGTTGTTCCAAGCGTTCCAAAGCCTTGTTGCCCAGGTCGTCATCGCCTAAGCGCGACAATAAATGTCCTTTTTCGTCGAACGAATTGCAACGAAAAACCAAATTTGATGGTGTCCCGCCCAGAAGTTTTCCATTGGGCAGGATGTCCCACACCACCTCACCAAAAGCGACAATACTGTTTTGCATCGGATTTGTTATGAATTTCAAAAATACAAATAATGTGTTTCAAAACAATTCTCCCGCAAAGCCGTTTCTTTTAAAACTGCTTGTTGAATGAATTATTTGGCACATTTATATTTGTCGGGGGAAGAAGAAAAAACAATGGTCGGGAATTTTATTGGTGACCATGTGAAAGGGAAGAGTTTTGAGAAATTTCCGGCCGATATTCAGAAGGGTATTTTACTGCACAGGAAAATCGATTCTTTTAC
Source organism: uncultured Maribellus sp. (assembly GCA_964572085.1). Lineage (GTDB taxonomy): Bacteria > Bacteroidota > Bacteroidia > Bacteroidales > Prolixibacteraceae > Draconibacterium. Next base: position 54,387 of record CAZNEV010000009.1, on the reverse strand, counting down.
GGATGCACATCCCAAATTCAGAGAAGCAAAAAAGCTGCTCACCAACGGATTTGGATTGTATTCCGGCATTATCGTCGATCTTTTGTACGATCACGTGCTGGCAGCAAAATGGGACCGGTATTCCGAAAAAACATTGCGTTCGTTTTCAAAGCGGAGCCATGCCATTTTGTTGTCAAATTACAGGTATTTACCCAAGCGCGTACAAGCTTTTCTGCCTATCCTCATTCAGAATCGCCGTTTGGAGTCCTATGCTACCGTAGATGGGATTATTCAATCCATTGAACTGATGAGCCGGTACACCTCGTTGCCAAAGAACTCCAAATACGCAAAGCAAATCTTATTGGAAAACCAGGATTATTTTCTTGAGAATTTCGAAGGTTTTATGAATGATATGATAGAGTTTGTTTCTTCTTCATATGAAATTGAAATCGTGGGGCCGTATATTTCAGGTTGATTGCGGTGCGCAATGCGCATATACCGTTTCCTAAAGTTCTCGATTTAAATTTTGAGTCCACTAAAAAAGCTCTTTAATTTTTTAAAACCTTATCTTCGATTTTCCAACATAAGTAGCCGCGGTGCTACCCCTGAACTCCAACCTTATTGGTTTTCAAGTCGGAGTTGGCTCAATTTTCTACGCCAGCATTGCGTAATATTCTTTTTCGAAAAAGAAATCCGGCTGTCCGAACGCAGGTTCCAGTTCGTCAATCCAAACGGCATGAGGGTCGAACTTTGCAAAAAATGGTTTGCCCGTCCATGCAATGTCCCGGGCTTGCAGGAAATTCAACACAAAAACTTTTTCGCCATTTAATTCAGAAACCCCTACAACCTGAACTTTGCCGGGACTGCACGACATACTGGGCCCTTTCACCGTTCGGCAAATGCCACTGACTTGTGAATAAGCGCTTCTGAAAATTTGCCATGAACGATGAAGCGAAACTGCGAAATAATCCTGTGCTCCCGTGTCGCGGGCAACAAACATGTAATACGGAATGATTCCCTGCCGCACTTGTTCTTTCCAGTTCTCTGCCCAAATATCGGCTTTATCGTTAATCTTACGCAACAAGGGCGATTGGGAGCGGATTTGGACACCGGCATCAATAAGGCGTTTCACAGCCAATTGTACCGCTTTGGTTTTCAACTCACCCGGATGGTTAAAATGTGCCATCAGAGCGATATTAATGCCGCGTTTTTTTACCTTTTTGAATAAACGCAATAAGGCGTCGGCATCCTGATCTGTGGTAAATCGATAAGGCCAATAGGCCAACGATTTAGTGCCAATGCGAATATTTTTCAAGTTCGGAAGGTTGGCATCCAGCAAAGCGTTGAAATACATTTCAAAAAACTCTGTTTTCATAACAGCCGGATCACCGCCGGTAAACAAAACATCGCTTATGTGCGGGTTCGATCGCACATAATCTACCAACACACTGGCCTCTTTCATGGCGAACTTAAAATCATTCATAGCAAATTGTGGCCACCTGAAACAGAAGGTGCAATAGGCATGGCAAGTTTGCCCCTGCGTCGGGAAAAACAACATCGTTTCACGGTATTTATGCTGAATGCCGGTTAGGTTTCTTCCCTCGAATTCCGGCACATTATCCTCTTGCCCGGCAGGGTTGGGATTCAGTTTCAAACGTATTTTTGTGACTTCCCTTTTCAGCGTTTCACGCGGAGCATCGTTTGCTAAAAGGTCAGCTACTGTTTTGAAGCTCTTCTCGTCGAGCATTTTCTTTTGCGGAAAAGTGAGGATAAAAAACGGGTCATCCTCAAAATCTTCCCAATCAATCAATTCATTAACAACATAATTATTGGTTTTAAACGGCAGGACATTTCCCACCACCTCAATTTCAAATTTTTGTTGCTCGGTTAGCAAGCCTATTTGAGGAATTTGCCGAAAATTACGAAGTGAATAAGCTTTATATTGCATATACTAAATATTTTAAATGATACCGTATGGGGAGTTAATTTTGGTTTCGCTTGCTATCGAAACAAAACCTTAGGATGAATAAATTCTTAGATTTTTAGAAGACGAATACAAAGATATAAAAAAAGCAGAAATTTGCAAATGCCAAGGGAGGCAATCTAAGCGGATTTAAAAACGAATTCGGTTATTTATTTTCAGGAAAAGAGGAAAATCAAAAATATCGTTTGGGAAAAAAACATTCCCTGCATCCGAATCGACATCAATTTTGGCAGCGACACTTAAAGCATGTCGCACAAAAGTAGCGCAATTGTACTCCAGGGTGTCGTGTTTGTCGGCAAAAAAATTATACGGTTTACCAATCTGAGATGTGGAATACTCTACTATTTTCGCTTTCTCCTTATCATTCAAATGCGTTTTGAGCAAAAACCGTCGGCCCTTATATTTTTCACCAAAGTTTTCGTTCGCCGAATTTATGCCAACCTGGTCGCTTTTCTGTTTTTTAGAATGATCGTAATGTCTGGCTTCAACTACTTTCATGGAAGAGTAAGAATCTTCGCCGGGCAGAAACTCACTTTCCGTGACCACAATTGCCATATGGCCCGGCATCCCGCTATGCTTGTATAAGCTACTGCTTGCCAGAGCATAAGAATAGGATCTAAACAGCAAATCACCAACTTCCGCATGAATTGGGGCATCGCTTTTATAGGTGCTTTTTTGAGCTACATACCTATCGAAGCGAACCAAAACAAGCAGAACCAAAAGCACTATAATTGATATATATATTACCTTTTTTGCCATTGACAATTATTGTAAGCGTACATTTTTTGGGATAAATGGTACAACCAGGTATAAGCGGAAACCAACAATATGGGAAATAGAACATAGAACCTAATTAATGATAAGTTTACCGCTATGAACGAGCCTATTGCAACGTTGTATTCATGTGATATTTCGCGAATATTTAAAACTTCGGAAATAACATAATTGACAGGGATTAGAAGCACATAGAACAAGGCAGAAATTGTCAATATCGAATAAAAACCATTGTTAAACTTACTTTGAAGTTTTCGGAATATGAGAACAAGGACATATCCCGTGAACCACCAGAATAAAAAAACTGTACCGCTAAACGGCCAATTAGTTTCGGAATGAATGTTCAGCTCATAGGAATAAAACCCCGTCCAGAAAAAGGCTATTACTGCAGCAGTAATTAGAATTACAATGTGCTGTTTAGCCTGTTCGCTCATTTTATTATTTTCAAACATTAAAAACACCCAATATCCACCGGCCATCCCAAGAATAATGTCGATAAATACATCCGGTATTTTTTCGGGCATAAACAATTTCAGAATCCCAATAAACACTGTAGCTTCAAGTATTTCAAAACCTGCAACAATTATAAATAGCCATTTCCATCGCTGCTTACAATTTAACGCAGATAAGACGGCAAATAATAAACCGCCAGTCCAAAAATGCACTAACGACCATAAATCGAGGTAGAGCAGTTTGTACTCAACCAATACATAATGTAACCACACCGTGTTTTCGCGCACAAAAATCAGTACTTCTTTCATCCGTTTTATTCCAGCATTGTTTTACTCCTCTTTTCTGTGTTTTTCAAAACTATAAAACCTGTCATCCGCAAAAAATAAAACATGGACACATAAATTAATGGGAATGAATAAGCAAACAATGCCACCAGGTACAACACCGGCGTACCATGGATGAAAAAGTAAACTACCGTAAATAAAGAAAATGATAAAATTACTGTATTCACCAAAGCTTTAACTTTGAGTAAGTTGTTAGTTTCAGATTGATTTTTGCCAGAAGAAAACAAGAAAACCAAAAAGCCAACGAGATAGATAGAAACCGCCATCTCGTCGCCTTGGTTATTATTTATGAACGAAAATGTTTTCGTTTCCAAATATTGGGAATACACCGTAAACACATTTAACTGAAGCCAATCGGGTTTTACGCTCAAATAAACAAAGTAATAGGTGGCAAAAAGCCCAAAAAGCATAAAAGCCCCGCCTACAAACCTGCACCACGGTGGTAAGCAATTCAATATTTTTATTTCTGACACAAAGCGCGTTTAGAAAAATTTATAATATAACCGAATAAACTACTGTCCCATCTTCCAAAGTTATATCTGTACCAACCAGTCCAAACTTGTGGTTTGCATAATATACGGCCTTTTTAAAGCCGGGATAGGGTAAGTTTTGTTCAATTTTAATAACTTTAATGTACATTCCACCCCAGTAGTAATCATCTTCTTTAGAAACTGATTTTACCTCACGCGTAATTTTTTTCCCACCGAGAGTGGTGTAGCTCCATTTGTCGCCAACTTTTACATCGTATTTCACCAAAACACTTTGCTCGCCCTTTGCATTAACATATGCCGCGCCATCGGTGCTATTAATAAACTTACCACTAATACTTACGTTCCCGTTGGCTCCGATATAAGTTGACGGAAAATTTGAAACAAATTTATCGACAACTTTACCCTCCAGTTTTATTTCTACTACACCCCCGGTGTTTTCGGTAACAGTTGCTTTAAAACCTGTGCCAACAGTCGCCCCGGCAAAGGTGGCTTTCGGGGTATAAATGTAGCCAACTTCGTTCGTTTTCAAATCAGTGTTTCCACCAATTTCATCAATTTCATCTTTGCATGATGCAAAAAACATAGCTGTAATTACGGCAAATGCCAAAAATTTGATTTTCATAATTGCTTGTTTTTAATTTAATAACTTATTTTCAATTTGTCTTTTTCAATAAAATTTCAGCAACCAAGCTTAGGATTTCTGTATAATTGAGATCTTGTATCTGGTTATTATTCTTTACTAAACAAAGCTTGAGATTAAATTCATTCATGTGTTTTTCAATAATCTCGTCAACCATATCTTTCGGCAGCAAAATATTCCGAAAAAATATAGGTGTCCTCCGGTTGATAGTTATTCCAAACAACTGGAATGCATCGTATATTAACTCTGTGCAATATATTTTTGATTTGTCGTCCATAGAAAAACTTAAATCGTACTTCTTACCGGTTTCGGCCAACGAGTTTTGCAAAACATGCTGCAATTGCGCAGGGCTTATTTTAGGTTCGAAACATAAAATAGAACGAAGCGTTGATTTCGATCCCAGTGCAGCCATTTCCATTATGTCCCGCACTGCACAACCCCTTCTCAATGAACTATCAATAATTAAATGCTCTTCCCCTGTTCGATAAAAATTCTCGACTGATTTATAGATTGTGGATGATGCCCCAAATTTATCCTGCAATTGTTTCTGTGTGCCTAAGTAAAATCCAGTGTGTGTCCAGTTTCCGGGAATAAAGTTCGACACTATTTTACCGTGTGAGATGAAAAATACAGTTCCCGACTCGATACTGTGTAAATACGGAATCAAATCGTTATAGGATAACGTGCTAATTTCCTTGTTGTGAAAATTTGCAAGCGTAAGTCTTTGTCCAGTCTTTTCTATTTCTTCCAAAGCGTTTATTGTGCTTTCCATCAGTTCGGTACGCACCCTATCTGCTAATTTTAGTTTCCCGGGGAAAAGAAATGAGATATACATTGCCATAAAACTTACGACAAATAACAGGATAGCACCTGCCACGACACTCTTTTTTTTTCTACTACGCTGAAACCGCATCACAAATGTAAATCTATTATGTTCTGCTTGAGTTGTTTAACATTTTTTTTAAAAAAATACATGGATTTATACTAAAGCACAACTACTAAAACCACTTAAATACTACCCATTGCAGAAGTTAAAACTCTATAAAATACAAAGGCGAACATAATACTTAATTTTTAGTATATGAAACGAGCATGTTCGTTAAACACAAACGCGGATGAAAATTCACATGCGAGTTCCATCCGACCTTAAAAATAAATTATTTACGGATGAAAAGGAGTATCATTAATTCGGTGAGTAACTTTTTCAGTCAAATGAATTGAGTGGTGTTACGGTATGTCGGTAATGTGGGTGAAGGTGTTTGTGTTTGTGTTTGTGTTTGTTTGCGCGGATCGTTGAACCCCATGATATTTTCTGCCGGCCCGGAAAAAGCGGACTGGATGAGTTTGGCAATTTGCCGGGCTACCTGATTGCCCTTGCTTTGTTTTTTTGCATATTTCCCCTATGGGATATTTGGTGAACCGATTAAAAACGGCTGCCTTCAAAGCACTGAAAATCAGTGCGCTGAATACGTAAAAAACACTGGCTTTTTAATAAAATTAAATAGATATTATGGGGAAATACTGATATTTGCCCCAACGGGCAAAATACGAAGAACCCCGAAAATATTTTCCCTCATCACCCTTAAATGATTGGAAATCAATAACAGGTTTTTAGCCGAATTAATGACTATCCCTATAACAAATATTGGGAGTATGCAACAAATTTGGATTAATCAAACTCGCCGTTTACAGTAATAACTGTATTGTTGTTACCAAGGTCAAGCCCTACACAGGCATAACTTCCTTTGTCATCCAGCGTACTTATTTTTTGTTTTGCCACTTCAATCGATCGTAAGCAGAACCCCTTACTTGCGGTTAAATTAGGTTCAGGCACAACAACCACGTCAAGCAAACCATCAAATTCTTCCATGAATGATTCCACTATTTCATCGTACATAGCACCACCTCCAACAAGGTAAATTTTTCGGGCCCGGTAAAAGTCTTCATCATTGAATTTTTTACGAATGGCCGGCGAAACAACTTCTGAATAATAACTTTTCAGGGCTTTCGATCTAAGTTCCTTCAGGTCGGTATTCCGGCGATTTATCATCATCCTGCCCCGCTGGAATGCCCGTTCAATTTGTTGTTCTGTCAACAGGTTTAAATAGAACTTTTTTTGAAGTTCGTTTTCTAAATTGTTAACTGCATAAATTAGCCCTTTGGCACTATGAGCTGTCCTGAATATCAAACCGCTCGGAGCAGATAGCGCTATTTCAAATGTACCGTAACCAAGGCTCGCGATAAAAAAATTGTCCTTTTCCCGCATTTCACCATCCCTGATGGCTTTAATACAACCATCCACTTCGGTAATCACATCCACTTCGGCAACAGTAAACCTTGCTTTTTCCAGATTATCTCCGCCCAATGTACGTGAGTCGAAAGTAATTTCATGTGAGCCTTTGAAAAATTCGATTGCACCCGCCCGATAAGGATTATAAGTAGTAAATGGGAAACCGGTTGTTACAATAAGTTTTGAGTACGTTCCCTGAGTTGCAATAAGAAGGCCAATCATGCCAAGCAACTGATAATCCAAATCATCAGCCGAGCTATTCAAAAATTTATGAGGAGCATTACCTTCTTTTAAGGCCATTTCGCCAATAATATAATCTTTCCCTTTAAAATCTTTAACTTTAATGGCTTCCAGAAAATCATTTGCTACTTTTTCATATTCCCGGTAATTTTCTTCAAATACGCTGGGAAAAATAAATGTTTTTTCCATATACTTAAATTAAAAGTTATTGCTTTTTATTTATAATGATTTAATTTGACTTATCTTACTTGTTAATAACGATTGGCTTGACTTGTTCAGGTTTTCGGAGGTTTCTTCCAGTTGTTTTGGTTTTTCTTTATCTGCCTTCTCCTCACGGAAAGACGGTTTTTCGAGCTGTTTGTCAGAAGAAGTTGTATCAGCAGCCTGCAAATCAAATACTTCTTTCGGTTTGTCGAAACTGGCATCTATTGGAGATTTTACGAATTCAATATCCTCGTGCTTGGGTGAAATATCGCATACCCCTTCAAAATCGGCTGATTCTGTTATATTGATAAAGCGTGTTTTAACCGAGCCTTTAAAAGAACTGTCGCGTAAGAAATAGAAATTATTTTCAGCTTCAAATTTTCCTTTAGCTTTTCCCATAATGACTATATTCCCCCCTTTTACATTCCCTTCGGCATATCCGTTTTTACTGACAACTATTTTCCCCTTGGTTTGCAATTCGCCATAAAACTTCCCGTCTATCCTAACATCACTTGAGGTAAATAATTCTCCATTTACCTGCATCTCAGCACCTATGATTGTGAGATCCATCTCGCTGTTGGATACTTCTTTATTCATATCTATCTAAAGAATTTCAATTGTTAGTTTGTAAAGATACAAAACTTGAAACCTTTCAAGGCTGTAAATATATTAATAAATTCGATATGGCTTTTCAACTTTGCACAAGGCTTTAAAACTTTTCGTGACGACTGGCATCTAAGCACACAAAAATAAAGAGCAGAATAGTGAAAGACCATAGCGATGAGCCACCATAACTGAAAAACGGGAGAGGAATACCGATGACAGGCAAAGCACCAACGGTCATCCCAACGTTTGCTGCAAAATGGAAAAAAAGAATTACCGCAACGGAATAACCGTAAATTCGCGAAAAAGACGAACGTTGCCGCTCGGCCATAAAAACAAGGCGCACCAAAAGAAACACAAACAACCCTACCAACAAAAGCGACCCTACAAAGCCCCATTCCTCACCCACGGTGCAAAAAATAAAATCAGTAGTTTGCTCCGGAACAAAATCAAACTTGGTTTGGGTGCCGTTCAAAAAACCCTTGCCCAGAAAGCCGCCGGAGCCGATTGCAATCTTGCTTTGATTCACATTATAACCAGCACCCAGAGGGTCGGAGACAATCCCCAAATATTCGTTGATACGATCGCGATGATGTGCCCCCAACAGGTTATCGAAGGCGTAGTCCACAGTCAGACTAAACAATACTGAACCTATAAAAACCAAGGCCACGATGGTATAGGATGTGTTTTTTTTTCGATAGCTGTCAATAAGCACTAATAATCCGGCGAGCAATGAACCTGCTATAATCACATCCGCTATTTGAAACTTATTTTGAAGCGCAAGATTAACCAACAATAAAGGCATAATGCTGGCAGCAAACACAATGAAAACACGCGAAATTTGATTGCTTTTTGTGCTTAACACTAAAAAAACCGCCAGAACCGCCCCTACCATTATCAAGGCTAAGGTTAAATTCGAAATGATTAATGCCAAAACAAACAAAACTGCTACTAAAGTGCCGAAAAAAAGTACTACGCCCGAAAGCCCTTCACGATATAAAACCAATACGAAAGCGGCATAAACCAAAGCCGAGCCGGTATCGTTTTGCAGCAAAATAAAAAATGCGGGGAGAAGGATGATTAATGAAACAATGAGAAGCGATTTTGGTTTCTGTAATTTAAACCCGTGTGAGCTCATGAAACGCGCCAAAGCTAAAGCCGTTGCAAACTTGGCAAATTCAGAAGGCTGAAAACCAAAGCTGCCCATCATAAACCACGAACGAGAGCTGTTGATTTCTTTTCCAAAAAGCAGCACCAGTATCAACAAAAATAGAATTGATCCATAGATAATGTAGGAGAAAAAAACATAGAAATTTGAATCCACAATCAGGATCACAAAGGCAATTAGCAGTGCCGCACCAATCCAAATCAACTGCTTGCCATAGCGTTGCGAAATATCGAAAATACTCTGGTGCTCTTGATTGAACACCGAAGCGTAAATGTTTATCCAACCCGAAAACACCAATACTAAATATATTAGCACCGTAATCCAATCGATATTTGCCCAAAGGCTGTTTCTTTTTGCCATGCTACTTCGCTTGGTAAGGATTTAATAAATTGGCATCCAACATGCGTTGCTCCACCCATTCTTTCCGAGTTGAAATGGTGTCGTTCAGGTATTTTTCTACTAATAAGCCTGCAATGGGAGCGGCATATCTCGAGCCCCAAACACCATGTTCAACATAAACAAAAATTGCAATTTTAGGATCGTCTTTGGGCGCGAAAGCCGTAAAAACAGAATGGTCGGAGCCCTGGTTGTTTTCCACAGTTCCAGTTTTACCACACATAATATGTCCCGGAACGGAAACGGTTGAAGCCATATTCCCTTTCAGTGCTTGCTCCATGCCGGTAATTATTGGTTCGAAATTTTCATGCGAAATTTTGGAGAAGTGCTTTTCGCTGAAATCTTTTGGCAGTATATCGTTCTCAATGCTTTTAATAATGTGCGGTGTATAATAAAACCCACGGTTGGCCATAATGGCAGCAACGTTGGCCATTTGCAGCGGTGTTGCCCCCAGTTCGCCTTGCCCAATAGCCATCGACCGTATGGTCATCGCACTCCATCGGCCTTTTCCGTAAATTCGGTTGTAGTAGCTTTCTTCCGGCAAGTCGCCTTTTAGCGCATTCGTGAAATCGCTGCTTAGAATTTGCCCGATACCAAAACTCTCGGCATAGCTTCGCCAAAGGTTAAACCCTTCTGCTGTTTTACCGGGCAGGTTGATAATAGCCCGGAACGTATTCCACATAAACGAATTGCACGATTCGCGGATCGCGTCCACCACATTGGCAGGCGAAACGTGGTCGTGCGTGCACCGGATGGGAGACGAAGCCTTGCCGTAGCACGAAAAGCGCGTACTGGTGGTAATCGCTCCTGTTTGTAAACCGATTAAGGTGTTGATAATTTTAAAAGTTGAACCGGGCGGATATTTCGCTTGCAGCGCACGATTAAACAAAGGCTTCAAAGTATCCGCTAACAGCATTCTGTAGTTTGCACCCCGCACACGCCCTACCAACAGGCTTGGGTCGTAGGTGGGTGCGCTCACCATGGCCAGCACCTCACCGGTTGAAGGCTCGATGGCCACCACACTCCCTTTCTTATTTTGAAACAATTTTTCTGCATACAATTGCAATTCCACATCAAGGGTTGTTGTAATATTGTTTCCGATGAATGCCGGGAGATCTTCGATGCCCTCGAGATAACTTCCCTGAATACGGTTGTGCACGTCAACCTGTTGTTTTTTTATTCCTTTTGTGCCCCGAAGTTGTTTTTCGTAAATCTTTTCGATGCCGCTGGCACCAATGTAGTCGCCCGATTTATAATAAGCTTCTTTTTCAATATCGGAGGCATTGACCTCGCTTACATAGCCCAGGATGTGCGCTGCAGTGGGGTTTTTATACTCACGCAAGGTTCGCGACTGAGTATGAAAACCCTTGAATTTATAGAGTTGCTCTTGAAGTACGGCAAAACTTTCGGGTGGGATTTGTTTAATTAAAATAGAAGGTTTATACCAGGAATAGTCTTTTGCCTTTTGAATGCCTTCAATCAATTCTTGCTTTGAAATTTCTAACAGTTCGCAAAAATAAATTGTGTCGAACTTTTCTGTTTCCCGGGGTGTAACCAGCAAATCGTAGGCAGGTTTGTTATAAACCATTAATTTCCCGTTGCGGTCGTAGATTAATCCACGTGCCGGATATTGTACCACTTCACGCAGAACATTGTTGGTCGCATTCTGCTTGTAAGTGGGGTCGAGCACCTGAATGCTGAACAGCTTTATGGTAAAAATTATCCCAACTGTTATGAACACCCCAATAATAAGATATTTTCGTTTCGAAAAAATGTCCACGTTATGTATGTTTAATCCCTGAAAATCAAAAACTGGCTTAAAACTATAATAAAAATCGAAAAGACTGAACTGATGAAAACACGCAACAAGGTATTTCCAAAATGCGAGAAAGTAAATACTTCGAGGTAAAAAAGTACCACATGGTGCATCAACACCATAATGGTTACGTACGATAAAAACCAGGAAAATTTGGTTTGAAGCAAGCCTGGATAATCGCTACGGTCTTCTTCGCGGTTAGAAATAACCCGTACCACCAATGGCCGGACATAAGCAATAAACACCGATGCTGCAGCATGAATCCCCAGACTGTTCGAGAACACATCAACCGTGAGGCCAATCATAAAAGCCAGAATCAACACCGCATAACGGGGAGCACTCAACGGAAGCAGAAGGATAAACAATAAATAAATATATGGATTCACAAAACCGCTAAACTGAACCTGGTTGAGAATCAGAACCTGGATCAACACCAGGATTACAAACATAATGGTATATTTAATTAGTAACCGGATCATCCGTTTTCATTTTTTCGAGCCGAAGCAGCTCCGGTTTTTTCAAATTCTCAATCACATCTACGTACGTAATGGCTTTAAAATTCACGGCCAGTGTGATGTTGATCCTAAAATAGTTTTCGCCTTGAGGCTGCTCAAAACTATGAATGGTGCCCACCATAATCCCTTCGGGAAATACCGAAGAGTAACTGCTGGTCACCACCGTGTCGCCAATTGCTATCTCTACATGAAACGGAATCCCGTTAAGGTTGGCATAGCGATAATCTTCGCCTTCCCACGACAAAGGGCCAAAAGTTCCACTTTTTTTTAGCCGGGCAGAAACGCCCCATCGTTTGTTCAACACCGAAAAACCCATTGAAAAGGATTCGGTAACGTGCGTTATTACGCCCACCACCCCATCGGAATTTATAATGCCCTGATCCACTTTTATCCCATCCCGGCTGCCTTTGTTCAGCGTAATGTAGTTGTATTGCCTATTCACCGAATTGTTGATTACCCGTGCCGCCACAAACCGATACAACGAATCGTTAGCTTCCGGTCCCAGCGGCATGGAGTCGGGCATTGTGGTGTACTGCGGAGCTTTGTCCAACAGGGTTTTCAGTTTGGCATTTTCCTCTGCTAATTGACGGTTAACCGCGGCTAATCCAAAATAATTCACCACCGAACTGTAGGAATTATAAATGGATGCCGTGATTTGATTGGAAGAATTCAGGTATCTGGATTTCTGATAGCTGTTAAAACTGAAAATTAGAATAAACGCGAATACTTCTAAGAGGACAAAAAGAAGAAAAGCATAATTTCTCAGTACATACCTTAACAGACTTCTCATGGATTATCGTTGGAACACTTCAAATTATTTAACGAATCATAAATGAAAAATTGTCCACATTTTTAAGTGCGATACCGGTTCCCCTCACAACTGCACGCAGCGGATCTTCTGCAATATGAAATTTAATTCCAATTTTATCGCTTAATCTTTGGTCCATCCCTTTTAGCAAAGCACCTCCACCGGCCAGCCAAATCCCTTTCACCACAATGTCGGCATAAAGTTCGGGCGGCGTTTGCTCCAGGGCACTCAACACAGCCGTTTCAATTTTCGAGATTGATTTTTCAAGACAGTGCGCAATTTCCTGATACGAAACCGGGACTTCAATCGGCAGGGCAGTCATTTGGTTGGGTCCCTGAACCACGAAATCCGGCGGCGGGTCTTTAAGTTGCGACAAAGCCGAACCTACATGTATTTTAATTTCCTCCGCGGTCCGTTCCCCTATTTTAATGTTGTGCTGATGACGCATGTACTCCATAATATCGGCAGTTAAATCATCGCCGGCAATGCGAATGGATTTGTTGGTAACAATTCCGCCCAACGAAATAACGGCAATTTCCGTTGTTCCGCCACCTATGTCAACCACCATATTTCCTTCGGGGGCTTCCACATCCAAACCAATTCCTATTGCAGCGGCAAGAGGTTCAAAAATCATGTAAACCTCCCGTCCGCCGGCATGTTCCGCCGAGTCGCGCACCGCCCGAACTTCAACCTCGGTACTTCCGGATGGTATGCACACCACCATTTTCAAGGAAGGTGAAAACCAACGTGGCTTGGGGTTCATCATTTTAATCATCCCGCGTATCATTTGCTCGGCTGCGTTGAAATCAGCAATCACGCCATCGCGCAGAGGCCGGATGGTTTTAAGGTTTGCGTGGGTTTTCCCCTGCATTTGCCTGGCTTTTTCGCCAATGGCCACCATTTTTTCGGTCTTTAGGTTAATGGCCACAATAGAAGGCTCATCAACCACTATTTTATCGTTGTGGATGATTATGGTATTTGCGGTTCCCAAATCAATTGCAATTTCCTGTGTAAAAAAAGAAAATAGTCCCATTTGAGTTTCTGTTTATCTTAACTTAATAGATGCTTCGTTATTAATGTTTAAAGTGCCTGCGCCCGGTAAAGGCCATGGCGATGCCGAATTCGTTACAGGCACCAATCACTTCCGTGTCGCGGATGCTGCCACCGGGTTGCACGATGTACTTCACGCCGTATTCGTTGGCCGCTTCAATGCTGTCGCGAAAAGGGAAAAAGGCGTCGGAAATCAGCACGGAGTTTTCGATGCTCAGTCCTTCTTTCGACTGAAACCGTGGCATAGTGAGATGGCGCAAACTGTCCAGGCGGTTGGGTTGCCCCATGCCCGCACCGGTGAGCCAGAACGAACCGCTTTCGGTTTCGGTGACTACGGCAATGGCATTGCTTTTCAGATGTTTGCACGCGGTAATCCCGAACCTGGCAAGATTGATTTTTGACGACTCAAAAGCTTTTTCGGTCACGGTTTCAAACTGTGTGTCCAGACCTTCGTCTTCATCCTGCACCAACATCCCACCACTGATGGAACGGTACAACTTTTCGCCCGTAATTTCTTCTTTAACCGGTGTAACCAACAGTCGTAAGTTCTTTCTCTTGCTGAAAACCTCCAAGGCTTCGGGAGTGAAACCCGGGGCGATCACAATTTCCACAAATTTATTTCTAAACCATTCCGCTACTTCTTTGGTAACCTCGCCGGTAAAGCAAATAATGCTTCCAAACGCGCTGATCGGGTCGCCGGCCCATGCCAGTTCCAACGATTCCAAAATATTTTCTGTAACCGCCAATCCACATGGATTAAGGTGTTTGACCACTGAAACGGCTACCTTGTTTTCGACATGCGTTACGGAATGATAGGCATCACTGGCCGATTTCCAGGCAGCGTCGGCATCCAACATATTATTATATGAAAGTGCCTTGCCTTGTAAAACCTGTGCTTCAGCCAAAGAAATTTCCTGTGGTGAATTTTTGAATTTATAGAAGGTAGCGTTTTGGTGCGGGTTTTCGCCATAGCGCAGTACTTCGCCGTTGTTTAAGCTGATGCGCTCGGTACCCTCGTTGTCGCCATTACTATTGAAAAAGCCAAAAATAGCCGAATCATAATGACTTGAAACCGCAAAAGCTTTGCCTGCAAACCATTTCCGGTCGGCAAGTCCGGACTCGCCATTTTTTTCGTTTAACAAATCCAGAAGCGGTGCATATTCGTTTTGCGAAGGCACAATCACCACGTCTTTATAATTTTTTGCGGCTGCGCGTATCAGCGAAATTCCACCAATGTCGATTTTTTCGATGATTTCCTGCTCCGAAGCACCTGATGCGAGCGTATCTTCAAAGGGATATAAATCAACGATAACCAGATCAATTTCCGGAATTTTGTATTCAGTCAGTTGCCTCGCGTCTCCTTGATTGTCGCGCCGGGAAAGAATCCCCCCAAAAACTTTCGGATGAAGTGTTTTTACGCGGCCACCCAAAATAGAAGGGTAACCCGTTAAACTTTCCACCGAAACCACTTCAACACTCAACGATTCGATAAAATTTTGGGTACCACCGGTACTTAATATTTTAACATTCAAATCATTCAGTTTATGAATTATCTTATCGAGGTTTTTCTTGCTGAAGACTGAAACGAGAGCCACCTTAATTTTTTTAGTATCAGCCATTTATTCCTTTTCTCATTTTCGCCTGCAAAGATAAAAAAATCAATGTAGTTTTTGTCATAAAAAAAATGCAATCTAAATATAATGATCAACGTTATGAGTTCGTTCAAAACAAAAACTACTTTTACATTTAAAAAAATGGCATGTTGCTGATCAGGTTAATATTCGAGAGCTTTTCTTTTGCATTTAATTCGCTTAGGGCAAACAAGCTGCGCACATTTCTATCGTTGCTGGGTATTACCATTGGCATTTTTGCCATCATTTCGGTATTTACGGTAATCGATTCGCTGGAAAGCTATATCCGCGAGAGCTTAGACGGCTTAGGAAGCAACATGGTTTACATTCAAAAATGGCCGTGGACGCCTCCCGAAGGCGAAACCGAATACCCTTGGTGGAAATACCAAAACCGGCCAGCACCCACCATTGAGGAAGCCCGGGAAATTTTAAACCGAAGCAAGACTATTGAAAATGCAGCATTCTTTTATGGTTTTTCGAGAACGGCGCAATCGGGCAGCGATAAAATGGAAAATGTGACCGTATTTGCCAGTACCTACGAATTGCTTGACACCTGGAACCTGAAAGTGGAACGCGGGCGCTATTTCACTGAAACGGAAATGAATTCGGGAGCTCCGGTAACCTTGATTGGCGATGAAATTGCCACAAAACTTTTCTCCGGCATTAACCCACTTAATCAGACTTTAAAACTGCAAGGGCAAAAGTTCCGGGTGATTGGAGTTTATGAGAAGAAAGGGCAAGACATGTTTGGAACTTCCATGGACAAAAATATCCACATCCCGGTAACGAAATCGTTCAGCATGATCGACGTGCGCAACCGCGACAGGGGACAAACAATATGTGTGAAAGCAAAACCCAACATTGACCCTGATCTTTTCAAAGCAGAACTGGAAGGCACAATGCGCACACTGCATCGCTTAAAGCCGATGCAGGAAAACGATTTCGCACTGAACGAGGTAAGTGTGATCTCCAACCGGTTCGATCAGTTTTTTGTAGTGTTCAACCTTGCAGGTTGGATTATCGGAGGTTTTTCCATTGTTGTTGGAGGTTTTGGCATTGCCAACATTATGTTTGTTTCGGTGAAGGAGCGCACTAAAATCATTGGTATCCAAAAATCATTGGGTGCAAAAAAATACTTCATTCTTCTGCAATTTATATTCGAGGCCATTGTGCTTTCGCTCATTGGCGGCATTTTAGGACTTATTTTGATTTTTATCGGCACACTCATCATTTCGTATGTGAGCGAATTTACCATAGTGCTCACGATGGGCAACATCATTACCGGCTTGTTGATTTCGAGTGGGATTGGTTTCATTGCCGGGTTTATGCCCGCCCGCTCCGCCGCGAAACTTGATCCGGTTTTGGCTATAAATTCGGTGTAAGGCTTCGACTTTTTAATTAGAAATTGATTGTATCGGGATGCCCGCCAATGCGTCGTCCTTTGTCGAGCGCATCAATTTTCGCCATATCTTCCGGTTCCAATTCAAAATCAAAAATATCGGCGTTGGAAATAATCCGTTCCGGGGTAACTGATTTTGGAATGGTAACTACGCCTTTTTGAATGTCCCAACGCAAAACCACCTGAACCTCGGTTTTCCCATACTTTTTCGCCAATTCCTGAATCTCGCGTATTTTGGTAACATTGCCTTTCATAATCGGGCTCCACGCTTCATGCTGTATTCCCCTTTTTTGACAATATTCCAGTAATTTGGGCTGAATAAGCAGAGGGTGAAATTCCACCTGGTTGACTGCCGGAATGATTTTGCAATGCGGTAGTAAATCATCTAAGTGATGCTCCAAAAAATTACTGACCCCTATTGCGCGGACTCTCCCTTTTTCATACAATTCTTCCATCGCTTCCCAGGTTTCCACCGAACGCTGCCCTTTTGGCCAATGGATGAGGTATAAATCCAGGTAATCGGTTTGCAGTTTCTCTAAGCTGGCATCGAAAGCGTCCAATGTGCTTTGGTAGCCCTGGTCAGTGTTCCATACTTTCGAAGTAAGGAAAATCTCTTTACGTGGAACACCGCTTGCTTTTATTGCGTTGCCCACCCCACGTTCGTTTTCGTAAATGGCCGCTGTGTCAATGCTTCGATAACCCGTTTCCAATGCAGTTTTTACAGCAATTTCAACTTCTTCCCCTTCTTTCGACCGGAAAACTCCAAGTCCTAACCAGGGCATTTCAACCCCATTGTTCAATTTTGTTGTAGATGTAAGGTTCATATTCTTCATTTTTAATGTTTTTTTGATGTGCCTGTAAATTTACAAAAAGTATAAGAATTACAAGAAACCGTTCCGGAAGAAAGAGAACGGTTTCGTTTCTGCAAACGTAGAATAACACACAATAGTTCCCGAACTATCATTTTACCAGATTATTCTATTTTTGCTGAAATTCAAGAAAAAAGAAAGTAAATGAAGGTATATAAATTTGGAGGCGCATCGGTGAAAGATGCCGAAGCCGTAAAAAATGTAGCGAAAATAATCAACGACGAACCCGACCCGCTGGTAGCCGTGATTTCAGCAATGGGCAAAACCACCAATTTGCTGGAAATTTTGATAAAGGCTTATTTCGATAAAACAGAAAAAAAGGAAGCCGTTTTCCAGGAATTTAAAAACAATCATCTCCAAATTGTTGCAGATTTATTTGGTAAAAACAATGTTCCATCTTCGATAAACGATTTCTTTTCGGAGCTGGAAATAAAGTTGAAAAAGAAACCTTCGTTCGATTATAATTTCGAATACGACCAGATTATCTGCTTTGGTGAACTGGTTTCTACAGCAATTGTCAGCGAATATCTGAACCTCATCGGAATGAGCAACCAATGGATTGATGTACGCACCTGCCTGCGTACCAACGATATGTACCGCGATGCCAGCGTGGACTGGGAATGGACGGAAGATTTGGTGCGCGAGGCATTTACTTTCGACAACCAAAAATTGTACATCACACAAGGTTTTATCGGTTCAACCCCGGCCAACCTCACCACTACCCTCGGGCGCGAAGGCTCCGATTTTACGGCAGCCATTCTTGGAAGCTCGTTGAATGCCGACGGGGTTTATATCTGGAAAGATGTGCCGGGAGTGTTGAGCGCCGACCCGAAGAAGATGGAAGGAACGATAAAAATCGCGGAGTTATCCTACCGCGAGGCCGTGGAAATGACCCATTCCGGCGCACAGGTTATTCACCCCAAAACCATGAAGCCACTGCACAACAAATCCATTCCGTTGTACGTAAAATCATTTTCATCGCCCGAAGAACCCGGAACAGTCATCCATGAAATCGATCATAAAATAAAACATCCCCCAATTTTTATTTTAAAAGAAAACCAGGTTTTGATAACGCTTTCGTCTAAAGATTTTTCGTTCATCGACATCGAAGACATCGATCGCGTGGTGAATTTTCTGCTTGAAAATCGTGTAAAAGTAACGCTGATGCAACAATCTGCCATCGACCTGAACCTGGTCCTGGATGCTCCGGAGGTGGATTTAAAGGAGTTGTTCCAAGAGTTGTCGCATTTCTATACCATTCTCTACAACACAGATTTGGTGCTGGTCACCATACGGCATTACACCGAAGAAGTACTGGACTGGATGGTGAAAGAGAAAGACATTTATCTGGAGCAACACAGCCGTTTGACCGCGCGTATGCTGGTAAAGCAATAAATTGCAGGAATAATTTGACAAAATGGATTTGAGGAACTGTTTTGTTGTAATTTTGATGTCTCATAATCGACCTAAATAACAAAATTTCGTAGAAAATGAAGCAAAAAAGGTTTTTACCGTATGCCCTCGGAGCGCTTGTATTAGTGATTGTTTTGCTGGTTGTTGGTAAAAAGGCCGGCTGGTTTGGTAAGGAATTTACCGTGAGCGTGGCCGTACAAACCGTTGAAAGCAAAACTTTAACTGAGTTTATCACCGCCAATGGGAAAATCCAGCCGAAAACGGAAGTAAAAATCAGTCCCGACGTATCCGGCGAAATCATTGAGCTTTATGTGGAAGAAGGCAATGAAGTGAAAGCCGGAGATTTACTTTGTGTGATAAAACCCGACATGTATGTTTCGGCCCTGAATCGGGCGGAGGCTACGCTGAACTCGTCCAAAGCGCGGCAAGCCCAGGCTGAAGCCCAGCAAATAGAACGCGAACTTGCTTATAAACGTGCGCAACAACTCTTTCAAAGCAACACCATTCCAAAATCGGAATTCGAAACCGCGGAGGCTGCCTACAAAGTTGCCCAAGCGGAAGTGAAAGCGGCAGAATTTTCAGTAAAAAGTGCCGAAGCGTCGGTTTCGGAAGCAAGAGAACAGTTGGTAAAAACTAAAATTTATGCCCCTATTTCGGGCACAGTTTCGGCTTTAAACGTTGAAAAAGGCGAACGCGTTGTGGGAACCAGCATGATGATTGGTACCGAAATGATGGTCGTCGCCGACCTGGAAAGGATGCAGGTTTTGGTGGAGGTAAATGAAAACGACATTGTGAAAGTGACAAAATTCGATACCGCCCTCGTAGAAGTTGATGCCTACATGAACCGGAAATTTAAAGGTGTAGTAACCGAAATAGCCAACTCGGCCAGCACCACCGGCGTAACTGCCGACCAGGTAACCAACTTCGACGTGAAAGTATTCCTGCTGAAAGAATCTTACGAAGATTTAATTGATTCGGTAACGGGAAATCTCTATCCGTTCCGCCCGGGAATGTCTGCTACGGTTGACATTCTGACTAAAACCCGTGAGAATGTTATTTCCGTTCCCATTTCGGCAGTTACCACCCGTGTGAAACTGAAAGGTGGCGGCACAGAAGAGGTTAAGGACGAAGAGGCATCTCAAGCCATGAACACCGATGCCGAAATCCAAAAAACAGTAGAAAAGGAAGAAAAACAAGAAGTTGTGTTTGTGTTGAACGGCAACAGAGTGCGGAAATCGGAAGTAAAAACCGGTATCCAGGATAGCAACAGCATTGAAATTATGGAAGGAATTTCCGTTGGTGATCAGGTTGTTGTGGCACCTTACAATGCTATTACCCGAACCCTGAAAGACAGCATGCAGGTTAAAGTGGTTACCGAGGAAGAACTGTTTAAAGCAGACAAAAAATAAAGCTTCATTCAAATTAACAATAAAAATGCTGACAGCGCAGTGACAATAAAAACTGCGGTGCGGTAAATTCTGTCCGACAATTTTTTTACCAACCAGATGCCCGTAACTGCTCCCAATGCTATAGCCGGCAACAGCATAATATCGAGTGTGAGCGTGTTCCACGAAATTGTTTTCCAGACGAAAATGTGCAATGGAAACTTGGTGAAATTGATGATGAGAAAAAACCAGGCTCCGGTTCCAATGAAATTGTTTTTGGGAAGGCGCATGGACAGCAAGTAAATGGCGAAAATTGGGCCGGCCACGTTTCCAATCATCGTGGCAAAACCGCCTAAAACTCCCATTCCAGCCGCGAACCAAAAAGTATCGGGAAATAAATTACGGTCTTTGTTGCGATCTTTCCAAATCATAAGGCCAATGCAAACGAAAACCAGTATGGCAATGATGTTTTTGAATGCTTCGTCGTTTACCACTTTGCCTATCCACAGTGCAATGCCTACTCCCACAAACGCCCAGGGAAGAAGTTTGCGAAGGTATTTCCATTCGGCATGGCGGTGGTAATATCCCACGCCAAATAAATCGGCCATCATCAGCATGGGCAACAATATCCCGGTGGATGCTTTCCCTCCGAAAATTAACGCAAGAAGCGGTACGGCAATCAAAGAAACCCCGGGAACACCCACCTTTGACATCCCGACAAATGCAGCGCACAAGGCAAACAATACCCATTGCCAAACCGAGAAATCGAGTGTAATCATTTTGTTGAGTTGTGATTTACTATCTTCTCTTCCAGTTCCAACAGTTCGTTTTCGTCCACCTCGGCAAACCATTCCTTGATTTTATTCCGTGCCTTTTCTTTTATTTCGGGGGTGATGATTGCGGCAATTTGAGTCAGTGCGAAAAGCAAAACACCCAAGTCATCGGAATAGCCTATAATTGGGGTGAAATCGAAAATGGCATCAGCCGGGAAAATAAAATAGCCCAACGAGGCAGCAATGAAAATCTTTGTTTTCATATTTACCCCCTTGTCGTTCATTGCATAGTAAAGCAGCAAAACAGCATAAACAACCTTTGCTCCGGCCGACTTTGAGAACTTCTTAATTTTTTCCCAAAGCGATTTTTCCGAATAGTATTTTGAAAAGTTATCATCCATTATCTCAAACTTGAATGGTTATAGTCCAAACGGACAGTGCCGTAAAAGTCAACAATTTTATTCAGAATACGATTCACTTCGGTACTGTTTTCCGCCCGAAGGAGTTCGATTTTCAATTCGCGGAAGTTTTGCAAGCCCGGAAAATATTTGGCAAAATGACGCCGGAGCATCAATATCCCGGTTCGTTCGTTGTCTTTCCATTCGAGGTTCAAACGCATTTGTTCGCGCAGAATTTCCACAACATCTGCCACCGTGGGTTGCGGCAGCAATTCCCCGGTTTCCAAAAAGTGTTTTACCTCTTTGAATAACCAGGGGCGCCCAATTGTCCCGCGTCCGATCATCAGACCGTCAACACCCGTTTGATCCAAAAAATATTTTGCTTTTTCGGCACTGTTGATATCGCCGTTGCCGATTATAGGGATGCTGATTTTTGGGTTGTTTTTCACTTCGCCAATCAGCGTCCAGTCGGCTTCACCGGAATAAATTTGCTCCCGGGTGCGACCATGGATAGCCAAGGCAGCAATTCCAGCATCCTGAAGGCGTTCGGCAGCTTCAAGTATGGGTTTGTTGCTTTCCACCCAGCCTAAACGGGTTTTTGCCGTTACCGGAAGTTTTACTGCTTTCACAATCTCTGCGGCCATTTGTTGCATTTTTGGCAAATCATTAAGCATAGCCGCACCGGCACCATGACGAACAATTTTTTTCACAGGGCAACCAAAGTTGATGTCAATAAAGTCGGGTTGGCTTTCTTCGGCAACCTGCGCTGCACGAACCATGGAATCGATGTTGTGTCCGTAAATTTGAATGGCTACCGGCCGGTCAAAATCAAACAAAATCATTTTCTGTTTGGTTTTCTTAATGTCGCGAACCAGGGCTTCTGCCGAAACAAACTCAGTGTACATCACATCTGCCCCGTATTTTTTGCACATCCAGCGGAAGGATTTATAGGTTACGTCTTCCATGGGCGCCAAAAATAACGGAGTTCCTTTCAAATCAATGTTGCCGATTTTCATATTACCCGTTGCTTCGGTACAAATCTATGGATTCATGTAATTTTTTTTGCATAATTTGAATTTTATTCTGAAATTGATATCGTTTTTAAAGCCATTTAAAATGCCGCATTATGAAAACCATTATTTTTTCATCCCTACTTCTAATCCTCTTATTTGCAGGATGTCACAAGGAAGAAGCATCCAGACAATTCCCTGTGGAAAGTAAGTTCAAAATCGATCAGACATTTCATTTCAACGATAATCCATTGCAGTTCACCCTTGCAGAAATAAACGACTCGCGTTGCCCGCGTGATGTTGTTTGCGTTTGGATAGGCCAGGCAGAAGTGAAAATTGTGGTAAAATCCCCGGTACAGGGAACGGTTGTATTAAATACTTTTAATCATGAGAAGGATACGCTGGGAGATTATGCTTTTCAGCTTGTGGATGTTTCGCCCTACCCTATTTCGACCAAAACCATAGCGTTGGACGAGTATGAAGTTACGTTGAAAATTGAGAAATTATAGCACCTTGCTTCCGTCCTTTAGATCTTAAACTTGGAATAGGTAATTATCAGTTTTATACCCGTTTTGCTGGTGCTTCCTTTTATAACAACGCGGTTTGCTTCACTATTTTTAACTGCCGGTGTTAAATAAAAACCACCATTTTGTGCTTTACCCTCAATAATTTGCTGCAAGTGTTGCGTGATGTTAAAATGGTAGGTGTAATCTTTGCGCAGATAACCACCATACACAATGGGGCTAAAAAAATAATCGCTTGGCAAACCCTCAACTCCCGCTGAATCAACCGCGGTAAATAACAATTGAGTAGGTGGTGGAAAACGATGAATATCGGAAGCCAACGTATCAATTTGAAAAATCAATTCGGCCTTGTTGATCGCTGTATTGGTGGAATCTGCCCAGGACGTAAGTCCTTCAATCAAAACTCTTGATTTAAGACCTCCGGTAGATTGCACATATACTAATGTGTCGGAATACGTTTCCATGTTAAGATTGGCGAAAAAAGGAGTTTCTGCATAGTCGTGCACAATCCGGTTTACCCGCGCACTGTATTTCGAAATTACATAAGGCATTAACAGCGTGTCGCCCCCTTCCTTGCTTTTTACTTCGTCGTTACTATAAAAGAGTGCTAATGCCGAACCCTGAAAGCCACTGGTTGCGGCTGCTTCAATAGATAAAATTGTTCCTCCCTGGTGATTAACCTTTTCGGATTCGATAAGCAAGCCTTTAAAATATTCCAGAAACTTGTTGTTGTTCACCATGCTCAGCGAATCGGCATTCAGCAGCTTTTCACCCAAGGAGTTCTGGATTGGAACAGTAATGAGATGGTACAAGGTGTCCATTCTACCGGTTGACGAATCCCTGCGTGTGAGCAAGGGCCTTGGTATATATTCCGTCTCCCCTATAAGCTGACCGGTGGACATTCCTTTCAAATTAACATCCTGATAATATCTATAAGCTTGCGAGCCGCCACCTGCACTTATAGTATCGGCATAAAGCGGATCGGTCAATTCGTAAACCTTAAATCTTTGGGGTGTAAGCGTATCTCCGTAACTAAGTGCGTAATACATATATAATTTAACCGAATCGACTTTTGGGTTAGTTCCAAAATCCGGAAATTCGTATAAACGAAACTGGGCAGCCAAATCCACCGTGGTATTACCAAAAAGCGAATCGGTAAAGCTTCCGAGCAGGCTAACCGCTCCGTTGCTGGTCTGAATAGGGCCGTCGGTATAAGTGAAAGCCGAAATGTCATCTTTGATGATGGTGCTGCGAACATCAATTAAATCGCCTGACGGTAGAATATCCCGCCCAATGCTGGTTTCTTCTTCGCAAGCGTAGAAGGCTATCGATAAAAAAATTAAAGCGATGAATGCCAGAAGGTTGTATGTTTTGTTTTCCACGAATTTCCCGATTAAAATATTTAACACTGTTTTCTGTTTTTGAAAAATTACACAAACGTATCAAAAAGCACCAATAATAGGATTGAAAACAAAGCGATTTTGATTTTTTTAAACTAAAAATTCATCTTTTAACAACAACGGTTTATAGGATTGTATCGTAAAAGTCGTTGTAAGCATCAATGTATGTTTCTTTAGTTTGATAGCCGAGAACGGGTATTTTCCTCGATTGAATGTGTTTCTGTACTTCCGGGTTGATATTCTCAGCTCCCTGAATGACAGCATCCGAAAAGTTAATAGCAAGTTTGCTTATATTTACATAATCAGGCTCTTTTATCACCGCCACGTCTTGTTTGGTAATGCCTTCAACCCGGAGCTTTTCGCTAAAATCGGCATTTAACGGATTTTTAAAATCATCGTCGTAAACCGAATAGACCACTTTAGACTGTCGGTAGAGCGGGTTTTTGTTGTAATATTTTTTAATATACAGCGGAACAAGTGAGGTCAACCACCCATGGCAATGGATAATGTCCGGTGCCCATCGGAGTTTAATTACCGTTTCCAATACTCCTCGTGCGAAAAACACAGCACGTTCGTCGTTATCGGCAAACTCTTTTCCTTTCTCATCAGTCAACACAAACTTACGTTGGAAATAATCTTCGTTATCGATAAAATACACCTGCATTCGCGCAGCCTGAATGGATGCAACTTTTATGATAAGCGGGTGGTCTGTATCGTTGATCACGAGATTCATCCCCGAAAGACGGATCACTTCGTGCAGTTGGTTTCGACGTTCGTTAACGCTACCGTAGCGCGGCATAAAAGTTCGTATTTCTCTCCCCTTCTCTTGCACCCCTTGGGGCAAATAGCGAGAAATTTCGGACATTTCGGTTTCAGGTAAATACGGGGTAATTTCTTGTGAAATATAAAGGATCTTTTTCTTTTCCATTGGACAATGAGCGCAGTTTATAACAAGCTGCAAAGATAATGAAAATATCCTTAATATTCAATTTAAGCAAGTTATGAAAAATTAAATGACCGCTAAGGCTGGTTACGTAGTTGGACTATTGACGATTAATTTTATTTACTTTGCATCCCAAAATCGAAAAAACAGATGTTACTTGTTAAAACAAAAAGGGAGTTAGGCCAAGTTTTAAAAGATGCCGGAAAAATTGGTTTTGTGCCTACTATGGGAGCTCTACACCAGGGGCATATTTCGTTGGTGGAACGAGCCGTCTGCGAAAACCAAACTGTTGTAACCAGTATTTTTGTAAACCCTACCCAGTTTAATGATGCACACGATCTGGAAAGGTATCCGCAAACATTAGAAGCTGATTTGGCACTTCTTGAGAAAGCGGGATGCCACCTTGTTTTCGCACCTTCTGTAAGCGAAGTTTATCCGGAACCCGATACGCGAAAATTCGATTTCGGGAAGCTGGAAACGGTAATGGAAGGAAAGCACCGCCCGGGGCACTTTAACGGTGTGGCGCAAGTGGTGAGTAAACTTTTTGAAATGGTAAATCCTGACAAAGCATATTTTGGGTTGAAGGATTTTCAACAGCTCGCGATCATCAAAGATATGGTGAAGCAGTTGCAGTTGAATGTTGAAATTGTTTCTTGCCCAATTGTTCGCGAAGAAAACGGACTGGCCATGAGTTCACGCAACGAGCTGTTGACGCCCGAACAGCGGGAAAATGCTGTCGGAATTTCTAAAACATTATTCGGTGCAAAAGAACTTGCAGAAGGAAAATCCGTAAGTGAACTCAAACGGTGGGCGGTGGAAACCATCAACAAAAACCCGTTTCTGAATGTTGAATATATTGAAATAGTGAACAGCGAAACTTTACAAGCAACCGATAACTGGGATGAAGAAGGAACAAAAATTATCTGTGCCGCCGTATTTTGCGGAAAAGTAAGGTTGATTGACAACGTTGTTTTGAACTAAAAAAATGAAATGATGCAAATTGAAGTTTGTAAATCGAAAATACACAAGGTAACCGTTACCGAGGCCAACCTGAAATATGTGGGCAGCATTACCATCGACGAAGATTTGATGGATGCCGCTAACCTCATCGAAAACGAAAAAGTACAGGTGGTGAACATCAACAACGGTGAACGTCTGGAAACGTATGTTATTAAAGGCACCCGCGGTTCGGGGACGATTTGTTTGAACGGTCCCGCCGCACGAAAAGTGGCCGTTGGTGACGTGGTTATCATTATTTCCTATGCCCGCATGGATTTCGAGGAAGCGAAGTCTTTTAAGCCTTGGCTTGTTTTTCCCGATGTGGAGACCAATTCAATCGTATAATTCCAAATTCAAATATCCCCAATCCGGAACATTCAGTTTCATTGTTTCTATTTTCTTCTTTGTCGCACCCAAGAAAAAGTAACAGAATTAATATGGTTATAAAACTCAATCGCTTCATCCGCTTTGTTATTAGTTGAACACTGAAAAACTCTTAGGTCAAAAATTGGCTAAGAAAGTTTCTGCTGGTCAAAATCGCACTTTTCACATCTTCTTCGGAGCCTTCATAAGCTTTGTCTTCCACTTCAATGCACACCGGCCCGCGGTATCTTACCGTTGTGAGTGCTGAGAAAAACCCGCGCCAATCCACATCGCCCAATCCGGGGATTTTTGGCGAATGATAATCTAACGGATAAGCCATAATTCCCACTTCGTTAAGTTTATCACGAAACACTTTCACATCTTTCAAATGAATGTGGAAAAGTTTCTCTTTGAAGTCATAAATGGGTTGCACTTCGTCCATTTGCTGCCATACCATGTGCGAGGGGTCGTAATTCAACCCAAAATTCGGGCTTGGGATTATTTCGAACATTTTTCGCCAAATGGCGGGGGTGGTTGCGAGATTTTTACCGCCCGGCCATTCGTCGCGGGTAAATATCATCGGACAGTTTTCTATCGCCACTTTTATGTTGTTCTCTTCGGCAACCTTAATAATTCCGGGCCAAACTTGCTCAAATTTTTTCAGGTTTTCCTCCACGCTTTTGTGGGGGTCACGACCAATAAACGTATTCACTACCGGAATTCCGAGTTTTGCCGCCGCACGAATTACCTTCTTTATATGTTCGATGAAAATCGCAGCCTGCATTTCATCCGCATCCAACGGATTGGGGTAGTAGCCCAGGCCCGAAATATAGACGTTGTTTTTTTTGAGCACAGAATTTATGTAATTTACTTTTTCATCGCTCAATTCATCTACATTGATGTGCGTAACCCCGGCGTAGCGACGTTCTGCTTTTCCCTTGGGCCAACACATGATTTCCACGCATTTAAAACCGCTTGCCGAGGCAAACTCAATAACTTCTTCAAAACTTTTTTCCGCCAAGATGGCGCTTACAAATCCAATGTCTAACATGATAGTTCTTTTTTTACCAAAGTTATGAAATTAAATCCTCTACTTAAAACCTCAGGTTTTTCAAAAACCCGGCACTCGAACGCAAGCAGCCAATTCCGTCGGGTTCGTTATCGCGTTCAACAATGTAGTGCTCGATGTCTTGTTTTTTCGCTTCTTTGAAAATGGGAGCGAAATTGATGATGCCGGAGCCGGGGCAAATAAAATCTTGTTCAACTCCTTCAGCCATATCTTTTATATGCAGAATCGGAAACCGGCCCTTATATTTTTTCAGCATGGCAAGCGGGTCGGCGCCGCCCTTTTTTACCCAATAAATGTCCATTTCGCAGTGCACTAATTTAGGGTCGGTGTTTTTCATCAGATAATCGAAAGGCATACCGTCTTCCATTTCATGGAATTCTTTGTCGTGGTTGTGCCAGCAAAAGATTAGCCCATTTTGTTTGGCTTTTGTACCAAGTTCATTGAGCATTTCAGCCGACTTTTTACAATCGTCGAGCATAAATGGCCCTCCGCCTATCCAGGGCCAGTAGCAAACAATGTATTCCATTCCCAACTCATTTTGTTGGTCGAAAAGTTTCTGCGGTTCTTTCGTCATCTGCGCCAGGTCGCTGCCACTGGCAATGGGTTTTATGCCAATTTCTTTACAGTAGTTTACGAATTCTTGTGGCGAACCGGCATAATTGCTTCCCCCTTCCAACTCCGTAAACCCAAATTCAACCGCTTTTTTCAGGGTGCCTTTCCAATCGGCTTTCATGGCGTCATTGGCAATTCCGGAAATAAATCCGAATTTCTTTAATCTGCTATTCCCTTCTGCCGCCAAGCAAGTTAACGGGTTTAAGCTCAAAATCCCGGCTGTGGCCAAAGCACCTGTTCTGATGAAGTTTCTTCGCGTATTCATTTTTGATCTATTTTACATTTACACCACCGGCAGTTTCCAAGGCGCACGATAAACCGGTGTAATCAAATCATTCGCTTTTTCGTTGTTGGTGAAACGCTTGTTGGCATCGTCCCACTCCAACACATCAGCCCCTACTCTTGCGGCAATATTTGCAATGTGCGCGTGAATTGCCGCTGCCCGTCCAACTTCAGGAAGGCATGATGTTTTTTCGCGAGACTTGATGCAAACAAGGAAATTATCGACATGCTCACGATGCGATTCGTGACCTTTGTTGTAGGCTATTTCCTCTGCTTTTGGAGCTTTCTTACTGTTATCCCACTCGGGGTATAAAAGGTGTACTCCCCAGTCGCTCATCAAACCGCCGCCATAGTCCCAGTAATGCCGCCAGGTTCCATGAAAACGGTTCGGGTTAAAAGGCCGTTCGGGAGCTGGTCCTAACCAAAAATCGTAATCCACCCCCGCCGGAACAGGGCCGTCAGGTTTGGGCATCGAGCCTAAACCATAGTTAAAATTAGCCCAAATGTTTACTTTGCGCAGCGTGCCAATTTCCCCCGATTTTATCAAGCCCATTACATCTTTGAATACTTTATTGTCACGTTGCTGTTGCCCCACCTGAACAACCCGGTTGTATCGGTTTGCGGCTTTCACCATAATATTGCATTCGCCAATGGTGTTCGACATTGGTTTTTCGACATATACATCCTTGCCGGCCTGGCAGGCTTCCACCACTATCAAGCAGTGCCAGTGGTCGGGCGTACCAATAATTACCGCATCAATATCTTTTCGTTCGAGCACTTTCCGGTAATCGCCAAATAATTCAGGTGTTTGATTATAGTCTTTATTTACGATGGCAGCTTTTTCGTCAAGAATATTTTTATCTATATCGCACAAGGCCAAACAATTCACCATTTTTGTGTCGAGGTGATGTTTCAGGATCCCAAATCCCATGTTGCGGCAACCAATTAACGCCACGTTCACTTTGTCGCCCGGAGCGAACCCCGACGACCAAACATTAGAAGGGATAACGGCTGCCGCACCAATTGCTGAAGCTGCCAGTATAGACTTTTTCAGAAAGTTTCTTCGTGATGGATTCATGTTGATTCAAGTTTTTATTGATTTAATATGAAGTGTTTTTCTCCGTTTAAACTCATTCTTCCAGAATCCACAGGTTTTTTGCTGTGTCATTTTTTGTGATTGATTTTCTCGCCCTCAAAGCTTCCGACTCGGACTGATAAGTTCCAATTGCTACGAGATAGAAACTGCCGCGTTTCCCCAGCAGGAATGCATCAAATCCCTGGTCTTTCAATGCAACTACAAATTCTTTTGCATTGGCTTCTTCTTTGAAACCTCCACTTACTAAATAAAATTTTGCTGTTCCGGTACCGACTTTATTTTCAGTTTGCGGAATTGAGGTTTCAATGCTATCCGATAGCACCTCTGCACGATCGATCTTATTTTCCAAAGCATCGTTAAGCAAAACATCAGGCTTTGCCAATGGCGGTTTTTCCACTGCAACCATTTTTTCCTGTAGCTTCAGTTCTTCAGGCTTTGTAGATTTACGTTCATTCATCAGCACAAAAATGCCTGCTATGACTATTGGAATTAGAATGAGCAAATACCACAACGCACTTCTTTTCTTCTGCTTTTCGGGTTCACTGTCGCTTATCATCTCTTCGGCTTCATTTATTGCATCCTCTTCTTGATTCATTAGTTTAGTCGAAATACTTTCAAGGCCATACGAATCCAACAACAAATTATCGTCGGAAAATGGTTCAAATTCCATTTCATTGTTGGCGTTGAACCAGAGCGTTCCGGTTTTCTCCAAAATCACCCTTTCACCTTTGTCAAGCAGATAAATTAGGTTTTCGCGTTGTTTCCCGATCGTTTTGATTGCTTCTAAATGCGAAATTCCCTCTTGGTTAGAAACACGACCGACCAACAAACCATCGTTGTTCCGGATTTGTTGCGTGAACGAAATTTCTTTGGATGGGGGTTTTATCACATCACCCTGTATTTCGGCAGGTTTGTAAACAGAAATAAATGCCCCAAAACCGGGGATAATAACCGTTTCATTCTCCAACAAAAGCTCGTGTATGTATTTTCCTAAATTCACCTTGATTATTTTTATGATTGTAAATTTATAAAAACATCTTTGCAGAGCGACAATAAAATACAAATTAAGTTTTTGCCGAACGTTTGAAGCGTGCAATCATTTTCGATATGAACAGGTTATTTTTTTTAGTTTTACAGTTCAAAATAAAATCAAATGCCAAATAAAATTTTAGTTACGGGCGGAACCGGTTATATTGGTTCGCACACGGTGGTCGAGTTGCAGGAGTCAGGCTACGAAGTACTAGTAGTTGACGACTTATCGAATTCAACCATCGATGTTTTGGAAAGTATCGAAAAAATAACGGGAATTAAACCGGGGTTCGAACAGTTCGATTTGACCGACAACCAGAAAACCGAAGATTTTTTCAAACAAAATCCGGGCATTGATGCGATTATCCATTTTGCCGCCTCAAAAGCCGTGGGCGAATCGGTTGAAAAACCCTTGCTGTATTACCGAAACAATCTGGTTTCGTTGATGAACTTGTTGGATTGTCAGTTGAAATACAATGTGCCAAACATCGTTTTTTCTTCATCGTGCACGGTTTACGGCCAACCTGAAGTTTTGCCCGTGACCGAAAAAACGCCGCGCAAAGATGCTGAATCACCTTACGGAAACACCAAACGGGTGAACGAAGATATTTTACAAGATACCATTGCCGCCAACCCAAAACTGAGAGGGATTGCTTTGCGCTATTTCAACCCAATTGGTGCACATCCCACTGCATTAATTGGTGAATTGCCACTTGGAATTCCACAGAATTTAGTGCCTTTTATTACCCAAACCGCTGCAGGATTGCGCGACGAACTGAAAGTTTTTGGCGACGATTACGATACGCCTGACGGTTCGGCCATTCGCGATTATATTAATGTTGTCGATTTGGCGAAAGCGCACGTGGTTGCCATTAACCGATTGCTTCAAAAGAAAAATAAAGCCAATTACGAGATTTTCAATTTAGGAACCGGAAATGGCGCCTCCGTGTTGGAAATCATCCGTGCATTTGAAAAATCGACTGGTGTAAAACTAAACTATAAAATAGTTGCCCGCCGCGCCGGAGATATTGAGAAAATTTGGGCGGACACTACTTTTGCCAACGAAGAGTTGGGATGGAAAGCCGAAAAAGGTTTGGAAGAAACCTTGCTTTCTGCCTGGAATTGGGAAAAGAAGGTGAGGAAAATAAAATAAGCTCGTTACATATTTTATTTTTTGAGATTGCAATTTTAAGTTGTTGAAATAATTTTAATATTTTCAAGTCCTCTGAACAGAATATCTAATCAGATTTTTTATATATTGAATGATAATTGATTCTTTACCAAATAGTATGGTTTTTTGGTGTGATATATTTAGTAGTTTTACATTCGATATTTGACAAATTGAACATAAGCAATTGATTAAAAAAGGATTATATAAATTATTAACGGAATTGGATTTAATTTCCAAGGACAGTGTTTTGTTTTCAGATGAAAAAATTCAGTGGAATATTTTTTCATCTGAAAACAAAAAAAAATTGGTAAAGATTAATCCGGATGCTATTTATGTATTTAATAAATTGCCCTTCATTTTATTTTTCGATCTTTCAAATATATCGGATAGTGAAAGAGAAAAAAATATTCATAAACAAGTTTGGTCATTCGACCAGGCTCCGTTGGTTTTTGTAATTAAAGATTCCGAAGTAAAAATTTATAATGCTTTTACCTATGAGAAAAGGCAAAAACAAGGCTTGCAAGAAATTGTTTTAGAAGAGGGGAAGACAAAAAAGGATGTTTTCTCATTTTGGAAGTTGGAAAGTGGGGAAACATGGAACTGGTTGCAAAAAAACTATTACGAAGACAGAAAGCAAAAAAATAGAAGAAAAAGAGTTAATCAGAAACTTTTTGACAATATTAAACTCGTACGTTCGCAATTAATGAAAGAGCTTTCTGAAAATGATGCTAACACCTTGATTTTACGTTTAATATTTATTCGCTATTTAATTGACCGAGATGTTAAAATTAATCCTGAATTCATTCAAGGAGATTCAATTGTTAAAAGAAGAATTCATTTCAGCAATCTTATCAGGAATCCGAAGATATTAAATCTATTTTTTAATGAATTAGAAAGAATTTTCAACGGAATTCTGTTTAAAGAAGAAATACAGTTGACTTCCAATAACGTAGAATTCCTTTCTCTGGTTTTTAGTGAAAAAGATGATCCGTTTAAGAATTCATTATTTGACGGTATAGAAGATTTTTATTTCAATATATTTGATTTTAATATTATCCCTGTCGAATTGATTAGTGGAATATATGAAACGTTAATAAATCCCGAGACAAGGGAAGCAGACTCAGCCTTTTACACCCCTTTATTTCTTGTCGAATATATTTTATCAAATACAATAGATAAGTTTTTTGAAGAGGAACAAAATAGAAATAAATCAGAGTGTAAGGTTTTTGATGCTTCGGTAGGATCCGGGATTTTTTTAGTTCAGTCTTTTAGAAGAATGGTCGATAGGGAAATGGAAATCTCAGGGAAAGTCGACCTTCCGAAACCGAGGTTAGCAGAAATGGCCAAAAATAATTTATTTGGCATTGATATCAATTCTGAAGCCTTGAAAGTTGCTTGTTTCTCTATCTACATTGCCATTTTAGATTATGAAGATCCTGGGACTATTATGGATGAGTTCCATTTTCCGGATCTTTATTTAATACAGGCTGATGTTTTTGATACTACCCATGATTTCAACGTTTTAATAAATAATATATCTCTTGATTTCATCTTGGGAAATCCTCCGTGGAAGAAAGATAAATCCACAAAACATTTGAAGTGGGTGAATTCCAGAAATATCTATAATAAAAAAATCACTGGAAAGATAGAAATTGCACAGAACTTTCTTTTACGAATTTTAGAATTAGCACACGAAAATACAATGTGTTCACTAATTGTATCAAGTCCGATTTTTTACAATATTTCATCAACCTCCCGGACGTTTAAAAACAAATTTTTGACTTCTACCAACATTAGTAATATTCTTGATCTTTCACCTGTAAGGCGTTTCGTCTTCGAAGGAGAAGATAATCCCGCGATGGTAATTGCTTTCAAAAAAACAAAAGGAGATTATGAGAATAGCTCAATCAAACATTCATCGGTAAAAGCAAACTTGTTTACAAAACATTTTAAAACATTGGTAATTGAAAAGTTTGATCAAAAACAGATTTTACAAAAATATTTCGTTGAAAATGAATGGATGTTTAAAGTTGCTCTGTATGGAAATGCTTTGGATTATTTATTTCTCAAAAGAATAATAAATGAGGGTAAAAGGATATTTGACTTTATCAATGGGAAAGAAATTGTCAAGGGGGCGGGTATTTTAAAAGGAAATATTTATGATTTCAATGAATATACTCCTATTGTTGATAAAAGAGTTATAGAGAATAAACAGATTAGACCTTTTTTTAGCCCCATTTCGGAAACTTATCATACTATCTCAAAAAATGAAGCCCATATTAAAAGCGGGAGAATTAATAATTTATATGAGGGATATCAAATTTTGATTAAAGAGCAAGCAAAAGATGAGTCTAAAATAGTGATTTCTTTCAGCAATGATTTTGTTTTTCGTAAGGGTGTATTTGGAATTTCCTCTAAAGATAGTTTGAAGATTAATGAGCTTTATGGCTATCTAATATCAAAATTATATACGTATTATATTTTTATATCATCTTGTGCTTGGGGTGTTTCAACAAGACCGCAAATAAGATTTAAAGAAGAATATCTATCATTTCCATACATTAAATCCAATAACAGGGAAGAATTAATTCAGCTTGTCAATCAGTTTTTAAAACCGTTTAAAGAATTCTACTCTCAGGAAGTTCAAATGGGTAAAGAACCAAGTGGAAATGAAATAATTAAGAATAGAATTAATGAAATAATTTACGAAGCCTATGAGATTAAAGATTATGAAAAGGATTTAATCGATTATGTTTTGGAAATATCCAGATACCAATTTCAGGAAAGTAAATTAAGTAGGATTCTGAGAAAAGTTAATAATGATGAAAATATTCTAATGTCCTATGCTGAGGTTTTCTTTAACGAATTTGAAAAAATATATCAAGATGAATATTTAAGTGTTGAAGTATATAATTTAGATTATTTTATTGCATTAAATTTCATTTTTAGCAAAGAAAAGCCGAAAAAGAAAATAAAATATATTGTTGAAAATGATGAGAAAGTAGTTCTTGAAAAACTTACAAAAACCGTATCAATTTCCCGAATTTCAAATGATATTTTTATTCAAAAAGATGTTAAAGGCTTTGAAGAAAATTCATTTTATATTATAAAACCCAATGAGTATAAAAGTTGGCACCGGGCATTGGCGTGGTATGACTCTTCCGAAATAAAAGAAGCCATTCAATCAGCAGAATTAGAAAGGTTAAAATCAGATAGTTGATATGGCTTTGATAAACTCACCACAATATTTCAAACCGGATAAATTCAGTCTGACAGAATTCAGGATTGGATTGGTCCTTAAATACATTATACATTGCTTTTTGTTGATGCAGGCAGAAGGGAAGAAATATGATTTTAACGGAAGAGGAAAAGTTAAGAAAGAAGATTTTTTAAGAGACGGATTGGTTGATGACTATTTAAGCAAAACATTGAATAAAAAATATTATAAAGAGTTTATTTCAGACAATCCAAATGTTGAAATATATTTTCAGAAAGAAGAGAAGCAAAACTATTTAGAACAAAGCAAAATCTCCGAGGATTTTATTGATATAACAATAAAAGAAACGGAATTATCAAAAGTTTTAAGTGAGGTAGTAAGTGATGAGATAAAGTTTACAATTGAATGTAAAAGAATAAAAGAAAATAGGGACTATGTCGAATACGTTAAAGATATCCGAAAATTTGCAAATAGACCTTATAAAACTTACCGATTGCCTTATGAAGGACAGATTGCATTTATTGAAAACTCCGTATTAAATCACTCAATTGTTTCAGAAAAGATCAACGAAAGATTAATATCCGAAAAAAGGATTATTACTGTTCATTTATTGAGGAATAGCACCTTCCATTCCGAATTTGATGGTGGGTATTATTCAATTCATAAAAGGAATTATGGAAATAAAAACAGTTTTTCAATTTATCATTTGTTGTTCAATTATTCTGAAATTGTGATTAATTAAAATAAAATATGAAAACACTACTCATTACCGGCGGTGCCGGTTTCATCGGTTCACACGTGGTTCGGCTGTTTGTTGAAAAATACCCGGATTATAAAATTGTGAACCTCGACAAATTGACATACGCAGGAAATCTCAATAATTTGAAAGACATAGAAAACAATGCGAATTATGAGTTTGTAAAAGGCGATATTGTTGACAGCGATTTCATCCAGAAACTGTTTGAGGAGAAACAGTTCGACGGGGTGATTCATCTCGCTGCCGAATCGCATGTTGACCGCTCGATCTCGAACCCTACCGAGTTTGTTTTCACCAATGTAATTGGCACAGTGAATTTGCTGAATTCGGCCAAGCACATTTGGAAAGATAAAATGGAAGGCAAGCGATTCTACCACATTTCTACCGACGAAGTTTACGGATCACTTGGCGAAAAAGGCTTGTTTACCGAAGAAACCAGCTACGATCCGCATAGCCCCTACTCCGCGTCAAAAGCCAGCTCCGATCATTTTGTGCGGGCTTATCTCGACACTTTCGGGCTGCCAACGGTTATTTCAAATTGCTCCAACAACTACGGTTCTTTCCAATTTCCCGAAAAATTAATCCCACTTTTCATTCATAACATTAAAAATAACAAGCCGCTGCCGGTTTATGGAAAAGGGGAAAACGTTCGCGACTGGTTGTGGGTTGTCGATCACGCGCGCGCCATCGATTTGATTTACCACGAAGGCAAAATCGGCGAAACGTATAATATCGGGGGATTCAACGAGTGGACCAACATTGACCTCATAAAGGTGATGTGCAAAAAAATGGACGAAAAGCTGGGCCGCCCAATTGGAGAATCTGAAAAACTGATCACCTACGTAAAAGACCGTGCGGGGCACGATTTGCGCTACGCCATTGATGCCTCAAAAATTAAACACGAATTGGGCTGGGAGCCGTCCCTTCAGTTTGAAGAAGGCATCGAATTGACTATCGATTGGTACTTAAAAAACACCGAATGGCTGGAAAATGTGACCTCGGGCGATTATAAAAAATATTACGAAGGGCAATACGTGAAAAGGTAGAAGGAAGCCATTACAGCAAGATTTATTGTACGCACATTAAAAATATAAACCCATTATTTCCATACAACCTATCAGGTAATTTCTCTATAATAGTGTGGGAAAATTACACGGAAATATTACTTTATAACACAGTTATCACTATTTCGCTATTTCCTAACAAATTATTTATACTAACTTTGTGCCCGCATTTCCTGCCTATGGTCAGGCAGGCTCAAAAACAAATAATAGAATTATGCCGGTAAAAATGAGATTAGCGCGGTTCGGCCGCAAACGTTATGCGTACTATCACATTGTGATAGCTGACAGCAGGGCGCCACGAGATGGCAGGTACATTGAACGCATTGGATCTTACAATCCAAACTCAAATCCTGCAACGATAGATCTCGATTTTGACAAAGCTTTCGACTGGCTTACGAAAGGCGCACAACCCACTGACACCGTTAGGGCAATTTTGTCGTACAAAGGTGTGTTGTACAAAAAACACCTGATGGGTGGAGTAAAAAAAGGAGCATTTGATGAAGCGGAAGCTGAAAAACGCTTAGACAATTGGATGGCGGAGAAAGATGCGAAAATCCAGGCAAAAATCGACAGATTGGCCGGAGACGCCGATGCCGAGTTCAAAAAACAATTGGCTGCCGAAGCAAAAGTGAACGAAGCAAAAAAAGAGGCAATTGCTGCCCGGAATGCTGAGTTACAAGCCGAAGCAGATGCTAAAAAAGCGGCTAAAAAAGCTGAGCAGGAAGCAGAACAAGCTGCAAAAGATGCAGAAGCTGCCGAAGCACAAGCTGCAAAAGATGCTGTAGCACGGGCTGAAGCACAAGCTGCGAAAGAAGCAAAGGAGGCGGAAGCTGCAAAAGCAAAAGCCTTGAAAGAAGCACAAGCTGCTGACGCAAAAGCTGCTAAAGAGGCGGAAGCTGCCAAGGCAAAAGCTGCTAAAGAAGCAAAGGATGCCGAAGCTGTTAAAACTGAGAAAGTGGCAGACGCTTCAGAAGCAAAAACTGAAACAAAGGCTGAAACTGAAAAAGTAAAAACAGAAGAGAAAGCCGAAGAAAAAGCTCCAAAAGCAGAAGGTGCAGAATAATACGAAAAACATCATCTGAAAATAGAAAACCATCAGTCCTACAGGCTGATGGTTTTTTGTTTTCGACCCGCTGTTTTGACTATATTTGCACACATGGAAACAATACCAAAAGCAGATTGTGAGAAAGTGGGGTTCATCCGAAAAACTCATGGCGTTCAAGGAGAAGTAGTGCTCGAATTCGAATCCCATTACGAGTATTCGGTAGAAGGAGCCGACCGCTTTTTTGTAGAATTGGACGGTTTGCTCGTTCCTTTCTTTCTGGAAGAAGACGGTTTTCGCTTTAAGAACGCCAATACAGCTATTTTAACTTTCGAGGATGTTGAATCGGGAAAGTATGCTAAACGTCTCGCAGGAATGTCTGTTTATTTATACCGGACCGAAATCTTTCAAACCGATCATGACCCAATTCAATCCCGTTTTCTGGATTATCTGGTAATCGACGAGCTATTGGGTGAATTGGGCCGTATTGAACAAATTGATGATTTTGCCGGGAACATAGTTCTTACCGTAAATTATCGGGGAAACGAACTGCTGATCCCGTTCAATGAAGATTTTTTAATTGAACTAAACGATGCGAAAAAAACAATTCTGATGCAACTCCCCGAAGGTTTAGTAGAATAGCCCTTCGCTTTTTTTCAGAATTTCCTGTATTTCTTGAAAGCCATACAACATCTTCCATTTTTATCCGTCATTACATCATATAAAAATCTAAAAATAGAACAACATGAAACTTCGATTATTTTTCAATGCTCTTTTCGCATTACTAATTCTATCAAACGTTGCTTTTGCCGAAAATGAAGAGCGTGATGTTCCGGCATTCTCAAAAATTGCTCTTCGCATCGATGCGAAAGTTTATGTAGAACAAGGCGATAAACAAAGCGTAGAAATTGTTGCCAAACCATCCACGCTTAACGACCTGATCACGGAGGTAAAAAGCCGAACACTGCAAATCCGTTTTCCCGCAAATTATCTCTTTAAAAAAATCGATCCCGGAAAAATCGAAATCTTCATCACCATTCCCCAGGTTGATGGGCTCTCTGTATCGGGTTCCGGCGATATTATGGCTGAAGAATTAGAAGCACGGATTTTAGATTTAATGACGAGCGGCAGCGGGAAAATCGTTATCGAAAAACTAAATTCGGAACGAATAAGTGCAACCCTATCAGGTTCAGGAAACATTTTCATTAAAGATAGTGACCGTGTAGTGGATGACTTTTCGGTTTCTATTTCGGGTTCAGGAAATATGGATGCTTCGCGGATGGAGGCACACAAAGTGAAAGTGAAAATTGCAGGTTCGGGAAATTGCCTGATTACAAGCAATGGCTCGATTAACGCTCGTATTGCAGGCTCCGGGAATGTGGAGTATAAAGGAAACCCTGCCATCGACTCTTCCATCGCCGGCTCGGGCAAGGTAAAGAAAATGTAAGGCCTCAGGCAGGTCGCAACCTCTTATCTTGATTCTATAACGGATAGTGTGGGTAATCAATTTCGAAATATCTCTTACTAATAAAATATTTAAAAATACACACTTAAAAACTGGATTATGGGAATGTTGAAAGAATTTAAAAATTTTGCCATGAAAGGCAATGTTCTCGACCTGGCCGTTGCAGTAATTATTGGCGGGGCATTCGGGAAGATCATCACGTCGCTTGTGAACGATATTTTAATGCCGCCCATTGGGCTTTTACTCGGCAAAACCGATTTCAGCAACTTGCGCGTTGTACTCACAAAGGGAAAAGAGACGGTTATGGCAGGCAACCAGGTAGTAAGCGAAGCGGTGAGCGAAGTTACCCTTAACTACGGAGTTTTTATTAATACTGTTTTGGACTTCCTCATCGTGTCATTTTCTATCTTTATGGTAGTGAAAGCCTTCAACAAGATGAAACGCAAAGAAGTTGCTGCCCCTACCCTGCCGCCACTACCCTCCAAAGAAGAAACTTTACTGACCGAAATCAGGGATATTTTAAAAGAAAAGAAATAGATAGTTGTTGTTTTTCAGAGAAGCTGTCCCGACTGCCGGAGCAGTTTTCTTATTTCCTGATGATGTCAATCTGCCCTCCTGCACCAAGCTTTATGATGCTCGAAGGTTGCGCGGAAGTTGTGTCGTCTTGCCGGAATTCAACAATGTAATCCACTTGTTTTTTAATTTCGTCGGAAATCTCATCGAAAATAGCCGGCGGTTTCTCCCCTGCGACATTTGCCGAAGTAGAAACAATGGGCTTACGAAACCGCTGAAGCAATCCGCTTGTAAATGCTTCTTTGGTAAATCGGATTCCGATACTTCCATCAGCAGCGATCAAGTTTTTGGCTAAGTTTTTCGCGTTCGAATAGATAACAGTTAATGGTGTGGTCGCAATCTCCACCAAATCCCAGGCAACTTCTGGCACATCATCCACATAGCGATCCAAAAGTGCGGGGTTTTCCATCAATACCAACATGCTTTTATTGTCTTCGCGTTGTTTGATGGCGTATATGCGCTGCACCGCTTCGGGATTGGTGGCATCGCAGCCAATCCCCCAAATTGTATCGGTGGGGTACAAAATCACCCCACCGCTTTTTAGCACCTCAAGTGCTTTTTTAATATCGTCGTACATGGTTTTTAAGAAAGGATTTCGGAGTACAAAGAAATCATTTTTTGCGAGAAATATTCGGGGTGAAATACCTTTGCCCGCTCAGTTCCCTTTTTGATCCAATCGCTGCGAAAACCTTCATCTTCCAGCAGTTTTTGGATTTGATTTCCTAAGTCCTCAACATTATCGGGTGTACATAATATGGCGGCACCACCGGCAGTCTCGGGCAAACACGAAACATTGGAAGTAATCACCGGACATCCGCTCGCCATGGATTCGATCACCGGCAGGCCAAAGCCTTCAAAAATAGAAATGTAAACCGACAAACGTGCCTGCTGATAGAGTCCAATCAAATCTTTTCGGGGTATATTGGTGAGGAATTTCACCTGCCCTTCCATTTTATTTTCCGTAATAAACTCTAATAGCTGAAAGGAATATTCCGTTGGTTTGCCCACAAAAACAATTTGAGTTTGTATTTTTTTAGCGTGAACCGCCTTTAATATCGAAAGTTGGTTTTTTCGTGGTTCCACGGTGCCCACTGCCAAAATAAAGTTTTCGGAAATATTGTATTTTGGGAGTAAGTTTTCAACCGTCTGCGGCTTATAGTATTTTGGCGAAATCGACTGGTAAATCAGTTCAATTTTCCCGGGATCGATTTTCAAAAACTCAACAATATCCTCTTTGGTTTGTGCGCTGATTGCAATGATTTTCTTTGCCGAAGTGCAGGCATATTTCACTTTACTGTAATAAATCCGGCGGTCGAAAGGCTTGTAGAACTCTGGGAAACGCATAAAAATCAAATCGTGGATGGTTACTACTGCCGGCACATCCGTTTTGTGGATTCCCTCGGGGAGCTCATTGCTGAGCCCATGAAAAAGATCGAGTTTGTTTTTTTCCAACTGTCCGCTAACCGAAAAACTCCGCCACAACGATTTGAATAATTTCATCAATGGGCTGTCGGGCGAGATTACATCAAACTGTTTATAGTTGTGAAACAGCTCTTTGTTGATTTCCGGCGTAAACAAAACATAGTCGTTTTTGGGGTAGTAATGAAGCAAAGCATTGAGTGTGTTCCGGCTGTAGTTTCCCAACCCCGAAGCATTCAAAAAAGCCCGTTTTGCATCAAATCCGATTTTCATTGTTGCCATAAAACAAAAATACAAAAAAGGCCGAATTTAATTGCCCGACCTTTCCCTTCTTTTTAATCATCCGATGAATTAGTGATTAGTTGCCACAAATGTTGAAAAACATGAAGCTTCGGCTGACAGGCAGAAGGCTGTGTAAGTAAAATCCGTTTAAGCAAAGACAATGCAGGTTGAAATACCGACAGGAATTTGCAGAAAGAAGTTGTGACGAGCATACTTCACTACGAATCCGTGCGAGCGTTCAGTACCAAGGATTTTTTTCGGCAGATTGCCACAGGCTAAAACACCGGAAATGCTTTGGGAACAAAGAACCAGCCACCACTAACAGGATATCATGTTTCCCACTGCAAAGAGGGAGTTGCAAAATGCGCAAATGGTAAAAGTAACGACCAATACATTGCATCAGTACTATAATTTTGTGCTGAATAAGGTTTAACAGGAGCCGTGTACGAGGCCCGTACGCACGGTTCTGTGGGAGGGGTAAAGATAGGATGAAGAATTATTTATCCTATCTTTACCCTACTCGATTTAAATTTGATTTTTTTTTCGACTAAATACATAAAGAAATATTGTTATGAAAATGTGTAAACCAGAAGATTTATTGATTGAAACAAATGAAATAAAAGAATTAATGGATTTATTATCCAGCATTTTTAATATAAGAACAGCATTTATTTATTCTATAAATGATAATCAAGATACTTCTGAGATTGTAGGGAATAATGGTAACTATCAGAAATATTGTCGAATTATTCAAAAAGAATTGAGGCATAAATGTAGAGCCTGCGATCAAGAAAAAATTAGAGAAGCTAACAGAAAAAAAAGGCCTCTTTTATATAGATGTTACAATGGATTATATGAAATGTTTCTTCCTTTGTTTATTGAAAAAAAATTAGTCGGATATTTACATTTCGGACAGGTTAGAGGAGAGGAGAATTTTAGCACAATTGCAAAAGAGTGTTCTCTCTATAAGCACTCCCATTTTAATCAGTTAAAAGAAACTTATAATTCAATGACCATTTTCAAAAAGAATAAACTTATTCTTATTTCTAAACTTTTTAAAATATTTTCAGAATTAATCATTAAAAATAAGTTAATTGAACTGCATAGAGCTGAACCAGTGTGTTATTTAAAAAGATTCATTAAAGAAAATTTGCATAAATCAATTGATGTTCGCATTGCATCTGATTTTATTGGACGGAGTCCATCTTATGTTACACATAAATTTAAACAAAAGTATGGGATGTCATTTTCTCAATATCTTCGCAATACACGAATTGAATATGCAAAAGGGCTTCTTATGAATCATACAATTGAAAAAACTTTCCAATTGTGTGGCTTTAAAAATCGCTATCACTTCAGTAAAGTGTTTAAAAATGAAGTTGGATTAACACCTTTTGAATACAAGGTTAATAGCTCGAATGTGTAACTGATTGATATTATTTAAAATATTAAAGAGGCTGTCTTTTTGGGACAGCCTCTTTTCCTTTAACTTTAATTTAAATATGAACTTTGAAAATATCTACTATTTTCGGAGAACTTTATAACGTGCTGTAAAATTCTTGTTTTTAGAAAATACTATCAAATACAATCCCGATGGTTGATTTTCAAGTGAGATAGTTTCAATGTTTGAATAGGATTTTGTATCGACAATTAATTTTCCGGTATAATTAAATACCTGAATTCGGGTATTTGGCTCAAGACCTTGTACCGTAACTTTCCCGGAAGTTGGATTTGGATAAACTTCGATGCTTTTGTCTGTAACTTTTTTTGCAAAAGTAGTAATGTCGATATCATATAATACAACAATTTTACCATTTGCAGAAGTTACTTTCACTTGGTCTCCAATGCTTAAATCTCCAGTGGTTTTTGAATTTCCATCAGCATCAATAATAATAAAATTTGCACCCATTACTGATCTTATTCCCGATGCGAATTCAGACACCTTCGTTTCAACTGTTGGACCTGTTATTTTCAAATTAATTTGATCAACAGAATAAATATTAGAAAGTAAATATGCCAAGTGTGTATCCGCAGCAATATATTGAGTTCCAAGCAAGGAAAGATGGTAAATCCTTGTATTGATACCATTAGCAGAAGTGACAAGGAGCTTGTCGTCTTCGACAATACTTCCTTCAACCCTTTCATGTCCCATTTTATCAATCAGTTTTATTGACGCTCCTGTTGATGGAATAATATAAGAAAGGAACGTTTGAACATTTGAATACCGCGGGATAAATTTAATTAAATTATCAGCTTGACTTATTGAGTAAACATCGGAAAGAGCAAATGCATCATCCTCTGATGAAGTTGGAAGTAGTTGATAAATTATTTGGGTAACTCCATTTTCAGCTAGCACATCAAGATAAATGTCTGAATTAACCGTTACATTTACATAAGAGGTATCAAAATTCAACCTTTTTTGGGAAACATAAGCCCCTTTGCTATCAATAATATCCATGGTTGCCCCAAATGGAAGATTGATGTTTTTAATAAAAGTGCTTAAAAGTGTTCCATATTCAAACCCTGAAATGTAACCAACACCAACCTCAGTTGTTTCCCCTGCACCATTGATTTGGCTTTCAACAGTAACTTCATACAAGGTTGAAGTTATAACAGCATCTGAACTCAATCCCTGATCAGAAACTTCCAGGATGTATTTTGATGTGTTGGTACTATCAGCAGATAAAACAATTAATGTGTCATTA
This sequence comes from uncultured Maribellus sp., assembly GCA_964572085.1. GTDB lineage: Bacteria > Bacteroidota > Bacteroidia > Bacteroidales > Prolixibacteraceae > Draconibacterium. The sequence goes on along the minus strand of CAZNEV010000009.1, from coordinate 9,742 downwards.
TGAGTTATTAGTGCGTCACCATCAAGTCCAATACCATTTGTACTTGAAATAATAGTAAGCGACTGTTGTTCGTCTGCCTTTAAAATTTTATTTAGAAAATCATTAACAGTGGTACCGGTAATCACACCTCGTATCTCTTCCTCAGTCGAATAGCCATTGCTGACTTTATACAATTGCGAAGTAATTGTAGACAAATAATGTGTTGGATCGTACAAATAATGTTGCCCTAAATCGAAAGCTATTGCAAAACGACTACGCTGTACACCATCTGCTGACAATGTCGCACGTGTAATAAGGTCCCATTCACAGTCACTATGATCTGAGCCAAAGGAAGCTTCAGCAATAGGATTACCCTTGAAAAATTCAGGTTTTCTTCTATAGCTTGATTCACTGACCATGGGAACTCCACATATAACGCTTGTAATAGTTGTTTCCATCCCCCAGCGATCAATTAATTCGAAATCGTTCGGATCATTTGCTGGTTTTAATCCATTTGGAACAGAATCATTTAAAATTCTCCAAAGGAAAAAATTGCTGGAAGGTCGTCGAAGCATAGGTACTCCCTGGTCGCTAACAGTTTCTCCCCATGGATTTTTATATTTAGCAACTAGCCCATCGGTATTAAAAAACTGAACGTCTAAAAGATCTGGTACGGGCCAAACCCAATTACTTTCACGAGCAACGTACTTGTCAGTGCGAATAGCACCCATAGCAAAGGCATCTCCACCCTGAAGAATTGCATTTACACCAAGGTCAGGAACTACTACAGCAGGTGTAGATTGCCATTTAACTTCATCTACCCATTTTGTTCCAGGAATATATTTCATATATCTGTCATTCCATGGATGAACAGTTCTGATTACTTCAGCCGCCTCGTTTGTCCAGGTACTATAGGCAACCATATAATTACTTAAATCAACTGGCTGATTCCCAGGATTATATACTTCAGAATAAGTGTTGGAATATTGTTCTTCAAAAATAAATTCTGATAAAATGGGATCTGCATAATACGGCTGAATTTTATTGGGGGCTTTCTCTTTTATCAGCTCTACATTGTAAACATTTTTCACACTGTCGTCTTCAGCAGTTATATAAAATGATATTGTACGATCCTGTATGCTTCCAATCAATGATTTAGCACGTTTAACTTCCATTTTTGAATTCGTAGGCACATGAGCTACTAAGGCTGGAATCCCTTCAGTATCAAATGGTACCTGGAGGCGATAGTTGAAAGTATTTGAGTTAAAACCGGGGATTGTATCGCCTATCCATCCATGAATGCCTTTCAGGTAAGCTGGGACATCCGGCCATGTAATAGCAGTAATAGTAGCGTCACGACTTGGTTCATAATCTCTTACCTGAATAAAATATACTTTTTCATTTCCATTATTTGCTTTGACAATCAGTTTATCCCCATTTTTCAAATCAGGCCTTGCCACTTCATCTACCCATTCAATTCTCCAACTTGCATTGGTCGGCTTTTCCAGATATTTCATTAATGTATCAGCGCGCAGAGCATGGGGGAATCCATGCCAGGTTCCGGTAATTGTATCTTCCCCTGAATCGTTCCTGGTTACTCTCGGCCAACTTAATATTCCATTTTGGGTAGCATCGGTTATCGGACCTGTGTAACTAGGCCTGGCAATGGGTATCACAATATTGACATCATTAGTTGGTTCTGATACTACAATGTCGAAAGTTGCCTGCTGCAACTGACTTCCTACAACATACACAGTTAATTTATCACCTGTTCGTGCCGATCGATACAATGAGTCTTGATATTCAGGATTTAATTGGTAATTCCATGCAATTCCCGGTTTCTTTTTCATATGCCGCATAATATCGTCTAATCTGCAGATACCCCATGGTACAGTGAGTTTTTTATTGGCAAAATCAATTCCAATAATGTCTGATTCCAAAGTGTTCTCATCCAACACAAAGTCTCCATGGTTGCCCACGGTCCACCATAAATCCCTCCATGCATTATAACCAGGAGGTCTTACAATTGGAATCCACTCTGAATCCTCAAGACCCAATCCTCTCGCATTTGCAAAGTCAAGGTTCCCTTCTTTTATGCTGGATTTTCGTATGAGTAAGGCATCACGGGTCGCATCTTTAACTCCAGCTACATCAGCAGGACCGTCCTGATTTTTTCCTTCATTATGAAATACCCCACCAACTTGATCAACAACCACTGAATCTTCAATGGTATAATGATGTTCCAGATACCAACAATCTCTTCCAATATAAATATTCCATGCTGTTGCAGGATTTCCTATAAGGTGAGTAGTAACACTGTCTTCGGAAGTTTCATAATCAGCTTCTTTCCGGTGCAACAATAAATCTGCTACATCATACAAATCAATTTGATTACGTCGTTCCCACGCCTCCGATCCTGGCACCTTCCTTTTGTATTGCAAAGGACCATAGTCAAATGCTGGAGCTATGACATAAGAATCTCCAGGTTTAAGAATTTTTTCTGGCAGAAAAAAATATTTATCTCCAGTAACCCATGGATCTTCCCAAACATTATAAATTGGTTGAGAAGAACCCCAGGGATCCAAATGTCCAACTTTAAATTCGCTTAATTGAATTTCTTTTTCACCCAAATTGGTAATTTCAAGATAGCCCTCATTGCTTCCATCCATTCGTGCTTCTGTAATGACCAAAGAATAGTATGGTTCTTGTGCATTCAGAAAGCTGGTAATAATCATTAGAAAAAGTAAAATTTTTTGTTTCATAGTTTTTATTAATTAATTAAAAATATAAGAACGAGATATTCAGTGGTTTTGTGAATTTTTAAGAAAATAAATAATGGGAAATATTAGCAAATGAATGACTAATTAAGAGCATTCTTCTTTTTGATTGTATTGTTAACATAACATTACCCATAGTCTAACATTCGGTATTAAAACTTATATACTTTTAATCAGTTCGTTGTGATTTATTTAAGCAAATCTCATTGCGGATATTGCTGAAAATTATTTTAATTGCAAAGTGACGACATAAATTGAAGATAATCAATGTCTAAAAAAGCAAATAATGTATCCATATGAGCAATTATTCCAATTTTGATAAATTTAAGCTTTCAGGAATATTTTTTTCTTAAAGAGGCCCCATAGAAATAACCATTTTAATAGCAAAATACTTGAAGCAAGAAAAACCGGAGCAATCATTCCTATATATCCGGAAAATCCGTAAAAAAGTGCTTTGGCTGTATATTCAAAATCAATTAATCGTTGGCCAACCCAGATTGTGATAGCATTCATGCCAATTACAACAAAAATGAATGTCCACTTTTTATAACCTTGAACATCGATTACCCAATAGAAAAAAGCAAATAGCAATAAACATATACCAGCTGTGTACAATACAAATGAACTGGTCCATACATTCCTACTGATAAAAAAGGTTTGGCCCCATATCCAACCAATTCCAAATAAAATCAATCCGGCAAAGATGTAGCCAATTGTTTTTTGGTTGGCCGTTTTTTTTGACTTTAGCCAATGACCAGCCAAAACGCCAATCAGGGTTGAAGAGAGAGCAGTAAAGGTGGAAAGTACTCCCTGTCGATCATATAATCCAAGTCCCAGTTTTCCGGGAATAAGTTTTTGGTCCAGCCAGGTTGTAAGACAACCTTCAGGAGTTAAAACTCCCTGCCCATATCCTGGAACGGGGATAAACATAACCAATGCCCAATAACCAATCAGGATAACAAATACGATAATGGCCTGTATTTTCCAGTTTGTATGGATAACCAGTAAACTTGATATGAAATAACAAATTCCGATCCGGCCAAGTACTGTTGACCAACGCATGGTATCCCAATTGAATAGTAAAAGTCCATAATTGACTAATCCCAGAAAAATAAGAAGGAGGGTACGCTTTAAAATATGAAGATATATTTGTGGCAGATTTTCATTCTTCTCAAGACGTCGTGAAATTACTGTTGGCAAAATCAATCCTGTTAAAAAGAGGAAAAGAGGAAAAATCAGATCCAGAAAATAGAAACCTTCCCAACTGGCGTGTTCCATATTGTCAGCTAAAGTTTTGGTTACCGGATTAGGCCATACTTCATAAAAACTGTGCAGGACTTTTTCACCACCTATGATAAATACCATTGTAAATCCTCTTAAAGCATCAATGGAAACTATTCGTTCAGTTTTAGGTCTAATTAAAACGTGAGATTCATTTGAAGATCTTTTTTTAATTTTTAGAATTGCCATCGGTTTCAGTTTTTGATTTGGAACTCTTCATAATTTTAAAGAAAGATTAATTATAAATTTCAAATTTTCCTTTCAGTCTTATATCATCCGATGAGCTTCCTACCATTATTTCAAATTCTCCAGGCTCAACTAAACGTTCCATATTTGTATTGATTAATGAAAGTTCATAAGGAGTCAGTTTAAACCGGACTGTTTTCTTTTCTCCGGGATCCAGCCATACCTTTTCAAACCCTTTTAGTTCCATATATGGAGTAACAACTGAACTGATTACATCATTAATATATAATTGTGCTACTTCAGCACCATTTCGTTTTCCAGCATTTTTGATGTCTACACTTATTTGAACGTCTGATGCAATCCCTCTGCTTTCCTGATAAATTCGAAGATTATCATACTCAAATTCCGTATAACTTAATCCAAATCCAAATTCGTATAATGGGGTCACTGGCATATCTCTGTATCCAATGTAATCGCCCATATTTTTTCGATATGGATTATAATTATAAAAAACCGGTAATTGTCCGGCATGTCTTGGAATGGTGATGGGCAAGCGGCCATTGGGGTTGTATTCGCCAAATAAAATATCAGCAATTGCATCTCCTCCTTTTTCTCCCGGTATCCAGGCTTCTAAAATTGCAGGAATATTTTCAGCAGTCCATCTTATTGACAATGGACGGCCATTAATCAGGATAACAATCGTGGGAGTGCCTGTCGAATGAACAACCTTAATAAGTTCTTCTTGCATACCTGTAAGATCAAGATTAGCCACATCTCTATTTTCACCGTTAGTCCCCACTTTATTTCCTTTTTCATCAATTGCCCGTCGTTCATTTTCTCCAACAACAACAATTGCCACATCGGCTTTTTTTGCAGCTTTACGAGCTTCTTCAATTTCGTTTAAATCAGTTCCGATTACATTACATCCCTTTATATAATTTATTTTTACGTCTCCCGATACTTTATTTTTTATTCCATCAAGTACAGTGATGATATCCTGTGGAATAACGGAAGAAGTATAATCCCCCAGTTGGTTTCGTCCATCATCGGCATTAGGGCCAATCACAGCAATTGATCCGATATTTTTATCTAATGGAAGCAAATCGTTCTTATTTTTCAACAATACTATTCCTTCCCTTGCAGACTGAAGGGCCAATTGTTGGCTTTCAGATGTATGACTGACTTTTTCTGCATTATTAGGACTAACATAAGGATTTTCAAAAAGCCCCATTTTAAATTTTAATTTAAGGACTCTTTTAACTGCCTGATCAATAACACTCATCGGAACCTTACCTTCATTAACATTCTCTATAAGGGGTATCATATAAGCAGGTTCATATGTAATACCAACATCAATGCCCGCCTTTATAGCCATAGCACCTGCTTCTTTTTGATCAGCAGCAAGACCTTCATTAACGATCATATCAAAGCCGAATCCTTCACTAACCAATAGCCCTTCAAAACCCATTTCATTTCGCAGTATATCGGTAAGTAATTTTTTTGAAGCATGAGCAGGTATACCGTCAATAGAAGGATAGGTTGCCATAACACCAAGTGCACCAGCTTTTGTAATTCCAGCTTCCCATGGAGGAAGAAATATTTGACGAAGCTGTCGTTCGGAGAATTCCATAGGACTTCTCTCAAGACCACCGATTCCTTGGCTTTGCCCCGGATAATGAGCTAATCCTGCAATCAATTTCCCCTCAGCCGATATATCATTTCCTTGCATACCGGCAACTATGGATTCCGCGATACGTGAGCATATATAAGGATCTTCCGAGTACCCTTCCATATTTCTTCCTATTCGCGGATCTCTGTTTGGTTCCACGACCAAAGTATACAATTGGTGAGCACCTACACTTCTGGCTTCCATTGCTGCAACAGAATAAATCTTTTCAACAAGTTCCAGGTTCCATGTGCTGCCAATTGCCAGTCCCTCAGGAAAAATAGTTGCACCTGATGCCATAAATCCATGAGTCCCTTCTTCAATGATAAATAACGGAATACCCAATCGCGTTTCCTCTATTGCAATTTTCTGTAATTCATTGCTAAACTCTGCCTGATGACGGGGACCATTATGCAGGATTTCCTCCGACATGCTGAAAAAACCGCCTCCAGGTCCGACTCCCTCCTCATAAGTACCACGAGCAAATTCCCGGCATGCTTTGATTTTCGATGGGATATCTTTACCCATCTGGCTTGTAAATACACAAGGCATATTCAATTGCCCGACTTTTTCTTCCAAGGTCATTTTTATCAAAAGATCATTTACTCTATCGTTGATGGAATAAATGGGGTTTTTATAAACAGGTAAAACAGAGAAAGGAGACTCTCCTCTTTGATCTTTTATAAATCTAGCGATATTGTGTACATTATCAATCCAGATATTATTTGATTCTTCCATGGTATATTTGCATAACGAGTCAATTGTTGATAGAAAACTGGTTTGTTTGCCTTCTGTGTTTATTTCATGGCCTACAAAAATAATCCAGTTCCCTTTTTCTTTTTCAATAATCTTTTTGACATCAGCAAAAGTTTTTCCATCCAATTCGATTCCATAGAGTTGAGCCATATCACAAAAATCGGGGTTGTTCGCTCCTTCATCTCTCCAACCTCTGCCCGTTTCGAAAAGAGAGGATACAAGAGGAACATAACTTTTTGTATTCATATCCCTTCCTACGAATTTTTGACCACATGGATAGGCGAATGAAAAAGGCTTCACCCCCAATGTTTTATCTATTAAATTATTGGCAGTTTCCATATCCTCTTTCATTTGAAACAATGTAAAATCCTCTAACGTATTATTTATTACCCAGTTGAAGTTGCCTGAACAGGGATGGGTCATCGTATGATTTCCAATTTCATGTCCTTTTTTAATGGCTTCCTTCCATTCAATTTGACGTTTCTTTAAATTTCCAGGTGAAATATAGAAAGTTCCTTTAACTCCATATTGGTTAAGGAGAGGTATTCCTTTATCAACTTGAGAAAGACGTGCATCGTCAAATGTCAAGCTTATTGCCGTTGTTTTTTTGTTTGGCCATGAAAATTTGTTATTATCTTCTGATATAACGTCATGTGAATAGATTTGCGCCTTGCAAAATATCAAGCTCATACTAAAAATTAGATTCAGCAATAAATATTTCTTTGAAAAATTGGTAGTTTTCATTTTACATTTTTTTTGTTTTTATTAAGGTGAAATTATTCATAGTTGAAAATTTTATAATTACTGACATTGTTTCTGGAAAATTGAAATCCCGTTTATTTATGTTTTACAACCACCATGCTCCTCATAGCAAATATTGTTTTAACTCATGCCAGGTTAATAACTTTGGGGAAATTCATAAGGACCAAGATCAGGAGCAGAGCCAGAATACCATACGCTTATACCTTCTCCTTTATTCCATGTTAAACTCCGGTCCAGTATCAATATATTATTAAAATAATTTATGGATTCAATTCTGGCAGTTCCACCATTTTCGAGTCGAATTAAATCCCCCAATTCCCCTTCAATTTTGTACCCATCATAAAAGAAACTTACATCTTCTATCTGGATTTGATTGCCACTGCCAGCAATGATAGTTGCCGTTAAAAATTTTCCCTTATCAATCATTGGACTTGAGGAAAGCAGCCTAAAATCATAATTATCCTCATCTATAAATTGAGGGTTTTCCTGAATATTGTTTCTGAATATCCTTGGGTAATTTGCTTCCCAGAATTGCAGAGATCTGTCTATTATTTTATTTTCTTTATAATTATCTCCAGTGCCAATCAGGTGATTTTCTTTCTTAGCTGAATTGTAAATATTGTTATTTTCAAAATAATAGTCTTCGGTATTTCTTGAGGTCCAAATTTGCAAAGGTTTTCCGTCTGCATTTGCCCAACCTCTAATATTATATACTTTGTTCCAATTTGCGAAATAGTTTTTATATAGAATATTGTTTATGAGTATATTATCTGAAAATTCGTATTTTTTTGATCCGGAGATACTTATGCCTGCATGCCCGTTTTTATAAAAAAGATTATTATATACTCTATTCCCAGTAGTGAATTCAGCTTCATCAAAATAAGTTGTTAAAGCCAGTCCTCCTCCAAGGTTATTGTAAAAAATGTTGTTTCTGATTATTCCATTCTGTCCGGCATATTGAATTCCACTGAACGGGCCGCTTGGATAACCGTCTCTTTCTCTTTTCCTGTCTTTATCAGTATATGCAAAAATATTAGCTTCAATCAGATTATGCTTGGTGGCATTTACATATGTATGTCTTTTAGTATAGGTAGTTCCGTCATTGCAATCAAAAACTTCTCCTATTTTTTGGTTATGACTGTAAAAATAATTGTTTTTAACGACATTGAACGATCCGCATTTAATTGCCCAAAGAACATGCCCCGTACTTTCTATTCTATTTCCTTCAATCAGATTATGGTTAGAATAAATGAACTGTAAGTTATCTTTACCATGGCCTTCTCCAGGGCTATAAAATGAATTGTTAAGAACTTTATTGAAATTAGAATTAACAAAGTGAAGCGCAAGCCATTGTCCTGAGTTCATATTAGAAAAGTTATTATTTTTTAGTATGATATAATTTGAATCTATTATCCTTCCCCATGCATAGGTTTTATTAAAATTAATTCCTTCTATTGTTATATAATTTTTGCCTTCTATGGAAATGGGATAATTATCACCAACATTAGAGATAGTTACATTTTCATTATTGTAATTTTTAAAAATTATTTCTCTTCCTCTTACTCCTGCATTACAAGGCTTAATTATATTTTCAGGGCCATTATATGTACCTTGCCTGATATAAATTATATCTCCTGCGATGGCAAGCTTTGATGCATCTGATAGGTTTTTGAATGCTATTTTATCACCACCTCCGGAGGATCTTGTCGCTTCATTATAATTGGTGCAGTTCTCTGATATAGAATTATCTATGAATATTATTCTTTGATTCTTAAAATGGCCTGAATTTGCAAGGGCACTCAGTTGGTTGAAAACTAATAATAATAAAGCGATTTTAAATAGTTTTTTATTCATTTTCAAATAGTTGAATTTTTCATTGTTTGAATTTTTAAAAGAACGGATAAATAAATAACTGTGTTTTTTTGTATTTAGCTATAATATTTAGTCCAAAATATAAAATAACAGTAGATGCATAATATTCTATTGTTTGATTATCTTTTTTGTTAATCCTTTTCCATTTTTAAAAATTACCATTACATTATACATTCCTGGATTTAACTCTGATATATTTACTTCTGTCTTATTATATAAAGTTATCAGTCTTTGTCCGTATAGGTTAAAAATGAATATTTTTTCAACATAATTATCATCTGTATTAACAATGGTTATAATATCAGATGCAGGATTTGGTGTAATGACTGCGTTTTTATCGTTCTGTAATTTTTTTTTCAATACAGATATTATAGCATTGTATTCCAATGCACCTATGTCCGGAGCGTTTCCGGAATATTTAAGGCTTACCCCCTGACGCATTCTCCAGGAAAGCGGTCTGTCC